>QCNR01000001.1 GCA_003210075.1 Pelagibacteraceae bacterium AG-426-G09
TATTTGTTTTTTCGGTTTGAAATTCGTTATCCATTAATAAAACTTATAAATATTTTCTTTTGAAATATACTCTATGTTACCATATTGAATTTTATTATTAATTAAATCTTTTTCTTTAAAAGCCTCAATAATTATTGATTCATCATTATAAGAAGCTCTTTCGCCTGTGTTTGAGTTTACTACAAGCATTCTGATTCCTTGAGGGATTTTAAAGGGTCTTGCGCTGTCTTTTTTTACAGTATTTTTGACAAATTTTTTAAAAATTGGCATTGCAGTTCTAGCTCCAGTCTCATATCTTCCTAGCGATGATGGATCATCATACCCTACGTATACTCCTATTACATAGTTAGATGAAAATCCTATAAACCAAGTATCAGTATTTTTATTCGTTGTTCCTGTTTTACCTCCAAGATCTAAATTTAAATCTCGAAGACCCTTTGCGGTACCTCTTTTTACTGTCCCTTCTAAAATAGAAGTCATTTGGTAGGCTGTTTCCTTGCTTATAATTTGTTTAAAATTATTTTTAATCATTGGAATTTTTTCACTTAAATAAGAAATTTGATTACATCCATCACATTCTCTATTTTCTGAGTTAAAAATCGTATTACCTTCACTATCTTGTATTCTATCAATAAATTTTGGAACTATCAATTTTCCACCATTCACAAAACTACAATATGCATTTGTTAATTTAATTAAAGAAGTTTCACTTGACCCTAAAGATAATGACAATAATTCCTCTGGATTTTCATAAATATTTAAAGCTTTAGCAAACTTAGCAATTTTTTTTATACCTATGTTTTGCGCTATTCTTACTGTCATTAAATTTCTAGATTTTTCAACTCCTGTTCTGAGTGTTGATGGTCCATAAAATTTTTTTCCATAATTTTCTGGTTTCCATAATTTTAAATCTTCTCCTTGATCAAATACAATTGGCGCATCCAAAATTAATGTTGCTGGTGTATATCCGTTTTCAAGCGCTAAAGCGTAAACAAAAGGTTTAAAAGCTGACCCAGGTTGTCTCAGAGCTTGAGTTGCTCTATTAAACTCGCTATTTTTAAAACTAAAGCCCCCACTTAAAGCTAATACTCTTCCAGTGTATGGATCCATAACTACTATTGCACCATTTACTTTAGGAAGCTGTCTTAAATTATATTTATTATCCTCTATTTTTTCTACATAAACAATGTCACCAACTTCAAGAAGGTCATTAAAATTTTTCTTTGTCCAATCTATTGACGAAAATTCAATAATTCCTTTTGATCCATCAGTAATTTCAATTTCAGCAGAAAATCGATTTAATTTTTTAACTATTGAGAGTTTCCAACCTATCGACTCCTCTAATTTATAGTCATTTAAATTTTTTTTCCAATTAGAATTGTTTTTTTTATTCAAAATTGGTCCACGCCATCCTTTTTTTTTATCAAACTCAATTAACCCAGACCTCAGTGACAAAGTGGCTTGTTCTTGAAGATATATATTTAAAGGTGTATTTATAGTAAATCCTTGTTTGTAAACTTTATCAAATCCATATTTATCAACTATTAATTTTCTAATATCTTCGACATAATAATTAGAGTTTTCTAAATAAACAGATTTTCTTTTTTTTAATTGTATTTTTTCCTCTGAAAATATTTTAAATTGTTTTTCGTTTAAGTAATTATTTTCAAATAAATTTTTAATTACTAAATTTCTTCTAAACTTAGCTAATTCAGGGTTTTTGTATGGATTATATCTACTTGGCGCTTTTGGAAGTGCTGCCAATAAAGCTGCTTCTGGATAGCTTAATTCACTGATAGGTTTGTCAAAGTATTGAAGGCTAGCTGAAGCTATACCGTAGCTTCCCTCACCTAGATAAATTTGATTTAAATAAAGTTCAAGAATTCTCTCTTTTGTTAATGCTCTTTCAATCCTGAATGCTAAAATTGCTTCTTTAAGTTTTCTATCAATTGAAACTTCGTTTGATAAAAGAAAATTTTTTGCAACTTGCTGTGTAATAGTTGAGGCACCCTCAAGCCTTTTAGAAGTCATAATATTTGAAATATTATTTATTATCGCTCTTAATACCCCTTTAGCATCGACACCTGGATGTTTAAAAAAATTTTTGTCCTCTGCAGATAAAAACGAATTTACAACCAATGAAGGTATCGAATTGAAAGGAACGAATATTCTTTTTTCTGACGAAAATTCACTTAATAATTGTCCATCATTTGAATAAAGCTTACTAGAAATTGGAGGTTTATAATTTTTTAAAAACTTATAGTCAGGTAAGTCGTTAGAATAGTACCATAATATACTAATAATTCCGGTTATTGATATAACGCATAAAAATATGGTCAAAATGAAGATTTTTTTTAAATGTTTAATCATTTCTATTTTAATTAATCTATGAATTTGTTAATGTTATGGCACACATATTATTAATAAAATATTTAAATGAATAAAATACACATAAACATATGCCAAAAAACTTATTTATTGATGCATCGCATCCTAATCGAACTAGAGTTGTTCTTAAATCAGAAAATGATATCGAAGATTACGAATACGAAGGTAAGAATAATAATTTAATAAAGAACAATATTTATTTAGGAAAAGTAAGCAGAATTGAACCATCTCTTCAAGCTGCCTTTGTTGATTTTGGTAGAGAAAGGCATGGTTTTCTTTCATTCAACGATATACAGAGCGATTATTATCAAATACCTCAAAGTGACATAGAAATCATTAAAAAGGAAGAAGAAGAAACAAGAATTGAATTACAAAAACAAAGTGAAATAAATGAAACTAATTTAGAAGAAAAAGATTTAGAAGAAAAAATACTTGAACCAGATTCTAAAATAGAAATATCTGAGGAAGAAAGTCAAGTTATTGAAAAAACATCTGAGACTAATTCAAGTAATTTAAAAAATAAGAAGAAGAGATATAAAATTCAGGAAGTTATAAAACCAAATCAAGTAATACTTGTTCAAGTTCTAAAAGATGAAAGAGGCCTTAAGGGTGCTGCGTTAACAACCTTTATTTCAATTGCGGGTAAATACACAGTTTTAATGCCTAATACACCAAAAGGAGGAGGTATCTCTCGGAAAATTTTTAATCCAATTGATAGAAAAAAAATTAGACAAATACTAAATCTTATAGAGATACCAAAAGAGATGGGTTTGATAGTAAGGACTGCTGGATCAAATAAAACAAAAAACGATATAGAAACCGATTTAACAAATTCCATAAATAGTTGGGAAGAAATTAAAAGTAAAGCAATGGACTCAATTGCACCTTCGATAATATTTGAAGAGAGTGACATAATCAAAAGAAGTTTAAGAGACATGGTAGATGATGATGTTCAAAATATATTTGTCGAAGGTAACGAAGGTTATCAAAAAGCAAAATTATATGTGAAGCAATTAATGCCTAAGCAAATCAAAAAGGTAAAAAAATATAGAGAGAAGACACCTTTATTTTTTAAAAATAATATTGAAGCAAAACTTTATGAAATATATAAATCGGAAGTTAAACTTAAATCTGGAGGATATCTTGTCATAAATCCAACAGAAGCTCTTGTATCAATTGATGTTAATTCAGGGAAATCCATAAAACAAAAAAATGTTGAAAGCACTGCTCTAGATACGAATTTAGAAGCGGCAGAAGAAATAGCAAGACAAATAAAAATTAGAGATTTATCTGGATTAATAATAATTGACTTTATTGATATGCATAATTTTTCTAACAGAAGGCAGGTTGAGAGAAAACTAAAAGAAAAGTGCAGAAAAGATAGAGCAAGAATTCAAATAGGCAGAATTACTCATTTTGGTTTACTTGAAATGTCAAGACAAAGGTTAAGGGAAAGTAATGTTAAATGGGTTATGAGTCTAACAATTGAATCTCAAGCTTTAAAAGTTTTAAAACTTGCTGAAATCAAATCATTGGAAAATAAATCAAAAGAAATTTTTGTTTTTTTAAATAAAAAAATAATTGATTTTGTCTCTAAAAACAGTGAAGAAGATATAATTTATTTTCAGAAAAAAAATAAAGTCAAAATTACTTTTAAAGAAGATTTAAACTTTGGTGTAAATGATTACAGAATAGAGTTTAAATCAAAAACAAACAAAATAATTGAAACTATTGAGTCTGAAAAACCTATCATTAAAGAAACAAATGTAATTAAATTCGAAGACAAGAAACAAAAATATAAAAAATCATTCAATAAGAATGTAAAAAAAAAATATCACAAAAAATATAAAAAAAAAACTAAATGATACCTTTTTTTGGAGAGGAAGCAGAACCAAAAAAATTTTTTTCCATCCTGCCAGATAGATAAGATTTTCTTCCTGATATTACAGCAAGCTTCATTGCTTTTGCCATTTCAATTGGATTTTTAGATTTTGCGATAGCTGAATTAATTAACACTCCATCACATCCCAGTTCCATAGCTATAGTTGCATCTGAAGCTTGTCCAATCCCTGCATCGATTAATAATGGAATTTTAATATTTTTCTTAATTATCTTAATATTAATTTTATTTTGAATTCCTAATCCTGAGCCTATAGGTGCAGCTAAAGGCATAATGGCAGCTGCTCCAACACTTTCTAGTCTTTTTGCCATTAGCGGGTCATCGTTACAATAAACCATTACTTGGAAACCTTCTTTGGTAAGTACTTCAGTTGATTTTAATGTTTCAATCATATCTGGAAGTAAAGTTTTTTTATCACCTAAAATTTCTAACTTAACAAGTTTCCATCCACCAATTTCTCTAGCCAATCTTAAAGTTCTTAATGCATCTTTTGAATTAAAGCAGCCAGCAGTATTTGGTAAGTAAGTAATTTTTTTTGGATTTAAATAATCCATTAACAATGGTTTTTTTTTGTCAGTGATGTTTACTCTTCTTACTGCTACAGTAACTATCTCTGCTCCAGATGCTTTTACAGCTTTTGCACACTCTATAAAGCTTTTGTATTTTCCAGTTCCGACTATTAATCTAGAAATATACTTTTTATTTGATATTTTAAAATAATCTTTTGTTGCCATTATCCTCCACCTATGAAATGAACAATTTCTAGCTTATCATTTGGTTTCAAAGAAATTTTCTTAATTTTTTTCTTTTCTACTATCAAGTTATTTTTTTCAATTGCTATTTTATTTAAAGGAAACTTATATTTTTTGATTAGGGCATCCAATTTTATACCTTTATTTACTCTTATTAACTTACCGTTTAACTTAATTTCTATTTTATTTTTTTTTACCATGTATTATAAATAAATTGTGCAAAATAATATCATAATTATCAATGGACCAAATATAAATTTACTTGGGGATAGAGATAAATCTGTATATGGAACTGATAGCTATAATGACCTCGTTGATAAATGTAAATCACAAGCTAATAAAATTGATATTGATGTTGAATTCTACCAATCAAATATTGAGGGAGAATTAGTTAATAAAATTCAGGAGTCTAGAAAAAAGTATGAAGGAATGATCATTAATGCTGCTGCTTTTACTCATACGTCAGTAGCAATAAGAGATGCCTTAAGTCTATTTAAAAAACCTAGTATAGAACTGCACATTAGCAACATATACAAAAGAGAAGAATTTAGACATAAATCTTTAATTAGTGATGTTGTTACGGGTATTATTTGTGGACTTGGAACTCATGGCTATATTTTAGCCATAAATTCAATTTATGAAATGATCCAAAATGGAAATAAATAAAAAAATTATTAAAGAATTAAAAGATTGTTTAGATGAATTTAATTTAAACGAAATTGAATATTCATATAAAGATACAAAAATAAAAGTATCTAATAAAACTAATTCAGAAATCATATCATCAGAAAAATCCTCAACAAAAATAAATAGCTCAGTTGTTAATACAAAAAAAGATATATCTGGAAACAATGTAACATCGCCGATCATCGGAACGGCATATTTAGCTCCAGAGCCAGGGGGGAAAAAGTTTGTAGAAGTTGGAAAAAAAATTAAAAAAGGAGATACAATAATGATTATAGAGGCTATGAAAACAATGAATCATGTTCCAAGTTCTTATGATGGAATTGTAAAAGAAGTTTGTGTTTCCGATGGTCAGCCAGTAGAGTTTGGTCAAACTCTAATTATTATTGAATAAATGTTTAAAAAAATTTTGATTGCAAATCGTGGTGAGATAGCTGTAAGAATAATTAGAGCATGTAAGGAATGGGGAATATCTACAGTTGCTATTCATTCTGATGTAGATAGAGAAAGTATGCATGTCAAATTAGCAGATGAAAGTATATGTGTAGGTTCTCACCAACCATCAAGTAGCTATTTAAATATTCCTTCTATTTTGTCTGCTATTGAATTAACTAATGCTGAAGCTGTTCACCCGGGATATGGTTTTTTATCTGAAAACTATAATTTCGCAAAAATTTTAGAGGAAAATAACATTAAATTTATCGGTCCATCGTCAAAACATATTCAAATGATGGGAGATAAAATACAAGCAAAAAAAATAGCAAGAGACTATGGTCTTCCAGTCATAGAAGGTTCGGAGGGTGGTGTAAAAGATATTAAAGAAGCTAAAGAAATTTTAAAGAAAACAGGGCTTCCGATTTTAATTAAAGCAGCAGGAGGAGGAGGTGGAAAAGGAATGAAAATTGTTAAAAATGAAAATGAGTTTGAAAACCTTTTTCTCACTGCAAAATTAGAAGCTAAAAAATATTTTAATAATGACGAAGTTTATATAGAAAAATTTTTTGAAAATCCAAGACATATAGAAGTTCAAATCTTAGCAGGAAAAAATAGAGTTATACATTTGCACGAGAGAGACTGTTCGGTGCAAAGAAGACATCAAAAATTAATCGAGGAAACACCTAGCCCAATTTTAGATAATAAACTTAGAAAAGAATTATTTGATAAAACAGTGAATATGGTTCAAAAGATAGGATATGAAGGGGCTGGAACTGTTGAGTTTATTTACCAGGATGGAAAATTCTATTTTTTAGAAATGAACACTAGAGTTCAAGTTGAACATCCTGTAACTGAGGTTGTTACAGGAATAGACATTATAAAAGAACAAATATTTATAGCCTTCAGTGGTGAAACAGCTTTAAAACAAGAAGACATCAAACCTAGAGGTCATGCTATAGAATGCAGGATAAATGCTGAAGATCCATCAAAAAACTTTCAGCCTTCACCAGGTACAATTGGAATGTGCCATCAACCCTCAGGTTTTAGAACAAGGGTTGATGGAGCTATTTACCAAGGTTATAAGGTCACTCCATATTATGACAGTATGATATGTAAACTTATTTGTCATGGAAGAAATAGAACCGAAGCAATACAAAGAATGAATAGATCTTTAGATGAATTTGTAATCGAAGGCATTACAACGACAATAGAACTTCATAAAAAATTAATCAATCATGAAAAATTCGTCAATTCTGACTTTAATGTAACTTGGTTAGACAAGGAAAAAGTCATATAATTTTACAAGAACTAAGCCATAAATCATAGACAGGATGATCAAAAGGGTTTAATGTTGGAGATGAAGAAAATGTCCAACCATTAAATATAAAAACTTTTTCATTATTAGAAATATTTGAGTCCTTAACCTGAATATATGCAGTTATTTCTGGATCATCATCAAATTTTGAATTTTCACATTTAAGAATTTTGATTAATAAATTTTGAAATTTTTTTTCTTCTCCAAGATTTAATTTAAGTATTGTATTTTTTGAGCTGACTTTATCTAAAATATTTATTTCAACTAAAATATCATTTTTATTTTTTATTGATTCTTGGGCTTGAGATATAGAAATGTTAATTAATAAAATAATCGAAATTAAACAACTAACTATTCCAGGGATTATATTTTTTTTTTGTAGCATCTTGATTTTTTTTGGGATTATAAGCTTTTTTTGTTCCTGTTTGATTCGGTAAATGGTTTTTCTGCCAATTATATTTTTTTAATTCATGTGTTTCTTCTATTTTGTTTTTTATTGAATGCATCCACGAATACCACTCAACTGGAATTTTTGTTGCTTCAATTTCACCTTTATAAATAACCCATCTTTTTTTTCTTTTTTTATTTTCATAATATTTATTTCCAAACTTATCTTCGCCAACGAATTTTCCAAAAAAAATTGTTTGCAATCTTGTTCCAAATGTTTGGTGATTCCACCAAGTCAAAATTTCTTTAATGAATGTCAACATATTTATTTTCAATTTCTAATTGTAAAAAAAAAATTAGACTAAATTTCATTAATGTATATACATTAAATTATTAAACTCAAAATATTTTTAATTTATGGCAAAATATATTGTTGAAACTTATTACACTTGTACCTTCAAAGTAAAACATTACCTTGACGATATAAGTAATAATCAATTAGAACACCTTGAAAAACGTGAAGATGGTGAATATGAAATCTTAGATGTGAAATTTGATAAAAGAAATACAAAAAATCTTGAAAAAAATAACAAAAATGTAGAAACAAACTATAACGAATCCTCTAACAATTTGAGTAATAATAAAATCAAAACTCCAAAAAATATTCCAATAAACAATGGTGTTTTAAAAGAAAGTATTACAAAAAGATTTAGTATGCCAGATAGAAGAAAAGGATACATACAAAAAGCAACTATAGGTGATCACAAAGTATATCTTCATACTGGTGAATATGAAGACGGTAAAATTGGTGAGATCTTTATTGATACCTCTAAAGAAGGAGAGTTAGTCAAAGCATTAATGAATAATTTTGCAATAGCTGTATCATTGGGTTTACAGTATGGCGTTCCATTAGATGAATTTGTAAATGCTTTTATCGGTACAAAATTTGAACCATCTGGAAAAGTTCAAGGAAACGATAGAATACTAAGCGCTTCATCAATACTAGATTATATTTTCAGAGAATTAGCCATTTCTTATTTAAATAGAGAGGATCTTGCTCACACACCTTCCATTGCTAATAAAGAAGATTCAATTGAAAGTGATCAAAATAATGAAGAACAAAGTCAATTTATTAAATTAGTTAAAGATATAACCAGTAAAGGATTTGTAAGAAACAATTATAGAGAAAAATTAGTTGATCTTTCAGATATCAAGCTAAATTTAAAAGGTAAAAAAAAATAAATTATTTCTTTTTTTCTAAGGTTTTTAAATTCAATTCTTTTAACTGAACTTCGCTCACTTTTGACGGGGCATTCATCATTAGATCTTGTGCATTTTGGTTCATTGGAAACATGGTAACCTCTCTAATATTTTTTTCATTTGCTAAAAGCATGACAATTCTATCTATACCCGGTGCAATACCTCCATGTGGGGGTGCACCGTAACTTAAGGCATTTATCATACCACTAAATTTTTCATCAACAGCATTTTTATTATATCCTGCAATAGAAAATAATTTATACATTAATTCAGGTATATGATTTCTTATTGCTCCTGATGAAAGTTCTAAACCATTACATACAATATCATATTGATAAGCTTTCAAATCTAGTGGTTTTGATAAATCTAAATTGTTAGGATCTCCTTGTGGCATTGAAAATGGATTATGGCTAAAATTAATTTTTTTTGTTTCTTTATCTAATTCAAAAATTGGAAAATCAGTTATCCAACAAAAAGCAAAAGAATTTTGATTTATAACATCTAAATCTCCACCTATTTTGTTTCTAGCCTTAGACATTATTTCGTAAATTTCACTTTCTTTACTACAAGACATAAAAATACTATCCCCTACTTCTGCAGAAGTAATTTTCATTATTTCTTTTAACGAGTCATTTGAGAAGAATTTTCCAATTGGGCCTTTTCCAATTAATTTACCCCCCTCATCTTTTTCGATAGAAAAATATGCTAATCCACTCCAACCCTGATCTTTTGCCCATCTATCAATATTATCAAAAAAACTTCTTGGTTTATTAAAAGTTTTCTTAGTTACTATGGCCTTTATTAATGAACCGGATTTTAATAATTTTTTAAAAATTTCAAATTTAACATCGTTTCTGCTAAATATTTCCGAGATATCATAAATTAATAGAGGATTTCTTAAATCTGGTTTATCTGTACCATATTTGTTCATTGATTCTTTAAAAGGAATTCTTGGAAATTTTTCAAACAATATTTTTTTATCAGAAAAATTATTAAATAAATTAACCATTAATTTTTCTACAACTTCAAATACATCCTCTTGTTCTACAAATGACATCTCAATATCTAATTGGTAAAATTCTCCTGGACTTCTATCAGCTCTAGCATCTTCATCTCTAAAGCAAGGAGCAATTTGAAAGTATCTATCAAAACCAGAAACCATAATTAATTGTTTAAATTGTTGAGGCGCCTGTGGTAATGCATAGAATTTTCCAGGATTTAGTCTGCTTGGTACCAAAAAATCTCTAGCCCCTTCTGGACTTGATGATGTTAAAATTGGAGTTTGAAATTCATTAAACCCCTGTTTTTCCATTTCTTTCCTTATAAATGAAATAACTTTTGATCTTAATATTATATTATTATGAATTTTTTTTCTTCTCAAATCTAAAAATCTATATTTAAGTCTAATTTCCTCAGCATATTCTTGATCAGAAAAAACTGGTAATGGTAACTCTTTTGTTTTGCCTAAAATTTCAAAGGATTTAATTTGAACCTCAATATCTCCGGTTGATATATCTTTATTTATAGTTTCTGCTGTTCGCTTTAAAACAATACCTTCGACCTTTATTACAGTTTCAAGAGATATTTTTTCTAAATCTAAAAAATTTTTATTATCTTTATCAGCGATACATTGTGTAATTCCAAAATTATCTCTTAAATCGATAAATAATAAATTTCCATGATCTCTTTTTTTGTGAACCCATCCTGATAATAAGACTGATTTATTAATATGCTCTTTATTTAATTCGTTGCAATTGTGTGTTCTGTATTTACTCAATTATTCCTCTAAAATTTTCTTTATTATTTTATAATCAATAGATTTTTTATTTATTAAACTAAACTGATCAATTTTATATATAAAATCTACTATTTTTCCATACGATCTTTCAATTCTTTTGGTTATATATTCAATTATTTTTTTCTCAATTTTTATTTGTCTATCTGAAAAATGTTTTAAAACTAATGCAAAAATCATATCATCGTCTGGTTTATCGATTTTAGCAAATATGCAATTATTAAGCCTTGATTTTAAATCTGGTAATTTAAATTTAATTGAATTTATTGGCACAATTGAATTAATAATTAAATACTTGTTATACTGTTCAACAAAATTAAATATTGAGTAAAGTGTTTTTTCATCATCAATATATCCTATATTATCCAAAATAATATTTTCATGGAATCTTATTTTGTTAAAAAAATCATCATTAATTTCATCGTTTTTAATTATTATACCTTTATTTTTTTTTTTAAATATTTCAGATAAATGAGTTTTTCCCGAAAATTTTTCTCCATAGATATTTAATATATTTTTTTCCCATTTAGGCCAAGTTTCTATAAAATTAAATGCAAAGTAATTACATTTTGAAACAAAATAATCATCATAAGTAAAATTTTGTTTTAATTCAAATTTTAATAATGTTTGATTCAATTTATTCATTTAAAATCCAAATATTATTTTCTATATTTACTTTTATGTCAAATTTTTCAAATTCTTTTAAAAGTTTGTCTGGTGTGCTGTTGCTTAAAATCGAATAACTAGTTATTTCACTGTCAAATGAGTTTATATAATATTTCTCAATTAATTCTATTTCACCTAATATATTTTCAATTTTTTCTATAAAATAAATATTTTTTGAATTTAGATTTAATAGAATGTTTAATTTAATAGATGTATTTATTAAGTTTATTTTTTTCCACTCATCATCATATCTTATTTTCATTAATCTGATGAGTTGTTCAACTTTTCTATCATCCTCAAGCGCAAATATTTCAAACTCTTGTTTGAAATTAGATTTTATTGAATTTATGTTTAGCTTTGAAAATAATTTAAAATTATTTTTATCTCTTAAAATAATAAAAATAATAAAATTTTTATTTAGTTCATATTTAGCAACGATCTCATTAAAATCATAATTCTCAATAAAGCTAATTCTTTCTTTAATTAATTTGTAATCATCTAAATCTTCATTCTGTAAAACATATTTAATTAAAAATTGATTTTCTCCATCATAATTCCATTTTTTATAAAAAGGATTTTCGTCAAATAACAATAAACTATTATCACTTAAGTTTATAAATATTGGAATAAATAAAACATCTTTTTCAATTAATCGTGAATGAAAAACATTATTTTCCCTCAAAAAAAATAAAATTTTATTTTTATTAAAGTTTATTTCAAATGTTCCATTATATTTATTATTTTCAAATTTTTCCTCTACTACAGAAAAGCTTTCTACAAAACTTTTTATTAATTTAAGATTCTGTTTCTTTAAAAATTTATGGTTTTTGGAAATTGTTAGTTTACCTATCAATGTTTGAAAGGCTTTAATAAATGCTTTATCAATTATGTCATCTTTATTGAAATTTGTATTATATTCATTTGAAATCTCAATATTCTCAATTTTATAGGTATTCGCGTAAACTTTATTTGTGGAAAAAAGACATAAATAAATAAAAAATAATATAAAAAAATTGTATAGAAATATTTTAATTATTTTTTTCATAATTTTATGGCAAATAACCTAACATATGCAAAGAGTGGAGTTAACATTAGATCTGCTGATAAATTTGTCAAATATATATCCAAAATAACTTCAAAACATAACAAAATTAAGAAACAAAAAAACATTGGAAATTTTGGATCAATTACAAAAATACCAACTAATTTAAAAAAAGTTCATATAGTTGCTAGTACAGACGGGGTTGGAACAAAAATTGAAATTGCTAATGAACTCAATAAGTTTGACACAATCGGTATTGATTTAGTAGCTATGAGTGTAAATGATATTTTAGTTCAGGGTGGCAAACCATTTATTTTTTTAGACTATATTTCTATAAATAAAATTGTTCAGAAAAAGTTAAAAGATATTCTTAAAGGAATACAGTATGGATGTAAGATAAGTAATTGCGAATTAGTAGGGGGAGAGACTGCAGAAATGCCAGGGACTTACTCAAAGGGTAAATTCGATATTGCCGGTTTTTGTATAGGATTAGTAGAGAAGAATAAAATTTTAGATAAAAGAAATATCAAAAAAAATGATTTAATTTTAGCAATTCCTTCCTCAGGATTACATTCAAATGGTTTTTCACTCGTAAGATATGTTCTAAAAAAAAATAAAATTAATTACAAAAAAAATAAAAATTTGAAAAAGTGGTTATTAGAACCTACTAAAATTTATGTTAAAGAACTTTCAAAACTTATTAATTTAAAATTAATTAATGGTTGTGCTCATATAACAGGTGGTGGAATTAAAGATAATTTAGAAAGAATAATGCCAGATAATGTATGCGCAAAGATAGATTTAAAAAAAATAAAAATTAAAAAAGTATTTTCTTGGTTAAAAAAAAATAATATTTCAGAAAATGAAATGTTAAAAACTTTTAATTGTGGAGTTGGTTTTATCCTTATAGTAAAAAAAAGAAATTTAAATAACATTAAAAAATATTTTAAAAAACAGTACAAGCCTTATGTCATTGGAAAGATAATAAATGGAAGTCAAAAAGTTTTATTAGATGGCAAAATCAATTGGTAAAAATAAATTGAACTGTGCTGTTTTTATTTCAGGCCGGGGTAGTAATTTAAAGTCTATCTATAATTATTCGAAAAAAAAAAATTCTAAAATAAATTTAAATTTAGTTATATCAAACAAGTCAAATGTTGAAGGTGTTAGATTTGCAAAAAAAAATAAAATTAGAACTAAGATAATTAAATATAAAGATAAAATAGAAGCTGAAAAAAAAATTTTATTTTATTTGAAAGAAAATAACATTAAATTTATTTGCTTAGCAGGCTTTATGAAAATATTAAGCAAATATTTTTTTAGGCATTTTAAATATAAAATAATAAATATCCATCCATCATTGCTACCTAAATATAAAGGAATTAATACCCATGAGAGAGCTATCCAAAATAAGGATCAATATTCTGGTTGCACAGTTCATTTTGTTAGACAACAACTAGACTCTGGCAAACCAATAATAAAAAAAAAAGTTAAGATTTTTAATTCAGATACACCTGAAAGTCTTGCAAAACGTATTTTAAAAGTAGAAAACAGAATCTACCCAATAGCTATAAATAAAATTTTATCTAAGAACTAAAAAAAAAATCTATTTCAATTTTAGCGTTTTCAACACTATCTGAGCCATGAACTGAGTTTTTATCAATTGAAATACCATATTTTTTTCTTAAAGTTCCCTCATCAGCTTTTGATGGATCGGTCGCGCCCATTAATTTTCTATTATCAATTACAGCATTTTGTTTTTCAAGTATCATCACTACTATTGGACCTGATGATAAATAATTGCAAAGCTCGCCATAAAATGGTTTTGACTGATGTACTTTATAAAACTCTTCAGCTTCACTTTTTGAAATTTGAATTTTTTTTTCGTTAATAATTGAAAAACCATTTTCAATAAAATTTTTTTTTATTTCTTCTTGTAAATTTCTTTCAACTGCATCTGGCTTTACTATAGATAGTGTTCGCTCAATATTACTCATAAAAATCCTCTACTAATTTATTTAATAATCTTACTCCATATCCTGTTGCACCGCTTGAGTTGAGTGCTCCACCATATTTTGAAAATGCCATACCTGCTATATCCAAATGTGCCCATGGTGTATCATTCAAAATAAACCTTTGCAAAAATTGAGCTGCAGTAATTGAACTTGCTCCTCCAACATAGTTTATATTTTGCATATCTGCATTTTTTGAATTCATTAATTTATCATAATTTTTATTTAGTGGTAATCTCCAAACTTTTTCATCAACTTTAAGACCTGTTTTGTGTAACTGATTTGATAAATTATCATTATTAGAAAACAATCCTGCATGCTCAGAGCCTAATGCTACTATTATAGCGCCAGTTAAAGTAGCAAGATCTATTATAAAATTTGGTTTGAATTTTTTTTCTGTAAAAGTAAGAGCATCAGCTAGTACTAATCTCCCTTCTGCATCTGTATTTAATACTTCGATTGTTTTTCCACTGTAAGATTTTACTATATCCCCTGGTCTTTGAGCGTTACCACCAGGCATATTTTCAACAAGACCAACTACACCCACTGCATTAATTTTTGCTTTTCTTAATGCAAAGTTTTTCATTAATCCAGCAACAACAGCAGAGCCAGCCATATCATAAGTCATGTCTTCCATAAACTTTGCGGGTTTTAAAGAAATTCCACCTGTATCAAAACATACTCCTTTACCGACAAAAGCTAATGGTTTTGATTTAGAACTTGCACCACTCCATTCTAAGGTAACTATATATGAACCCCTGATGCTACCTTGACCAACACCTAATAAAGCGTTGCATCCCATTTTTTTTAATTTCTTCTCGTCATACACATTAACCTTTAACCCAATTTTTTTTAATTTTAATAATCTTCTCGCATATTCGTCTGGATGTAAAATATTTCCTGGTTCCGATACTAAATCTCTTGTAAAATTTACACCATTAAGAACGGCATCTAATTTATTATTTTTTTCTGAATAATCTTTCTTATTTACAAAAAAATTAATTCTTTTATTTAAATTTTTTGATTTATATAAAGTAAATTCGTAAGATTTTAATTGAGCTCCGTGTATAAATGAATTAAAAAAGCTTAAATTTTTATCTTTCTGAGTTTCAATCTTGGGACTATTAATATAAATTTCAGAAATTTCATTTTTATTTATAAAATCAAAAAATTTTGCTCCAAGTTTTTCAAAATTTAGTTGATTATTTACTCTTGTTAAATAAATTACTATAACTTTTTCGTCAAAATCTATGTTAAGAGTAAAAATTTTATTTTCTTTAATGTTTTTATTTTTTTTAACTAAATTTGCTATTTTTTGGCAAGTTTTTTCCTCAAAATCTCCTTTAAATCCAGCTGTTTTAATGTTTGAATGTACAAAAATTGCCCTGTTCTTAATAGAGCCCTTTTTTTTATCTAAATAATTTATTTTTAAAGTCATTTGTATTAAATATAGTATAGGTTGTAGCTTATATGTATCAAAGAAGAAAATTTCAATGGAAAAAATAATATTTAGAAAATTTTTATACGACTTTATTAGTTTTTTTTTAATTGTTTCTTTAAGTTTATCTCTAATTGTGTGGATTATTCAGTCAGTGAATTACCTTGATTTCATATCAAAAGACGGTCATGGTTTTAAAGTATACTTTGCATTTATAACCTTAAATTTTCCTAAAATTTTTTCAAAAGTAATTATTTTCTCTTTCTTCATAAGTATGTTTTATATTATTCAAAAATATCAAACAAATAATGAGATACTTATATTTTGGACAAATGGAATAAGTAAATTAAAGTTGATAAATTTCATTATAAAGATTTCAATTTTCTTTTTAATTATTCAACTAATACTTGTTTATACAATAGTCCCAAAGTTACAAAATTATTCTAGAGATTTTATAAGAACATCAAATATTGATTTATTCTCTTCTTTAATAACAGAAAAAAAATTTATTGATACAGTTAAAGATTTTACAATATTTGTTGAAGACATCGATGAAAAAGGAAATATGGAAAATATATATTTAAAAGATAGCATTGATAAATTTAATTCACAAATTATATCAGCAAAATCTGGATCTATTATTGAGAAGGGTAAGAAAAAATATTTAAATTTAAAGTTTGGTTATATCTTAGACATAGAAAATAATAATTATAATAAAGCTAAAATTATTAAATTTAATAACACAACTTTTAATCTTTCAAATTTAAAAGGTAAAACTACTACTTACCCAAAAATTCAAGAATTAAATTCAAATATTTTGTTTTCCTGTGTTGAAAATTTTTTTTATGGAAAAAAAGAAAATTATATCCTACCAATATTTAATTGTTCCGAAGACTCTTCTGTTAAAAGTGCAAAAGAACTGTTTGATAGATCAATTAAGCAAATATATATTTTAATATTAGGTATTATAGCTTCTTTTTTAGTATTAATTAATAAATCAAATTCAAAAAATAATTTTTATAAAATTCTAATTTTATCATCAGGGTTATTTTTTTTAATTCTTTCAGAGGTAAATTCTGAATTTATAGGTTTATCAGCATCAAATAATTTAATAAGTATTTTTTTACCAATAATATTTTTTATTTGCTCTTATATTATGATTTTTAATTTTAACAAAAAAAGTATTTGAAATAATGTATAACAAAATTGTCATAAAACATATTTATAATGTATTTTTAACAAGATTTCTTTTTATAACATTGATTTTTTCTTCACTTATTTTCATTATGAACATACTTGAAGAAATAAAGTTTTTTAGTGACGATAATCAAGTAGGTGTTGGATTTCCAATTTTTCTTACAATATTGAATTTACCATCAATACTTTTTGAAATTTTTCCTTTCATCATTCTGATTGCAACTCAATTCTTTTTTATAAAATTTCAATACAACAATGAACTTTTAATTTTTAAAAATAATGGGATTAATAATTTAAAATTAATATCTTATATTAGTGTTTTAGTATTTTTTTTAGGTATAATCATTATTTCAATTTTTCATGTCATATCCTCAAATATGAAAAATAATTACTTGGAATTTAAAAATAAATATACCAAAGACAATAAATATCTTGCAGTAGTTAATGAAAATGGACTTTGGATAAAAGATAAATTGGATAATCAATACATGATAATTCATTCAGGTAAAATTGAAAAAAATGTTTTAAAAAATTTAGTAATATCTATTTATGATGATGAGTTTAGGAATCAAAACAATATTATAGCAAATGAAGCAAATATTACCAAAAAAACATGGCAAATAAGTAATGCAATTATAATAGATAACTTTGGAAAAGTGGATGAATTTGATAATTTCAATTTTAAAACTAATTTTGATTATATAAAAATTAACTCGCTGTTTTCAAATTTGGAGTCTTTAAGTATTTTTGAGCTATATGAACAAAGAAAAGATTTTGAAAGTGTTGGATTAAATACCATAGAAGTCGACATTTATTTAAATAAAATATTTTCGATACCAATAAGCTTGATAATATTTTCGCTTCTTTCATCAATATTAATGTTAAATGTTAAATTGAAAAAATCTAAAAGTTTTATGATAATTTTAGGTATTTTATTATCTGTTACAATCTATTATATCTATTATTTTTTTGGATTGCTTGGGGCAAATAATAAAATACCAATTTTGCTTGCAATTTGGTTGCCTAATTTAATTTTATTTTTAAGCTGTATGATAGGGATTGTTAATATAAATGAAAAATAAGTTTTATTTAGTTTATCTGATTATTTCTCTGTTATTTTTATTTAGTTTGAATCGGGTTTTAGCTAAAGACTTAGTAATAGATGCTGAGGTCTTGGATATTAAAGACAAAGGAGAAATAATAAAAGCATCTGGATCAATAAGTATAAAAGATGGGAATAAAATTCAAATTACAGGAAATGAAGCAACGTATGATAAAATAAACAATATTGTTGAAATTACTGGAAATGTATTTTTTTATGATAAAATTAGAAATTATCAAGCAGCAAGTAATAAAATTATTTTTAATAGAGATATAAATTTAATATCTTCCTTTGGAAAAACTAAAATTACATTCCTGAATGAAAATTTAGATACAATTCTAGATGTAAACGGTAAAAATTCTTTTTTTGATCAAAATAAAAAAATACTAGAAATTAAAGAAAATGTTTCGATGAATGACTATCAAAATAATACTATAATTTATTCCGAACATATAGTTTATAACAACCAAGAAGAAATAATTAAAAGCTTAGGTAATACAAAAATAAATTACAATAATAATTATTTAATACAAACTAAAGATATATCATTTGAGAAAAATCAGAGTAAGTTTTTTTCTGATAAAGAGACTACAATTACGGACAACGAAAATAACAAATTTTTTCTATCAAGTTTTTATTTTGATATAAAAGAAAAAATTCTTAAAGCCCAGTATTTAAAACTTAAGGATACTGAAAAAAATGAACTTGAATTGAAAAATGGATATGTTGATCTTAAAACCAATGAACTTATTGGATCAGATTTTAATTTTATATTTAATAAAGAGACTTTCGGAAATTCAGATAATGATCCCAGACTCGTTGGAAGATATATAATTACAAACAAATCAAAAACCTCTATGAAAAAAAGTAGTTTCACTACTTGCAAAAATATAAAAGGTAAATGTCCAGCTTGGTCCATCTCAGCTGAAGAAGTTAATCATTTAAAAGAAAAAAAGCGAATAGAATATAAAAATACATGGTTAAAAATTTATGATGTACCCGTAGCTTATTTTCCTTACTTTTTTCATCCAGATCCTGAAGTTGAAAGGCAGTCAGGATTTCTTTTTCCACAATTTATAAACAGTAGTAATCTTGGATTTTCAACTCAACTTCCATATTTTAAAGTTATTGATAAAGATAAAGATATGACGATATCTCCAAGATTATACAATAATAATAATTTATTTGTACAAACTGAGTATAGACAAGCTTTTAAAGACTCGAGCCTCATAACAGATTTTAGTTATAATAAAAAAAGTGGCACAAATTTACATTTTTTTAGTAAATTGAGGGGTGATTTCGATGACTCATTCTATGAAATGAAGATAGAAACAGTTTCAAATAAAGATTATTTAAAGAAATATCAAATTACATCGCCTCTAATAAAAAACAATAGTGTTCTTAACTCATCATTTATTATTGAAACATATAATGATGAATACAATTTTTCGTCTTCAATTGACATAATCGAGGATTTAGCAAAGAGCAATAGCGATAAATATGAATATATATTTCCAAATTATAAATTTAGTAAAGAAATTGGTTTGAAAAACAATTTCTTTAATTCTCTAAATTTTAATTCTAGTGGTACCTACAGAAAATTTAATACTAATGTTGACGAAGGAGACTTAATAAATGACATTATACTAAATTCTAATAATCAAAATCAATTTAGTAATTTCCAAACAGACTTAAATTTTTTACTAAAAAATACTAATACATATGGTGATAAATCCAGTACATACAAAGAGGATAAAGATAGTAAATTATTTGGAAGCGTAATAATGAATCTTGAATATCCATTAATCAAAAATAATAATATTAGTAAAAGCTTTCTTACTCCTATGGCATCTTTGAGATTTAGCCCTAACAAGGGGTTAAACTTAAAAAATGAGAATAAAAACATACTTAATTTTCAAGATTTGTTTATAATTGATCGAATTGGTAAAAATACCGTCGAGTCGGGGACATCGGCCACAGTTGGGCTAGAATATAAAAAAATAGATAATTTAAAAAATGACAAATTGAGATTTGGGTTAGCTGTAAATTTAAGAAATAATAAAGATGATGACTTACCAATTAGCTCATCTCTAGGTGAAAAAACATCGGATTTAATAGGGTACTCAGGATTAAATATAACCGAAAACTTTACTTTAAATTATAATTTTTCATTAGATCAAAATTTGAAAGAAACCAACTACAGCTTAGTATCTGCAATTTACAATAATAATAGTTTTAAAACATCATTTGAATACATGGAAAAAAGTAATCACGTTGGTGATGAAAGCTATTTAAATAATTTTACCGAACTTCAAATTGATAAATCAAATTCAATTGCTTTTGAAACAAACAAAAACTTAGATAAAAATTTAACTAATTATTATAATTTAATATACCAATATAAGAATGACTGTTTAAAAGCGTCTGTAGTATATAACAAGCAATTTTATCAGGAAGACTCAATTAATTCAGGTAAAAATATTTTCTTTAAAATCTCATTTATACCATTTGGAGATATAAATACGCCCAATCTTAAATGATAAATAAAATTATTAAAAATCTATTTCTGATTTTGTTTTTTTTAAATTTATCTACTTATTTTGCTTTTTCAAAAACTAATACATCAATACTAATAAAAATAAACAATGAAATTATAACTAGTATTGATTTAGAAAATGAAAAGCAATTTTTACTTTTTTTAAATCCTAACCTGAAAAATTTATCTAACAGTCAAATTGAAAAAATCTCTGAAAACTCTCTAGTGAATAGAAAAATAAAGGAAATAGAACTTATAAAATATTTTGATATTAACAAAGATAATTTTGGAGAAGTTTACTCTGAGAACTTTATAACTAATTCAAATTTTAAAAATAAAGAAATATTTTTATCAAAGCTACAAGAATATAACTTAAATTATAAATATTTTATAAGAAACATAGGTATAGATAACCTGTGGAAAGAATTTATATTTAATAAATTTAAATCTAAAATAAAGGTCGATACAGAAAGTTTAATAAAACAAATACAAAATCAAAAAAATGAGATAGAGGAATTAAATCTTAGCGAAATTTTATTTAGTAGCCAAAGCAATATGTCTATAGAAGAAATATCAAAGAAAATTTATCAAGAAATTGATAAATCGGGTTTTGAGGCTGCAGCCAGCATATTTAGCATTTCAGATAGTAAAAATTTTGGAGGAAAAATAGGTTGGGTTAAGTCAAGCCAAATATCTCAAAATATCTATTCAATAATCAAAAATGAAATGACAATAACAAAACCAATTAAAACTAAAAGTGGATATTTAATTTTAAAGATAAATGATAGAAGAAAAGTTAATGAACAAATTAATATGGAAGAGGAATTAAAAAAATTAGTTAATATTGAAACAAATAACGAATTGAATAAATTAGGTTTTATTTACTTTAACAAAATTAAAAAGAGGACTTTTATAAGTGAAAATTAAAAAACCTATTATAATTGTTTTGGGGGAACCAAATAGTATTTTTACTGAAATACTATCTAAAGTATTAAACAAAAAATCGATAAAAAAAAAAATTAATTATCCAATAATATTAATTGGATCTCAAAAGCTGCTTAGAACTCAACTAAAAAAATTAAAAAAAAATTTATTTTTTGAAACAATAGAAGAAAAGAATTTAAACTTTAGTAAATTAAAAAAAAAAATTTATTTAATAGATGTTCATTATAAATTTAAAAAGGCATTTGAAAAAATATCTTTTAAATCAAAAAGTTATTTATCTAATTGTTTTAAAAAAGGATTAAAAATAATTAACTCGAACTCTGCTGATATTTTTATAAATGGACCAATTTCTAAAAAGTTTTTTTTACAAAATAAGTATCCTGGAATTACCGAATATATCTATTTCAAATCTAAGAAAAAAATTTCAAAAAATCCCGTTATGTTGATTTATAATAAAAAATTATCAGTCTCCCCTATTACAACACATATTGATTTAAAGTCTGTTTCAAAAAAAATTAATAGAAAAATCATTGTAAATAATATTATAAATATACATTATTTTTATAAAAAAATTTTAAAAATCAATCCTAAAATTGCTATTCTTGGGATAAATCCTCACTGTGAATCAAAATCAAATTTTAATGAAGAGTTAAAAATTATTAAACCAGCTATAAATGATTTAAAAAAGATGAAAATTAATATAAAAGGACCTTTTCCAGCAGATACATTTTTCTTAAAAAAAAATATTAGTCTTTTTACCTCTGTAATAGGCATGTACCATGATCAAGTTCTTACACCTTTTAAAACACTTTTTGAGTTTGATGCCTCTAATATAACTTTAGGTCTACCTTTTTTAAGAATGTCAGTTGATCATGGACCTAATGAGGATATGATTGGAAAAAATAAATCTAATACAAAATCTTTAGAAAATATTTTTTCATTAATAAGCTCCTTTAAATGAACATTGTTCCAAAAAAAAGTCTTGGGCAAAATTTTCTTTTGAACGAGCAAATAATTAAACAAATTGTAGATTTAGGTAAAATTACAAATGATAGCATTGTTATGGAAATTGGCCCTGGTACTGGTAATTTAACAAAAGAAATTTTGAAAAAAAAACCTAATAAATTTATAGCAATTGAAAAAGATAAAATTTTATTTAGCAAACTTAAAAATGAATTTAACTTAAATGTAGAACTATTAAACCAGGATGTACTTAAATTTAATTGGGAAAATTTTAAAAATCAAAATATTATTTTATTTGGAAATTTACCTTATAATATATCATCAAAACTACTTATAGATTGGGTAAGATTAAGTAATTTAAATTGTATATTTAGTAAACTAATTCTAATGTTTCAAAAAGAGGTTGCTGATCGAATAGTAGCTGATGTAAATTCAAAAAAATATGGAAGATTGACTATATTAACTGAATGGAAGTTAGAGGCTAAAAAAGTAATGGATATTGATCCAGAAAATTTTTTCCCAAAACCAAAAGTTAAAAGCTCACTAGTTTATTTTAAACCTAAGAGGGAATTTTTTAATTTCAAAAATTCGAGAAACTTAGAAAAGGTTACTGATATTTTTTTTCAAAATAGACGCAAAATGATAAAAAAACCTTTAAACATTTTGTTCAAAGACTCTGAGAGAATTATACAAAAGTTAAAATTGAACAATAGCCATCGTCCTCAAAATCTTGATTCATTGACTTTTTTTAAAATTTCTAAAGAATACGAAGATAGAATTAATTAAATTAATTTTTTTATATGGTTTTGAATTTTTGACTTATCGTATTTAGTTTTATCCTCTAAAAAACCAACAATTTCTCTATAACATTCATTCAAATCTTCATTTATTACAACAAAATCATAATCTACCCAATGTAAAACATCTTTATCGAATTGATTCATTCTCATTTGAATAATATCATCTTTGCTTTCTCCTCTTGAAATAAGTCTTTGTAACAAAACTTCCTTAGAAGGTGGTAAAATAAAAAAAGTAATTAAATTAAAATTTAAAGTTTGTCTTTTTATCTGTTGAGCTCCTTGCCAGTCTATGTCAAATAAAACGTTATATCCTTGTTTTAAACTTTTAAACACTTGTTCTTTTGTAGATCCATATAAATTTTGAAAAACTTCTGCATATTCTAAAAATGATTCTTGATCTATAAGGCTTTGAAAATTTTTTTTAGATATAAAAAAATAATCTTCTCCATCAACCTCGTTTAACCTTGGTTCTCTTGTTGTATGGGAAATAGAAACTTTATATTTTTTTTCTTTTGATATTTTTTTTACTAATGTAGTTTTACCTGCTCCAGACGGTGATGATAGAATTATCATTTTGCCGTCTTTGGATGAAAACATTAATTCTAATTTGCTTTGCTCTCTATAAATTTAATTGCATCACCAACAGTTAAAATTTTTTCTGCTTCACTGTCAGAAATTTCAGAACCAAACTCTTCTTCAAAAGCCATTACTAACTCGACAGTATCTAAGCTATCTGCACCTAGATCGTCAATAAAACTTGATTCTTCAGTAACTTTTGCTTCATCTATTCCTAAATGGTCTGCTACAATTTTTTTTACTTTACTTGAAACATCATCTGCCATGGTATTTTTCCTTTTTTTACGTTAATAGTTGTTTACATATATTTGTCAACTAAAATACATCCCTCCATTAACATGGATAGTTTCTCCAGTTATATAATTTGATAAATCAGAGCACAAAAAAGCTGTACAACTAGCAATATCTTGTGGAGTTCCAAATCTATCAAGAGGTATTTTGGATTTTAGCTGATTCTTATATTCTTCATCAATCTTTTCAGTCATTGCGGTATCGATAAAACCAGGCGAAATACAATTTACTGTTATATTTTTTTTTGCATACTCTAATGAAAGACTCTTTGACATAGATGATACACCACCTTTTGATGCAGAGTAGTTGGCTTGACCTAAGTTACCGGTGTGTCCTACAACTGAAGTTATATTAATAATTTTTCCATATTTTTTTCTTAGCATTTTTTTTATTGCAAATTTAGACAAAAGGAATGTAGAGGTTAAATTTATACTTATAACTTTATCCCACTCATCTTTATTCATTCTTATTGTTAAATTATCTTTAGTAATTCCTGCGTTATTAATTAACACATCTATCTTGTTCTCAAATTTTGAGCTACATTTTTCTATAAAATCTTCTAATTCATTGTGATTAGAAATATCTTGTTTAATAGAAATTAAATTACTATGCTTATTCTTTAACTCTTCTAATTTTTTTTCGTTTGTACCAGAAACAATTACTCTAGCTTTTAAAGAAATTAATGTATCAACAATTGAATATCCAATTCCACCTGTTGCTCCTGTTAATATAATATTCTTATTTTCTAAATTAATCATATATTTATTCCCTGAATATCCTCAAGTGTCTCAATATTCAATACTTTTACATCTTTATTTATCCTCTTAATTAAGCCAGATAATACTTTTCCTGGACCAATTTCTATAAATGTTTTTGTTCCTTTTAAAATCATATACTCAATGCTCTCTCTCCATCGTACAGGGCTTTCAATTTGTTTAATTAGTAATTTTTTAATTTCATTAATATTTTGATATTCTTTTGCAGTTACATTTGAAACTATTTTGTATTTAGGATTTATTAGATTTTCTTTATTAATTATATTTTCCATTTTAAGAGTAGCAGATCTCATTAACTCGCAATGAAAAGGTGCGCTTACAGGTAATTTTAAATTTTTGATTTTTTTCTGTTTTAAAATTAAAGAAAATTTACTTAATTCTTGATTTTTTCCACTTAAAATTAGTTGACCTTTAGAATTGTCATTTGCGATATAACACTTAATATTTTCATAATTTTCATTTATAATTTTTTTAACTTCATCAGTCTCCGCCCCTAATATAGCCAACATCCCACCTTCTCCAATAGGAACTGCTGATTGCATAGCTTCTCCTCTATTTTTTAAAAGCAATAGACCTTGTTGAAAAGTTAAAGTATTGGCAGCGGTTAAAGCAGTATACTCACCTAAAGAATGTCCAGCAAAATAATTAAATTCATTTTCAAAAAAATTTGTTTCTTTTTTTAAAATTTGGCAAATCACATATCCTATTAAGTATATTGAGGGCTGAGTATATGTGGTAAGATTTAATTTTTCCTGTGGTCCGTTTAAGATTAAGTCTGATATATTGTATCCCAAAGTTTGGTTAGCAGTCTCAAATATTTCTTTTAAATAATCAAATTTATTATACAAATCTGATCCCATACCAACTTTTTGAGATCCTTGACCTGGGAAAACTATTGAAATCATTATATATTTAAATATTTTTTTTATGTTGTAATTAAAAATTTATAATAGTATATCCTGCTTTTTTTTAAACTATGAATTTTTACGAACATACAATAATAGCAAGACAAGATGTAAGTCCCTCTCAATTAAAACAAGTTGAGGAAAAATATAAAAAAATAATTGAAAATAATGATGGTAATTTATTAAAGACAGAAAAATGGGGATTAATGAACCTCTCTTACTTAATTAAAAAAAATAAAAAAGGGAATTATATTCACTTTAAAATTGAAGGTAATGGTAAAACTATTTCAGAATTAGAAAAATATGAAAAAATTGACAAAAACCTTCTAAGGTATCTTACAATTAAAGTAAAAAAGATTGATTTAGAAACTAATTATTTTGAAAAAAGCAAAGAGGAAAAAGATAAAAAACAAGATTTAGACTAAAAATGAAACATAAAAAATTTAAAAAAAGTTCGGGTCAAAGTAATTTTGCAAAATTAAGTATCTTTCAAAATCAAAAGTTCAAATTTAAAAAGAAATGCCCACTTTCTGGAAAAGGAGCGCCTAAAATTGATTATAAAAATATTAGACTTTTAAAAAAATACACTTCTGAAAATGGAAAAATATTACCATCTAGAATTACATCTGTTAGTTTAAAAAAACAGAGAGAATTATCTTTATCAGTTAAAAGAGCAAGAAATTTAGCATTAATTTAATTTATGAAAATTGTTTTATTAGAAAATTTAAAGAAATTAGGAAATATAGGTGAAATAATTAATGTTAAAAGAGGTTATGCAAGAAATTTTTTAATCCCGCAAAAAAAAGCTCTATTTGCCTCAGACAAGAATATAAAAGAAGTTGAGAAAATCAAAACCGATTTGAACAAAAAAGATCAAGAAAAGAAAAAATTAGCAAAAGAGATAGCTGAAAAGCTAAAAAATAAATCTTACGAAATAAAAAAACTTGTTACTGAGAACAATGAATTATATGGTTCAGTAAAACCTTCGGAAATTTCAAAAATTATCAAAGAAAATGAGAATGTTGAAATAAGTTCATCAATAATTCAACCTATTACAGAAATTAAATCGATTGGCGATTTTAAAGTACTATTAAGTTTGCACTCAGAAATAGAGGTGATCATTAAAATTAAAGTAAAACCTGAAGAACTAGTAAAATAGTTATACATTTTTTTCCCCATAGTGAATAATGGTTGTAGAGTTTAATTATATAATTAATCTACATAAAAATGGAAAAACTAAATTTAGTTAAATCAAACTTTGAACAACTCCCAAACAACATAGAAGCTGAGCAAGCTCTTTTAGGATCTATCTTAGTATCAAATGAAATATTTGACGATATATCTCCAATTATAAATAGTAACAATTTTTTTGATCCGATGCATCAAAAGATATTTTCGGCCATTGAAAATCTTATATTAAGTGGAATGCTGGCCAATCCGATTACATTAAAAAATTTTTTTGAAAATGAAAAAGATGATTTAAATATTCCTGACTATTTAATAAAAATAACTAAATTCTCCTCATCCTCAAGACAAACTATTGAATATTCAAAATTAATTTATGATTTATTCGTAAAAAGAGAGATAATAAAAATTTCAGAAAATATGTCTTATGCCGCAAAGCTAAATGACATAAATAAAAACGGAAAAAATATTATTGAAGATACTGAAAAAACTTTATTTGATTTAGCTGAAAAGGGTAATTTTAATTCTTCTTTAGTAAAATTTGACGAAGCTATGAAACAAACTATTGAAATGGCTTCAAACGCATATAAAAACGAAGAAGGAATAGTTGGTGTACCCACGGGTTTAAAGGAATTAGATGGAAGACTTGGAGGACTTCATAAGTCTGACTTAGTCATCATCGCAGGACGACCTTCAATGGGTAAAACTGCTTTAGCTACAAATATAGCTTTTAATGCAGCAAGTAAAATTCAGCAAGATAATAAAAAAGCTTGTGTTGCTTTTTTTTCTTTAGAAATGTCATCAGAACAATTATCTACAAGAATAATTGCTGAACAATCTAGAATTAAATCTAACGATATAAGAAGAGGAAAAATTTCAGAGGAACAATTTGATAAATTTATAGAAACTTCTAAAAATATCTCTGAACTTCCTTTATATATAGATGAAACACCTGCGATCTCAATAGCTGCGCTAAGTAATCGTGCAAGAAGGATTAAAAGATTATTTGGCTTAGATTTAATAGTTATTGACTATATTCAATTGATGAGAGCAAGTAGAACAAGAGATGGAAGAGTTCAAGAAATTTCTGAAATTACTCAAGGATTAAAAGCTTTGGCTAAAGAGTTAAGTGTACCTGTTCTAGCTTTATCTCAACTTTCTAGAGCTGTAGAACAAAGAGACGAGAAGAAACCTCAGTTGTCTGATCTAAGAGAGTCTGGATCTATTGAGCAGGATGCGGACGTTGTAATGTTCGTATATAGAGAAGCGTATTATTTACAAAATAAAGAACCAAGACCGGCCACAGTTGAACATGCAGAATGGCAAGCAAAAATGAATGAGGTTTCTCATTTAGCTGAGCTAATTATCCAAAAACAAAGGCACGGCCCTACAGGTACTGTTATGCTGGAATTTGAAGCAATGTTTACTAAATTTAAAGATCTTCAAAATTCTTAATTAAAATTATATAAGCTAATAAAGCATGTTAGCGCAAATTTATAAAAAAAATATTGTTGAAAAGCCTAAATTTATTTTTGTTCTTCTTATTTTTTGTTTGTTATTTTTTGGTTATAATTCTAAACACTTTAGATTAGATGCATCATCTGATACGCTTCTTATTGAAGATGATCCAGATTTAAAATATTTAAATGAAGTAAATCAGAGATATGGTGCAAAAGAATTTTTAGTTTTAACCTATACTCCAAAAGAAGATATTACCTCGGATAATTCAGTAAATAATTTATTAAGTTTAAAATATAAACTTCAAAGTTTAGATTGGGTGCATGGTGTAATTACAATACTAGACCTACCATTATTAAATATTAAAGATGAAACTCTTACTGAGAAGCTTCAAAATTTTAGTACTCTAAAAAGTGAGGGGGTTGATAGAGAAGAGGGTTTCAATGAAATATTAAACAGTCCTGTATTTAGAAACTTTGTTATTAGCGAGGATGGAAAAACAACAGGTATAATTGTTTATCTTAAGCAAAAAAAAATCGAGCCAATTTTCAAAAATAAAAAAGAAAGAGAAATTTTTAGAGATAATATTAAAAAAAAAAATCATCAAAATATTTTAGAAATTAGAGAGGTTATTGAAGGATATAAAAATGTATCAAAAATACATTTAGGTGGAATACCGATGATTGCCGATGACATGATGACTTTTATTAAAAGTGATATAATAATTTTTGGTTTAGGTGTATTAATATTTATAATTGCAACCTTGTGGTATGTTTTTAGAAATGTAGTTTGGATTATTGTTCCTATATCAAGTTGTCTTTTATCAGTTATAGTAATGACTGGATTACTTGGAATTCTTGGGTGGAAAGTTACAGTTATATCATCAAACTTTATTGCGCTAATGTTGATACTTACAATGGCTATGAATATTCATATGAGTACACGGTTTCTTCAATTAAAAAAAAATAATCCAAATTTAAAAAAAAGTGAATTAATATTAATGACAAGTCAAAAAATGGTTTGGCCTATAATTTATACTGTATTAACTACAATATGTGCTTTTCTGTCATTAATTTTTAGCGAGATTAAACCAATTATAGATTTCGGTTGGATGATGACTATAGGTCTACTATCATCTTTTGTTGTAACATTTACTTTACTTCCAACTTTATTAAATTTTTTAGAGGACAAAAAAGTTTCTTTACAAGAAAATCAAAATTCGAATATCACTTCAAGCTTATCAAACTTTACATCAAAAAATAAAAATTCAATTTTTTTTATTACCTTGGTTATAATTTTTCTTAGTATATTCGGAATAAGTAAGCTCGAAGTAGAAAATAGTTTTATAAACTATTTTAAAAAAAATACAGAAATTTATAAAGGCATGAAGCTAATTGATGACAAACTTGGTGGAACCACCCCTTTAGATATAATAATTAAATTCCCGATATCTGAGGAAGACTCTTCTTCTAATGAAGATGATTGGGATGATATGGTAGAGGGTGATGATGAAAAATATTGGTTTACAAAAGACAAAATAAATAAAATAGAAAAAGTACATAAATATTTAGAGACTCTGCCTGCAGTTGGAAAGGTTTTATCATTTTCTTCAATTCTAGAAGTAGCTACAGCATTAAACGATGGAAAACCTTTTGGGACTTTAGAATTGGGAGTTTTGTATTCAAAAATTCCAGAAACTATTAAAAATGAGATTGTGGATCCATATATTTCAATAGAAGACTCTGAAGCAAGAATTAATCTAAGGATAAAAGACTCTCTTACTAATTTAAAAAGAAATGACTTGATAAACCAAATTAAATTTGACTTAGAAAATAAATTAGGTCTCGAAAAAGATGAGTTTAAGTTGGCAGGTGTTTTGATTTTATTTAACAATCTTCTTCAAAGTTTATTTAAATCTCAGATTTTAACTCTTGGATTTGTTATGGTTGGTATTTTTGCTATGTTTATAATCTTATTTAAAAATATTAAGCTTTCCCTAATTGGTATAGTGCCAAATTTTATTGCTGCCTTTTTTATCTTGGGAATAATTGGTATGTTAGAGATTCCGCTTGATATGATGACAATTACAATTGCTGCAATTACAATAGGTATCGCTGTAGACAACAGCATTCATTATATTTACCGATTTAAAGAAGAATTTAACAGAATTAAAAATTATGAGAAGACTGTTAGTTATTGTCATTCGACTGTAGGTATTGCTATTTTAAATACGTCTATAACTATTGTTTTTGGTTTTTCAATTTTAGTTCTATCTAATTTTATACCAACGATTTATTTTGGTATGTTTACAGGTATTGCTATGTTGCTAGCAATGTTGTCAGTTTTAACTCTTTTACCGGCACTATTAATTAAATTTAAACCATTTCAATAAAATTCAAGATGGATAATTTTTTAAATTTATTTGAGCATGTTTCATTATTTGATTTGATTTATATCTTTATAACAGTTTTATCTTTATTTAAGTGTTATAAAAAAGGTTTTGTTTTAAGTTTATTGTCAGCCTCGAAGTGGTTATTAGCGTATGTAATAACTTTATTAATGTTTCCTAAAGCAAAGCCATATGTAAAAGATGTAATTGATAATGAATATGTTCTTGATGTAATTCTTGGTATATGTCTTTTTGTAATAATTATTTTTGTAATTTTATTTATTAATAAGGGAATCAGCAAAGCTGTGACATATACAGGAATAGGAAGTCTTGATAAAATATTTGGTTTCTTTTTTGGATTTTTAAGAGGATATGTAATTTCAGTATGTATTTTTGCAACCATAGATATAATTTACAATTCGGACAGGTGGCCAATTAACTTGGATAACTCCTTTACCTTTCAAATAGTTGAAAAAGGAAGTAACTATCTTATAAAAGAATTTCCAGATAAAAAAGAATATGAAGATGCTAAAGAAAAAGTTCAAGAATTATAATCCTAAATTAAAAGAGGAATGTGGTGTATTTGGAATAAGTAATTTTGATGATGCTTCTGCGCTAACTGCTCTTGGTCTTCATGCCTTACAACATAGAGGGCAAGAAGGTTGTGGAATTGTATCTTATGATGGAAATAAATATTATTCTGAAAAAAGGTTTGGTTTAGTTGGTGATAATTTCAACAATGAAAAAGTATTAAAAAATTTACCAGGGAATTTTGCTATCGGTCATAATAGATATAGCACAACAGGTGGGACAACACTTAGAAATATCCAACCTTTTTTTGCAGACACTTATGCGGGTGGTATTGGAGTTGCTCATAATGGAAATCTCACTAACGCATTATCTATAAGAAAAAAACTTGTTAAAGATGGGGCTATTTTTTACTCAACATCCGATACGGAGGTTATTATACAATTAATTGCTAAATCGAAAAGAACTACAACTGAAGAAAAGATAACTGATGCAATTTTTCAAATCCATGGTGGGTACGCTTTAGTAATGTTAGCTCAAAATAAACTAATAGGAGTAAGAGACCCTTTGGGTATAAGACCTTTGGTAATTGGAAAATTAAAAAATTCATATGTATTATCCTCAGAAACATGTGCGCTAGATATTATTGGTGCAAAATTTATGAGAGAAGTTGAAAATGGCGAGATAGTTGTAATAGAGAATGATCATCTACAAAGTATAAAACCCTTCCCTAAGAAAAAATCAAGACCATGTGTGTTCGAGTATATTTATTTTTCAAGACCAGACAGTATTTTAAATGGAAAAACTACTTATGAATATAGAAAAAAGTTTGGTGAACAATTAGCTTCTGAGGATAACATACAAGCTGATCTTGTAGTACCAGTACCAGATTCTGGAAATGCAGCTGCTCTTGGATATAGTCAAAAGACTAAAATAAATTTTGATCTAGGCTTAATTAGAAATCATTATGTTGGAAGAACTTTTATTGAGCCTGCTCAAAAAATAAGAAGTTTGGGAGTTAAGCTAAAATTAAATGCAAATAAAAGTTCTATAAAAGATAAAAAAATCATACTAATTGATGACTCTCTTGTAAGGGGAACAACTTCGCATAAAATAGTTAAGATGCTTTACGATGCAGGGGCTAAAGAAATTCATGTAAGAATTGCAAGTCCAGAAATAAAATATCCCGACTTTTATGGGGTTGATATGCCAACAAAAGAGGAGCTTTTAGCAGCAAATAAATCTGTAGATCAAATTCGTGATTATATTGGTGCAAACTCTTTAAAGTTTTTATCTATAAATGGTCTATATAAAGCTATGGGATTTGAAAAAAGAAATAATACATATCCTCAATTAACAGATCATTATTTTACAGGTGATTATCCAGTTGAAATTATTGATGAATTAGGAGAAAATAAAATAACGCAACTTTCATTATTAAGCACTGGATCGAACAATTAATATGAAAAAAGTTAGTTTTACAGAAATGAAATATGGAACTAAAGAAGACTATCTATTCTTAGATAAACATGAAAAGAAGTATGCAGGAGAAACCGCAGATAGAATATTAAAGTTTATGTCATCTCTAAATGAAACACTTGAAGGTTATCAAGTCTCAAGACTTGAACATTCTCTTCAAAGTGCGACCAAGGCTTTTACAAATGGGGAGAGTGAGGAAATGGTTGTTGCTGCATTGCTTCATGACATAGGTGATGAATTAGCTCCCATGAACCACTCTGAGTATGCGGCAGCAATTTTAAAACCTTATGTTAGTGAAAAAACACATTGGATAGTAAAAATGCATGGTCTTTTTCAAACTTATTACTACGCACATCATTTAGGTGGAGATAGATTTAAAAGAGAAGAATATAAAGATCATAAATATTACCAAGCAACTGTAGATTTCTGCGAAAACTACGATCAAGGTTGCTTTGATCCAAATTTCAAATCTTTACCATTAGATCATTTCGCTCCAATGGTAAAAAGAGTTTTTTCTAGAAAACCTTATAGCATTTAAGCTTTATTTCCATAATCAATCATATGTTTTGGGATTCTTTTATTTGATCCATACATAAAGTGATTAGACATATTTTCTCTATATTTACTTGCTGGTACATTTAATCCAACAGCTTCTGCTGTTTCTCTAATCAGCATTGGGTTTGCACCACAACAAACACCTATATAATTAATCCCAAGATCATAAACTTCTTTAGCAAATTTTCCCATTTCGTATCTGTTACAAGACATTGGATCTAGTGCTGTAGGAAAAGTTCTTCCATGAGGCGAGTCGCAACCACATCCATTTTTATCTGGTAAGTTAAAAAATGTTGGACTTTCTTTTGTTGTTCTATAAGGAATAGGAAGAGCACCAACATGACATTTAACTGCTTTTCTAATATCTTTTAAAAAAGGAAGCATGGTATTTGGACCTCTAAAACAATTCATTCCGACTACATCTGCACCTTTTTGTTCTAGCTCTTTACATGTGTCTACAACTGATTTTCCATCCCTCATAATATTTTCACCCATTGGAGAAATAGTTAAAACAGTTTGTAGTCCTGATTTTTTCATTACTTCAAGAGCTTTAAAAGCCTCTTCCGCATAATAGAAAGTTTCACCAACTATAATATCCGCTCCCTCATCAACTGCCCATCCAATCATTTCATCAAACATCTTTTGCACTTCAAGATGAGATTGTTTATCTCCATCTTTCCAAATATTTGAATTAGAAATATTTCCAGCCATTAAATTTGGCTTCATTTCTTTTGGTGTGTTAAGTGCAACTTTTTTAGCTATTTTTAAAGCAGCTCTATTCAAGGGTTCGAGCAATGCCTCTTTTCCAATTACTCTCATTTTTTCTCTATGACCGTTATATGTAAAAGCTTCCACAATATCAGAACCTGCATGTTGAAATTCTTTGTGTAAATTTTCTAATACTTCAGGATGATCTAGAGAAACCATTGGAACAAATTCGCCTGAAGACATATATCCTCTTCTTTCAATTTCAAATAAAAAACCCTCTGCACAAATTACTGGGCCTTTATTTAATCTATCTTTTAAACTTTCTTTTTTCATGTTCTTCTCCTTTGCAATTGGAGAAGAAGCTCATAAAATTAAATGAGGGCAAATAAAACATGAGACCCCTTCTCCTTTTTAGTGCTTTAGCTTTATGCAAGGTGCACAATATGGTTCAAATCACCCGGTTTTCTTTTATTTATGGTAAAAAAAAACCACCTACTAATGCGGTGGTATGTAGCATCGCTTTAGCAGGATTTGTATAGCGCCTGCAATTAGATTTAAATCAGCGCTTGTTATTAAGTTATCAGAATATTAAATACATTCAACAAATTTATTTTATGGAAAATCAATTAAATAAAGAACAAAGTCCATATCTAAAGCAACATAAAGATAATCCAGTTAAATGGTTAGCCTGGAATAAGGAAAGTTTACAAAAAGCTAAAGATGAAAAAAAACCAATATTTTTAAGCGTTGGTTATGCAAGTTGCCATTGGTGTCACGTTATGGCCCACGAGAGCTTTGAAAACAATGAAACAGCAAAAATAATGAATGAAAAATTTGTTAATATTAAAGTTGATAGAGAAGAAAGGCCTGATCTTGATTTTATATTTCAAAAAAGTTTATCAATATTAACTGGAGCTCAAGGTGGTTGGCCATTATCAATGTTTTTAGATGAGAATGCCGTTCCTTTTACAGGGGGCACATATTTTCCACCAAGAGAACTCCAGGGTAGACCTAGTTTCAATAGCGTTTTAGAAAATGTTTCAAAAGTATATCAAGAAAATAGAGATAAAATTCTAAATCAAGCTGATCAAATGAAAATGGTTTTTAGAGAACTTAATAAAAAAAATGCTGTCCTTAAACAAGATTTAGAGCCCTACGTTGAAAAAATTATTAACTATACAGATGAAATAAATGGAGGCTTTAAAGGTGCTCCTAAATTTCCACAATTTTATATTTTTGATACAATTTTACATTTTTATAGCAAAACAAATAATAAAAAATATTTAGATGTTGTAGAAAAATTATTACTAAGTTTATCGTCTAAAGGTATTTATGATCATTTAGAAGGTGGAATTTCTAGGTACACTGTTGATGAAAAATGGATCGTACCTCACTTTGAAAAAATGCTTTATGATAATATCCAATATGTAAATCTGCTTAACAATTATCTTAGCAATAAAGAAAATAATTATTTAAAACAGAAACTAATACAAACTATTAAATTTATAAATTCTGAATTTATAATAAAAAATAATTTACTTGGTTCAGCCTATGATGCTGATAGTGACGGGGTTGAAGGAAAATACTATGTTTGGAAATACCAAGAATTAAAAGATATTTTAGGAAACGATTTAGAGAACTTTAAAAAAAAATATCAAATATCTGAAAAGGGAAATTTTGAAGGATCAAATATTTTAATTGAAAATTTGAATCCAGATATAAGCAAAGAATCCGAAATTATAGAAATAGAACAAAAACTTTTAGAAATTAGAAAAAAAAGAAATAAACCTTTTTTTGATGATAAATCTCAAACTGATTTGAATGCATTTTGGGTATATACAAATCTTTACTCATCAATAATTCTGAATGATAAAACCTTGTTTGATAAATCAATAAAAAATTTTGAGAATCTTAACCTAATTTACCAAAATAAATTATTTCATTGTTACAATGATAACAAACAAATTGATGTATTTTTAGAAGATTATGTTTATTTTTCTTTACTTTTACTAAGCAACTATGAGTTTACAAAAAAACAATCATCATTAGAAAAAAGTATTAAGTTAATGGATGAAGCTTGGATTAATTTTTTTAATTCAAATGAAGGGATTTTACAAAAAAATAAAGTTCAATCTAATGATTTGTTTGTAGAACCTATTGATCTAAACGACAATAATATACCAAATGGAAATAGTGTTTATTTATTAATTTGCAACAAGCTAAATAATATTGCTCCTGAGAGTAAGTGGAAGGAAAGAATGGACATATTATCTAAATCTTTTCACTCACATATAAACTCAAATTTTGCTCAAATGTTTAGCTATATTAAAATTTTAGACATATGTGAGGATAACATTACCGTCACAATTAATTCAAAAAATACTGATACAATTGAGAAAATAAGAAAACAGGTGATCAAGAAATTTATGGATAAAGCTTCAATTATATATAAGGAGGATAATAGTGAAGATTATTTTATTGTTTGTAAAAAACAAACATGTTCACCTAAATTAAAAAATTTAGAAGAATTAGAAAATTATTTTATAAATTTATGATAACAAAAGAGAGTTTTATAAATTATTTTAGATCTGGTATTAAAGAAACCAATGATTGTGGGATAGGCATTGAACATGAAAAATTTGTTTTTTTGGAAAATAAAAGAGCAGATTATCAATCTATATTAAGTTTATTTGAAAAGCTTTATGAATTTGGCTGGGAGCCTGTAAAGGAAGGCACAAATATAATAGCCCTTAAAAAAGGAAATAAAAATATAACTTTAGAACCAGGAAATCAGATAGAGCTATCTGGTGCAAAATTAAAAAGTATTCATCAAACTTGCGGTGAATCGCAAGAGTATATATTTGAATTAAATCAATCATTAAAAAAATTAAATTTAAACTTAATTAGTTCTGGCTTTGATCCAATATCCAAAATTGAAGAAATTCCATCTAATCCAAAAAATAGATATGAACTAATGACCAAAATTATGCCACTTTTTGGAAAATTAAGTTTAGACATGATGTATAGAACGTGTGGAACTCAGGTAAATATAGATTACACATCTGAGAAAGACTTTTGTAAAAAATTTTTTGTAGTTAATAGGTTAGTTCCAATAACAATTGCACTATTTGCAAATTCTGGAATTGTTGAAAAAAATAAAAGTGGTTATTTATCATATAGATCTTACACTTGGCAAAATACTTATCGAGGTGGATTACCCAAAATATTTTTAGAGAACATGGATTTTGAAAAGTATGCAGATTTTAGTTTAAACTATCCTATGCTTTTCTTAAAAAGAAATGACAACTATATAGATACAAAAAATAAAACATTCCAAAATTTTATAGATGGTGATATTGAAAAAGTCTCTCCTAATGAAGGAGATGTTTCAGACCATTTAAGTACAATCTTTACAGAAAATAGATTAAAAAAATATATTGAGATACGTTCGATGGATGCTTGTGGATGGGATTGTCTTTGTGCTGGTCCTGCATTTTTCATTGGATTGCTCTATGGAAACCTTGATGAGGTATTTGATGTTGTAAAAAAATGGAACATAGATGAAATAATATCTGCTTATAAGGACTCGCCGAAAAAAGGTTTAAAATCAATTTTAGGAAAAAAATCAATTTTAGATTGGTCCAAAGATTTATTTGAAATATCAAAACAAGGCTTAGAAAATAGAAATGAATTAAATAGTAAAAAACAAAATGAAGTCAAATTCTTAAATCATATTAAAAATATTATTGATACAAATAGCACCAATGCAGAAGCAATCATGACTCAGTATCAAAAAGACAAAAATTTCTTCAACATTAATGAAAAATAAAATATTAGCTATCCAAGGAGATAATTTAAAAAAACTTAATTATAAAAACGATACAACAATTTTTTTGGCAATCGAAGCTCAAAAACTGGGATCTAAAATTTTCTATTACGAGCCAAAAAATATTTTTATTAAGAAAAATCAAATATATGCAGTTGGAAACTTTATAAAACTTTATGATCAAAAAAAATTTTATAAATTACTTGGTAAAAAAACAATAAAATTAGAAAAATCTAGTTATTTACTTGTAAGGCAGGATCCTCCATTTAATATGAATTATATAACAACAACCTATTTTTTAGATAGGCTAAAAGGTATTAAAATTATAAATAATCCTACATCAATTAGAAACATATCTGAAAAACTATATTCTTATGAATTTAAAAAATATATGCCACCAACAATCTTTACATCAAGAAATTCGGATATAATTAATTTTATAAAACAAAATAAATTATCAGTTATGAAGCCAATCAATGGTCACGGCGGCAATAATATAAAACTTTTAAAAGGCAGGATTAATAAAACCTTTTTAAATAAATATTTAAAGAAACACGGCTATGTTATGTGCCAAAAGTTTTTACCTGGAATTGTAAATGGAGATAAAAGAGTGTTTATAATAAATGGTAAAGTTGTCGGATCTTTTTCTAGAATACCGAAAAAAGGCTCTTTTTTAAGTAATTTAAGTAAAGGTGGAACGGTTGGTGCTTCTAAACTCACAAAAAAAGAAAAAAGAATTTCAAATTTAATTGCAAAAAAATTAAAAAAAGAAGGAATTTATTTTGCTGGAATAGACTTCATATCTGAAAAACTTAATGGAGATATTAATGTTACCTCTCCAACTGGATTAAAAAATTATTTTGATCTAACTGGTATAAACTTAGCAAAAACTTTTTGGAGAGAAATTAAATAATGAGTAAATTAACAAATCAACAAAAAGGATCTTTAATGGCATTTGTGGCTGTGATGTTTATTACGCCTGACTCTTTATTAATTAGACTATCGAATATTGAAACATGGGGAATGCTTTTTTATAGAGGAGCAATACCTTTTGTAGTTGTTTTAATTGGCCTTATTTTTTTTTATAAAAATAATTTTTTTAAAGCCTTATTTAAAATTGGTTACCCTGGGTTTTTTTATGTAATAAGTTTTTCTATTTGTAATATTACCTTTATTATATCAATACAGAACACTAATGTAGCAAATACACTATTGATGATAGCTCTTGCTCCAATGCTCTCTGCAATATTAGGAGCTATTTTCTTAAAAGAAAAACCAGATAATAAAACTTGGGTTGCAATAATTATTACTTTTATTGCTTGTGTTTATATCTTTTACGATTCTTTAAGCCTTGGTAATTTTTATGGAGATCTTTTTGGTTTAATCACTTCTTTCGGGTTAGCTTGTAATGCAAACATAGCAAGATACGCAAAATCTACTGACTTAGTGCCTTCAGCTGTAATTGGAAAATTGTGTGTTGGACTATTTGCATTTTTCTTTGTCAAAGACTTTGCTTTAGTAGATAATGATCTTATTTATGTACCTTTAATGTGTGTAATGTGCGTAGCTATACCATTTGTTTTAGTGACTATAGCACCAAGATTCATAACAGCCGCAGAGGTTAATCTGTTTTTTCTTCTGGAAACAATTCTTGGACCAATATGGGTTTGGATGGTTATCAAAGAACAACCTTCAAATGAAACTATCTATGGAGGTGTGGTTATAATTATAACGATAGCAATTCACTCCTTTTTAGCCATTAAAAAAACACAATTAAAATCTACTTAGCGGTCAAATAAATCAAATGCAGAAAGAAGTAAAAAAATCTTGGGCTCTGTTCCTGGGTATAGGAACTATGATGATCGCACATGGTCTTCAAATGCAGATAATGGGAATCAGATCTGTCTTGGAAGATTTTAGTGTTCTTACTACGGGTATTTTTATGTCAGGGTATTATGTTGGATACTTCATTGGGTCTAAAACTACACCTAATTTAGTTCAAAAGGTTGGACATATAAGAGTGTTCGCTGCTTTTGCTTCATTAGCATCTCTTAGTGATTTAGTTGCTGTAGCATATGTTAATCCAATTATGTGGACACTGAGTCGGTTCATTACTGGTATCAGTCTAGTTAGTTGTTATGTAGTTTCTGAAAGCTGGTTAAATGATAGAGCAACAAATAAAAATCGAGGACAATTGCTTTCAGCTTATATGATCATACTTTATCTAGGTTTAGCACTAGGAATGTTATTATTAAATGTAAGTGAACCAAAAGCTTATGAACCATTTATTTTAGTATCAGTTTTATTATCACTTGCTTTGGTCCCTATACTTTTGACAAAAAGACCCGCTCCAAAATTTAAAAAAATTGGCACAATAAATATCAAAGAGTTATATGAAATTTCACCTCTAGGAACTGTAAGTTCATTTGCAACTGGCGTAATTCATGCTGCATTTTTTTCTTTAATATCAGTATATGCAACAAAAGCAGGTTTTACACTTTTTGAAACTTCAATTCTTCTATTTATTGCAACTATTTCAGGTGTAATCGGCCAAGCTCCTATTGGATATTTTTCCGATCTATATGATCGAAGAAAAGTAATTGTCATAACAACCTTCGCAGGTTCAGTTTTAGCGTTTTTATCTATTTTATCTTCTAGTGATCCTTTGCAAAACACTTATTACATGGATGAATTTGCATTCAAAAAAATATTATTTTTTTTATTTGTTGGCGCATATACTTCTCTGTGTTTACCCTTGTTTTCTTTAAATCTTGCACACACCAATGATTTTGTGCCTAAAGAAAAATTTGTCGCAGCAGGTGGAGGGCTTCAATTAATATTTGGGATAGGTGCAATTAGTGGTCCTATAATTTGTTCTTTATTTATGGGATGGTTTGGTCTAAATGGATTTTTTATTTTTTTATTATTCATTCACGCATTTATTGGAATTTTTGGTTTACACCGAATGAGGGTGAGAAAAACTGCAGAAAATCCAGATTCTTCTTTTACACCCATACCCGCAACAATAACGCCCGCTGGTCTTGAACTTGACCCTGATACTCCAGAAAATCTAGATGATAATTTAACTTTTGAAAAAAAGATTAAGTAATTTGTTATTTTAATTTAATTAAAAGTTTTATTTTTTATTTCTATATTACTAATTGCTTTATTTGAATTTATTCTTATCAATCTAACTAATAGATAGCAAATCAAACCAATTATAGATCCAAATCTTAAAGGAAAAAAATGATAATTTTCAATCATATCAAACCAAAGTATAAAAAGGTTTTTAATTTTATAATTACTTTTACCGCTGTATCTCTTTTTATGTTTAACTTTTATCGATGTAATTTTTGATGTAGAATACAATAAAAGACTATCAATAAATCTAACATTTTTTTTATTTTTAAGCATTTTTGGTAATAGCTTTGAATCAAATCCTCTATAAGAAGATAAATAAATTTTAAACGATTTGTTAAATAAAAAACTTGAAAAAATATTATTTAAGTAACTAACTCCTTTTTTCCAAGCTACATGTTTTCTTTTTAGATATAATGTATAGCATAATTCATATTCCTCTAGTGCATTTAAAATTTGATTAATACTAGATGGGGGATGTTGTAAATCGTCATCCATAGTTATTATTTTTTTTCCCTTTGCATATTTTAAACCAACAAATATAGCCGTGTGTTGTCCATAATTTTTATTTAAATTTATACCTTTAATATACTTAAATTTTTTAGATAAGTTTCTTATAACTTGCCAACTATTATCCTTGCTTGAGTCATTTATAAGTATAATTTCGTATTTTTTTTTTCTTTGTATGCTTATAGAAATTTTACTTACTAATTTTTTAATTATAGAAGAACTATTAAAGACAGGTATTATAATTGATAAATCCATTTAAAAACATGTAAGTTAAAAAATAAATATTGTATAAATTAAAAATGTTTAAAACAAATATAAAATATATATTGATTTTGTATTTCTTAATTTTAACAGGCTCCATACTAAGGCTCTACAATGTAAATTTCGATGACTTTTGGTATGATGAAATGGTTTCATTTTGGATATCTGATCCAAATATTAGTATTAAAGAAAGTTTCGATAGGATTTTCTCATCAAATCTCATGGTCTCATATGAAATTTTTTTAAAATTATATCATTATATTTTTGGCTACGATGTGCATATATCTAGATATTTTTCATCATGCATTAGTATATGTTCTTTAATATTTTTTTATTTTTTACTAAAAAAAAATAGCTCAAAAAATACTGCAATAGTTGGATTATCTCTTTTAATTTTTAATGTTTACCACATCAAATATTCTTTTGAACTAAGAGCATATATTTTAACCTTTTTGCTAGCAATAGTTTTAATAAATCTAATTTTTGAAAATAAAAAAATAAAAGAGGACACTACAGTATTTGATTATATTTTTATATTTACTACTTCTTTATTGCTTTTATTTAGTCACGCATTGTCAATTACAATAATTATTTCTTTACTAGTTTTTTTAATTATTAAACTGTTCAAAAGTAATCTTAAAAATCAAAAATTTATCCCAATTGGAATAGCCTTATTACTATCTTTATTAATTTTTTTATTTATTTACCTTAATAATATCAGTCATTATCCAGAATGGATAGAACAAGTGGACTACGGATTCTACACAAACTTTTATTTTTCAAAATTTTTTGGATCACGTTTGCTTGGGTTAATTTTTTTAGTTGTATTTATATTTTTAATTTTTAAATTTAGAAATAAAATTATAAGAGATTTAGATATATATTTCTTTTTTATAATATTAATTTTAAGCTCGTATTTTTTGCCTTTGATGTTTGGATATTTAATTAAACCAGTACTAGTTGATAGATATATATTTTTTGTATTAATACCTTTGATAGCTTTTTTAAGTCACTATATAACTTTAATTAATAATAATTTTACAAAGTTTTTTCTAATTATTCTTTTGGTCGGCTCTCAGATAATAAATCTATTTGATGAATATTCATTTAAACAATTTTATACAAATATATATCCAACAAAACCAGAAGTAAAAAAAATAATTAAAACAATAAATTCTTCTAATGATAATTATTTTTCATTTAGTTTAAGTAAAGATAATTTTATAAACTATAACAATGTAAGATATAACTATTTAAAAAAATATATTGAAAAATTGGATTATAATTTAGTTTTTGTGGATTATTATAATGATAAAAAACATCCCAATAGAATTTGGTTTATATACTTTAAAGATATAACAGATAAAAAATTTAGTATTCCACATAAATTGAGTGATTATTCAGTATTAAGTAGTGATTTTTATAATAGAGTTGAAATTCATCTTATAGAAAAAAAATAAAATAACTCTATAAAACAATTTACAGTTGAATTTTAAAAAATTAAAAAAATTTGATTTTGTTAAATAGTTTGTTGAAAATTTTATAATTCTTTGATGAAATAAAAATTATATAAAACATTATTAATGACAAAAGCAAAAAAAAAAATAAAAGATAAACCAGGTCATAACGTTTCAATTTTTTCGTCAAAAAATCTAAAAAATGTTTTAAACAATTTCAAAAAAAAACAAGAGCTAAAAAAAGTCAAAGAAATTAAATTAAAAAAACTTGCAGAAAATAATCAAATTATAAAAGATAGGAAAGATCTTAGATCCTGGGAAGAAAGATTAAGTAAAGAAAGCAGTAAGTTAAAATTAAAAGAAGAAGAACTTAGGAATAAAGAAAAAGAATTAAAAATTAAAGATGATCAACAAAAAATTGAGAATAAAAGATTGACTAAAAAAGACGAGGATTTAGGACAAATAGATAAAGATTTAAGGTTAAAAGAAAAAGATCTAAAGCTTAAAAGTGAAGAATTGTTCAGAAAAGATATTGATCTTAAAGCACGTGAAGAAGAACAAAATAAGAAAGAAATGAAAGAAAGACGCAAAAAAGAAAAGTTTCTAAAAGAAATAATGGTGCAAGAAGAAGAACAAAAAAAGATCGAAGCTTTGAAATTGAAAGAATGGGAAGAACAATTTGATAGAGAACAAAAAATGAGAGAACGTAAAGAAATTCTAAAAGATGAGAGATTAAAACAAAGAGAATCAGATGAATTAAATTCTGATAAATCAAATATAAATAATGATTTAAGTTCTACTCTAAAAAATTTCGATGTAGATAAAACATCTGAACATTAAATAAAAAAATAAACTTAGATCGAAACTAGAGATTTTACAAGATTAAATAAATTTTTGGGTTTTATGAATAAAGAGAATACAGCTAAACTATGGAAAATGATCCAGGAAGCTGGTGATTATTTACTTGGTCAATTACCTGATCATCCTAATCATCCAAAAGGAAGAAATCCCTACGCACATGTAGCTATATGTATAAAAAGCAAATTTAAAGCTAGTTACAAAGATATTCCCGATGAAAAGTTTAGTGAAGTTTTAAAGTATGTTGAATTTTTAAAGCAAAATCCGAGCTAATTATTGATTAGGAAAATAATCTTTTAGTTCTCCTTCTCTGTACACATCTGCAGTACAACAATGAAGCCCACCTCCAAATGCATATGCATCTCTTAACTCAACAGGAATGACTTCCATACCTAATTTATCTAATTGTTCTGCTTGATAAACTTCACTTTTCTCAACACATACAGTTTTAGGATCTAAAACTAAAACATTCATAGATAACCACACAGAAGAATAACATAAAGGTGGTGGTGAATTATGTGCTGGTTGAGCTGAATCTAAAATTTTCCATCCATTGTTTTCGAATAATTTTCTTTGATTTTTTGGCAGTCTTCTCTGCGGATTATTAATTATTAAACCCTCTTTGATAGGTGTAAAAGTTGCATCAATATGTATTGGATATGGATCGCCTGGAAAATTTACTGCATGAACTCTGTGATCTTTGTAATGTCTTTTAATCCAATCAATTCCTTTTAAATTAGTTGTAAAACCATGTTGTACAACTAAATCTTTACCAAATCTAAGAATATCGGCAGCATCAAACAAAGGTTCTTCTTCGGTAGTTACAAAAAATTTATTTTCTGTCCATTCTAATCTTTTTTGAACTCCAATTTTATCTGATAAATAGTCTTTTCTATAATCAGCATCAGTCAATCGTGGTTTAGGCGCTGCTTCATGTCTCATATTAGGATCTTCATCATAATATTTTTTTAATAAAGGTCGATAACAAAGATACTCAAACCATCTACATCTATAACTCATTGTTGCTTCTAAAATTTCATTACCTACTGTTAATAAAACATCTCTAGGGGGCATACAGCCAAACATTGTTTCTGCCTTCCAGTCTGGAGTTGAAGTTGGTTTATTAAAATTAATTGGTGTTGGACGATCAACTCTTATACCGCGCTTTTCTAATATAGATGAAAAATTATTTAAAAGTTCATTCGCTTTATCAACAGTATCTTTGGTTCTAGGTCCATATTGACCTCTCATATCAGAGTCTTCTGGAACTTTTGCATCTAGTGCAGGCTCAGGAGCAGGAATACATGTACCGTCTGCCCGACCCACTATTACATGTTTTAAAGGATCCCATTCATTCCAGCTATTTACTTTTACTTTCTCTGACATTTAAGATTTGATTATATTTTTTTGAGGCCCAAATGGGAATTTGCTAATGTTTTCAACACTATTTTCTGAGATGACTAAAATATCATGCTCTCTATATCCGCCTGCCCCAGGTTTGTCTTCAGGTATCATTATCATAGGTTCCATTGATATAACCATATTTTTTTCTAAAACAGTATCAATATCTTCTCTAAGCTCCAATCCTGCCTCTCTTCCATAAAAATGAGAAAGCATTCCAAATGAATGTCCATAACCAAAAGTTCTATACTGTAGGTAACCAAGTTGAGCAAATAAATCATTTAATTCTTCACAAATTTCAGAGCATTTAATTCCTGGCTTAATCAATTCTAAACCTCTCCTATGAACTTTTACATTAGCTTCCCAGGCTTTAAGAGAGTCATCATCTACCTCTTCTACAAATAATGTTCTTTCCAATGCAGTATAATATCCAGATATCATTGGAAAAGTATTTAATGATAAAATATCACCCTTTTTTAACGCTCTATTAGTTTTTGGATTATGTGCTCCATCGGTATTAATTCCCGATTGAAACCATACCCATGTATCCATATATTCTGCGTCAGGATATGTTCTTACAATCTCTCTTTCCATTTTATCTCGTCCTGCAATTGCGATTTCGATTTCAGTTGCTCCAGGTTTAATATGTTTTACAATTTCCTCTGCTCCTATATCTGCAATTTTTGCACCATTTTTTATAATTTTTATTTCCTCATCTGATTTAATCATCCTTAATTTCATCAAGTGGTTAGCTATATTTTTAAAAATTGTATCAGGAAATATTGAATTTAATTTTTCTTTTAAATCTAAAGTTACATGATCATTTTCTATAGCAATTGTCTTTGGAGGTTGGTCTCTACCAATAATCGAAACAATTGCTCTTAAAAAGTTATCTCTTTTCCAATCAGTGTAAATCACATTGTCACAATTCGATCTTCTCCATGGTTGGCTTGCATCAATATTTGCTGAAATAGTTACAATTTTTTTTTGTGTAATTACACAACCATAAGGTCTACCAAACGAACAATAGATAAAACCTGTATAATAAGCTATATTATGCATAGATGTAAGTATTGTCATATCCATACCTTGTTCTGACATAACATTTCTAAGTTTTGTTAATCTATTATTGTACTCTTTATCTGTGAATGGTAATTTTACTTTTTCGCCGTTCTTTAATTCAAAAAAATCTGGTCTATCCATAAGAATTTAATTTAGTCCAATAAATCTTCTATTGGTTCTAATTATTAAACTATAATAGATAATCGAAAGAAATATAAAAAATCCTCCAATGACTGTACTTTGTGTTGGAATTTCATTAACTCCTAAAATTGGTAGCCAAACCCAAAAAATTCCACCTATGACCTCAGTTAAAGATAAAAGAGTGAGTTCAGCCGCAGGTATATGTTTTGATCCAATTGAATATAAAATCAAACCAAGACATACGAGTGTGCCATGTGTAGCAAAAAGAGCATGATTTTTTCCAGTTGATAAAAAATTTAAATCATTAACGATAATCATTATCCCAGAAAAAACACAGCAAAATAATCCTGCAATAGCAACAGTAGTAAATTTTGGTGTTTCTTTACGCCATCTTAGCGTTATTGAAAAAACTGCAAAACCTACTGATGAAAGAAGTCCAAAAATTAAACCAAAGAAAGTATTCTTACCAGTATTATCAATTGCCATAATCATAATACCGAATGCAGCAATCGATATTGAAACCCAAACATTTGTTGAAATTGTCTCTTTTAAAAACATAAAACCAAGCAATGCAGTAATAAATGGCATAGCAGCTAGACATAAAAGTGTTACAGCAGCTGAAGTATTAGTTATTGAATATATGAAAGATATCATTGCAATTCCAAGACCAACACCTCCGATTAAACCTGAAATACCAACTTTTTTATAGTTTACTAAAAATTCATTTCCCTCTTCAAGATATAGGAATAGATTTAAAATTATAAAAATTACAATTCCTCTTGTAAATAAATATTGCCAAGGAACCTGTTGGGCTTCATCAATATGTCTTACTACATATGGTCCAAACGACCAAAATAGACCTGCTATTAAAACTATGGGAATAGCGACTTTTGCATCTTTTATATCCAGCATTCTAATTTCTATTATTTATTAATTTTTTTAACAACAAAATTAATTTTTAAATTATAAAAAATTAACACCAAAAGTTGTATAGCAATCAATCAGATCGCCCTTTTTAAAGCGGGTCTGTCCATATTTGAAATGTCCCCACATATTTGATTTGGTTAAAGGTTTTATTTTAAATGACTCTTGACCTTTTAAAATTTCAAATTCAGCATATCCTCTTTTTGAAATTTTTATTTTTCCTTTTATAAATCGTGTGAAATCTTTTTTCTTTTCAAAATTATTTACTAATTTTGCTTTAATGGGGGTGTTGCCTAAATAACTAAGACACTTAAATATAAATGGCAAAACGAAAAATCTAAAACATGCGGCAGTAGATATAGGATTCCCTGGTAATCCAAAAAAGGCAGTATTTGAATTTAGTTTTGAAAATAATATTGGTTTTCCTGGTCTTATTTTTACACCTTTAAAGTATTTTTTTTGGTTTAGTTTTTTAATTATTCTTGGAACATAATCATATTTACCCGCAGAGACAGCTCCAATAGTAATAATTATGTCTGTCTTATTTTTTATATTTTTACTTAATTCTCTTAAAAATTTTTTTTCATCATTATCTCTTAAGATTGATTTTTCATTAATTTTTAAAGGTAATATTTTTGAAAAAGACTTAATATAACTACCATTTGAATTTCTTACTTTCCAATTAGGAATTATTTGATTATTTGATATTTCGTTACCAGTAGCAAAAAAAACAATTTGAATTTTTTTGTGAACCTGAATCTTTCTTATACCTAAAGTTTTTAAAGCTAAAACATCCGAAGGTTTTATTAAATCTCCTTTTTTCAAAACTATTTGACCTTTTTTATAATCACTACCTGCAAATCTTAGATTATTAAATTTTGATATTTTTTTATTAATAACTAAATAATTGCTATTTTTAACATTTATTAAAGTTGATTTTTCGTAAGGAATAATTGTATCAAAAGGTTTATTAATTATTGCGCCTGTCATTACTTCAATACATGAGTTTTTTGGAATTTTTTTAATTTTTGGATTGTCTCCAGCTGCAATTATTTTTAATATTTTTAATTTAATTTTATTATTTTTATTTGCATTTTTGGTTTCTTTGGAGTTAATAGCAAAACCATCAAAGGCACTATTATTTGCAGCAGGATAATCAAATTTACAATAAATATTTTTAGAACAAATTCGGTATAAAGAGTCTTTAGAAAAAATAGTTTCTGATTTTATCGAAAGATAAGATTTGTTTAATTTTTTAATTGCTTCCTTATACGAAATCATTTTTTGTTATATATCTTTTCTGCTAGGGCTAGCTCTTCCTTTGTATTTATATTTAAAAACTCATTTTCATTTTTTATATTTTTTTCAATTAAACTACAGCCAATTTTATCAGCCCACAAATCAACCTTTCTAAAATTATTATTAATGTCTTCTTCTAAAGTTTTCTCTAAACTTACTGACCACGTGCCAAAAATATTATGTCTTTGATGCTTATCCTTTATAAAAAAAATCTTATCCTTTGTAGAAATTGTTTTTTCTATCATTGTCTCAATAATTTTTTCATCAAAAAATGGAGTGTCACATGGGAAAGTCATTATCCAATTATAATTTTTATTTTTTTTTGCAAACTTTATTGCTGACAAAACACCAACCAGTGGTCCCAAATGTCCATCAATACAATCTTTGATAACGCTAATTTTTGATTCATTTATTCTCAATTTTCTATCATTTGAAACAATTAAAATTTCATTAAAATATTTACTCATTTTATTAATTACATGGTCGATTAATTTGGAATTTGATAAATTAGATAAAGACTTATTACTGCCAAATCTTGACGATTTGCCGCCTGCTAAAATGACGCCTAAAATATTGTGCTCTTTCATTAAAAGAAATATAAATCAAATAATTTTTTAATTAAAGTTTTATAAATGGATATTGAAATTCTACAAATAGCAGCTGACACAAAAAATAATAAAAAAATTAAAAATTTTACTCATAAATCAAAATTTAAAAGTCAATTATGTGGTGATGAGATTGAAATAAGCTTAATAATAAAAGATCAGAAAATTCTAGATATGGGGTACCAATGTAAATCTTGTATTTATTGTCAAGCATCTGCAAGCTTACTATCTAAATTATCAATAAATAAACCATTGAAAAAAATCAAAGAACTAAGTGATTTTGTAAACAATTTTTTTAAAAGTACTAATGTAAAATTTTCTAAAGAATGGAAAGCTTTTGAAAAACTTTTTGATAAGAAAAATATTTCAAGAAAAGATTGTATTCTATTACCTTTCAAAACTGTTACAAAAGCTTTAAAATCATAAAATGGAAAAAGATCATTTATTCAAATCAATTTTGGCAGGTGTTTTTTCAACTATTACAATTGGTGCTTTAACATATCTTACTTATAAAACATCTTTTGGTTTATTTTTAATTGCATCGTTTGGATCAACTATGGTTTTATTGTATGGCTATCCAGAGAGTCCATTTGCACAGCCCAAAAATATTTTCTTTGGACATTTTTTAACTGCCTTTATAGGTATAATAGTTTTAAAATTTGTTCCTCTCCCTATATATATTACAATACCTATGGCTACAGGTTTGGGAGTTTGTTTTATGATTTTATTAAATGTAACTCACCCACCTGCTGGTGGAAATCCTATTATTGTTATTATTGGTGGTGTATCTTTTGAATATTTAATTAGTCCTATTATACTTGGTTCAATTATTGTTTTAGTATTTGGAGTAGTATTAAATAGATTTGTATTAAAAAAAAAATACCCTAAATAAAATGGATATTAAATATAACGTCTCGAAATTAAAAAATTCAAAATTAGAAGATATAAAGGATTCTGTTTCTGTTGAAGAACCTTTAGAGATGCGTCTTAAATATAAAAAAAATAATAAATGGGAAGTAGAAAATATTTCAATTACAATGAGGACGCCTGGTAATGATGAAGATTTAATTAAAGGTTTTTTATTTAATGAGCGAATTATTACAAATATTAATGATATTGAGTCTATAGAACATAAAGGGGAAGTTTCAGGTGACTATAATTTGCAAAATGTAATTGAAGCAACAATTAGTAATATCGATAATATAGAAATAGGAAAATTGAAAAGAAATTTTGTTACAAATTCTTCATGTGGGGTATGTGGAAAAACTTCACTAGATGCCATTCAAGTAATTAAAGAGAATAAACTAGATTTAACATTCCCTCTAATTAATGAAAAAGTTATATTAAGGTCGCCTAAATTATTGATGAATGAACAATCCGAATTTTCAAAAACAGGAGGCATACATGCTAGTGCTTTAATTGATGTGAATGGAAATGTCATTGCAATCAAGGAGGATGTTGGTCGACACAATGCATTGGACAAGCTTATTGGTCATTCGATCTCTAAAAAAATACTTAATCCAGAGAAACAATTCATTGCGTGCTCTGGAAGGTTGAATTTTGAATTAGTTCAGAAGGGTTTAATGGGTAATATTGGGGTTATGGCTGGTGTGGGTGCGCCTACGAGTCTCGCTATTGATCTTGCTAAACGTTTTGACATGACTCTATTAGGTTTTGTAAAAGAGAGTAGCTTTAATATTTATAGTAATAAGAAAAGAATTATATTAAGTAGCTAAATTAAAATATGTCAAAAAATATAAGCAATCTATCTGGGAGAATTGGTCTCAAAAATAACCTGTTCCAAAAAATATCAGAAAGATCACTTAAATCAAAAAATGACAGTGGTATGAAGGAAATTGCTAATGAATATAAGATGGGCGTTTCCACAATTCATGGAGCTGAAAGTTTTTATGAATTTTTAAGACCATCTCATAGGGAAAAAAAAGCATTTGTTTGTAATGGTAGTGCATGTATGTGTGCTGGCACACAAGAAACTTTAAAGGAAAAATTACAAGAAAAACTTGGTGAAGATAAAGTTGGAGAGATGTTTTGCTTAGGTCATTGTTATGAAAATCATGCGTTTCATTATGATGGGGAGAATTATGCTGGAAACGATATTAATCAAATAGATAAAATTATTAATGGAGAAAATATAAAACAAGAAAAATATTTTTCTAAGAGTTTCGCAACTACAAGTTTTCTGATGGATGATAAATTATCAAATCTAGAACAATTTAAAGATAGTTTAAATAAATTCATCAATACTGATAAAAAGGAAATTGTTAACTCATTATTATCATCAAATTTAACTGGAAGAGGCGGTGCTGGATTTCCAACTGGAATGAAATGGGATTTTTGTAGCAAAGCAAAGTCTGAAAAAAAATATGTAGTATGTAATGCAGATGAAGGAGACTCAGGAGCCTTCTCCGACAGATATTTATTAGAAGATCAACCTTTAAAAGTTTTATTTGGAATGATTATCTGTGGTTATGTAATTGGAAGTGATGAGGGAGTACTTTACATCAGAGGTGAATATCCAAAATCAATTGAAGCAATTAATGGAAGTATTAATGCATTAAAACAAGCAGGATTATTAGGTGATAAAATTTTAGGTACTAATTTTTCTTTTGATTTAAATATATGTATAGGCCAAGGAGCTTATATATGTGGTGAGGAGACTGCATTAATAGCATCAATAGAAGGAAGAAGAGCTGAAGTAGATGTTAGACCACCTTTTCCTGTAACTGAAGGGTTATATAAAAAACCAACAGTAGTAAATAATGTAGAAACTTTAGCAGCAGCTACTGGAATATTATTAAATGGTGCTGAAAAATTTTCATCAATAGGAAATAAAAAATCTGCAGGCACTAAACTTGTATGTCTAGATAGTTTTTTTAATAAACCAGGCGTATATGAAATAGATATGGGAACTCCAATGAAAAAAATATTTGAAGAATTTGGTGGAGGATTAAAAGAAGAAGTAAAAGCATTTCAAATTGGTGGACCTTTAGGAGGAGTTGTTCCAGTAAAAGAAATTGAAAAATTAAATTTAGATTTTCAAGAATTTACAGCTGCAGGCTTTATGTTAGGACATGCTAGTGTTGTTAGTATACCGAAAAATTTTAGTATGGCTGAGTATATTCATCATTTATTTGAATTTTCAGCTGAAGAATCGTGTGGCAAATGTTTTCCAGGTAGACTCGGATCTTACAGAGGAAAGGAAATGTTTGATCAATTGAAAAAAGGAACATCAAAAATTCCATTAAAATTACTAAATGAACTCTTAATCACTATGAAAAAAGGTTGTTTATGCGCACTTTGCGGAGCTATACCAACGCCTATAATGAACATCTTAAAGTATTTTGGTGATGAAATGAAAAATGATATACTTAAAGACAATTAATGAGCTCTGAAAAAAGAAAAATTGCATATATAGATGGAAAACCTTATGAAATAGGTCCAAACCATACTTCTATTTTAAAATTTGTAAAAAGTTATCTTGGAGAAAAAAAAGTACCTACACTATGTGATGATCCAAATTTAGCTCCTTATGGAGCGTGTAGAGTCTGTTCTGTAGAAGTTGCTTTAGAAAAAGATGGCCCCACAAAGGTTGTTGCTTCTTGTCATACACCAATAGGTGAAAATCAGCATGTGTTTACAAACAATGAAACTTTGGAAGGTTTAAGAAAAAACATTGTAGAACTTGTAATTTCTGATCATCCAATGAATTGTAGCACTTGTGAAGTTGATCAAAACTGTGAGTTACAAACTGTAGCAAATGATTTAGGAATTAAAGAACATAGATACAATAATCCAAAACAACACAAGGGAATACCAAAAGATACATCTCATGCTTACATGAGAATGAATTTGGATAACTGTATAAACTGTGGAAGATGTGTAAGAGCTTGTGATGAAATTCAAGGTTCATTTGTTTTAACAATGAGTGGAAGAGGATTTGAGTCTAGAATAACCACGGACAATGATATGATGTTTGGAGATTCGTCATGTGTATCTTGTGGAGCTTGTGCACATACATGCCCAACAGATGCTATATCAGATGTATTTCAATCAAAATCTGCAAAAGTAGATAAAAAAGTTAGAACAACTTGTTCTTATTGCGGAGTGGGATGTAATCTGGAAGCGTCTATTAAAGATGGAAAAGTTGTTGCAATTGATACACCAAAAGAAACAGAAGTTAATGCAGGACATACATGTATTAAGGGTAGATATGCTTTTGGTTTTTATGACCATCCTGATAGATTAAGAAGTCCACTTATTAAAAGAAGCGGGAAATTTGAAGAAGCTTCATGGGATGAAGCTTATGAGTATATTAAAAATAAACTAGAAAAAATTAAAAAAGAAAACGGTCCTGATGCAATTGCAGGAATTTCTTCTGCAAGATGTACAAATGAGGAAAATTATGTATTCCAAAAAATGATAAGAGCTGTAGTTGGAACAAATAATATAGACTGTTGTGCAAGAATTTGTCACTCTCCAACTGCATGGGGAATGCAGCAAACTTTTGGTACAGGAGCAGCAACAAATTCCACTGAAGATATTTATCATGCAGATTTATTTATCGTAATTGGTGCAAATCCAACCAATGCTCATCCAGTGACTGGAGCAAAAATTAAACAACAAGTTATGAAGGGTAAAAAATTGATTGTATTAGATCCAGTAACAACTGAGCTTGCAAGACTAGCTGACTATCATATTAAATTAAAACCTGGTTCAAATGTAGCTGTGCTTAATATGATGCTATACTTCATAGTAAAAGGAAATTTACTAAATAAAGATTTTGTTGAAAAAAGAACAGAAGGATTTGAAGAATTTTTAAATCATATAAATAGTTTAGATGTTGATCATTTAGCAAATGTAGCGGGTGTTGAGAAACAATTAGTTAAAGAAGCTGCAATTGCATATGCTACGGCAAATAATTCAATGGAATTTCATGGATTAGGGGTTACTGAACATGAACAGGGTTCAAAAACAGTAATGCTTATTGCAGACCTTGCTATGATAACAGGAAACATTGGTAGAAGAGGTGTTGGAGTTAATCCACTTAGAGGACAAAATAATGTTCAAGGCGCTGCAGACATGGGGTGTCAACCGCATCAGGGTGCTGGTTATTTTCCAGTAGCAGATAAAAAAATCCAAGAATTTTATACAGAAAAATATGGAGTAGTACATCCAACTAAAGCAGGATTAAAAATTCCTGAAATCTTTGATGCAGCTATAAATAAGGAGGTTAAAGGGTTATGGATAATTGGTGAAGATATTGTTCAAACTGACCCTAATAGTGCTCATGTTATAAAAGCTATGGAGTCTCTAGATTTATTAGTAGTACAAGAAATTTTTATGAGTGAAACTGCAAAATTAGCTGATGTAGTATTGCCAGGTACTACTTTCTTAGAAAAAGATGGAACTTTTACTAATACCGAAAGAAGAGTTCAAAGAGTGAATAAAGCAGCAGAACCTTTGCCAGGAACTAAACCCGATGGAGTTATTGTAACCGATATGATGCAAAAACTAGGATATGATCAACCCACATATGACGCAGACCAAGTATTAGCTGAAGTAGCTGATGTTGTTCCATTCTTTAAAGGTATTACTCGAGAAAGACTCGGTAAATTAGGTTTACAATGGCCAGTAAAAGAGGACGGAACAGATACAAAAATTTTACATGAAAAAGAATTTAAATTAGGAAAAGGAAGACTGAAATCTTTCAACTGGCAAGAGTCCACTGAGTTAAAAAATAATAAAAAAGAATATCCTCTAATTTTAACAACAAGTAGAGTTTTGCAACATTATAATGCTGCAACAATGACAAGAAGAACAAAAAACTTAAAAATAGTAGACGAGGATATTTTATTGCTACATCCAAATGATGCTAAAAGTAGAGAGTTAAATAGTGGAGATATTGCAAGGCTATATTCCGGTAGAGGTGAGGTATCATTAAAAGTTGAAGTTACTGATAAAGTAAAAGAAGGAATTGTTTTTACAACATTTCATTTTCCAGAACATATGGTTAATATGGTTACAGGTGATGGTAAAGACGAAGAAACTAAATGTGCAGAATATAAAGTATCTGCTGTTAATGTTCAAAAAATATCAAACAAATTTAAGACTGAAATAACCCCGAAAGAAAAAGAAGCAGAAGTAAGATAAATATACCTAAATGGTAAATTTATTAAAAAAATTTTACAAACCTTTTGCAATTACATATATTTTATTAAGTATAGCTCTTGGATCTTATCCAATGTTTGATTTTTATACTTTTAAAGGACAGCTAATAATATTTGGTGTTTCTATATTCAATGGAGTTATGGGAATATATGTAAAAAAATTATAATACGTAGGGTTCGTGTCTTACTTCACTATTTAAAACTCTCTCAACAGAAAAAGCGCTTATATCTATAGTTTGATATGAACCGGTCGTTATCAACTCCGTTAAAGCTCTTCCTATTCCTGGGGCTTGCATCAATCCTCTTCCTGTAAAACCTGTAGCCATATAAACATTTTCATATTTCGGATGCTTTCCTACAACTGCATTATTATCAAGTTTATTACAATCGTAATATCCAGCCCAACCTCCAGTTAATTTCAGTTCTTCAAAAGCAGGTATTCTCTTAGCCAATGCTGGCCATACAAGTTCTTCAAAATCATTCCACGCAGGTTCTAAATCATTTGCATCAAATACTGATATAGGTGATCCTGCTAAATATTCTTTTCCCTCTGGTCTCCAATAAACTCCTGTAGTTAAATCTCCAGTTAATGGCATCTCTGGAATATGTTTAGGACACTTTACTCTAAAAACTGTATGTTTTTGAGGAACTACAGGAATATCTTCTAACAATTCTTTCGTCCAACAACCAGCTGCTGAGACAATTGTTTTTGCATTAATTTCATTTAAACTTTTGACTTCACCTTTAATAAATTCTGCTCCTAATTCAATTGCCTTACTCTTTAAAGCTGCATGAAACATAAAAGGATCAATCCAACCCTCAGTTTTATTGTCTGTAAAAGTTGCAGTTTCAATTCCATCAGAATTTATGTATGGAAAATATTTTGAGAGTTCGGTTCCTTTAATATTTTTTGTACCTGCATCACATGCTTTATGGTTTTCCAACGCTTTATATTGTTCATCAGCATGTTCTGGACCAAACATTAATAAATATCCATTTGCAACCATGCTTGCTGTTGGATTTGGATTTTTTTCTGTTTTTAAGGTCTCTGATATATTAAATATGAATTCTTTAGCAAATTTTCCTAATAGAATATTTTCTTTTTGAAAAAATTGTCTTCTGAAACCTCCCAAAGATAGAGGAAAAGAGGCATTTTTATACGTCGGATCTCTCTCAATAACTTTTACTTTTCGACCTTCTTTTGAAAGGAAATAAGCAGCAGAAGCACCAATAATACCCCCACCTATAACTACAACATCATCCATAAAAATAAATTACTAGCATAAATTAAATTAATAATTAAATACAATATTAACTTATGAATAAAAAAGTAGTGTGGATAACTGGCGCAAGTAGCGGTATTGGCAAATCATTGGCATTAAAATTTGCAAATGAGGGTTGGAATGTCGCAATCTCAGCTAGAAGAGAAAATTTATTGAATGAGATTTCCGAATCTAATGAAAATATAAAGTCTTTTCCATTAGATGTTACTGACAAAGCTAAATGTAAAGAAGTATTTAATAAAATAAAAGAACATTTTGGAAATATAGACATTTGTTTTTTTTCAACAGGAACTTGGAGTCCAAAAGAAGAAAAAGATATAGATGTTGAGCAAATAGAAAATGTTTTTAAAGTAAATTTTTTTGGTACTTTGTATTGTATTAAAGCTGTTGAAGAATATTTTAAAAATAAAAAGGCTGGAATAATAACTATAGTATCTTCTATTGCTGGCTATAGAGGCCTACCAAATACAACAGGATATGGACCCTCAAAATCTGCATTGATTAGCTTAGCAGAAAGTTTATATTTTGATTTTGAAAGGCATAATGTAAGAGTATGTTTGGTTTCACCCGGCTTTATAAAAACACCAATGACTGATAAAAATGATTTTAAAATGCCTTTTTTAAAAACTCCAGAATTTGCAGCAGATAAAATTTTTGAGGGGTTAGTTAAAAAAAATAACTTTGAAATTCATTTCCCTAAAGAGCTAACGTTAACTCTTAAGTTTTTTAAATTGTTGCCAAGCAAATTATATTTTAATCTAGTGAAAAAAGGAACAAAGTTTCAAAAAAAAGATTAATCTTTTACAAAAACTACTGTTAGATCAGCAACTCTAATTCCGAATTTTGTCATCTTTGCTCTATTGATAGCAACTTTTTCATCTTGCATAAAAATCCAATCATCAAAAGTGATTTTCATTTCTTTGCCTTTAACTGGAACTAATAAAACATATTCAAATTTAAATGCTGGTCCATATGAAAATCCTTTTGCTTTTCCAACTACATCTCCTGCCGTACCTTCGTAATTGTGTTCATCAATCTTATTTATTTTCCACTGTCTATTTTGAACTTCTCCATCATCCCAATTAAATGTTTCATCTAAAATCAATTGTTTTCCATCCCATTTACCATTTAGGGTTGCTGAGAATTGTCTTGTGACTTTGCCTGATCTATTTTGCAAAACTCCCCAAGCTTTTACTTCGCCTAATAAATATTCTTCAATTATTAATCTTGGTTTTTTATCTTTAAAATCTTCTGGTTTCATAGAGCTATTTGATGAACAATTTGTAATAAATTGAGCAAAAATTATCAATAAAATTAAATTAAAAAATTTAAAAACTTTCATAAAATATTTATTTATTTTGTAGTGAGAATTGTATCAAATCAATATTTTTTGATTTAAAGCCTGCTTCACAATATGACAAATAAAAATCCCACATTTTTTTAAAAGTTAAGTCAAATCCTTGCTTTGAAATTAAATCCCATTTTTTTTGAAATTCATCTCGCCAAATTTTTAAAGTTTCAGAGTAATGCTCGCCATATGAGTTCATCAAATCAAGCGTCAAACCATTTTTTGTTGAAAGTTGCTCTAAACTATTTTTAGAAGGCAAAAAACCTCCTGGAAATATATATTTTTGAATGAAATCTTCTTTTGTCTTATATCTTTTATATAACTTATCATCGATTACAATTGCTTGAATGGCAGCTGTACCGTTAATGGTTAGATTATTTTTAATCGTTTTAAAATAACTGTCCAGATAGTTTTGACCTACCGCTTCAATCATTTCAATAGATGCTATTGAATTATATTTTTTATTTACATCTCTATAATCTTTTAATTCAATGTTAATTTTATGGTTTAAATAATTTTTATATATTCTCTCCTTAGCAAATTCATATTGCTTTTTTGAAATTGTTATACAGTCTAACTTTACATCTAAATTCTTTCCTACATATTCGGCAAATCCACCCCAACCACATCCTATTTCTAAAATGCTATCACCTGATTTTGGTTGGATTAATTTAATTAATTTTAGATATTTGTTATATTGAGCAGATTCTAAATCTTTTTTTTTACCATCAAATATTGCACTTGAATAAGTTAGAGATTTATCTAACCACAATGAAAAAAAACTGTTGCCTAAATCATAGTGTTTGGCAATATTTTCTTTGCTTTTATTTTTAGTATTTTTTATTAAAAAATTCTTAATCAAATTAATTATTGGAAAATCAAATATTCCTGAAAATTTATAAATTATATTAATATTTTTTGCTGTTAATTCTATTAAGTTTGAAAGATTATTAGTTTCAAAGTCACCTCTCATATAAGCTTCTGCTAATCCTACACTTCCACTTTTAATTATTTTATAAGAGAAGCCGGGCTTATTAATCTTGAGATTAACATTTAGTCCAGTTGAGTCTCTTCCAAAAATATATTTTTTGTTATCATGATTGGTAAGTTCTAATACACCATGTTTAATGTGCTTTAACATACTAAAAACTATTTTGTCAGAAATATTATTTATACTCATTAGTCTCAAAAGTTACTTTATTTAAAATTTTTATTTTCTTTTTTACTAATTTTACTTTTTTAAACCAAAGTTTGAATGCTTCATAATGTATTGCAACTATTACTTTAAAAGTCATTAGTGGATGTTTTAAATAGTTGAGTATTAGGTTTTTAAAGGTTAAATTCTGACTTTTTCCATCTTGTGAGGCAAATAAAAGCTTGCCCTCTTTATCGTGTTGATTAATTATCACAGATATCGAGTCACCAGGTTTTGTCACACTAAAGTTATATTCACATTCCATATCAATAAAAGGTGAGACATAAAACTTTTTATCACATTTATTTTTAATTAATTTTTGATCTTTGGTTTCAAAAATATAAGTATGTTGTTCTCCAAATGTATTTTTTACTTCATAAAAAATTGAGATTAATTCATTTTTCTCATTATAAACATATAAGATAGAAAGTGGATTAAATACGTAACCAAGTATTCTTGGATAACAAAGAATTTCTACTCTAAAATTAAGGAATTTAATTTTTTTTTTAATTAGATTTTCTCTTACCCATTCTTTAATATTACCTCCATCTCTATTTCCATGATCTTTGTCAAAAAAACTGATTAAATTAAATCTATTATATGAAAACAGATTTACATTATTATTTATTTCTTTAATTTCGTCTAAATCAATTAGTAGACTGAATACTTTATACTTAAAATTATGCTTTTTAGGTTTAAACCTTGTGTGTATTACTTGTCCTGAATATATCTTGGAATACTTAATCATCAATTGATTTTAACATATCTATTGAAGAAGTAATTCCATCTTCATGGAATCCATATCCAAAATAGCTCCCACAAAATAAGGTATTATTAATATTTTGAAGTGTTTTTAAACTAGCTTGGTTTTCAAGTGCCGATTTATCATAATACGGGTGCGTAAACGTTACTTTTTTTAGAATTTTTTGTTCATCAATTTTATCAAAAGGATTGAGTGATAAAAAAATATCTTCATCAAATTTAAGGTTTTGCAAAAGATTAAGCCAATATGTTACAGAAGAATTTTCTATAACATTTTTATTTAGTCTTGCATTCCAAGCACTCCATGCTTTTTTATTTATAGGCATTTGGTTTTTATCTGTATGAATTACAGCTAAATTGCTTTTGTATTTGAAATTTGAAAGCAATTTTTTTTCATCTTCAGATGGATTTTCTAATAGTGATAAAGCTTCGTCTGCATGTGTTGCAATTACTACCTTATCGTAAGTAAAGAATTCATTTTTTCCTCCATAAAATATTTCAACACTTTCTTTATATCTTTTGATTAAATTAATTTTATAATTCTTATAATGTTCGCCGCTTATTTTATTAAGTATTTTGTTTACATATGTTCTGCTTCTATTGGAAACGGTATACCATTGAGGTCTATTTTTTAATTTAAATAAGCCATGATTTTGGAAAAATTTTAAAAAAAATTTTAATGGCATTTGGCTGGCTTCATAGGGTGGCATTGACCAAATTGCTGCAACCATTGGGATAATATGATAATCAATAAACTCTTTGGATAATTTTTCTTTATTTAAATAATCACCAAGAGTTAAATTATTATCATTTATCTTTAAGATTTCATTTTTTTTATAAAATTTTACTATATCAAAAAACATTTTTAAAAATTTCAAGTTAAATAGATTTGATATATTACAAAACATTCCTGAAATACCTTTGCCACAATATTCAAAATTTGTATTTTTTACTGAAACTGAAAAAGACATATTGCTTTCCTCTATCTCAATTGAATTATCTTTGAAAAAATTAATTAAATTAGGATAAGTTTTATAATTAAAAACTATAAAACCAATATCTGCTGATATTTTTTTTTTATTTATATTAAGGTCTAGTGTATGTGAATGACCTCCAAAATGTCCATCTTTTTCAAATAGGTCAACTTTATGTTTTTTTGATAAGTAATAAGCTGCACTCAATCCGGATATTCCCGATCCAATTACTGCTATTTTCATTAAGAGTTAGGCAGCATCTTCTTTAAACTCATCCATACTAGGACAAGAACAAAATAAATTTTTATCTCCATAAACATTGTCAACTCTCGCTACTGGTGGCCAAAATTTATTTTCTTTTAAATATCCAGACGGATATGCTGCATCTTCTCTTGTGTATTTATGGTTCCATTCATTTGAAACTAATTCTACATCTGTATGGGGTGCGTTTTTAATTGGATTGTCAATTTTATCGTAATCTCCAGATTTCACTTTATCTATTTCTTTTTTTATTTTTATTAAAGCATCACAAAATCTATCTAATTCTCTTAAACTTTCACTTTCAGTTGGTTCAATCATCATAGTTCCGGCTACAGGCCAAGACATTGTTGGGGCGTGGAATCCAAAATCGATAAGTCTTTTAGCAATATCTTCCTCTGTAATTCCTGTATCATTTTTAATTGGTCTAACATCAATTATACATTCGTGTGCTACATTTCCATTTTTTCCTTTATATAAAATTGGAAAGTGGTCTTTAAGTCTATGGGCTATATAATTAGCATTAAGAATTGCATTCTCTGTTGCAATTCTTAAACCCTCTGAACCCATCATTTTAATGTACATCCATGAAATAGCTAAAATACTAGCGCTACCCCATGGGGCGGCTGAAATAGATCCAATTCCTGATACTGGTCCACAATCTTTAATAACTGGATGGTTAGGAAGAAATGGTTCCAAATGTCTTTTACAAGCAATAGGTCCCATTCCTGGTCCACCTCCACCGTGTGGAATACAAAAAGTTTTATGCAAGTTAATATGACAGACATCTGGTCCAAAATTACCAGGCCTTGCTACACCAACAAGGGCATTTAGATTAGCTCCATCCATATAAACTTGACCACCATTTTTATGAATTAAATCACAAATTTCGGTAATTTTTTCTTCAAACACTCCGTGTGTTGAAGGGTAAGTAACCATTAATGCTGCTAAATTTTCAGAATATTTTTCAGCTTTATTTTTTAAATCTTCAATATCTACATTTCCCTCTTTATCACAATTGACTACTACAACTTTCATACCTACCATTTGTGCACTCGCAGGGTTTGTGCCATGAGCAGAACTTGGTATTAAACAAACATTTCTACTAGTATTGCCATTCTCTAAATGAAATTTTCTAATGACCATCAATCCTGCATACTCGCCTTGTGCACCTGCATTGGGTTGTAATGATACACCAGAAAAACCAGTAATAGATCTCAGCCAATTCTTCATGTCAGTAAATAAATTTCTATAACCATTCATTTGTTCTACTGGGGTAAAAGGATGTGGTTCTGAAAACTCTCTCCATGATACCGGTATCATTTCTGCAACAGCATTTAGCTTCATCGTACAAGAGCCTAAAGCAATCATAGATCTATTTAGTGCAATATCTTTATCCTCTAACTTTTTTAAATATCTAAGCATTTCTGTTTCTGAATGGTAATTATTAAATACTGGATGATCTAAATAACTCGAGGTTCTAAGTAGATTTTTTGGTAAGTTCGGTAAACTTTCAGTTGGATTTTCTTTGATAGACTCTGCTGAATTAAATATTTTTAATAACTGATTAGCTCTGTAAACATTTTTTTTCTGATCAAATGAAACTGCTAACATATTTGAATTTACTTTTCTTATATTTACCTTTTGATCTAATGCGTTCTGAAAAATTTTATCAGTCTTATCACCTGTTTTTATAGTTACTGTATCAAAAAAATTTTCAGAATATAATTCATAACCAGACTGTTTTAATTTATTAGCAAAGTTATTTGCTAGTTGTGAAACTCTTTCTGCAATATTTTTAATGCCTTCGGGTCCATGATAAATTGCATAAGCCGCCGCAACTATTGCCAGAAGTGCTTGAGCTGTACATATATTGCTTGTCGCTTTATCTCTTCTTATATGTTGCTCTCTAGTTTGTAATGCTAATCTGAAAGCTTTATTTCCATGCCTATCAACAGATACACCTACTATTCTTCCTGGCATAGATCTTTTGTATTCATCTCTTGTGGCAAAAAACGCTGCATGAGGTCCGCCATAACCCATAGGAATACCAAATCTCTGTGAACTACCAACTGCAATATCTGCTCCAAGTTCACCTGGTGTTTTGATTAATGCTAAAGATAAAAGATCACATATCAATATGGCTTTTCCATTTTTTTTATGAACTTTACTGATCATCTCACTTGGATCTTTTAATTCACCTAGACTACCCGGGTACTGAATTATTCCACATACTATATCTCCTGCAATATTTTCCAAATCTTTTTCATTGTTTCCTGTGATTACTTTTAAACCTAAAGGTTCAGCCCTTGTTTTAACAACATCAATAGTTTGTGGATGACAATTTTCTGATAAGAATACTATTTTACTATCTTTTTTATTTAATCTATGACTCATGCCCATCGCTTCAGCTGCGGCTGTTCCTTCATCTAAAAGTGATGCATTAGCTATGTCCATACCAGTAAAATCAGTGATCATTTGTTGAAAATTTAATAACATTTCCAATCTACCTTGAGCTACCTCTGGTTGATATGGTGTATAAGATGTATACCAGCCTGGGTTTTCTAAAATATTTCTCAAGATTACATTAGGTATGTAAGTTCCGTAATAACCCATTCCTATAAAGTTTGAATAAATCTTGTTTTGTTTAGATATATTTTTAAGTTTTCTAAGTGCCTCATACTCCGAATTTGGTTCACCAATTGTTAAAGGCTCTTTGAAGTGAATATTGCCAGGAACAGTGTTTGATATTAAATCTTTAATATTCTTATAGCCAAGCTGATCAAGCATTTTTTGTTGCTCTTGTTCAGAGTTTCCAATGTGTCTTCTAAAAAAACTTCTATTATTTTCTAACATTACTGATTACTTTCTTTTGCAAACTTATCATACTCATCTTTGTTCATTAAAGTATCTAGCTCTTTAACATCTTTAATTTTTAATTTAAAAAACCATGCTTCTCCCTCAGGGTCAGCATTAATTTTTGAAGGATCATCTACTATTGTTTGATTAGTATCAACTACTTCGCCGCTTATCGGAGTATAAACATCACTTGCGGCTTTTGTAGATTCTACAACTCCCGCAGTACCATCTTTCTCTACATTCGAACCTTTTTCTGGTAACTCAGCAAAGACGATATCACCTAACATTTCAGTTGCATGTTTTGTAATTCCAATGGTAGCTATATCTCCATCAAGCTTCAACCATTCGTGTTCTTTTGAATATTTTACATCAGACATTTATTTCTCCTTTGACATAGTTTTTTTTGTAAAATGGTAAATTACATACATTTGCAGGTATTTTTTTACCTCTTACCTCTAAAAATAATTTTGTATTTAAATCTGAATACTGGTTATCAACATAACCCATCGCTATTGAATGATCAACACTTGGACCAAAAGTGCCACTTGTAATTTTTCCGATTTCTTTATCATCATTGTTAAAAATTTTTGTATTTCCTCTAGCTATTACTCTATTCTCTGGCTTTATACCTACTCTAATTTTTTCTACACCTGATTGAATTTGTTTTTTAATAATTTTTGATCCAGGGTATTCTGTATCAATTCTGTTTTTGGAAATTGCCCATTTAAGATTTGCTTCTATAGGAGTTGTGTTCTTATCGAGATCATTACCATAAAGACATAATCCTGCTTCCATTCTAAGTGTATCTCTTGCTCCTAATCCAATCATTTTAGATCCATTGCTAAGCATTTCCTCAACAAATTTTTCTGCATAATTATTTTTTATAGAAATTTCAAAACCATCTTCACCCGTATATCCTGATCTTGTAATAAATATATTAATATCTAAAAATTTAAAATTTCCTCCGTTCATAAATTTTAATTTACTTACTCCCTCCACTTTTTTTTCTAGAATATCTTTCGCTTCTGGTCCCTGTAGAGCAATTAATGAAAGTTCTTCATTTAATTGTAAATTATATTTATTATTTAATTTTTTCTTTATTATTTTTAAGTCATTTTCTTTACACGCAGCATTAAGTATTATTAAATAACCATCTGAGATTTTAGTTATTATTAAATCGTCGTAAATACATGCATTTTCATCCATTAGAAAAGAGTATTTGCTTTGATTTAGATTTAATTTTTTTAAGTCTATTGGGAAAATATTTTCAAGGTCTTTGGTAAGATTTTCTTTGCCATAAATAAATAGTTGTCCCATGTGAGATACGTCAAAAATTCCACAATTAGATCTTGTAAATTTATGTTCTTGTATAATTCCATCTTTATACTGAATTGGCATTTCATAGCCAGCAAACTCGACAAGCTTAGCATTATGCTTTTTATGAAGATTATATAACGATGTTTTTTTTACCATATTAACTCTTTCGCCCCCTCTGTCTATTGGCCTGAGAGTTTTGCTCCTTCGGCAAGAACTTTGGTTCTTTTTCCAGAGTTAATATGCGCGGTCCTTTTGCCTGAGAGATTCCGGGGTGGTTGCTCCTTCGGCTCTACATCGAAGTAGTCTCTTCCGCAATCTCAATATAGCATAAATTTATTAATTTACTTCTTTTTTTATAAAGAATTTGCTTCCAAATTGTAGCAAAACAGCAAATAAAACAATTGATCCACCAATCAAAACAATTAGAGGTGGCTGCTCATTTATAAATACCCAGGCCCAAAGGGGTCCAAAAATTGCCTCTGACATCATAATGATTCCCACTACAGCAGAAGGAGTTGTTCTTGCGCCAATAGTTATAAAAATAAAACCAAAACCGACCTGAAAAAAACCTGCTAAAAAACCTAAAAATATATCATGCAAAGAAATATCTACTCTTTCAGCTACTACATATCCTATAATCATTGCAACAATACCAGCAATGAGTTGTAGAGGTATCATATCTACACTAGGATATTTTCTAACAATAATAATAAGTATAGCAAAAGAGATTGGCATTATAAATGCAATAAAATTTCCGATCATTTGTCCTGAGGTCAAAGAATCTCCCAACATAAGTGTGATACCAGAAATAGCTAATATTATTGAAACTAAAGTAATTTTAGAAATAGTTTCTTTAAGAAAAATATATCCAAAGATAGCAAGAAATAAAGTTTGTGTTTGAATTATAAAATTAGCATTCGCAACAGTTGTATTATACATGGCAAATACATAACTAAAAAAACCACATCCTAAAATAATTCCACCTATTACACCTGGAATTCCAGAATTTATAAAAGCTTTAAAAAATTTTCTTTTATATGTGATTGTTAAAAAAATAATTATAACAAAGCAAAAAAATACAGATCTCCAGAATAAGATTTGCCATAGGTTTGCACCTTCAAATGATTTTACAATCAATCCACCAAAACTTAATGTGATTGCACCTAAAAGAACTAAAATAAATCCAGGAATTTTAAATATTATTTTCATTAAATCTGATTAATTAAGTTATCAGTTTCTAAATTATAAAATTTAAATAATTTCTCAGCTTCTTCTAAACTAACTTGTTTAAATTTTATGGCTGAGCCCGGTATCATTTGAACAAGTTTATCAAAGTCTGCACTTATTACGTTTGCAATTTTTGGATAACCGCCTATCGTACCATGATCGGAGAGCATAATTATTGGATTACCATCACTTGGAACTTGGATTACCCCTTTTACTAGACCTTCAGATTTAATATTTGAATTAACAACATTTTCTAAAACTTGACCTTTTAGCCTCATTCCCATCCTGTCTGATAACTTTGTAACCTTAAACTCTTTATTAAAAAAAATATTTTTTGATTTTTCAGAAAAAAAATCAAAGTGCATTGATCTTAAAACTCTTATATACTCAATTTTAGAATTTACATAATTTAAATTAGTGATTGTTAAATTTTTTTTTTTATGATCGATATTGATTTTTTGATTGTTAGATAGTTTTTCTCCATTGTTTGGACCAATGTTTGCTTTGGTATTTATTGAATAGCTACCCCAAGTTTTATCTAAAATAAAATCCTCACTGACTGAAATATAACCATAAACTGATTTGTTTGTAGATTGTATATCAATTTTATCATTATTTTGGATAAGATATACTTGGTATGGTTCCCCAATTATCTTTTTATTATTATCTCTAACAATTTGAAATTTAACATCTCCTGTAAGAACAATAAATATTTCCTCACCTTTATATTTCAATAATGGACCTTGATAAGCAAATTCAATAACAGGTGAATTTAAATCCTTTTTTAACAAAGCATTAGCAAGTATATAGTTTCTTTTATCCATCACTCCACTTACTGGAATACCAATATGATTAAGATTTTGTCTTCCACGATCTTGAAAAGTTGTATTTACCCCTGCCCTCTCAACTTCGAAATAACTATTTTTTGATTTTATCATATTCATCTTCTGATATTTGTTTAAATTTAACTGTATCTCCTGGATTAATTAAAGCTGGATTTTTTTGATTATCTTTATTGAAGATTTCTAGAGGTGTGTTGCCAATAATATTCCAGCCACCTGGACTTTCATAAGTATAAATATTGCAAAACTGTTCTGTTAATCCTATAGATCCTTTTGGAACTTTTACTCTAGGTGTCTCTAATCGTTTTGCCCTAAGTTTTTCACTTATATCCCCTAAAAAAGGCATACCCGCAATGAAACCAGTCATATAACAAAAATATTCTTTACTAAAAAAAATTTCTAATATTTTGTCATATTTAATCTTGAGGAGATTTTCTAACCGACTATGATCTAGTGTGAATTTTTTTTCATTACATATTGGTATTTCAATAAATTTTTTTTTGTTTTCATTTTTCTTTTTGACTTCTAAATTTTCAATTATTTTTTTTATTTTAAGAAAATTTGTAATATCTAAATCGAAAGAAATAATTAGCTTATTATATGAAGGCGTAATATTTGTAATTCCTTCAATCTTTTTATCCTTAAGATTATTAAAGTAGTTTATTACATTAGTATTTATTTCTTTATTAACATCTTTACCAAAGTCACAATAAACCGACGCATCCCCAAGATTTAATATATTTTTAATCATCCTATGTTATAATGAATTTTTAAAAGCTATGGAAATTAATATCAACTGTGATTTAGGAGAAAAATCGAAGCTCCATAATAACGAAAATGATCCCTTTCTTTTAAGTATTGTTAATTCTGCTAGTGTAGCTTGCGGGTATCATGCGGGTGATGAGGAAACTATGGATCAAGTTGTAAAAATATCAAAAGAAAACAACGTTAGTATTGGTGCACATCCATCATTTAATGATCCAGAAAACTTTGGCAGAAAAAGAATGAATTTATCTTCTTCGGAAATAAGAAAATTAATAATTGATCAATATGAAATACTTCAAAGAATTGCATTTAACCATAATGAAAACGTCACGCATATCAAACCTCATGGTGCATTAAATAATATGGCTTGTGAGGATTTAGAGTTAGCTTTAACTGTTGCAAAAGCAGTAAATGAAATTGGTAAAGATATAATTTATCTTGTCCCGACTGGATCCAAAATGGAATTAGCTGCAAAAAAACTAAATATGAGAATAGCTTGCGAAATATTTGCAGATAGAAATTACGAGGATAATGGGAATCTTATATCAAGATCTAACCGAAATGCCTTAATTACAGATCCAGAGCAAGCTAAAAGACACGTTTTAAGCATGGTTAAAAACCAAGCGATAAATTGTCTCTCCGGGAAGCAGATACCTTGTGAAATAGACTCTGTGTGCATACATGGTGATAATGTTAGTTCATTAGAAACTGCAAGATCTATTAAAGATAATCTAGTTAAAAATGGATTGATACTTAAACCTTTAAATAAAATGGAGAAATTTAAACAAATATGAGAAATTTATTATTAGCAAGTCTACTCGTTTTAACATTTATTCAACCATCTTTTTCAGCTGGTTCAAGTGGAGACAGTAGTGCTTCGAAAACCGACTACGAAAAAGCTGTTAAGTACGTAAAACAAGCTAAAAAATATGAGGAAAAAGGTAAAACTGATAAAGCTCAAAAAAGATATCAAAAGGCGCAAAAACTTTTAATTGCATCAAATGCAGAAATTCCTAATAAAGCAGACACTTTAAATTATCTAGGCTTTACTACAAGGAAGCTTGGTGATTTTGAAGCTGGGGAAAAATATTATTTAGAAGGCCTCGCAATTGAACCTAATCACATTGGAATTAATGAATATTTAGGAGAATTATATGTTGTAACAGGTAGAATAGACCTGGCAAAAGAACGTTTAGATATTCTGAAAAGTTGTAATTGTGAAGAATTTCAAGAATTAAAAGAAATTATTGAAGGAAAGAAAAAATCTAAGTATTAATTAGGAACTTTGGTTGAAGAACTTGTTATAATTACACAAATTATATTTATAGATATAATTTTAGCTGCGGATAATGCAATTATAATTGGATTAATTGCTGCCAACTTTGTTCCCAAAAATAGGAAACAAATAATTTTATGGGGAGTTGGTGGAGCATTAATTTTTAAAATTATATTTGCTTTATTTGCAACTTATTTATTTAAATTTTACTTTATTAAAATATTAGGTGGATTACTTTTAATTTGGATTGTTAATGATTTAAGAAAAGATTTATTTGAAATTAAAAAAATTAAGTCTCCGACTAAAAAATCTAAAGAACCATCTTACATTCAAAGTGTATATAAAGTTTTATTTGCTGATATTACAATTAGCTTTGATAATGTAATTGGAGTAGTTGGTGCATCTAAAGGTTATTTTGAGTACATGATATTTGGTCTTGTATTATCAGTAATATTGACTGGTGCTCTAGCAACATACTTAGCAAATTATATTCAAAAACATTTATGGATTGCGTATGTGGGTCTTGCTTTCATTTTAATTGTTGCATTACAGTTAGTAATAGGTGGATTGGCAGATTTAGAAATATTGAAAATTAATGAGCGATTTTTAAAATACTTTTAGTAGGAATATTTTTTTGTTGGATACTTGCCTGATTTTACTTCTTTTTTGAACTTTAATACCGCAGAATTAATCACTTTTTTAATATTTATATATTTTTTTACAAATTTAATTTTTGCATTAGTTAAACCAAGTATATCATCGGTAACCAAAACTTGACCATCGCAATTTACTGAGGCACCTATGCCAATTGTAGGTATATTAATTAAATTTGTTATTTTTTTTGAAATATCACCATAAATACATTCCAAAACTATACCAAAAGCACCACTTTCTTCTAGTGCTTTAGCATCTCTAATTAATTTTTTTTTTTCAGTTTCAGTTTTGCCTTTTGATTTAAATTTTCCTTTTACCGTTTGAGGCGTTATACCTATGTGACCTAGGACAGGAATATTGTGTTTTACTAAATAACTAACTATATGTTTCACTCTAGTTCCTCCTTCTATTTTAACCGCATCACACTTAGTCTCTTGGATTACTTTTTTTGAATTATTAAGAGCTTCTGATTTATTTCTGTAAGTGTTAAATGGGAGATCAATAACTAAAAGACTTTTTTTTACACCCATTCTTACACTTTTAGTATGCTCTATCATCATATTAAGATCTACTTTTCTTGTAGTATTATAATTATAGAGTACTGAACCAAGTGAGTCCCCAACTAAGATTATATCTGTATGTTTGTCTATTATTTCTGCAATATTTTTTGAGTATGCAGTTAAACAAACTAACTTAGATTTATTTTTTTTATCAATAATTTTTTTAATTTTGTTATTCATTATTCTAGTTCTATAGTACTTGGAGGTTTAGAGGTTACATCGTAAACTACTCTATTTATACCTTTAATATTATTAACTATTTTATTAGAGACAAGTTGCATAAAATCTTTTGAAAAACTAAAAAAATCAGCTGTCATACCATCCTCAGATGTAATTGCTCTCAGTAAACACATATATTCATAGGTTCTATTATCACCCATAACACCAACAGTTTTAACTGGCAGTAAAGCTGCGTAGGCTTGCCATATCTTATCATATAGTTTGTGTTCTCTTAATGAATTTATGAAAATACTATCCGCTTCCTTCAAAATATTAATTTTATTTTCTGTAATTTCTCCTGGCATTCTTATTGCTAAACCCGGGCCAGGAAATGGATGTCGTAATACAATATCTTTTGACAGTTTAAGCTCTAAACCTAATTTTCTAACTTCATCTTTAAAAAGTAATCTCAAAGGTTCAACCAATTTAAGTTTCATTTTTTTGGGCAACCCACCAACATTATGATGAGATTTAATTTTAGATGTTTGACTTCCTGTAACTGATTTGCTTTCAATTAAATCTGGATAAAGAGTGCCTTGAGCTAAAAACTTTACATTTTTTATTTTCTTTGCATATTTTTCAAAAATTTTAATAAATAAATTTCCAATTATTTTTCTTTTCTTTTCAGGATCTTCAATATTTTTAAGTTTATTTAAAAATAATTTTTTAGCATCAACATAAATTAGATTAATATTAAATTTCTTTTTAAATGTTTTAACAACTTGAATTTCTTCATTTTTTCTTAATAAGCCTGTATTTACAAAAATACATGTTAATTGCTTGCCTATGGAATTGTGGATTAACTTAGCGACTACACTACTATCAACACCTCCTGATAAAGCGCAAATTACTTTTGATTTTCCAATTTTTTTTTTTAATTCTTTATTTAACACCTGTTTTTGATTTTTTGATGTCCAGTTTCTTTTCATTTTACAGATAGAAAAAATAAAATTTTTGATTATAACTTTTCCTTTTTCTGTATGTGAAACTTCTGGATGAAATTGAATTCCATAATATTTTTTTATTCTATTTTCTATTATTGAAAACTTCGATGTATTTGTTTTTGCAATAACTTTAAATCCTTTTGCCAGTTTTGTAACCTCATCAGCATGACTCATCCAGACATTATTTATTCCACTTTTGTTAAAAAAATTATTTATAAGTTTGCTTTTATTTAATCTTTTAAGTTTTGATAAGCCAAATTCTCTATGTTTTGCTCGTTTAACTTTACCACCGAGTTCCTTTGAAATTATTTGGTGTCCAAAACAAATTCCTAGGATTGGTTTGTTCCATTTAAATATTTCCTTATTAAATTTTATTTTTTTTGATTGGTAAACATTTAAGGGGCCTCCAGATAGAATTATCCCTCTGATTTGCTTTTTATTTAATTCCAAATTAATTTTTTTATGATTTATGATCTCAGAATAAACACCAAATTCCCTAACTCTTCTTGCAATTAGTTGTGTAAACTGTGAACCAAAATCTATTATTAAGATTTTAGATAAATCATCTTTAAGATTCATTTTTTGTATCAAAATTTTTCAGTTTCTCATTTATAGAGGAAATTTTCGGACACAATTTTGAGCATACTTTTTCAAAATTTTGTTTAAGATCTTTTACTTTTGCAAAATTTGATCTCTCTATTTCAATATCCATTAAAAGATATATAGCCTCTTCATTTTTTGGATCCAATAATAGAGTTGTTATAAGATTTTTTTCTTCTTCTTTTGAATTTTCTTCTATTTTGAAAATTTTAGCTAAATACAAATATGATCCTGCTTCTTTTGGATTAAAAACTATATCTCTCTGAAATAGAAACTTCGACTCCTCATATTTTTCTTTATCAAAAAGTTTTTTAGCCTCATCGTAAAAACTTTCTTTTGAATACGTGTTACTAATTAAGAATAAACTTAATACTAATGTTACAAAAATTTTTTTGATCATTTATCTAATTACTTTATCGATGTTATGTACCATACTTTCATAGAAACCAGCTTTTGTTATTTTAACAAATTTGGGTTTATTTTTAAGATTCTTTATTTGCTTACAACCTAGATAACCCATTGATGATCTTAATCCTCCTACTAATTTATAGACAATTTTTGATACTGATCCTTTATATTTTATAAAACCTTCCACTCCCTCAGGAACATATTTTGAACTATCAATTTGTTTTTTTTGAAAATATCTGTCAGCTGAACCTTTATTCATTGCTCCAATGGATCCCATACCTCTAAAGCTTTTAAATAATTTTCCATCTTTTTTAATAATTTTCCCTGGCGCTTCATCTGTCCCAGCAAATAAAGATCCTATCATTACAGCATCCGCTCCAGCTGATAAAGCTTTAGCAATATCACCTGAAAATTTGATTCCACCATCTGCGATTATTACAGTATTTCTTTTTCCTAAACCGTTTCTAACATTTAAAATTGCACTCAGCTGAGGAACGCCAATTCCTGCAACTAATCTTGTTGTGCAAATTGATCCTGGTCCAATTCCAACTTTTAAAATATCAACCCCCAATTTAATTAAAAATTTGGCAGCTTCTGCAGTTGCGATATTTCCTGCACATAATGCTGTCTTTTTTGCTTTAATTTTTTTTATTTTTTTTATTATATCTGCAACTTTTCTTGTATGACCGTGAGCTGTATCAACAACAATTAAATCTATATCTTCTTTTAAAATATTTTTTGCTCTCTCAAATTCATTTATTCCAGCGCCAACAGCTGCGCCCACTAATAAATTTTGCTTTTTTACTTTTCTTATTTCGGCTACTTGTTTTTTAATATCTAGATTTCTATGAATTACTCCAATCCCTCCTGCTTTGGCTATTGCAATACACATTTTAGATTCGGTTACTGTGTCCATAGCAGATGATAATAATGGGACTTTAAGCTTTATATTCTTAGTAATTTTTATGCTTGTATCTACATCAGATGGTAAAACCTCAGAGTACTTTGGAGCCAAGGTGACATCATCAAATGTTAGTGCTTCTTTAATGGTATCCATAATCTTTTATATACGATTCTTTCATAAATAAAAGTGATCTATCTTAATTTTTTACAAATTATAAAACTTTCCTTTGACTCTTTTCTGCTTGAAGGTGGTTTATAAATGTTTGTTTCCTTAAAGGTCAATTTTGCCTCACCTACAATTTCATTGAATGTAGATCCCATAAATATCTTAGATACAAAAGATCCATTTGGTTTAAGTTGATCTTTTGCAAATCTAAGAGCTTCAAGACACAACTCTCCAGTGACAACAGCATCTAAATTTTTATTTCCAGTAGTATTTACAGCCATATCAGACATAACAAGATCAATTTTTTCTTTAAAATAATTAATTATTTTTTCCTTAGAACTTTCTAGATTAAAATCACCAATAATTTGAAAGGAATTTCCAATTGGTTCTATTTTTTTTAAATCAATGGAGAGAAGTTTACAATTTTTATATTTCTCAATTACAAATTGTGACCATCCTCCTGGTGCCGCTCCCAAATCAATTACTGATAAACCGTTTTTAAGAATTTTGTATTTATCGTTAATTTCCTTTAGTTTATAAACTGCTCTTGATCTAAACCCTTCTTGTTTAGACTTTTTAACATAAATATCTCTGTGCTGTCTATTAATCCACTCTTTTGATATTTTATTTTTTTTCAATTAACTGGATACCTTAAACTTTTAGAAATTTTATTTTTCTGTAATGTTTCAATATCTATTTTTATAGATTTGTCTATTCTCATGTCTTTACCATCTCTCCAAATACCAGCGGCAAGATGCATAATACCTATTGGAATATTTGGTAGAAAAGGTTCTACAAATTTACTTTTATTTTCGTCAAACTTTGGAAGTAAATTACTAGCAATCCAATTACAGTTTATTGGTAAAAACTCTGTTTCAACTTCATCAATATAAACACTTATGTTTATTGCTAAGCCTTCTGATCCAAAAATTTGACCTGCGCTTAAGGTTTGTTTTAAATTTTCTTGCCAAACTTTCCAACATTTCGAATTTTTTTCTAAAGAAAAAACACCGATGTTGATATGTGGAGCAAATGCTAATTTTCTAGCCTTTTCAATTCCAATTTTAGAACTGACTGCATGCTTAAAGTTTTGAGATTTTATTACCGCTAATTTACCAAAGAGCCATTTTACTTTTGACGTTATTCTATAACCAGGAGCCATGGTTTGAGTAATACCAAGCTTACCATCCTCACATGCTTTAAAATATAGTTCAACTGATGACCACTCTTGAACCCAGGCATCGCAATCAATCCATAAATACTTTTTATATTTTGGGAAATAGTTAGGTAGAAAAGCTCTTGAAACTTGGCTTTTTAACCATTCTTTCCCTCTAACTTTAAATCCGGGTACTTCTATATCCCATTCTGCATTTTTTATTTCATCAACTTTTTCTGACAATATTTTTTTTTGTTCTTTTGTTAGTCCAGCATCAAGTATGCAAATAGCAAAAGATTTTGATTGATCAAATTTTTTAATTGAATCAATTAATTCATTTAAAAGTTCAAAATAATTTGAGTCAGCTAGTGAAACTATCGTATTTTCTTTCATTAAAGTATATCTTCATGATCATCACTATCATCAAATTGTGTCGAAAATTTTTTCTTTAATGAAAGATAATGCATTGAACTTATAGGTATAATCAAAAGATATATTAAAGCTGAAATTAAAATAGTATTAAATGTAAAGATAAGCAGTAACCCAAAAAACAACACTATACCAAACAATAAAAATATTGTTGTACTTCTTTTAACCACAATTTTCTTTAGTGAATATGTTGGAATTTTACTTATTAAAAGCACAGATATAGTTAAAAATAAAATTGGAACAAATATATTGTAATTTAAGTTAAAAAATTGAATTTCACTAAAACTATATATTAATGGTATTAAAACTAAAATACCTCCTGCTGGTGAGGGCACCCCTTCAAAAAAATTATCTCTCCAGGATGGTCCTGCATTGGAACTTACATTAAATCTTGCTAGCCTCAATGCTACACAAATAACATAAATTAATGAAATTAACCAACCTACTCTCCCCAAATCTTTCATGACAAAAAAATACATAATAAATGCAGGAGCAACGCCAAAACTAATTACATCTGTAAGTGAGTCTAATTCTTTTCCAACTTTTGATGCTCCGCCAATTAATCTTGCTATTCTTCCATCTAAGCCATCAATGATACCTGCAACAATAATTGCTATAACCGCCATTTCAAATCTGCCATCAAAAGCAAATTTAATTGATGTAAGTCCAATACAAACACCTACTAAAGTAAAAATATTAGGTAACAGCACTCTTGGATTTTTTGGTTGTACAATTTTAAAATTTTTTTTTGTTTCCATTTATCTTTTTGCTAATAAAGTTTCTCCTGCTAACGATCTTTGCTCTAACTTAACAAGAGGTTTATAATTCTCAAAATATATATCTGCTCTACTTCCAAATCTAATCATGCCAATTCTTGATCCTTGCTGAATAACATCATCCTTAGAACATTCGGTCACAATTCTTCTCGCAATTAGACCTGCTATTTGAACTACAATTACATCCTCACCAAAAGAGTTATTAATTTTGTAGTAACATCTTTCATTATCTTCGCTAGCTTTATCCATAGAAGCATTAATAAATTTTCCTGCTACATAATTTATTTCTGAAATTGAACCTGAGCATGGAGATCTATTAACATGACAATCAAATACATTCATGAAAACACTAATTTTTGTCATTTTTTTATTTTCTAAACCTAATTCTTTTGGTCCATTAACCTCTTCCACTTTAATTATTTCTCCATCAGCTGGACTAACAAGATAATTTTCACTATTAATTGATTGTCTTTCTGGATCTCTAAAGAAATAATAACACCAGATAGTTAACACTAAACCTATTAGTCCTAGAAAAGAACTAATAAAATATAATACCATTGTTACTAAGCCGAATATAACTATAAACTTATATCCTTCAGCGTGTATTTTTGGAAAAACTTTACTTATCATAACCTTTATTGCTAATTTTTTTTAAACATGTATATAAATCACTGTCTATTAAAAGATATACCTAAAATATGAGCAAAATTAAGGTTAAAAACCCTGTCGTCGAGTTGGATGGCGATGAAATGACTAGAGTTATTTGGGAATTTATTAAGAATAAGCTTATCCTTCCTTATCTAGATATAGGTATCGAATATTATGATCTTGGCATGGAAAGTAGAGATAGAACTAATGACCAGATAACTGTTGATAGTGCCAATGCTATAAAAAAAACTGGAGTTGGAATTAAATGCGCAACAATAACGCCTGATGAGGGAAGAGTAGAAGAATTTAAATTAAAAAAAATGTGGCGTTCGCCAAATGGTACAATAAGAAATATAATTGGTGGAACAGTATTTCGAGAACCAATTATTTGTAAAAATATACCAAAATTAGTTCCTTCTTGGACAGATCCAGTTGTTATTGGAAGACATGCTTTTGGGGATCAGTATAGAGCAACAGATTTCCTAGTCCCAGGAAAAGGTAAATTAGAACTTAAGTGGACATCTGAAGATGGCGGTGATGAAAAAAAATTTGAAGTATTTAATTTTACAGGACCAGGAGTAGCATTATCTATGTACAATTTGGATAAATCAATTGAAGATTTTGCGAGATCTTGTTTAAATTATGGATTGATTAAAAAATGGCCAGTTTATCTTTCGACTAAAAATACAATTTTAAAAAAATATGACGGTAGATTTAAGGATATTTTTGAGAAAGTTTTTCATGAAGAGTTTAAGTCTGATTTTGAAAAAAATAAAATAACTTACGAACATAGATTAATCGATGATATGGTTGCGTGTGCTATGAAATGGAGTGGAAAATATATTTGGGCATGTAAAAATTATGATGGAGATGTTCAATCAGATACAGTTGCACAAGGTTATGGATCATTAGGATTAATGACAAGTGTATTGTTAGCTCCTGATGGAAAAACAATGGAAGCTGAGGCAGCACATGGAACTGTCACAAGACATTTTAGAATGCATCAACAAGGTAAAGAAACTTCAACAAATCCAATTGCATCAATCTTTGCGTGGACAAGAGGTTTAGCACATAGAGGAAAACTAGATAACAATAACGAATTAATTAAGTTTTCAGATACTCTAGAAAAAGTTTGTATAGATGCAGTTGAAGGTGGATCAATGACAAAAGACCTAGCAATTCTACTAAGTCCATCAACGAAATTCTTAACTACTAATCAATTTTTAGATGAATTAGATGGTAGATTAAAAAAAAAATTAAATTAAAGATTTAAGATTATCTAAAGCTTCATCTATTTTTGAGCTATCAACTCCACCGGCTTGAGCAAAATCTGGTCTTCCACCACCACCTTTTCCTCCAATTATTTCTGAACCTTTTTTAGCAAAATCAACTGCATTATATTTTTTTGTTAAAGTATCTGTTATACCTACTGCCAAACCTATTTTATCATCTTTACTTGCAAAAATAATTACAATTCCTTCACCTAACTCTTTTTTTCCTTTATCAACTAATTTTCTTAATTCTTTTGGTGGAAGGTCTTTAATTTTTTGTAATCTAACCTTGGTTCCACTTATATTTTCATCTTTAATAATATTTTTTGTTTTATCATCTAAAATTGATCCAACAGACAAATTATCTAATTGCTTTGTTAATTCTTTAATTATTTCAATTGGATTTTTTTTCTCTAGATTTGGTTTTGCGCCAAGTTTAATTATTTTTTCTGAAAGTTCTTTTATAGTTTCCTCATTTTTTTGAGCAGAAAGATCAGAGAGTTTTTCTTTATTTTTTAAATAATCATTTAATTGTTTTTCTCTTAAAGCCTCTACTCTTCTAACTCCAGCTGCAATTGATGATTGGCTTACAATTTTAAATTTACCAATATCAGCTGTATTTCTTACATGGGTACCTCCACATAATTCTGTGGAAAAATATTTGTTTTTTTCATCTCCCATGGATAAAACTCTTACTTCATCACCATATTTTTCTCCAAATAATGCTAAGGCACCATTATCTACAGCCTCTTTTGGTGTCATAAGTCTTGTTTTAACATCAGATTTGGTCTCAACCATTGAATTAACAAAGCTTTCAATTTTCTCTATTTCTTCAGGTGAAATTGGCTTCATATGACTGAAGTCAAATCTTAATCTATCTGCCTCAACTAAAGATCCTTTTTGTGTCACGTGAGTTCCTAAAACTCTTCTCAATGACTCATGTAATAAGTGCGTTGCTGAATGATAAGCTCTTATATTTTCTCTTCTTTCAACGTTAATTTTTAATTCAACACTTTCATTAATTTTAATTTCACCAGAAATTACCTTTCCATAATGAACAAACAGATCTCCTAATTTTTTTTGAACATCTGAAACTTCAAATTTACAATTGTTTGTTATTATTGCTCCAGTGTCACCAACTTGTCCTCCAGATTCTCCATAAAAAGGTGTTTGATTTAAAATAATCATACCTTCATCACCAGCCTTTAAAGACTCTACTTGTTCGTTATTTTTTAACAAAGATTGAACAACACCCTCTGCTTGATCAGTTTCATATCCAAGAAACTCTGTTGCTCCCAATTTGTCTCTAATTGCAAACCAAATATCATCAACCGCACTATCTCCAGAACCTCTCCAATTTTTCTTTGCAAGTTCCCTACTTTGTTTCATTAGTTCATCAAATTTTTTATTATCTATTCCAAGTGATTTATTTTTTAAAATGTCTTGTGTTAAATCTAATGGAAATCCATAAGTATCGTAAAGTTTAAAAGCAACTTCACCTGGTAAAACTTTGTCTATTTTTGTAATTTCTTCATCTAGTATTTTCATTCCTCTTTCAAGAAGAACTAAAAATTTTTCCTCTTCCATTTTTAAAGTTTCTTTAATTAAAGCTTCTGCTCTTTTGAGTTCTGGGTAGTTTCCGGACATCTCGTCCATTAACGTTTTAAAAATATTATAAAAAATTGGTTCTTTAGATCCAAGTAAATGAGAGTGTCTCATTCCTCTTCTCATTATTCTTCTAAGAACATATCCTCTTCCTTCGTTTGAAGGTAAAACTCCTTCAGCAATTAGAAATGAGCTTGCTCTTAAATGGTCAGCTATAACTCTAAAACTTGATAAATTATTTTGATTTGGCATCTTTTTAACGGCTTCAGATGTAGCACTAATAATTTTTTTAAAATGATCTGTTTCATAGTTGTCGTGAGTTCCTTGTAATAAGGCTGCAATTCTCTCTAAACCCATACCAGTGTCTACAGATGGTTTTGGTAAATTAATTCTTTTATCTTTTGTAATCTGCTCAAACTGCATAAATACGAGATTCCATATTTCTATGTAACGATCGCCATCTTGATCTTTTGTACCTGGCAAACCACCTTTTAACTTATCTCCATGATCAAAAAAGATTTCAGAACAAGGACCGCATGGACCAGTTTCCCCCATCGACCAAAAATTATCTGAAGTTGGTATTCTAATTATCTTGTTTTCGCTTATGCCTGCAATTTTTTTCCAAAAGTTAAATGCTTCATCATCCTGGTGAAAAACTGTTACATAGAGCTTATCTTTATCAATTCCAAAATCTTTAGTAACTAAATTCCATGCTAATTCTATTGCTTGATCTTTAAAATAATCGCCAAATGAAAAATTACCAAGCATTTCAAAAAATGTATGATGTCTAGGTGTATAACCAACATTTTCTAAATCGTTATGTTTTCCGCCAGCTCTAACACATTTTTGTGAGGTAGTTGCACGAACATAATCCCTTTTTTCAAGTCCTGTGAACACATTTTTGAACTGGACCATTCCTGAATTAGCAAACATCAATGTAGGATCATTATTAGGAACTAAATTACTAGACTCCACAATAGTGTGATTATTTTTCTCAAAATATTTGAGAAAAGTAGTTCTTATTTCATTTAGTGTTTTTGCCATATTCTCTAAAAATACAGCTTTTTTTTTCTATGTCTATATGTCTATATGGGAAAAAGGCGCCCTTTCGAGCGCCCTTTTTAACAACTAAAAGTTATCTGCTAATTTTTTTTGGAAGGTGCTTCTTCTTCAACAGGTGCCACTTTCTCTTTTTCGATAGGATTTCCTTCGATTTTTTTAGAAATTAAACCAGCTTTTTCTCTTATGGTCATTTCAATTTCAGCAGCTGCTTTTGGATTTTGTTCAAGATATAGTTTCGCATTTTCTTTACCTTGTCCGATTTTCTCACCTTTATAAGCATACCAAGCGCCTGATTTTTCAACTATTTCAGCTTTAACACCTAAATCAATCAACTCACCTGTTTTGCTAATTCCTTTTCCATACATTAGGTCAAATTCAACAACTTTAAATGGTGGTGCAACTTTGTTTTTCACAACTTTTACTCTTGTTGTGTTTCCAATTACTTCATCTTTATCTTTAATTGCTCCAGTTCTTCTAATATCCATTCTAACAGAAGAATAAAATTTTAAAGAGTTACCACCTGATGTGGTTTCTGGACTACCAAACATAACACCAATTTTCATTCTGATTTGGTTAATGAAAATAACCATTGTATTTGTTCGTGAAATTGAGCCTGTTAACTTTCTTAAAGCTTGACTCATTAATCTAGCTTGAAGACCAACATGATGATCTCCCATATCACCTTCTATTTCAGCTCTTGGAGTTAGCGCTGCAACAGAGTCGACAACAAGTACTGACATTGAGCCTGATTTAATTAAAGTATCAGTAATTTCTAACGCTTGTTCACCAGTGTCTGGTTGGGAAATTAATAGCTCTTCAGTATCTACACCTAATTTTTTTGCATAAACTGGATCTAAAGCATGCTCTGCATCAACAAAGCCACAAATACCACCAGCTTTTTGAGCTTCTGCAACTACTTGTAATGCTAATGTTGTTTTTCCAGATGACTCTGGTCCATAGATTTCAATAATTCTTCCTTTTGGAAGTCCGCCTATACCTAGTGCTAAGTCTAAACTTAAAGATCCTGTAGAAACAGACTCTACATCCATAGCTTTTTGCTGGCCAAGTTTCATTACAGAACCTTTTCCAAAATTATCTGTAATTTGGCTTATTGCTGCGTCTAAAGCTTTATTTTTTTCTTTATTTTCCAATTCTTTATCTTTTGTGGATTTCACCACTTTTAAGTTATTTTTCGTCATTTTTTGCCTCTTTTTTTACGTTTTTTAACAGTCGAATCATGTTTTATTATGTACTACTTTTGTTCTCATTTGCAATATAAATATTTTTTTAGTTAAAAAGGGTTGATTTACTTGAGGTTTAGATAGCTGCTTGTAAGCAGTCCAATTGATTTTAAAAGATTATACTGAGCAAGAAGATAATTTCTCTCAGCATTTGTTAGAGAGATTTGTGCATTTAATAATATTGAGTTGGATTGAATTACATCTAATGTAGATCTTGACCCTGCTCCACTTAAATACTCTGCTGTAATTCCCTCGTTTGCTATTTCAGAGGCTTTAACTTGTGCTCTTACAGAATTTAAAAAACTTTCAGATGATTGAAGATTTGCCCAGGCGCTTGTAACTTCAGTTAAGTTATTTTTAATTGCATTATCTAAAAGTAATCTTTGCCTTACTTTAATGCTTTGATTTTTATCTATTGTCGCAAACTTTTTTCCACCAGAATAAAACGGCCAACTGACTGTTGCTTTTAAAACATCTTTTTCTCTTTCATCATAAGTAGTACTCAGATCTTCGGTATAGGATCTTTCAAGAGATAAGCTTGCTGTTGGAGCTAAATCTGATTTTGCAATTATAATATCTTTTTCAGCCTGCTCTAACTCTAATTCAGCAATTTTAATATCATGATTATTTGTTTTTGATAATTCAATTGCATTTTCCAAACTCGTTGGAATATTTACAATTGCCTGTATTGATTTCATTAAAGTATTTATATCTATTCTTCCAATTACATTCTCATAATTTAATTTACTAGTAACAACTTCATTTTGAGATTGAATGTATTGAGCCTCTGCACCTGCTAATGAAGACTCTGATTGTGCAACATCAGATAATTTAACCTCTCCTCTTTCTAATCTTATTCTATCTGTTTCCAATTGAGATATTTTTAGTTCAACATTTTTTCTATTAATTTCTTCTTTTTCTTTTGCTGCGACAAGACCAGAATAAGCATCAATTGCTTTATATAAAATATCTTGTTCTTTATTCAGTAATTTAGCTCTAGCTAAATCAATTCCAATTTTTTTCTTTTGATAATCTGCTCCTCTTCCAAAATCAATTAAAGTTTGCTCTAATTTTATTGAAGTTGAAAGTGGATCAACATCATTTATTGATGCATCTCCACCAGATTGATTTGTAAGCTTTTTTGTATCCTCTTGACTTTTTGAAGTTGTAATAGTGGCACTTGGAAGATATTCACTTCTTATAATTTTTAGATCTTGTTCAGATACAATTAAATTCTCCCTTTCGGCATTTAATTCTGCATTACTTTTATATGCTGCCTTCAAAGCCTGCAGAATTGTTTGTGCTGAAGCATTTCCAATCAATAAAAGTGATAAAAATATAACTGTTAATATGTTTCTCATTTTTTTTTATAAGTAGCTGAATTGATTTGATGTTTACTGTCTAATTTAAAAATAATCGAGGCATATTTTGGCGCGTCTTTAAACATATTTTGAGTAATTCTTTGGTAAGTTTGCATAAAATTAATTACATCGCCTTTACTCATAATTTTAAGGTTCTTTTTCTTTTTAGAATTAATCCATAATTTCTTTTCCTGCTTTATCCTCCATTGTTGAAGGATTTTAAAATTTTTTGCTTTTAAATAAATTAAAGAATTTAATTGAGAAAATATTTTTTTATATTCTCTCTTCAGTTTTAAATTAACAAACTTTCTCCATTTCAAATTATAATCTTTAGTTCTTTCTAATGAGTTAATTGGTTTTTTAATTCTAGATATGCTTTGAGCTCTTGCACCAACACACCAACCTTCTAAAATAACAACATCTGGTTTTGAATTAACTTTATACCATTTATTTTTTGAAAATCTATCATCTACAGATTTATCAAAATTTGGAACCTTAATTTTTTTAAATTTATTTTTTTTAACTGATTTTAAAAATTTTAAAATTATTTTAGCATCATGTGTGCCAGGAACACCTCGCGTCATTAGTAAGGGATGTATTTTTTTTGACAGATTTAGTCTTTCTTTCCTTGTTTTGTAAAAATCGTCTATTGAAATCTTAAATACATTTAAATTAAAATATTTTTTAAGTATAATTGTAACAATCGATGTCACTGTAGTTTTGCCAGTTCCTTGTCCACCTGCTAGACCTAAAATAAAAGTTTTTTTATTTTTAACTTTTGAGTGTATCCAAAAACAAAAAGGAATTAAAAATTTCTTTAACATCCTATCTTTGTTTTTAAATTTATTTTCTTTTGTTTCTTGCGAAAAGATAAATTTAAAACAATTAGATTTTACTTTTTTGTAGCAGTCTTCAACAGATTTCATAATTAGATTATTTTTTTTGATCTAGTGGATGATTGTTGCCATCGTTTACTGAAACATTTTCATACTCAAACGGATCAACTCCTTCAATACAAGCTATATTAATCATGTGAAGTTTTGGATTAATTCTTGGTCTAGTGTGTGTGAAGATTCCACATATTGAGCAAAAATAATGCTTAGCTGTATTTGTGTGGTATTGATATAAAGTTAATTTATCTTCACCTTTTATAATTTTCATATCATTTTCACCAATTGGTGACATCACATATCCTTTTCTTTTACATATTGAACAATTACACCTTATTACCTTTTCAAATTTTTCAGGCACATTAACCTCAGCCTCTACTACTCCACAATGACATGATAATTTTTTCATAGTTTCTCCTTATATTTTTCTTTCAATTTCAAACATTACTTCATTTCTTCGCAACATGGGTAAAGTAAATGGTGAATTGTAAGTTGCCCTTATAGGTGGGCTCAATATTGTTATTTCGTCTTCTTTTAATTGATTTTCCAAAATTTCTTTATGTTTAAAAAAATTTTTGTCAGATGCTCGTCCAGAATAAGTAATAGTAGCAAAATAACCACCTTTCATATTTAAAACTTTTACCTCTGAGTTAGATGGAATTGGCGTGTTATTTTCATCAAATTCTGATGGTAAATAAAATTGCATTGTCATATTGCCATTTTTTTCTATTTGAGTAACAGGTGCTGTCATTTTAATTTCTTGATTTTTTTCATTGCTTCCGGAAATGTAATTAAATAATTTTCTAAAACTACTATTTTGATTAGAGGTTACTGTTTCAATAACCAAACGATCAGAATATTTTCTAATTTCATAAACTTCATTTACATCTATTGTCTCATATTTAAGTTGCTCAGTTGCCATAGAATTGGAAGTTATAATTAAATTAAAGATAATAATTGATAAAATTTTTTTCATTTTAATATGTTTTTAAACTACCTTTGGTTTAAGTTATCCACAATAGCACAATATGTAGTTTCAATGTTCACGTTTTGATTCACTTTTGATTCACTTACAGACTCAAAATACAACCTAATTGACACTAGTGGATAACTTCTATAATAATATATGAGAACAAAATAAGAACATTTATGAAACTAACAATACCATACTATTTACATAAGGCTGGCGCGGGTTTTCCGTCTCCCGCAACGGACTATATTGAGGAAGATATAGATCTAAATGTTCATTTAATAAAAAATGTTCCGGCGACCTTCATTATTAGAGTTCAAGGAAAGTCAATGGTGGATGTGGGAATTAATGATGGTGATTTGCTGGTAGTTGATAAAAGTTTAACACCAAGAGAATTTTCAACTGTTATTGCAAATGTTCATGATGAACTTGTGGTTAAAACATTGGTCCAAGAAAGAGACAAAAAATTTTTAACATCAGGTTCTAAAAACTTTGATGATCGAATTTTAATTAATGAAGAAGAAGATATTTTTATATGGGGAGTAGTTACTTATGTCATCCACTCAGTATACTAAAAAAATAGCACTAGTTGATTGTAATTCTTTTTATGTTTCTTGTGAAAGATTATTCAATCCTAAAATAAGAAAAAAACCTGTTGTTGTTTTGTCTAATAACGATGGCTGCATAATATCAAGATCTAACGAGGCAAAAGCTTTGGGTATTAAAATGGGCGAGCCTTATTTTAAAGGAAAAGATATTATCATAAAAAATAATGTACAAGTTTTTTCATCTAACTATTCATTATATGGGGACATCTCAAGAAGAGTTATGAGAACTCTCAAAAGATTTAATTCTGATATTGAAATTTATTCAATTGATGAAGCTTTTTTAGATTTATCTAATTTTACTGATCAAGAAGTTGAAAAAGTAGGAAAAGAGATTAGGGCTACAGTTTTACAATGGACGGGTATACCAACTAGTATCGGAATTGCTAAAACGAAAACCTTAAGTAAAGTTGCAAACCATATCGCAAAGAAAACACAATCAGGTGTGACTAGTTTAATTGGAATTGAAAATATTGATCCAATTTTAGAGAAAGTAGAAATTAACGATGTTTGGGGAGTTGGAAAGCAATTAACTAAATTTTATCAAAAAAATGGAATTTATAATGCTAAACAACTTAAGAATAAATCTAATACGTGGATTAAAAAGAGTTCAAATGTTTTAAGTTCAAGAACTGCAATGGAGCTTCGTGGAATTCCTTGTATTGATTTAGAAACCACAACATCAAAAAGAAAAAGTTGCGTTGTATCTAGATCGTTTGGAAAAAGAGTTGAAAAATTTCAAGAACTAAGGGAAGCGGTTGCAAATTATTGTTTGAATGCGTCTGAAAAAATTAGATCAGAGTCTTTAGTTGCTAAAGCAATTACAGTTTTTGTCAGAACAAGTCCATTTCAAAGAAACTTTGGTTACTATTCAAATTCAAAAACAGTTGATTTTCCAATTGCAACAAATAATAGTATTGAAACTGTTAAAGTTGCAATGTCAATTTTAGATAGTATTTTTAAAAATGGATACCGTTATCAAAAAGCAGGCGTGATGCTTACAGGTTTATCAAATGCCGAGGGTAAGAAAAATTTATTTTCATCTGAAAAAGATGAAAAGATAAATAGTTTAATGAGATCTATTGATAATACTAATTATAGATATGGAAGATCAACCTTAAGTCTTGCAAGTGCAGGTGTTCAAAAAAGATGGAACATGCGAAGACAATATTCTTCTAAAATAGATACTGCTGATTTTTATTTTCTGCCAACAATTAGAACTTAATTTATTGACCAAAAGCAACCTGACTTGAGTAATGAACATAACAGCCTTCTTTGTTTTTATTAGTGCACTCTTTCATGGCTTTTTCGGTTAATTTATTTTTATCAAAGCCTCTTAATTTAATTAAAACATCTTTATCAATTTTATTTTTTACAATAACCACATATTCCTGAGGGTTATGCCTGAATACACTGTAGGGTCTAGTCAAATCATTCGATTGGCCCTCTAAATCTTCACATGAATAACCTAGTCGTTCTAATTTAAGTTCTTCGCACTTTTTTTTAGCCCATATTTCATCGTAAAACATAATGGTTGGCGTATCTTTCATTTGCTGCAATGTCCCAGTTTTTCCTTTAAAGGTCTTTGCTTCTTTACTTTGATAGATGCCAAATTGCATAACTGTTAAGCCAACATCCCACATGGACTGACCTTCATAGTGTAATTTTTTTTTTCCATTAAGAAATACTTCAATCATGCCTTTATTTTTTTTATCATCAGATGAACGTTTGTCCCAATTTGCATGTATTACTAAATCAGTCCATTTACCTAAACTATCCTCTAACTCATCAGGACTCATAATCAAATAATCAAGTGCCGCTTTTTCACAATAATTTATTTTTTGTTTAACACTTCCTCCGCAAGCATTTTCTGTATCTTCGTAAACTCCCTCTGAAGTACTAATTTTAGCCATCAAACCCTCTCTAGGAAAAATTTCTAAATGAAATGGAGGGTGATATGGCCCTTCACTTGAGTGAAATTGAAATACCGATTGTTTGCGATAAAATTTGTGTTCTTTTGGAAAATAAAAAGAGGCAGTATACCAGTAATCTTGTTTGTGCTTAAATCCTAGGCTTAATTTTTTATTATGGCCTTGTCCTAATTCAACTCGATGATGGGGCGTTGGTCTAATACAATCTCTTTCCTTGCCATCCATATATAAAAAACCACAATCATCATAATGAAGTTCAAATCTTATAGCTGTATCACCAAATCTCACTGGTGACCCATCTGTAGAACTTACAACTTTAATTCCATATCTTGTCCAACCATAATTTTTTTTTACAGAATGTTTAAAAGCTTCAATTTTTGTAATGGGTTTAAGTTTAATTCCTTGAATAGTGGTATCCTTTTTGTTTAAACCTAAATTATAACTTTCACTTTTATATACCATTTTTTTAATCTCTTCTTGGTTTGCAAATACATTGTTAGTGAAAAGGATTAAAAGTAAAATTAGAATTTTTTTCATTATTATTTTGAAAACTTTTCATCTTTTTTAGGTTTTCTAAATATAATGCTATCCAAATATACTCTTTGATCTGGTAAACTTTCCCAATCAGAATTCCAATAACCAATAGTACGATGTCTATAAATTCCAAATTTCATATAACCACCTGTACAAGTGTCAGCTAAAGTTTTTATATTTTTAAGATCAGCTATAACTTCATTATTTTTATAAATTTTAAATCTTCCAGTTTCGTCAAGCTTCCAAAGAACATGAAATTTTAAGTGTGTCCACTTACCCTTTAAGTCTTCAATCTTTCCTATAATAACAGGCTCTGATGAATAAGCCGCTTTACTCGCCCAACTGTAATAATGTTCGCCTTTATATTTGAAATCTTGAGCCCAAAAATGACAACAACTATGACACCCTTTAGCTTTGTTATCGGTATGCATTTGACCGATTATAACTACTGCGCCTTTCTCTAAAGGTTCGTAACTTTCATCAAAGTATACTGCATATTCAAAAATATGTTCTTTATTTTTTAGTTTCATTTCGCCAAGGTGTATTTCTTGTCTACTTCTATTACCCTTGCCATCACATTGAATTTGGGTTGTTTGTGCTTTTCCTTTTCCACAACCAGCATCTTCTCTATTAACGGTGACTTGAATACTTGTTTTCCCCTCATAAACTGGGAAACCATCCGAAGCTTTTACTTCTTTTATTCTATTTACCTTTTTCTCTGACATAGAAAGAAATTGCTTCTTATATCCCTTTATATCTTTGAAGTTTGTTTTATGGTTGTCAGAAAATGCTATTCCAGAAAATACAAACAATATTGAAATAGTGAGTAAAATTTTTTTCATTATTTTTGAATTAATTTTATAAGCTTTTCTTTGCTCTTTGTTCTAAATAAATTATCGTAATAAACAACTTGTGTTGGATATTTGCCGTGCACTTTATCCTTCCATCTACTAATCCAGCTATGATAGATACCAAATTTATTAAAAAATCGACCTCCATAACCTGTTCTTCCATCATAATCATTATAAAGAACATTATTTACATACATTTTTGAAAATCCTTCTCCAGGCGCTTGTCCCATTTTTGTATGAAATATTATCGTAGTCCACTTATCTTTCATCTCATCAATAAAAAGATTTTTGATTATTTTTCCTGAAACATCATGTCCATTTACAGGAAAATATCTAGGTTCCAAAACCCCATTTTTTACTCTCAACATCATCCTTGGATGTCTTTGTTTATTTGTATTTCCCCACTCGTATATTTGAAAAAGAGAAGTGCTTACAGGTTCAACTGATTTAAAGTCTACTGGCAAATAAATACTTACAGAAATCCATCTTTCTCCAGTGTACCTGTTGCCTGATGTGGAATATTCACTTCTAGCTCTATCTCCTCCCCCATGTCCAACAACAGCATCTCTGCCATTATTTTTGCAATCAGAATAATCTCCGTCTTTATCTCTTCCACAATCTCTTGGTAACAATGTTATCTTCCAAGCTTTTTCACCTAAAGCTGGAGAAGTAACAGTTTCCCTAAATTTATAAAGCTCCTTGCCATAAGCGACACTTTTTTTCCATTGTAGATTTGTAATTTCTCTTGCACTGGCTTCTTTAGAAAAATTTGTACTTTCTATAATTAACAAACTAAAAACTATTGATACGAAAAATTTTTTCAATTTATTTGTTTACCTTTTTTGAATGGATCGTGTAGTAGCTTTTTGTGATTATATTTATATTTTTTATTATTATAATGGAGAGAATTAACAACCAGTATTCTTGAGTTTTCTACATCAATTAAAATCATATTCCCACCATAGCCGCCCATACCAAATATAATTTTGTCTTTTAATCCTGGAAAATCCATATGAAATTGACCCCCGTATGATTTTGTACGATTAAATAAGGGCTCTTCTTTTTCTTTGCTTCCTTTTGGTATTCTTCTTTTATAAATTTCTTTTAAATATTTTCCAACACAATTATCATTCTGATAATCATCCATTATAGCTTTTGCAATTCTAAGATAATCAAATCTTGTTGCCATTATGTTGGGATGTCCATTTCCCCAATTTTCATTTAAACTAGTGTAGCCATAACGAATGCTATTTTTGATCTTTATTTTATCGTTGAAAACTTTGCTATAAAATTTGTCATAATCTTCACCAATTTTAAATTTCATATAGTTTAAAATTAACTGAGTGACAAATCCATTGTAATTGTATCTTTCCTTAGATTTTTTTGTATTTTGGTTGTTAAAGTGATAGCGCATGGTTGTTGCAATATCTGTGTCTTCATATGGGCCTAATTTACTAGTACCATCTTCAAACTCGTCGATATATTTTTGATCACCAGTATTCATATTTAAAAAATTAATTAATTTTTGATTATGATAAAGAGAATCTTTTATTATAGGCCAGTCATTTACTCTAGCATCAACTCCATCAATATAACCCTCACATATTGCGTGACCTACTAAATAAGAAGTTACTGACTTACCCATTGACATTGAATAAAATTTTGTTTCATTATTCAAAAACTCTCCCAGCATTTCTTTAGGAGAAAGTTCGTCAATTAATACTTCACCATCTTGATAATATAAATAACTAAGGATAGCTTTAGTTTTCATTTGCTTTTTTACAAATTTATCTTCAATTAAGTTGAATTTAAAATCGTAGGAACTATTTGTCGGTTTAAACTCTTTTAAATGTTGACTTCTATCTCTATATGAATATTTCCATAAATAATAAATCAGCGTATCTCTGTTTGGGTTTGAATGATAGGCAATATTAGTAGCTGATAATGCTTTATTTTTTATTTTGATATTTAGATTGTGAGATCCTTGCTCATTTAAATATTGATGATGTCCGTTTTCAGAAAGCCACTTATTAAAAAACCAATTTAAATTCTCAGCAAATAGATTGGTTGAAGTTAATAAGCTTAAAGCAATGATTAGTAATATTTTTTTCATAGATTATGCTCATTTTTTGTTGTCCCTTTTTTTACAAGTGAGCACAACCACACTTAGTATAAAAAAATAATATCTTTTTTTTGTTTTTTTTTAAAGATTTAATTCTATTTAATTTCATCAATATTCTTAATATTTGATAAAGAATCATTTAATTCACTTATATTTTCTCTTTTTGAAATTGCTAAAACTGAAATTGCTAAAGCTAAAACTCCTATTAAAGGTATCGAGGTTACATAACTTAGATTTTCAGAAATTAAAAATATATAAATTAAAAAGAATAAAATTGACCTAATAATCACATTTGTTTTAAATACAGCTATAATTGATAGAGAATGTTTAATTAAATTAAAGAAACTCATTTTTGATGGTCCAAAATATCTACTCCCCCTTATTGATGGAATTGTAGATCTATTTTTTTCTACTTTTGCTAAAGATCCTGAGAAACTGCTCCATGTAGCCTTTTCATTTATCATTTTTTCAACAGTTGCTTTTGGTAAACAAGTATAGTTTCCAAATTTAATTGATTGCCCTGTGAATATATAAGTAATTAATTTATGAATATTATAAGAAAGTGTAAAAATGAAACCTTCAGATCTTTTTATTCTTTCACCAACTATTGGTTTAGTATTATCATATTTTAAAAATTCTACGAATTTTTCAATTTCTTCTGGTCTATCTTCTCCATCTCCGTCCATAGGTATAATGTAATCAAATTCTTGATTTTCAAAAATATATTTCAAACCTGATGCAATGCACCTTGCATGTCCCCTGTTTTCATTCATTTTTATAATTTTAATTGATTTAATTTTATCAGTACTAGAAATTTCCACTTCACTTTTATCTGTTGAAGCATCATTTATAGCTATTATTGAAAACTCATGTTTTAGATTTGAAATAACTGAATTAATATCCTCAATTAATTTTGATGCTGATTGAAAATCATTATAAACAGGTATTAAAATTATAATTTTCATTAGGTTTTTTTTATTAAATTTATATCTTACTCAACCAACTATTTTTAGTACTTTCATCTAAAAATGAAGATTTAAAGGAGTTCTCAATTAGAATTTTTACATCTTCTAAGCTTAGATTTAAAGCTTTGGTAGTTTCAATCAAATTTGTATTTAAATATCCTCCAAAATAAGCTGGGTCATCTGAATTTACCATTACCCTTAAACCTTTATCTAACATTTTTTTTAAATTATGGTTTTCAAGTTTATCAAAAACACAAAGTTTAATATTTGATAATGGACAAACTGTGAGTGGAATATTTTTTTTTATTAATGTTTCAACAAGTTTTTTATCTTTTAAACATTGAACTCCATGATCTATTCTTTTTACTTTGAGCAAATTTAAACTATCCCATATATATTCAGGTGGACCTTCTTCTCCAGCATGCGCTACTGTTACAAAGCCTTCTTTAATAGCTGCCTCAAATAAATTTTTAAATTTTTGAGGTGGGTTACCTTTTTCTGAGGAATCAAGTCCTACGCCTACAATTTTATCTTTGTGATTTAAAGCTTGTTTTAATATATCAAAACAAGATTCTTCCTCTAAATGTCTTAAAAAACACATAATAATTTTTGAGGTTATACCGAATTCAGAATTTGCTTTTTTTAAAGCCTTATCTATTCCATTTATGATCGTGTTAAATTTGATGCCTCTTTCAGTGTGAGACTGGGGGTCAAAAAAAATTTCTGTATGCACAATATTATCTTGATTACATCTCAAAATATATTCCCATGTTAAATCAAAAAAATCCTCCTCTGTAATTAGTACATTTGATCCTTGATAATAAATTTTCAAAAAGGAGTCTAAATTTGAGAAATTGTAAGCTGATTTGATTTCTTCTATAGATTTAAACGGAATTTCAATTTTATTTCTTTTTGATAGTTTGAACATAAGTTCAGGCTCTAAACTTCCTTCTATATGCAGATGTAGTTCAGACTTTGGAATTTTGTTTATATAATTAATTATATCTTTAGAATTTTTCATAAATTATTTATATGTTCCTACACAAATTTCATCTATGCAAATATATTCTTTAGCCTCATTGAGAATATTATTATTTCTTACAAAGCCTTCCCATTTAGGTCTAGATTTAAGATGATAAGAAAGATTTCCCGCTTTCCATTCATCGCCAATTACAAATTGAATTGGTTCATCAAAATCTTGATCCCATTCTAATTGCACTTTTTGAGCTATTTGTTTACCAGGATAGTCTGTTCTTTTATTATCTTTTGATATTGAAACGTAGCTATAAACAAAAGGAGAAAATAAAAATAAAAATATAAAAACGATTATAAAATTATTTAATTTTTTAAGGTTAATATTTTTTCTTAAAATATAAACTGCAAATAAACCAATAAATAAATAAAATGGAGTCATCCACATAGTTCTTATTTTTGATCCCATAAATAATGATGTACATAACACTAAAATTAAAGGCACTATGTTAATAAAAATTAAAAAAATTAATTTTTTATCTTTAAAATTTATTTTAAATTTTAAATTTTTTGTCAATAGGTAAGCTAGAAAGAAAAATGGTATTAAAATTCCAACTTGTTTTAAAAAAAATAAGAAAGGATTTACTAAATGATTAATAATATTAAAATCTGCCGCGCCTGTCCTTGCAAGTCCATAGGTAATTGTGACAAAATCATTATTTGTTAGCCAAATTAAATGTGGGATTAATAATAATAAAAATACCTCTAAAGAAATTAAATATGTAAATTGAAACTTTCTCTCTTTCTTAAAGAAGATTAAATAGAAAAATAATAAATCAATAGAAATTAATAGATATAAAAATAAATATTTTGATAGAAAACCTGCGGCTGCAAAAACTCCTAATAATATTAAGTCCAATACTTTAGGCTCTTTTTTATTAAAAATTCTCCAAGTAAAATAAACTGTTAAAGCCCAAAAAGGTAATTGACTGACATTTACGTTAAATTCTGGAGTAGTAAAATTATAAAAATAAATCGATTCTAACAGTAAAACGCTTATAAAACTTAATTTTATACTGTCTAATAATTCATAGGATAGTTTAAATACAAAATAAAAAGCAACGATAACAAATATTTGACTTAAAAAATAATATGCCCAATCTTGAGATCCAAAAATTGTAAAAAAAATCTCTGCAAAGAATGCGCTCAAGGGTGGATGTTTATTGAATCCCCAATCTAAATTGCTTCCCCATGCTAAAGCTTCGATTGTATCGAGTGGTAAGTTTTGATTCACTAATGATGGCACAACCGTCCATAGAACCAAATGTGTGGTAATAAAAATATAAAATAAATTCAATAATTTTTTTTTATTTTGTCCCATTTACAACAATTTATACAATTAATGCATTCTTGACAGTACTTAATTGATGAATATATTCACCAGATTTTAAATATTGAAATGGTTAAAATTTCTAAGACATACACTCCTAAAGAAACTGAAAAATATATGTGTCCAAAACACTTGGCATTTTTCAAAAAGAAACTTCAAGATTGGAAATCTGAGTTAAAAAGAACAAGTAATGAGGCAATCTACAATAGTTCATTAGATGATAACAGTACATCTGCAGATATCGTTGACCAGGCAAGTTCCTATACTGAAAAAAATGTTGAGTTTCGAGCAATAAACAGACAGATAAAATTAATAACTAAAATTGACTCGGCTTTAAAAAAAATTGAAAATGGAACCTATGGTTTTTGTGAAGATACTGGTGAACCAATCGGCTTAAAAAGATTAATGGCAAGACCTGTCGCAACACTATGTATAGCAGCTCAAGAAAAACATGAAAAAGAGGAAAAGGTATACGCAGACGACTAAGGTTTGGGAATTTCAGAATTTTTATCCATAAATTTATAACCTCTAATAACAGCTGGTCTTTCTGATATCATTTCATACCATTTACTTAAATTTAAGTAATTCTTTAAACCAATATCGTGCCAATGATGTCTTGCTATCCATGGCCATGTAGCAATATCTGCAATAGTATAATTTTCACCTGCTAAAAACTTATTTTCATCTAGATGATTATCTAGAACTTTGTATATATTTTGGGTAATCTCAAAATATCTTTTTTCTCCTATTTCGCTCAATCCTTTATTAAAACGATAGAAAAAATGGTATTGACCAATAAAAGGTCCTATTGAACCCATCTGCGCCATGAGCCATTGATCAATTTTTAATTTATTTTTTTTATCATAAAATTTTCCACTTTTTTCGGCTAAATAAATTAAGATTGCTCCAGACTCAAATACAGCTTCTTTTTTATTTGAGTGATCTACTATTGCAGGAATTTTTGAAAAAGGACTTATTTTTTTAAAATCAGATTTAAATTGATCTCCTTTGGATAAATCTAACTTTATAACTTTATAATTAAAGTCTATCTCCTCAAGCATAATGCTTACTTTCTTTCCATTTGGTGTGTCAGATGAAAAAAGATCAATCACTCTTTTTTTCCAAGTCTTTTTAATAAATTGGTTGAAGTTGTAGTAAATTCAAATCGATATTTTTCATTTGGTTTTGCTAATTTAAAACAAGCTCTAGCCGCAAGTGCACCTTCATGAAATCCAGAGAGTATAAGTTTTAATTTGCCAGGATATGTACATATATCTCCTACAGCATAAATGCCTTTTTGATTAGTCTCAAATTTTTCTGTGTCGACTTTAATTGTTTTTTTATCTAAGTTTAAGCCCCAATTAGCTATAGGACCTAATTTCATAATTAAACCAAAAAAACCCAAGACGAAATCAGTTTTAAGATTTTTAGTTTCTTTATTGTCATGAATAATATCTATATTTTCTAGCTGTTTATTGCCAGTCACTGCTTTAAGTTGATATTTAGTATATAGATCAATAATTCCATTCTTTTGTAGCTCCAGAACTTTATTATAAGTTGATTGTGCTCCTCTAAATTCATCCCTTCTATGTATTAAATTTACCTTTGAGTCTTTTGATAATTCTACCGCCCAATCTAAAGCACTATCTCCACCTCCAAAAATAGAAACTGTTTTTCCTTTAAAAATAGATTTGTCTTTAACTGAGTAAAAAATAGATGTATTTTCGTATTTTTCACATTCCTTAGGAATAAACTTTCGAGGCTCAAAAGATCCGACCCCACCAGCTATAATAATATTTGGAGTATCAAACTCAGTTCCTTTATTTGTTTTTACTTTCCATTGTCCATTATTTTTTTTAACTTCTTCAACTCTTTCGCTTAAATGAAATTTAATATCAAAAGGTTTTAATTGATTAATTAAATTGTTCGTCAGTTCTTCGCCTGTACATTCGGGAACTGCGGGAATATCATATATTGGTTTATCTGGATATAATTCGATACATTGTCCACCAATTTTATCTAGGTTATCAACTATATCACAACTTAGGCCAATTAATTTTAATTGATGAGCTGTAAACAGTCCTGTGGGTCCCGCCCCTATTATTAGCGCATCAGTTTTAATCATTAAACTTGTTTCTCAGGTAAATTAATTATTAATCCATCCAAATCATCCGAAACTGTTATTTGACAGCTTAGTCTACTACTTGGTTTAGGATCATAAGCTTGGTCTAACATATCGTCCTCACCTTCAGTTTTTGATGATATTTTATTAAACCAATCTTCTTTGACATAAACATGGCAAGTAGCACAAGCCATAGAACCTCCACAATCAGCATCAATTCCAGGTATATCGTTTTGAACGGCTCCTTCCATAACAGTTAAACCATTTTTTACATCTATAGTATGGGATTTTCCATTATGTTCGACGTAAGTTATTTTTGCCATTCAATTTATATAGTGATTAAAAAAAATAGGGCAAGTATGTAAAAACATACTCGCCCTAATATTTAAAACTAGATAATTTAATTATCTTGCTCTAGCCGATGTATTTTGCATCGCTGCAGCCCAAATAACTAAACCAAATGCGATTTTGTTAATAAAGTCTGCAAGGTTGTAAATCACGTTAAGTGAATTTGCATCTACTCCACCTGTTAGGTAACCAAATACATAACCTAATGGGTAAATCGCCCAACCTATTGTTACGATCATTCTCATTGCGCTAAATGCAGTTGACAAACCCTTGTTACCACTTTTAGCCGCCGCTTTACCAGCTTCACCTGAGAATACTTCATATAAGATGTAGAACCATCCAGCCATACCGATTATGAAACCAAGTAGTGCGTTGATGTATCCTGCTTCTCCTAAGTATCCACCGATTAGCATCACTAAAGATCCAATTAATAATCTCCAGAAGATACCACCTGGTACTTTTCTTACAGCTGCAAGAATTAAATAGAATTCAATCATCTGTAATGGCACAGTGATTAGCCAGTCAATGTATCTGTATACAGTTGGTGACTCACCAGTTTGTACCCATACACCTCTCATGTACATATAGTGGATAAATGCAATACCAGTTACAAGACCTGCAACCGTTACTGAAGTTTTCCAACCAGATGCAACTGATCCTCTTTCCATGAAAAAGAATGCAGTAGCAGCTAACATACCCATAGAAATTACCCAGAAAGAAATTCCAACGAAGTCATCAGCGGCTAAGAGAACAGTTTCTGCGTTTGCAACACCTGTTAAGCCTAATAAAGCAACAGTAGCTACCGCAAAAAGTTTAAGTTTTTTCATATTAAAAACTCCCTCTTTTGTTTATTTATAGTTTAAATTTAAACTACAGAACAACCATTATGGTCATTCCTAAGTTATGGGCTTAATAACAAAATTACTCACTTATTAAAAGTTTTTTTGAGCATTAAAAAGTATTGATTTTACTAACTTTTTAAAATTAAATACAACCTGTAACATAAAATCTATATTAAAATGGTTCTTATTAACAAATCATAATGGGTCAAAACTTTAAACAAATTTACGATAATTCTATAAAAAATCCTGAAGTTTTTTGGAAAAATCTATCTGAAGATATCTTTTGGTTTAAAAAACCAACTAAAATTTTAAATAAATCTAATCCACCATTTTATAAATGGTACGAAGATGGCATTACAAATACTTGTTACAATGCTTTGGATCATCATATTGATCAAGGCAAAGGTGAAAGGATTGCATTAATATACGATAGTCCAATTACAGGTAACAAAGCTCAATTCACATTTAACCAACTAAAAGCAAAAGTTTCTAAATTTGCAGGAGTGCTTGACAATCTTGGTGTAAAAAAAGGGGATAGAGTTATTATTTATATGCCAATGATACCAGAGGCTGTGGTAGCTATGTTAGCTTGTGGAAGAGTTGGTGCTATACACTCGGTTGTTTTTGGTGGTTTTGCTTCTAATGAGTTAGCGAGTAGAATTGATGATAGTAAAGCTAAACTTTTGATTACAGCATCATGTGGTTTTGAACCTGGACGAACTGTAGAATATAGACCATTAGTAGATGGAGCTTTAAAAATTGCAAAGCATCAAGTAGAAAAAGTAATTTTTTTTCAAAGAAAAGGTCAAGAAATCAAATTAAATGTACCAAAAGAAATAAGCTGGGACGAAGCTTTATCAAATGCAAAAGATAAGGATTGTGTTGAGGTAGGTTCAAACGACTTTGCCTACATACTATATACATCTGGGACGACAGGAATACCAAAAGGAATTGTAAGAGATACAGGTGGTCATATAGTTGCGCTTAAATGGACTATGAAAAATATATATAACATTGATGAAGGTGATGTTTGGTGGTCAGCTAGCGATATTGGATGGATTGTTGGTCACTCATATATAGTTTACGCGCCATTATTCAAAGGATGTACAACAGTTTTATTTGAAGGCAAACCTGTGGGTACCCCTGATGCTGGTGTTTTTTGGAGAATGATTTCAGATTATAAAATTAAATCATTATTTACAGCACCTACCGCTTTTAGAGCTATTAAAAAAGAAGATCCTGAGGGGAAGTTTTTTTCTAAATATGACTTAAGTTCATTTAAATCTTTATTTTTAGCCGGAGAGAGAGCGGACCCAGATACAATTAAATGGGCAGAAAATTTATTGAAAGTTCCAGTAATTGATCATTGGTGGCAAACTGAAACTAGCTGGTCAATAAGTGGAAATTGTACAGGAATTGAAATGCAAAAAACTAAATATGGGTCAGCTTGCAAACCTGTCCCAGGATATGATGTAAAAATAATTAAACCAGATAATACTTTAGCAAATCCAAATGAAATGGGAGATATAGTTGTTAAACTTCCATTGCCTCCAGGAACCTTTCCTACTCTTTGGAATGCTGACCAAAGATATAAAGAAAATTATATGACAAATTATGAAGGATACTATCAAACTTATGATGCAGGACATATTGATGAAGATGGATATGTTTGGATCATGTCCAGAACAGATGATATTATAAACGTTGCTGGTCATAGATTGTCTACTGGCGCAATAGAAGAAGTTTTATCAGAAAATCAATCTGTAGCGGAATGCGCAGTAATTGGAATTAAAGACCAGTTGAAAGGTCAATTACCTATTGGTCTTATTGCATTAAAAGCTGGTGTTACTAAAAAAAATGATATTATTTCAAAAGAATGTATTCAAATGGTTAGAGATAAAGTTGGCCCAGTTGCTGCATTTAAGACTGTAATTGTTGTTAAAAGGTTGCCTAAAACAAGATCAGGTAAAATATTAAGAGGCACTGTAAGAAAGATTGCTGATAGAGAGGAATATAAAATGCCAGCAACAATTGATGATCCAGCTATTTTAGATGAAATAAAAGAAAATTTAATTAAAAATAATATTTTAAAATAAATTAAATACTTTAAGATTTTACTTTATTTTTTGAAGGTATAACAACTGCCAAAATCCCCCCAATTATTATCATTGAACTGCCAATAATTTCACGCCAACCAAATGGCTCATCTGTTAGTATGCTTGAGCTTATAACACCAACCAATATTTCGTTTAGAAATAAAATTGAGCACAATCCTGCACCTAGTTGTGTTGGTGCCCAGAGTATTATTATTCCAGATGGTATAAAATAAAAAACAGATAAAATAACTAAAAATATTGACATAGAAATAAAAGCTTTAAATAATGGTAGCTGACCTAAGTAGTCTGATAAAAAGAAACCGGCAACGATATTAAATAAAGCACCATAAAAAAAAAATGAAAATATAATTGGAAAAACACCATCAGTTTTAATTACTTCAAGTCTTATCATTCCACCTGCAAAAATAGCACCTCCAACCAATGCAATAAAATCTCCAGCATTTTGTGGTAGCGGAAAAATTGTATTCTTGCTAAACACAATCCACAAACCACCAATTGCTAAAGTCAAGGTAAAAACTCTTTCCCAACCATGTCTTTTTTTTAAAAACAAAGTCTCAAAAATAGTTGTCCATATAGGTGACATATAAAAAAGAATTAATGCACGAACAACGTCTGTTAAAAGGAAACTTAAAGCATAACAAACAAAACCTCCTCCAAGAAGTAAACCAGTAAACGGAAGTTCAAAACCTGTATTTTTTCCTTTAACTGCTCTCCATATAGCAATTGGTAATAATAATAAAAATCCAATTACCATTTGTGAGATAGTTCCCCATCCGCCTGTTAGTCCTCCATCTTCAAGAATTCTTTGAGGCAACCAGTAAATTCCCCAAGCCCCTGCTGCTATTGCTAAAGCAATAGAAATTTTATAATGGTGAGGGTGTCTCATAACTATTATTAATATTTTTAGTAATTGCTAAATTCTAAAGGTTTACCTTTTGGATTTCCAATTATTTTTCCATTCTTCATTTTCACTTCACCTCTTATAATTGTTGCTACGGGAGTTCCTTTAAACTTATCTCCATTAAATGGAGACCATTTACATTTACTTTCAATATTTTCATTTTTAATTTCAATTATTTTATTCATATCAACAATTGTAAAATCAGCATCATAACCTTCTTTGATAAATCCTTTATTTTTAATTCCGAAAATTTTAACAGGATTTTCGCAGACATAATTAATTAATTGTTTTAGCGTCAATCTTCCTTCATTTACATGGTTTAACATCACTGGGAGTATAGTTTGAACTCCTGGCATTCCTGATGGTGAATTAGGGTATTCTTTATCTTTGTTTACCTTGAGGTGTGGAGCGTGATCAGAGCCTATTGTATCATTTAAATTATTTCTAACTGCATACCATAATCTATCATAATGGGATTTATCCCTTAATGGTGGATTCATTTGAGCGTAAGTTCCAAGTCTATTGTAGCAATCAGGAGAATACATAGTTAAATGCTGGGGAGTAATCTCAAATGTTATATTTCCTTTATGTTGTGATAAAAAATCAATTTCCTCTTTCGTTGTAATATGAAGAACATGAGCTTTTTTGTTATAACGCTCAGCTATTTTTACAATTCTTCTTGTAGATGAAATTGCACATTCTACACTTCTCCAAACTGGATGGGTATGAACATCTCCTTTTTTGATCAATTTTTTATTTATATTTAAAATAGCTTCATCTTCAGAATGTACTGCAACAACTTTTGAACTATTTTGAAAAACTTTATCGATATCATTCTCTTCAGCAACTAGTAAATTGCCAGTTGATGAGCCTGCAAATAATTTGATACCACAACATCCCTCTAAATCTTTCAAACTCGCTAGATCTTCAGAATTATCAGCTGTAGCTCCAAAATAAAAAGCATAATTGCAATACATTCTATTTTTTGCGAGATCTAATTTTCTTTGAAACTCTTTCATGTTTGATGTAGGAGGATTTGTATTTGGCATCTCAAATACACTTGTTATGCCACCTACAATTGCTGCTCTACTGCCTGAATGAAGATCTTCTGTATCAGTTGACCCAGGTTCTCTAAAATGTGTCTGCGTATCTATACATCCTGGTAAAATAATTTGATCTTTAGCGCTTATTTCTTCTTTAGCTTTTTCTGAAATTTTACCTATATGCTGAATTTTTCCATCTTTTATAGCAACATCAAGATTTTTCAATTCACCATCGATGTAACATTGTCCATTTTTGATTATTAGATCTAACATTTGGTAAAAAAGTTACTATATTATATTTAATCGATAATCAATTATGAAAAAAGAAAGTATTTATATTTTAGAGGATAGAGGAATTATTTATATTAATGGAGATGATACTTTCACATATTTACAAAATATAATTAGTAATGATCTAAAAAAAGTTTCAGATAGTCAGAGTTGTTTTTCATATTTATTAACACCCCAAGGAAAGTACTTATTTGAATTTATTATTATTAAACACAAAAGTGGTTATTTTTTAGATTGTCCAAAATATCAAATGGAAAATCTCTACAAACAGTTAAACTTGTATAAATTACGTTCAAAAGTAGAAATTTCAAATCTATCAAATGAATTTGTAGTTGCTGCTCTTTCAAAGGAAAATTTTACTGAATTTAATAAAAATAATAACTTGGGAGTAACTATTAAATTTAGAGAAGATCCTGTTATTTTAGATCCAAGATGTATTAAATTAGGTGCAAGAATAGTGATAAACTTAGAAAAATTATACTTATCTGCAAAAAAATTAAATTTAAAAATTTCCAATATTGAGGAGTATTATCAGTTAAGTCACTCCCTTGGTATTCCAAACTCAGATACAGAAAATTTTCAAAACAAAATATTTGGTTTAGAAACTAATTCAGAGGAATTAAATGCAATTGATTTTAAAAAAGGATGTTATGTTGGGCAAGAAAATACCTCTAGAATGAAACTTAAAGAAAAAATAAGCAGAAGAATATATCCTATTAAGATTATTGAAGGTCATATTGCTAATAATGAAGTGATTAAAATAAATAATAGTGAAATAGGTAAAATAGTTAATAATTCCAAATTTTCATTTGGACTATTTAAATTTAAAGATCCTAACTTTAAATTGGATGAAATCTTTAATACAGATAAAGCAAAAATTAAAGTTATAAAACCTTTTTGGTCTTAGTCTTTTGAAATAAATTTAGACAGGTTGGGTTTAAAATAATCTGGTCCCTTCATAACTTTTCCATGCTCATTATAAATTGGTTTGCCATTATTATCTAATTTACTCATATTCGATTTTTGAACTTCATCAAAACATTTATCTAAATCAATTCCAAAAGCATGACCTGCTCCATAAGTAACATATAAAATATCTGTAAGAGCATCGGCTACTTCAAGAATATCATTTTCTCTCATTGCTTTATTCAATTCATCCAGTTCCTCTTTGATTAAATTAAGCCTAAGAGAATTAATTTTTTCACTTGAAAGTTCAGATTTTTTTTTAACTTCTTGCCCAAAGGTTCTCATAAATAAACCTACTTTTTCAAAATTAGTCATTTTTTCTCCTTATTTTTTCAACTGCTAGGATTTTCAATTTTTTTAATGTATAACATTTAATACCTTTAATTATATTATGAAAACTAGAAAAGAATACGATAGTATTGGAAAAATTAATGTTCCTGTGGATAAATATTGGGGTGCATCAACTCAAAGATCAAAAAAATATTTTGATATTGGAGAGTTCAAAGTAAGGCCAATATTAATCAAATCAATTGCAATTATTAAAAAATCAGCAGCAATCGTACATAAAAAAGAAAAACAAATAGATGCCAAAATTGCAAATGCAATCATTAAAGCTTCAAATAATGTGATAAGCGGAAAGCTTAATGATCATTTCCCTTTAAAAGTTTGGCAAACTGGATCTGGAACTCAAACGAATATGAATGTTAATGAGGTTATTGCAAATAAAGCGATACAAATTTTAGGAGGAAAACTTGGATCAAAAAAACCTGTTCACCCAAATGACCACGTAAATATGTCTCAATCTACAAATGATGTATTTCCGAGCGCAATGCATATTGCAATTGCTCTTGAGACTAGAGACAAATTATTACCTTCGCTTAAATTATTAAATAGAGAATTAAAGAAAAAAGTTTCACAATTTAGCAATATTGTCAAAGTTGGCAGAACACATCTTCAAGATGCTACTCCATTAACTTTAGGACAAGAATTTTCAGGATATCAGACTCAATTGGAAGATACCATTAATAGAATAACAAATACTTTAAAAGAAATAAACTTTCTTGCACAAGGGGGAACTGCTGTAGGGACGGGAATTAACACAAAGAAAAAATTCGATATAAAAATATGTAAAGAAATAAGCAAGATAACCAAAATAAAATTCAAACCTGCTAGAAATAAATTTGCTGCACTTGCGGCGCATGATGCAATTGTCAGTTTTTCTGGTGCATTAAATACAGCTGCAGTTTGTCTTATGAAAATAGCTAATGATATAAGATATTTAGGATCAGGTCCAAGAGCTGGATATGGTGAATTAATAATTCCAGCTAACGAACCTGGTTCTTCAATTATGCCAGGAAAGGTAAATCCAACTCAATCAGAAGCGGTAACGATGGTTTGTGTAAAAGTTATAGGAAATCATACTGGAATAACAGTTGCAGGTTCACAAGGTCAATTTGAACTAAATGTTTTTAAACCTTTAATTGCACACAATATACTTCAATCAATAGATCTTTTGGCTGATAGTACAAATAATTTTGCAAAGTATTGCGTTAAAGGTATTAGACCAAACATAAAAAAAATGAAATATGACTTGGACAATTCATTAATGCTTGTTACAGCCTTAGCTCCAATAATTGGGTACGACAAAGCGGCAAAAATTGCAAAAGCAGCACTCAAAAATGGAACGACTTTAAAAGAAGAGGCAATAAAAAGTGGATTAATCAATGAGAAAGATTATTCAAAAATAGTAAATCCAAAAAAAATGATTAGTCCATCTTAAAAACATTTTCATCAATTAATAAATTTTTTAATTGTTGTAGATTATTGAATTGATAAAATTCTGTATTATTTGTCAAACCATCACTAGATACATTTGATAAAAAATGTTTATTTGTGTTGGAGTTATATTGATATGTAAAATAAATATTATTATTTAAAATTTTATTTCTTCTATATTTAAATAAAAATCTATTAAATTTCTCTTCATCAATTACATTTATCTTAATTTTCATCTGTAGAACTTGATCAATTTCATTTAAATATTCATAGTCAATTATTTCTAACTTTGCAAAATCAGATAAATTAAATAAATTTTTATCAACGTTAAGGTATGTATCAGCAAAGTGAAGATTTAACAATCCTGATTGAAGAGTTTTGTTATCAATATCTTTAAAATTTATTTTTAAATTACCTGAGAGATTTTCGTATTTTAACTTTTTGTTAATAAAAATTGTATATAAAATTTTTTCTATATCAACTAAATCAATTTTTTTATGATCATACACCAAGTTAAAATAAAAAGGTTTAAAATTAATAAGACCATTTAAATTGAAATCAGTATTTTTAGAATTCTTCTCTATAAATTTTATGCTGTTTTTTATTATTTCATAATTAACAATATTTTTTTTAGTTAGAAATCTGATCGTAAAAGTACCTTCTTGTAAAAATTCCTTTGAATTCTTTTTTTCAATCAATTGATTTTCTAAAATAATATTTGGATTTTTTAATTCAATATTAACATTTTGTATATTTGGAAAATTATAATCAATTAAATATTTAAATTCATAGTCTGAGTCAAATATGTTACCTTCTATCTTTAAAATCTTTTTACTATTTACAAAGTCGATTTTGTAATTAAAATTTTTTATTTTTGACAATAAGATTATCTCATCGTTTTTATCTCTAAAAAAAATAGTACTTTTTTTTATTAAAAATTTTTTTACAATATTTTTTTTTAAGTTTTGTATAAAATTTTTTAACGATAAATCATTTAGATATAAATTTGCTTTATTAACCTCTACTCTATCTATTTTAAAATTTTCATTTTTGTATAAATCTATTATTGAAATAAATACTTTAATATTTTCAAGTTTAGACACTACCTTAGTTTCATTTTCTCTAATTTTTAGGTCTGCTTTTTTTATTAATAGATGGGGAGATGGGATAAATCTAAAACTAATTTTCTCTAAATTCTCTATTTTTATTTTAAAATCTTTGTTAATTGTATTTTCGATTATTTGGTTGTATTTTTTATAATCATAAAATGTTGGTATTGAAAAAAAAATAGCTGTGCCAAAAAAGATTATAAAAAAAATTAAAACAAGGTGAAAAGGATCTTGTTCTTTAAAAAAATTACTTTTAAAAGGTATTTTAAATGAGTCTTTTTTCATTATTATAAAAAGTACTTATACAACTTAAATTTGAAATGTTAAATTTTGATTACTTAAATAATTTAAACGAAAAGCAAAAAGAAGCTGTAACTTGTTTAAATGGACCCTTATTAATAGTAGCTGGGGCTGGATCGGGAAAAACTAAGGTATTAACTTCTAGGATTTGTCACATTGTTTTATCGAACAAGGCGACCCCGAATGAAATTTTAGCAGTAACCTTTACAAATAAAGCTGCGAATGAAATGCTCAGTAGAATTCTCTTTAATTTAAAGAAAAAAAAATTTGGTATGCCATGGGTTGGAACTTTTCATTCAATATGTGTAAAAATTTTAAGAAAACATGCTAAAGCTGCAGATTTAAATTATAATTTTACAATTCTAGATCAAGATGATCAAAAAAAATTAATTAAAAATATCTGTAAAGCAGAAAATATTGACATCAAAAAAATATCTCCAAACTATATTCTCAATGTTATTGAGAAATGGAAAAATAAAGGTTGGTATCCTGAGGATGTTATTCTTAAAAAAAGTGAAAAACTAGAGTCTTCCTTTCTTAAAATATATAAAATTTATCAAACAAAATTAATCGATCTAAACGCTTGTGATTTTAATGATTTAATACTTCATTGTATAAAAATTTTTGAAAAAAATCCCGATATTACAAAAATGTATTCAAGAAATTTTAAATATATATTAGTTGATGAGTATCAAGATACAAATTTTATACAAAGTAAATGGTTAAATTTATTATCAAAAGAAAATAATAATATTTGTTGTGTAGGTGATGATGATCAATCAATTTATAGTTGGAGAGGGGCTGAAATTAAAAATTTTTTAGAATTTGACAAAATGTACCAAAATACAAAAATAATAAGACTAGAAAAAAATTATAGATCAACACAAAATATTTTAACTGTAGCTTCTGGTCTTATTTCTAATAATGAAAATAGAGTAGGAAAAAATCTTTTCACAGATGGAGAGGAAGGGGAAAATGTTTATCTAGACAGTTATAGAAGCGGGAAAGATGAAGCTATAGGTATTGGTGAAAAAATTGAAAAATTAAAAAAAAAATTTAAGTTAAATAATATTACTATATTAGTAAGGGCAATATTTCAGACACGTGAATTTGAAGAACGTTTTCTTAAAATTGGATTACCTTATAGAATTATTGGAGGTATTAAATTCTACGAAAGAGCAGAAATAAAAGATTGTATTGCTTACTTAAGAATTGTGTATCAAACTAAAGATGACTTATCATTTGAGAGAATTATTAATGTCCCAAAAAGATCAATTGGCGAAACTACTATTAAAACAATTTACGATTTTTGTAAGAAAAATAATTTATCACTTGAGGATGGTGCTAAAAAAATGATTGAACTTAATATGATTAAACCAAAGCCTAAATTAGGATTAAATTCAATTTTAAGTCTTCTACAGAAATGGAGATTTGATCATAGAAAAAAAGTTAATCACGTAAAATTACTTCAAATAATTTTGGATGAGTCTGGATATAGTCAAATGCTTAAAGATAAAAAAGATCTAGAAAATGAAAATAGACTTGAAAATATAAAAGAACTTTTAAATGCAATGAAAGAATTTGATAATATTGAAAGTTTTTTAGAACATGTCGCTTTAGCTACTTCGATAGATCAAGATTGGGAGGGTCAAAAAGTAAATTTAATGACAATGCATTCTTCTAAAGGATTAGAGTTTGATGTAGTATTTTTACCAGGATGGGAAGAAGGATTGTTTCCACATCAAAAATCAATGGAGGAGAAAGGTCAAAGTGGATTAGAAGAGGAAAGAAGATTGGCTTATGTTGGTATAACGCGTGCAAAAAAGATAGCATATATCTCTTTTTCCATGAACAGATTTTATCAAGGAGATTGGATAGACAGTATATCATCTAGATTCATTGACGAGTTACCAGAAAAAAATGTTGAAAAAAATAATCAATTTTTAAAGGATGAAAGTGATGATTTTGAATTTAATCAAGATATAGATTATGAAAATGAAATAAAGAGCCCTGGATGGCTTAGATATCAAAAAAGAATTAAACAATGAAAACATATTTAAAAATTAAAAAGTATTTAAAATCATATGAACTAGATGCTTACATTGTGCCTAAAAATGACGAATTTTTCAGTGAATATGCCTATCCAAATAGGCTTAAGACTATTTCTAATTTTTCAGGATCTGCAGGTTTTTGTATAATTACAAAATCATTGAATTATCTATTTGTTGATGGAAGATATTTAATTCAAAGCAAAATGGAGAGTGGAAAATATTTTAAAATTATTGAAATTCCATACATTTTTCCAAAAGATATTTTAAATTATAAACGGATTAATAAAATAGGATACGATCCTAAGTTATTTACATCTCCAACATTAAATAAATATTTTGGGTATAAATACCACCTAATACCGATTAAAAAAAATTTAGTTGATTGTATTTATTCTGAAAAAGAAAAAAAAATAGATCTTTTCTATAAACTAGAAGACAAAATTGTAGGCGAAAGTATTAAATCAAAACTTAATAGACTGCATAAAATTTTAAAAAAAAATAAATCAGATAGTATATTTATTTCTGCACCAGAAAATGTTGCTTGGTTGCTAAATATTAGAGGAAGGGATAATCCAAATAGTCCAATTCCAAATGCTAGATTAATAATTGATAAAGAAAAAAATATTTTTTGTTTTTGTGATTTAAAAAAAATAAATAAAATAAAAAAAATAAAATATAAAAAGGTAAAATTTCATAAATTTGAAGAAATATACGAGATTTTATCAAAGTTAAATTCATCTTTATTTACAATAGATGGTTTGACCTGTTCAATTTTTTACCAAAGTTTAATAGAATCAAGATTTAAAATTTCAAATTTTGAGGATCCAATTTATCATCTAAAATCTATTAAAAACAAAATCGAAATAGAAAATATGAAAAAAGCTCATATAAAAGATGGTGTTGCTTTAACCAAATTTCTATTTTGGATTAAACAAGAGAAAAATTTTGGTTTTGACGAATTGACTTTGGAAAAAAAGTTAGAAAAATTTAGAAAGCAAAATAAAGATTATATTTATCCAAGTTTTAATACAATTGCTGGATCGGGGCCCAATAGTGCAATAATACACTACAGGTCCTCGAAAAAAACAAATAGGAAAATTAAAAAGGATGATATCTTCCTATGTGACTCTGGTGGGCAGTACAAGTATGGAACAACAGATGTGACCAGAACTGTGTGTTTTAAGAAACCTTCAGAAAGAATAAAAAATATATTTACAAGAGTGCTTAAGGGCCACATAGCCGTTGCTACAAATAATTTAAATAAAATAAAAAAAGGAAATTTAATCGACAAAAAAGCAAGAGAGTCTTTGAACAAAGTTAATTTAGATTATGGCCATGGAACAGGTCATGGAGTTGGTTTTTTTTCGAATGTTCACGAAGGACCTCAAGCTTTATCAAAATTTAATTCACTAGAATTAAAAGAAGGAATGATTGTAAGTAATGAGCCAGGATATTATGAAGAAGGTAAATTTGGAATAAGAATTGAGAATTTGGTTTATGTTGATAAAATAAAAAATAAATTAGTGTTTAAAAATCTCACAATGGCACCAATAGATGATGATTTAATAAATGAAAAATTATTAACAAAAAATGAAAAAAACTATTTATTAAAATATAAGTTAGAGATTTATAATAATATTTCTAAATTTTTAGGAAAAAATGAAAAAAATTGGTTACTTAAATCAATTTAATAGATTAATTAATTCGGTCTGATTTATAATTTTAACACCCAAATCTTTAGCCTGATTTACTTTTTTTGAGGTTGGTTTATCTCCAACTATTAAATAGTCTAGTTTTTTGCTTACAGAGCTTAATATCCTCCCAGAATTTTTTTCAATAACAGACTTGGCCTCTGCCCTGCTCATTTTTATTAATTTTCCTGTAATCAAGAAAGTCAGATTTTTAAGTTTTCCAGAATCATTTGTAATTTCATTTTGTATATTTAAATAATTAGAAAGATCTCTAACAATATTTAAATTTTCTTTAATTGAAAAAAATTTTTTGATTGATGTAATTTGTATTTCTCCTATGCCATCTATATTTGTAAATGAGTTAAAATCGTAATTTTTGTCAATTTTAATAAAATTTTTTATATTTTGCAGATGTTTGGCAATTAACTTTGCATTCTCTTGTCCTATGTGTCTAATGCCTAATGCAAATATAAATTTATTAAGATAAATTTTTTTTGACTTATCAATTGAATATTTAAGGTTTAAAACTGATTGATTTCCCCATCCATCTAAATTTTCAATTTTTTTAAAATCCAGTTTAAAAATATCTTGTGGATATCTAATAAAATTTTTTTCCCAAAATTTTTCAACAACTTTTTTCCCAAGCCCATCAATATTAAGTGCCTCTTTTGATACAAAATGTTTAATTTTTTCTATTGCAATTTTTTCGCATGAAAATCCTTCTGATGAACATCTTTTTACTGCATCAAATTTCTTTGTTTGATTATTAAATTCTTTTTCAACCTTTGAACCGCATGATGGACATTTGTCAGGAAATTTAAATTTTAAATTATTAGAAGATCGCTTTGATAAATCGACAGAAATTACATGTGGAATTACATCTCCTGCTCTTTCAATTTTTACTATATCTCCAACTCTTATATCTTTTTTTTTAATCTCATCTTCATTATGAAGTGTGGCATTTGAAACTATTACACCGCCAATATTAACTGGTTTAACTTTTGCAACGGGGGTTAATGCACCTGTTCTTCCAACTTGAATTTCAATGTTTAAAATTTTAGAAAAAGATGACGCAGCAGAAAATTTATGCGCTGCCGCCCATCTTGGAGCATTTCCAACAAAGCCTAACCTTTTTTGAAGTTTAAGATCATTTATTTTATAAACTAATCCATCTACATCGTAATCTAATTCATATCTTTTTGCCTCGAAGCTTTGGTGATTTTTTATTAGATGGTCAACATTTGAAATAACACAATTATACTTGCTTGTTTTGAAACCCCATTTTTTTAAATAACTTAAAAATTCTGCTTGCTTATTGAATTTATTATTTTCAAATAAACCAAAAGTATACGCAATAAACATTAATGGTATTTTTTTTGTTTCAGCAGATTCTTTCTGTCTTAATGAACCAGAGGCAGCGTTTCTCGGGTTTGCAAATTTTTCTTTAAGACTTTCAAAATCATTTTTTTTTATATAAACCTCGCCTCTAATCTCTATATTTGATGGAAAATCTTTTGAGGTAATATTTTTTGGAATATCTTTTATTGTTTTTAAATTTTCTGTAATTACTTCACCTTCATATCCATCTCCTCTGGACAGACCTAAAACTAAAACCCCGTTTTTGTAAGTTAAGGATGCAGATATACCATCTATCTTCGGCTCAACACTATATTCAAAAGAATGTCTATCGCTTAGATCTAAATAATTTTTCATTTTTTTTTCAAAGTTAATTAAATCCTCTTTATTAAAAACATTAGATAGAGAAAGCATTGGGACCATATGTTTTTGTTTCTGAAAATTTTTTGATGGTTTAAAACCTACTTTTTTGGAAGGTGAATTTTTATGATTTAAAAAAATATATTGTTTTTCTAAATTTAGTATACTTCGTTTAAGCTCGTCATATTCTTTATCTGAAATTTTTGGTTTATCTTTGGAATAATAAAGTTCATCATTTTTTATAAGTTTATTGATTTTGTCTAAATAGAATTTCTTGATCGAAACTTTGTTCACCATTAGAATATTTTTGTTTTAATTTTTTCAATTAATGATTTCTTTTTACTTTTATCTTTTTTCATTTTAATTTTTTTTGGAGAATAGTTTTTATTGAAAACTTTGAAAGACTTTTCATACCATTGACTTGATTGATAATTATAACCTAAAACATAGGCGTATTTTTTTGCCTCATCTACTAAACCAATTTTATAATGAATTTCTACCAATCTGTGTAATGCTTCTTCAATAAAAATTGAATCATTGTAGTTTTCTACGACAAGTTTAAATCTATTAATTGCTGGTATCCATTTTTCTTTTTCAAAATAGTATCTAGCTAAATACATTTCTTTTGAAACTAAAAACTCATTAATTAACTCTAATTTAAATTTTGCATCTAATGCATAATCTGTATCAGAAAAATTTTTTATTACATATTCAAAATATTCTTTTGATTTTAAAATTGGATCCAAATCTTTTGTCTCATCGACTATTGTATCATAGTAGGTAATTCCTAAAAAATAGTAAGCATAATCAGTACGGGGATGTCTGGGATAGGTATTTATAAATCTCTTAAGTTCATAAATTGTGTCACTATAATAACCTTGTGAATAATATGAGTATGCTGACATTAGCGCGGCTCTTGGAGCCCATTCGGATTGTGGAAATAATAATTCAGCTTCACTAAATTTTTTTGCTGCGGTTAAACCGTCATTATTTTCAAGTGCTTTTAGCCCCGCCTCATAAGCATCTATCATTTGTAAATCTATTTCTTTTTTTTCGATAACCTCGACTAAAGTTTTTTCTTTTGTACAAGAAGTAAGAAATATTAATATAGTAAATAAACTTAATATGAAAAAACGCATATATATTTATTAGCAGAAATAAAAAAAATTTCTATTTTTATGCAATAGATTTTAGATAAGATCTATCTAGGATTTGATAAGGTAAAGTCTTTTCTTTAATCTCTATAACTGTAAAGTTTGATTTATCAGAAAAAAGTTTTCTCAAAATTTTATTGGTTAATCCATGACCCCCTTGGGATGTAGTTAGTGATCCAACAATTCTGTAACCAGATAAATATAAATCACCCATGCAATCGAGTATTTTATGATTAACAAACTCTTTTGAATTTCTTAATCCATTTTTATTTAAAATTTCATTTTCACTCACAACAATAGCATTGTCTAAGCTTCCTCCTTTTGCAAAACCAGCTTTTTGAAGCTTCTCAACATCCTCATGTAAGCAAAAAGTTCTGGACTCAAAAACATTTTTTAAATCGTCACTAAATATATTTACTTTATTTCTTTGTTTTGAAATTATTTTGTTTTTATATTCGATTTCAAAGTCAATTTCTGATGCTACTTTTGACTTATCTATAGAAATATATTTGCTACCTTCTTTATATGAAACACTTTTATCTATTTTAATTAATTTTATAGGTGTAGAAGAAGATTTAATTCCTACCGCTAAAATCTTTTCTATAAATTTCTTTGCTGATCCGTCTAAAATTGGTAACTCTTGAGAATTTAATTCAACAACTAAATTGTCAATTCCTAAACCGTAAAGTGCGCCCATCAAATGCTCTACCGTTGAAACCTTTGCACCATATTCATTTGATAAAGTCGTACATAGTGTAGTATCAACAACATTATCATAAGTTGGTATTACAATATTATTTGTTTTTATATCAACTCTTTTGAATATAATTCCTGTGTTTGGTTCTGATGGCACGAGAGTTAAATCTACAAGCTTTCCTGAGTGAAGACCTATGCCGCTAAAACAAATTTTTTGATTAATCGTTTTTTGATTTAAAATAGACATACAAAACTATATTAAAAAAAAAATGTCTTAAAAAAACAACTTATGTTACAAAAAATTGCTATTTTTCTGTGAAATAATTGAATAATTTTTCAAAAATACCTTTGTTTTCTAAGCTAATAGGTGCTTTTTGAGAACGAATTTCCATTTCATCATTACTATACTTTAATGCACTATCGCAACTATCTTTTGCAGTTTCATTTATAATTGACATTTCATTTAAAAAACTGAATTCAGGTCCAAACGATAGAAGATTTTCACTTAAAACTTTAGATCCATTCCCTATAAAATAAAGCTTTAAATCAGAATTAAAATTAAAATTATTTATTAAGGGACAGTTTAAAAACAAAAGTTCGATTATTTCCTCCAAACGTGCATTAATTATTTTTTTAAGCAATTTATCATCTGATTTGTTAATTATAATATCTTCATATTTATTACTTTTAGAAAATTTAAATTTTTCTGCTTCTGCTTTACGGTAATCTAAATTCAAAACTTTTGCTATATCATTGGTAATATGATGTCCTCCAATATAAGTATTATTTAAATATAAAAGTTTACTATCCTGAAAAATTGTAAGACTACTTTTTTTTAAACCTATATCTATAAAAGAAATATAGCCAGAAATTTCGTTTTTTTTAATTATATCTAAAGATTTTATATAACTAGTACAGTAAATACTTTTTAACGTTATATGTTTTTTTAAAAACAACTCTCTGATTTTATCACAGGTTTTTTTTTCTATTAAAACAAATTTTAAATCTATTATAACTTTTTGCGCTTCCACAGTGATTTCATTTTTTTCATCAAAAATCTTGTCATCAATCATTATTTGATGTTTTATAGTGTGTAAAATATCTTTATCCTTATTATTTAATTTTATTATATTTTCACTTTCATTAATTAAATGATCAATGTCTGTTTTATTAATTATTTTCTTATCAAAATTTTTTTGTATTGAAAAATCTAATGAATAAATACTTGAAGAGTCAATTAATAACAAAACTTCTTTTAGGTGTTGACTTAAATCATTTTCAGCTTTTGAAATTATATTGGTTATTGGTTGTTCATTTTTTGAATTTTTATTTCTAGTATAATCTATTTTTTCTTCATAAAAAGAACATTGGTTTAAAATTAGTTTGTCATAAACTGCAAGACGTATGTGTGTAGAGCCAAATTCTAATATAGGGTATGGTGAATTAATTTTAGTCATGATAAAATTATCTTATCTTTTATTCTTAAATCAATTACTTTAACTCCATTTGAAAGGGATATATTTATTATTTTTTTTAATAAATTTAGTGAAAAGTCTAAATTATTATTCGAAAGTTTAATTAGTATTTTATCTTGATAAAGTAAATCCCATCTATTTGATTTAAAAAAATATAATTTTTTAAAATCATTTATTTTAAAGCCATTTTTATTTAATTTATCGTTTAATTCTAAAAAGATTTTAACATTAACATTTCCAACAATTAAAGGTAAATCCTCTTCTACAATTTTATTAATTATTTTTTTACCATTCAAACCAATATATGTTTTTTTATTATTATCGAAGTAATATGCTAAAATTTTTGTCTCCTTAAGTTCAATTTTAATAGCTGAAGGATATTCCTTTTTAATTTTATATTCTCCGATAATGTTAAAATTATTCAGAATGTTTTGGATTTTTTTAGTTTTAATCGAAAATATAGTAGAATTATAAAATTCATTTAAGGACTCATAAATTTCATTATTAATTTTATTTCCTATATTGCTTTCAAGCGTAATTTTTTTTATCTTAAAAAAATCATTAATATAATTGATTGAATTTATATTATGCAGACTCAATAATATAAAAAGAAAAAATAAATATAAATAAATTTTTCCTTTATCTATTAATTGAAGCATCTTTTATTATCCAATTTATTAATTTGTAAAAACTAATGCCTTTATATTTTGCAATTTCTGGAACTAATGATAGTTCTGTCATTCCAGGTTGAGTATTGACCTCCAACAAATAAAATTTATCGTCATAATATCTAAAATCACTTCTTGTTATTCCTCTGCAACCGGTTATGCGATGAGCGTTTAATGCAATATTTTCAACTTTCTTTAGTTCTTTCTCTGAAAGATTAACTGGAAGAACATGCTTTGTTTTAGCATTTTTGTCATACTTTGCTTTGTAGTCATAAAATTTTCTTTTTGGTACCAATTCAATAGTACCAAGTGTTTTTTTACCCATAACCGCAACTTGTATTTCTCTACCTGGTATATATTTTTCAATCAAAATTTCTCTTTCATTTTCTAATTTTTTGATATTTTTAATAAAGTTATTTTTGTTACAAATGTAAACTCCAACGCTAGAGCCTTCGTTAATAGGTTTTACCACTACTGGGAATTTAAGTTTTGTTTTAACTGCGTTAAATATATCTTTATAATTTTTTTCAGAATTTGCCTTAAATATTAAATCTTTAGGAGTTAAAATTTTATTTTTTAGAAATATTTTTTTTGAAATAACTTTATTAATACAAATTGAAGACGCTTTAACACCTGAATGTGTATATTTTATTTTTTCATTTTCTAAGATTAATTGAATGTATCCATCCTCACCGTATCTACCGTGTAGAGCATTAAATACAACATTTGGCCTAAATTTTTTTATTTCTTTAATAAAACCATTTTTTGGATCGAGTATTTTGCAGAAATAATTATTTTTAATTTGTTTATAAACTGCTCTTGCTGTTTTTAAACTTATATCTCTTTCTTTAGAATAACCACCAGCTAATATTAATACTTTCTTCTTCATTAAAATTATGAAGTTAAAACTATTTCCAATTCAAGATTAACTCCAGTTTTCTTATATACATTTTCTTTTATAAAATAGATAAGATTTTTCATATCTTTTGAAGAGGCTTTATCTTGATTAATAAGAAAATTACAATGCTTTTCTGAAAGCTTTGCGTCACCAAACATTTTATTTACTTCATTTATATTCACTGATTCTCGAATTAATTCCCAAACTTTTTTAGTGCTTTGATTTACAGGGTTTTTAAATGTACTTCCGCTTGTTTTTACTCTAATAGGCTGAGAAAGTTCTTTCTTTTTTTTCAACTCCTCAATTTTTTTTTTTATAGTCTCTGCATTTGAGATTTTGCCTTTAAATGTAACACTAAGATAAATTAAATTTTTAGGTAAATTTGTTGATCTATATTTAAATTGTATTTTTTGAGCAGGAATCGTTATAATTTTACCTTCTAAGTCTATAGCTTGAACTGAAACTACAATATCTTTAAATTCTCTACCATAACAACCGGCGTTCATTGTTATTCCGCCACCAACTGATCCTGGTATGCATGATAAAAACTCAAATCCTTCTATCTTATTTTGCATTGCAAATTCAGAAAGTTTTTTATCTAAACAAGAACTTCCTGAAATTATTAATTCTTCATCTAATTTTGAAATATTGTTAAAATTTTTACCAAGTTTTATTACGGTTCCGTTATAAATTTCATCATCAAATAATGTGTTAGATCCTGCTCCAATTACAAATAATTTTCCTCTATTTTGATATATTTTTAAAAATTTTGATAAATCTTTTAAGGAATTAGCAAAAAAAAAGGTTTTTGTTTTTCCTCCAATGTTAAACCAATTCAATCTGGATAAATCATGATTAAGACTTAAACGAGATTTGTCATCAAATTCAAGTTTTTCTAAATCATCAAGTTTCATTTAATTAATCTTGGTAAATTTCTAATCCAGTTAGAAATTGTCCCAGCACCCATACCAATCACAATTTTATCACCATAAATATTTTGTGTAGCAAACTTTGCCAATTCTTTTTCGCTATTGATCATTATTAATTCTACCTTAGAATTCTTAATAATTTCTTTGGCAAATTTATAATAATTTATTTTTAATTTAAGATTTTCTCCAGCTTTGTAAACTGGACATAACAATACTTGATCAGAATATTTAAAACACTTTGTGAAATTTTTATTTAGTGAATTTAATCGTGAAACCCTATGTGGCTGAAATACTGATATTATTTTTTTTGATTTATATACATCTTTTATAGATTTAAGTAGTTCGTAAATTTCAGTAGGATGATGTGCGTAATCGTCATAATAAATACTTTTTTCATGTTCGAATATAAAATTAAATCTTCTTTGAACTCCTTTAAATTCTAAAACTGATTTTTTAATTAAATTAACAGAAATACCCATTAAAATTGCTATAGCTATAGATGCGCAACAGTTTTTTATATTATGAGTTCCAATTAATGGAACCTTAAATGATTTAAATATTTTTTTTTTTTGATTAGGTAAATTAATTTCTAAATCAAATTTCGAAAATTGAGATTGAAGTTTAATATTTTTGATTTTGAAATTAGATTTTTCATTTAATCCATAAGTAATTATATTTTGATTTTTAATTTTACCTAAAATTGATCTGTTATTTGTATCATCCAAGCAGATAAGTGTTTTTCCAAAAGTAGGTGTCTTTTCCGCAAAATTAATAAAACTTTTTTTTAAATTTTCAATTGATCCATAGTGTTCGAGATGTTCGTCATCAATATTTGTTATAATTGAATATGTGAATGGAAGTTGTAAAAAACTACCATCAGATTCATCAGACTCTAATACACACCATTCGCCCTTTCCAAGTTTTGCCGAATTACCAATCGAATTAATTACTCCACCATTAATTGTTGTGGGATCTAAATTAGATTTAGAAAAAATTGTTGAAACAATTGATGTAGTTGTTGTTTTGCCATGTGAACCAGCAACTACAACATTTTTATAAAGGGAAACTACATTTGCGAGCATATCCCCTCTTTTATAAATAGGTATTTTTTTTTTCTTTGCTTCTAGATATTCAGGATTGTTTTTTTTAATTGCCGAGGAAATAACAAGAATTGTTGCATTTGATAAATTTTTTTTTTTATGTCCAATTTGTATAAATATTTTATTTTTTTTTAATCGATCAATGTTTTTGCTACTTTGCTGGTCTGAGCCTTTGACATTAAAACCTAAACCTTTCATTATTAGTGCAAGGCCACTCATTCCAATTCCACCGATACCTACAAAATGTATTATTTCTTTTTTTCCTAAACTAATTGTCATTAAAATATTCTATTAATTTTTTATTTATTTTTTCCCAAGTATTATTTTCATTTAGCTTGCTAAGATTGCTTTTTTTTTTATTATAATCGTTTTTATTAACCATAATTTGATTAACTATTTTATATATATCACCAGAATTAAAGTTTTTTTCTTCTAATATCCAGCAACAATTTAAATCATAATATCTCTTTGCGTTTAAAAATTGATGATTATCAGTTGCAAAGGGGAACGGAACGGCAATAAAGGGAATAGTCATATGAGATAATTCGGCAAGTGATGATGCACCTGATCTTGATATTGCAATATCAAAATGGTTTTTATTGCATAAATAATCATGTTCAAAATAAAATAAATTATTTGTGATATTATTTTTATCGTAATCTTTTTTGTAATTATCAATATCAAATCCCTTGGATAATTGCTGGTAAACAGAAATTTTGTATTTGTCTGCTAATTGAATTATTTCATGTTTCAATTTTTTTGTAAAAAATAACGAAGATTGACTTCCTCCAATTATTAATATTTTTAAAATATTATCGTTTTCATTATTAATCTTTTTTTCATAAAAGCATTTATTCAAAATGGGTGGTATCTCAATAATTTTATTATTGTATGTTTTATTTATACCTTGTAGATTTTTGTCATAACAAAGAATTTTATTTGAAAATCTCAATAAAAATTTATTTGATCTTCCAATTATAGAGTTTGGCTCGAATAAAAATATTTTTTTGTTATATATTTTAGCTGCCAAAACCACAGGAAAGGACATATAGCCCCCTGTACTGATAAGGATATCAAATTTTTTTCCATTTAAAGATAAAAGTGATCTAATGAAGGCATAAAAATAAGAAATAATTTTTAAAGGAAGAAGATATTTATTTCCCAAAAACTGATTAACTTCAAAAATTGTTTTCTCGATTTGTTTTGGAAAATACTTTGAGCCTCTTTTGTCAGTATAAATACTAACATTAAAATTACTTTTTAAATGATTATACAAATTAATAGCAGGGATAACATGACCACCTGAACCACCAGTTGAAATTAAAATTTTTTTCAATCGGCAACTCTCCTTTTAGTCAAATTTAAAATTATACCAGAAATAATTGAAATACTTATAATTGAAGATCCTCCATAACTTAAATAAGGGAGTGTCATACCTGTAGTTGGTAATACTCTTAAATTAACACCAACATGTACAAAAGCTTGCATTAAAAGTAATGATATTAAACCTGTAAGTATCATCTTATATATATTGTCATTTGAATCTCTAATTTTTTTAAAAATGTTGTATGAAAAAAACATAAAAGCCAACATTAATAAAAGAATTATAATTATTCCAAATTCCTCTGAGATTACAGAAATGATAAAATCAGTATGTGCTTCAGGAATTTTTGAGTTTAAAGTTCCCTCGCCGATCCCTTTACCAAAAAAACCACCGTCGATTATTGCTTCGGATGCTTTTTCTGCCTGAGAATAATTATTAGATGAGCTATCAAAAAAAGAGGAGATTCTTATTTTAATATAATTAAATTTTTCAATAAAAAAAACTAAATATGTGAGTATCAAAATAAAAAAGGCAAATAGTCCAAAAAATATAAACAAGTTTATTCCTGAGACAAAAATTAAAGCTAACCATGTAAAAATAATTAACATGGATTGGCCTATATCTGGTTGAGATATTAAAAGTAAAACAATTGGAACAATTAATAATAAAGTTAATAAATATTTAAAATACAAATTATATTTTTTATAATTTAATAATATTGCAATAATCACAACATAAAATGGCTTAATTAGTTCTATCGGTTGAAATCTTGGTAAAAATGGAAGATCTAACCATCTCTTTGAGCCCTTAACCTCTGCTCCTATAAATGGAACTGCTAATAATAGCAAAAATGAGAAAATAAATAAAATAATTGAAATTTTTATTAAAAAATCCTCTTTAATAAGTGAAAACAGAAACATTACAGATAAACCTAAAAGAATAAATATCAAGTGTTTTATAAAAAAATAATAAGAATTTGTATTAAGTCTGTCGGAAGCAATTAAAGAAGTTGAGGCGAGAGAAAAAAATAAACCAGCTATAAAAAAGGAAATAACAAAAATTAAAATGGTTTTATCAATATTTTTCCACCAGCTATAGTAATTATTATAAATATCTAAATTATTAATCATATTTAATTTTTTATAATTGTTCTTCTTATTAAGTTATTAAAAATTTCTCCTCTTTCTTCAAAATTTTTAAATTGGTCAAAAGAAGCCGCGGAGGGACTAAACAAAATTGTTTTAGGACTTGTATCATTTTTTATTTCATTTTTTATAGCCAAAATAGTTTTTTTTAAATTTTTGAGATACTTAAACCTAATTTTATTTTTAAATTGATTTGAAAAAAAATTTTTATTCAAGCCGATTATGTAGGCAGAAACATTTTTATAAAACTTTTTGTCTAAATTAAATCTATCTCCTTTTTTATACATTCCGCCAACGATCCAATAAATATTTTTATAGCTAGACAAAAGTCTGTTTGAAGATGAAAAACTGGTCGATTTGGAGTCATTGATTATTTTCAAATTATTCTTATTATATATGATCTGTTTTCTGAATTTTAAACCTTTAAATTTATTTAATGATTTAAATATTTTGTTATCTGAAAAATTTAATTTTTTACATATAGTGTATATAAAATGAATATTGTTTAAATTATTTTTATCTAGTAAATAAATATTTTTAATTTTCCTTTTAAAGATGCTCTCCTTATTAAAATTCAATTTAATTAACTTTGATTTAATAAATTTATAATTGATATTTTTATTAATTATCTTATTATTTTTTTCAATATATGAATATTTATTCTTATCCTGGCTATAAATTAGTTTGAGTTTTATTTTTGCATAAGTATTTAGATTGCTATGTCTTTCTAAATGATCCGTACTTAAATTCAAAATTGCTGCATGATCTGTCTTAAAATATTTATTATAAAAAATTTGATATGAAGAAACTTCAATAATAAAAATAGTTTTTTTATTTATTTTTTTTTCTAATAATGGCGGTTTTCCAATATTTCCTACTAATCTAACGTCTGATTTATTAGATTTAATTATATTGTATAACATTTGACAAGTAGTAGATTTTCCATTTGTTCCTGTAATTGTTATTGAAGTATTATTAGGATAAATTAAATAAAAAATATCTAGTTCTGTAATTATTTTCTTTTGGTTTTTTATTAAATATTTATTTAATTTGCATTTGTTTATATCTATACCTGGGCTAATTACTATAAAATCAAAATTTTGTTTTGAAATTGCATTTATACTTGCAAATAAATTTTTATTTTTATTGTTTTTTAAAAATTTGTTGTCGTCAAAAATCGTAACTTTATTATATTTATTTAAATATTTTAAGCAGGATTTTCCGGAAAGTCCTAAACCATAAATTAATATTTTTTTGTTATAAAATGTTTCTTTACTAAACATTATCTTAATTTTAATGTTGCAAGTCCTATCATTGCCAAAATTAATGAGATAATCCAAAATCTGATAACAACAGTAGATTCTGCCCAACCCTTTTTTTCAAAATGATGATGAATTGGTGCCATCATAAAAATTCTTTTTCCTGTTAATTTAAATGAAACAACCTGAACGATTACTGAAACAGCTTCCAAAACAAACAGGCCTCCTGTTATTGCTAATACAATTTCATGTTTCGTTACTACTCCAACTGCGCCTAAAGATCCACCTAAAGCTAATGAGCCAGTATCACCCATAAAAATTTTTGCAGGCGGAGCATTAAACCATAGAAAACCTATTGATGCCCCTATTATTGCACCACAAAAAACTGCTACCTCTCCAACACCTTCGATGTAAGGAATAAGTAAATATTCTGAAAAAATTATATTTCCAGATACATAACTGATAAATGCAAAACATCCAGCAACTAAAATTACTGGGACTGTAGCTAAGCCATCTAAACCGTCTGTTAAATTTACTGCGTTAGATGATCCAACAATTACAAATAAGTAAAAAGGTATAAAAAACCAGCCTAAGTTAATTACAAGGTTTTTAAAAAAAGGAAAATACAAATTAGTTTTAAGGTCAGACTCTATAAAGTTATAAAAAATAATTAATGAAATCAAACAAAGTAAAATTTGTATTAACAATTTAAGTTTAGAAGATATTCCTCTTGAATTATTATTTTTAATTTTTTTATAATCATCAAATGCACCTAAAATCCCAAATGATAAAGTTATAAAAATTAACAACCAGTTATATGGATTATATATATCAGCCCACAAAAATACACCTGAAAAGAGTCCAATTAGTATTAAAACACCACCCATAGTTGGAGTGCCAATTTTTTTGATAAGATGATCTTGTGGTCCATCTGAACGAATAGGATTTGTAATTTTTTTTGAAGAAAAATAATTTATAAATTTATCTCCAATTAGAAAAACAATTAACATTGCTGTTATTACAGCTAATCCAGTTCTTACAGTTAAAAAATTGAAAAAATTTAGAAATGAATAAGTTTCTGAATAGCTTGAAAGTAAATTATAGAGCATTTTATTTATAATTTTTGAATAATTTTATTTAAACCGGTTGAGTTTGATCCTTTTACCATTAAAAAACTATTATTTGGTAGTTCTTTATTTATTAAATTTAAAATATCCATGTTATTTCTCAACATTCTACCTCTCATTTGTGGTTTTAATTTGTTAAATGTATGTTTTGCGAGTTTTCCGTAAAAGTAAGCTTTATTAATATTTGATTGGTTAATATACTTTCCTATTAATATATGAAGATTTTTTGAATATTTTCCAAGTTCTAACATATTTCCAACTAGAATATATTTTTTATTACTTTTTTCATAAATTGTATCAAATTTGTCTAAAGCAAATTTAAAAGATAAAGGATTAGAGTTGTAACTCTCATCGATAATAGTTAACTTTCTTGAACCTTTATTGTACTTTATTAAAGATCCTCTACTTTTTGGAATGACAAAGTTTTTAAATAAATTTTTATTTATTTTATCAACTTCAAAATAATTAGTAATAATGCTCAATGACGCTAAAATATTTTCTTTATAATTTAATAATTCTTTTGCAATTATAAAAGATTTTATTAAATTGTTAATTTTGAAATTTAATTGGTATTTATCTTTATATTTTTTTTGACTTAAGAAAGCAACATTTGCCTCTTTAGATTTTTTACTAAACGAAATAATTTTAAGTTTTTTATTTTTAGCTTTTTTTAAAAAATAACTATAGTATTTATCATCCTTATTGAGGACCATAGTTCCACCAGGAATAATATTTTCAATTATTTCGCCTTTTGCTTTAGCAATATGATTTAAATTTTTAAAATTTTCTATATGCGCATAGGAAATATTGGTTATCAATCCTAGATTGGGTTGTATTAAATTTGTTAAGTGGCCTATTTCTCCTTTCTTATTCATTCCTACTTCTAAAACTACAAATTTTGTAGATTGTGGTGTGTTAAACAAACTCAATGGAACACCATACTTGTTATTAAATGAATTCTTTGAAAAATATGTTTTCGCCAATTTGTTTAAACAAAATCCAGTCAACTCTTTAACAGAAGTTTTTCCAGAAGAACCTGTGATCGCAATGTTATTGGCGTTTAAGGATTTTCTAAAGTTTGAACTTAAGTCATTAAAAAAGTCTAAGGGTTCTTTTTTAAAAAAAATTTTTGAATTTTTGTATTTTCTATTACAAATAGATAAAATTGCTTTATTTTTAATCGCTTCCTCTGCATATACATTGCCATCAAATTTTTTTCCTTTGATGCCAATAAAAATTGAGTTTTTGAATATTTTTTTAGAATTGATAGATGCATATTTTATAAATTTATTTTTATCTATATTTTTATTTTTAATACTTTCTTTTAAAATATTTGTTTTAATAGATTTAGATAAATTTAAATTTTTTTTGTTTATTGCCTTTAAGATTTCTGATTTATCAGAAAAAAATATTTTTTTTCTATATTCTTGATAAGTTTCGTGGCCTTTGCCCGCAACAATTAAAACATCTCCAGAATTCAGATCTTTAATAGATTTGAGAATTGCTTGAGATCTAGAAGTAATTTCTATAAATTTTTTTTTACTTAAGCCTTTTTTAATTTGATTTCTTATTAATTTGGGATTTTCAAATCTAGGGTTGTCATCCGTTAAATATACCTTATCACAATATCTATTAGCTATAGCTCCCATTATTTGCCTTTTCTCTTTATCTCTATTACCTCCACAGCCGAATACTAAAGAAATTTTACTAAGTGGAAAATCTTCTTTAACAGTTAATATTACATTTTTTAATGCGTCTGGTGTATGTGCGTAATCAAGAAAAACTTTTGACTTATTTAAAATATTACCAACTTGTTCTAGTCTTCCGCTTATTGGTTTTATTTTTTCAATTGATTTTAAAATATCTTTAATTTTAACTTTTGATAAATAAGCCGCTAAAATTGCAAAAAACAAATTTTTAATTTGGATCATTCCAATTAGCGATGTCGTAAATGAGTATTTTTTATTACGAATAGAAAAATCTACTTTTCTTTTATTATTAATATTTTTAATATTTAAGATATTAATGAAACAATTTTTGTTACCAAAATCATATTTTTTTAGTTTTCTGATTTTTGAAATATTTTTAAGTTTCTTTGCTTGAAAAATTTTTTGATCGAAAATTATATTCCCCTTTTTCTTTAATAATTTATTAAAAAGAATTAGTTTTGAATTAAGATAGTCACTAAATGTTTTATGATAGTCTAGGTGATCTCTAGAAAAATTTGTAAACACCGCAGTATTAAAATTTATATTGTTTAATCTATGTTGCTTTAATCCATGGCTGGACGCTTCTAAGATAACATTGTTAATTTTTAATTTATAAAGTTTTTCTAATATTTGATGAATATTGATAGGATCGATTGAGGTATTATTTGTTTTTTGGGTAAATTTTTTTGATATAATTCCAAGTGTTCCTATAGCAGCTACCTTCTTTTTATTTAAAGTTAATATTTGATAATATAAATTTGCTATAGATGTCTTTCCGTTTGTACCAGTTACAGCGATTATATTTTTTGGTTTCTTTTTATAAAAATTGCTTGCAGCTTCTGAAAGTAATTTTCTAGGATCTTTGTTTTGTAGAAATAAAACTTTTTGTTTATTAAATCCTTTATATTTTAAATTAGAAACAATTATTTTTGCACCATTATTAATTGCTTCGGTTATAAAATTATTACCATTAATATGATTTCCATTTATCGCAAAAAATATATCGTTTAATTTGCAATCTTTACTATTAAATCTAATATTTTTAAATTTAATTGATTTATATTTTTGGTCTATATTTTTTAAAACATCGCCTAATAACATTTTTATTAAATTCCTAGTATTTTGTGGCTAAAATAGGTCCTATTTTTTCAATTATTTTTCCAGCAACTTCTACTGCGGTCCATCCTGCTGTATTAAATTGTGTTCCTTTTATCTTCAAACCTGAACCATCTTTATATTCATATATATAATCTTTATTTGGTTTTGGCTCATCTAACATTACAACTAATACATATTTTGGATCAGAGGTAGGAAATATTGAAGCAAATGTATTTATTTTCATATTAGAATAACCTCCAGCATTTGATTTTTGTGCGGTTCCAGTTTTTCCTCCAATTTCGTAACCATTAATATTTGCAAAACTTGCTGTACCTTCTTTGGTTGTTACAATCTTTCTTAGAGCCAAGTTTATTTTTTTGGATACTTCCTCTGATATAATTTTTTGATATCTAATTTCTCTTTTTTTTTTATCTAAAATTAAAGTTGGCTTAATATCATATCCTCCGTTAGAAATTATTGAATATCCCTTTGCTAATTGTATTGGTGTTGTTGTGACACCGTGTCCATAAGCAGAAGTTGCGAGTTTACATTTACCCCAGTTTATCTTTAGAGGAGTTCCAATCTCTTCAATATCAAAATCTAAAGTATTAAGAAGGCCCAAATCATTCAAAAATTTTTGAAAACTTTCTAGACCTACTTTTTGAGCTATTCTCACAGATCCAATGTTGCCTGATCTGATTAAAATTTGCTCAGCTGTTAAATTTGATGGAATTTTTTCATCATATTCTCCAATGATAAATTTGCTACAATAAATTTTTTTTTCAAGATTTTTAAACTCAGTATCGGGCTGAATTGATCCATTGCTCAAGCCAGCCGCATAGGTAAATGTCTTAAAAACAGAACCTAATTCATAAACACCTTTTGTTGCCCTATTTATTAAATTTTTATCTTCTAGTAATTGTCTTCTATTAAGGTCATAATCTGGCAGTGATATAAGAGATAAAATTTCACCATTTTTAGAATTCATTAAAATTGCTGATGATCCTATAGTTTTAAAAATTTTATTAAATTTTATCAACTCTTCACGTATCAAATACTGCAGATTCATATCAACTGTAAGCTTAAGGTCTTGATTGGAGTCTTTTAAATTTAAATCAAAGCTCTTTTCTATCCCCGATATGCCATTATTATCGTTATCTATTTGACCAATGATATGACTGAATAAATTTTTTTGAGGATAAAACCTTGTAATCCTCGGCTCAGGTATCAAAGACTTGTCGCCAAGCATCATAAGCTTTTCATAATTTTCTGGATTCAATTCCTCTGCAAAATAAAAAAACTTTTTTCCATTAAGCTTTTTTTCAATATCATTATAATTCTTATCAGGAAAAAGGATTTTTAAATTTAAAAGTAATTTTTTTTTATTTATTACTAAATTTGGATTAATTCCAATATTTCTCGTTATTATGGTTTTGGCTAGTATAATATTATTTCTATCTAAAATGTTACTTCTAATTTCTGTATTTGAGCCAATACTATCTTTTTGGGGGAGTTTTTTTCCTGTTAAATAGAATGCTTTTAAAGAAAATATTATTAAAACTAATATGAAGGTAAAAAAAATAAACGCAACTCTATTAAAAGAAATTTTTAGTTTGTTTTTGTCGTATTTATTACCCAGTTTATCAAAATCATTTTCAAAATTAAAAAAATTATTTTCACTATTCATTTTGATTAAAATTTTCTAAATCGATTTCATTAACATTGCTAATTATCTTTAAATTTTCTCTTGAAGTATATTTAAGTTCTAAATCAAAATATAAATTACTTAATTCTAGTAATTTTTCAGGAGAACTAAGGTAATCATGCTCTAATTTCACCAGCTCTTTAACACCATTTAAATAATTTATATTCTCCTTAACTGAAAATATTTTTTCATCTAATTTTTTTGTATAATTTTTTATAAATGTAGTTGAAATAATCAATACCAAAATAATTAATGTAAATGTTTTCCTCAACATAATTTTTTTCCAATGTTTTCAATTTCTAAAAGATTTTTAAATTCATTTAAAAATTCTTTAAAATTTGCTCCATCTTTAATTTTTTTAGCATATCTGAGTTTTGCTGATCTTGATGGTGGATTTTTTTTTATTTCATCTGCTGATGGAACGATTGCTTTTTTGTTTATTAATTCAAAAATTTTGTTTGTATTTTGAGATATAGGCAAGTATCTCGAAACTCTTTTATCTTCTGAGTAATTTTTAAAGAAAAATTTTACTATTTTGTCCTCTAAAGAATGAAAAGTAACAACCACTATATAACTATCTATTGGCAATAATTCATAAGCATTAATTAATCCTTTTATTAATTCACTAATTTCTTGATTAACAAAAATTCTTAATGATTGAAAAACTTTTGTAGATTTATTTATTTTGAAATTATAATTTTTTTTTTCTTTGTTTATTATGTCTACTAAATCTTCAGTGTTAATAAGGGATTTATTCCTTTTTCTTATTATTGAATTAGAAATTTTTTTTGCGTCCTTTTCATCTCCAAAAAATTTAAATATCCTTGTTAACTCATCTTTGTCTAATTTATTTATTACATCATGGGCTGAAAATGAATTTAATCCCATTTTCATATTTAACTTTCCTTTATGATTAAATGATAAACCTTTTTCTTTATCAGTTACTTGTTCTTTAGAGTAACCAAGGTCAAATATAATTGCTTTTATATCTTTTTTATTAATATTTTTTATTTCACTAAATTTTTTATGATTAAAATAAAATCTATCTTTAAATATATTTTTAAATTTTATGGAAAGTTCTTTTGCAATAATATCTCTATCGAAGGCAATTACTTTATTATTTGCATTTTCTAAAATTTTTTCTGAGTAACCGCCTTGTCCAAATGTGCAATCTAAAAAAGTGCCACTATATCGAGGGGAAATGATCTTGATTAATTCATCAAGCAATACTGGAAAATGTTTTTTTTCCAGATTTATAGTGGCACTCATCTATTTTTTTGAAGAACATTAATTCTTTTGTCTTCTCAAAAATGCAGGAATTTCTAACTCGTCTTCCTCAATTTCTTTTTCATCTTCTGATAAAGTTTTTTGAGGTTCGTTATTTTCATCAAATAATTCAAAACTTCCTTCCTCTTGAAGACCAAAATTTTCTAAACCATTGGAAGTTTCTGCTCCATTTGCGTCTTGCTTTTCGTTTTCTTGATTTTCATTTTCTGTACTATCTTGCATAGCTTCGGTAGCAACAGTATTGACAGTATCGTTTATATTTTCTGAATAATGATTCTCAGTTATTCCTACATCATTATTATCTAAATGTACTTCTTCTTCTAATTTTAAAGCAGTAGCTCCTTCTGACACTGGAGTATTTGTTGAAGCTTGTAAATTAAAAGACTCTGTCATATTAATTCCAGAAAAATCGGAATAACCTGGATTTCTATTTTGTATTCTGTGAACCATATTTATCACAGATTTAGACTCTGGTTGCTGACCGTCTAAAGACGTGGCTACAATTGATACTCTCATTTTGCCATCAAGTTGCGGATCAGTTATTGCTCCGATAATTAATTCAGCCTCAGGATCTACTTCTGCTCTTACTTTGTTTACTGCTTCATCAACTTCAAATAATTTAAGATCCTTGCCTCCAGTAATATTAACCAACAATCCCTTTGCGCCTTTTAAAGTGTAATCATCAATAAGAGGGTTTGTGACTGCCATTTCTGCAGCTTTTGAAGCTCTACCTTCACCTTCAGCTTCTCCCGTTCCCATCATAGCTTTTCCCATGGCGCTCATAACAGATTCAACATCAGCAAAGTCCAAGTTAATAAGACCAGGTCTTACCATTAGATCTGTAATGCTTTGTACACCATTTAATAATACATCATTTGATAGTTCAAATGAGGACTCAAAAGTTGTCTCCTCATTTGCAATTTTAAAAAGATTCTGATTTGGAACAACAATAATTGTATCAACATGTCTTCTCAATTCTTCTAAACCTTGTTGGGCTCTTCTCATTCTTGAAGGACCTTCATATAAAAAAGGCAAAGTAACTACTCCAACTGTTAATATATTTAATTCTTTTGCAGCTCTTGCAATTACGTGTGCAGCCCCAGTTCCTGTTCCTCCACCCATTCCTGCAGTGATAAAACACATGTTTGCACCCTGTAAGATATTTACTATTTCATTAAGAGATTCATCTGCGGATGCCTGTCCAACGTCGTGTTTTGCGCCTGCACCCAAACCTTTGGTTAAGTTTACCCCTAACTGAATTTTTGTTTTTGCTTTGTTCAATTTAAGATCCTGAGCATCTGTATTTACTGCAATAAACTCAACTCCTTGAAGTCCGGCATCTATCATTCCATCTATAGCATTTCCACCCGCACCTCCAATTCCAAGAACCAGTATTCTTGGCTTTAATTCTCTAATGTCTGGTGTTTTAAAATTAATTGTCATTTGTCCCTCACTATTGTTTATTAAGTTGTAGCTCCCATTTAAGACTGGCTCTATGAACATTTGATTTTTTCTTAGCAGTTATCTTAAATTTTTCAAAAATAGTTGGTTCCCAAATTTGGAAGGTTTTTCCCTGACCAACAAATAACATGCTATTTTTAATTTTAGCATGTTTTAATAATTTTGATGTAAGAAGCACTCTTCCTTCACCGTCAAATTGTAAATTTGTGCTCTCTGATAAAATAGAGGTAGCAAAATAATCCTTTTTTTCTTCAAATGGATTTAACGAGTCAATAGAATTAGATATTTTTTCAATTCTGTCTTGTGGCCATGCTTCTATGCACTGATGATTAAATGATGGATAACAGATGACTCCATTATAGCCTATATTAGATAAATATGATCTAAATGAAGCTGGCACCGACACCCTTCCTTTTTTGTCCAATTTGTTTTCGTAAGTAGATAAAAACATAATTCATAATTTAACCCTAATTTGGGTTTTTATGGGATATTATGGGTTTTATTTAAATCCGTCAATAGCTAATAATTTGCAAAAAAATGCATGGAACAAACATGAAACAATTATAATTTGTGAAATATTAATTTAAGAATGCCAGATAAACTATAAGCCGGGTTCTGTCATTTAAACTTACCATTTATCTAGGCCTTAAATCACTTTAAGGCTCAAGCAACTAACCCAGATGACTAGCCAAAGACTGCTTTTAGTTATTTCTAACAATGTCATCTCTACTCAGTTTTGCTCTCAGTGGGGTTTTCCATGCGTTGTTTGTTACCAACCAACCGGTGTGCTCTTACCACACCTTTTCACCCTTGCCTTGTTGAGGCGGTTTATTTTCTGTGGCACTATCCCTGGGGTTGCCCCCGCCAGCAGTTAACTGGCACTGCGTCTTTGTAGAGCCCGGACTTTCCTCACCAATAACGTTTGGTACGATAAGTCGTTTATCTGGCAACATCAAAATATTCATTATTTTACTTATTTCAAGAAGTATATTTTAGCTTAATTTACTTAATCTTTTAGCTATTATTAAACACTCTTGATCAATAATACCATTCACTAGGTTTTGTCTAAAGTGTCTTTGAAAATTTTTAATTAATTTAATTTTTTTTGATGTCGATTTGGCAGTTTTTATAAAATATCCAATTTTTGCCAAATATTTAAAAAAATCAATCTTCTGTTTTGAGGAAGTTTTATCACTTCTTAATTTTTCTAAAATATTATTATCAATATTATGCCAAATACAAACTTTATTTTTTGATAAGCGTTCCCAGGGAAACTTTTCCCCTGGGTCTTTTTTTCTATCAAATGCTATATCGGAATGTCCAAGTACATTTGTTTTTTTTATATTATATTTTTTAATTAAAATTTTAGATAATTTTATTAATGAATTTATTTGTTTATTTGAAAAGTTTTCATACCCGAAACTATGCCCATTATTAGAAATTTCAATACCAATTGATTTTTTATTTAAAGATTTATCTTTTTTCCAGTTTGATATACCAGCATGCCAGGCCTCATAAAATTCCGGAACCATTAAAATTATGGAACCATTTCTTTTAATAAAATAGTGGCAACTTACTTTTGATTGGACATTAGTTAGTCTATTTATTGCCTTAGTTTCGCTACGCATTCCTGTGTAATGTAAAATTATATATTTTATGTTTTTTTTAACTCTTCTGTAGGTTGAAAAATTTGGAGAATAATTTAATGAGGTTTTTATAGACATTTTATTCACTTATTAACTAAAATATAGATTTACTTTTATGAAAGATACAATAAAAAATAGACATATGTACAGGATTTTAAAGATAATAATAATTTCTATGTTACTATTTAATCCATCATTTGCTGGGAGTGACGGTCAAAAAGATTTATCAAATAATTCTAATGGTGAGGTTAAAGATTGTTTCGAAGGACTTAACAGGGGAATATTTGCATTTAACCAAGCCCTGGATAATATAGTAGTGGAGCCTCTTGCAAAAGGTTACAGACTTTTGCCTTCGCCTATTAGAACAGGAACAAGCAATGTGTTAAGTAATTTGTCTTTGGTGATAACGATACCAAACAATTTTCTTCAAGGAGAATTTGAGTTAGCAGGAAAAAACTCTGGTAGATTTTTATTAAATAGCACAATTGGTATATTGGGATTTTTTGATCCTGCATCTAAAATTGGACTTAATAATTATGAAAAAGAGGATTGGGGACAAACATTAGGAGTATGGGGTGTAGACGAAGGGTGTTATATTGTTTTACCAATTCTTGGACCTTCAACTGTAAGAGATACTGTAGGCTCTTTAGCTACTTATATGGGTGGAGATTCTTGGTATAACATCACTGTTAAAAACGATACTCGTTATGTTTCTGATTTTGATTATTATGCTTCGGTTGCAACAAATGGAATTGATTTCAGGGCAAAAAATATAGAATCATTTCAAAATTTAGAAACCAATTCAATTGATTTTTATGCATCAGTTAAAAGTTTATACCTCCAAGATAGAAAGAAAAAAATTGCAAATTCAGACTATATAACTGAAACTATGGACGACAGCGATTGGGAAGAAATAGAAACTCAATAGATTTTTTCTAATCATGAAATCTTTAAATTTAAAAATAATAATTTTATTTATAATCTTAATAACCTCATTTAATAGCAAAGTTTTTGCAAATTCCATGGATTTTATATCTGAATTAACTTCAAATGCTTCAAATATTTTAGCAAGCAATCAAAGTAAAAGTGAAAAAATGAATCAATTGATTGGTTTAGCAGAAATTAATGTGGATATTGATGGTATTGGAATATATACGTTAGGTAAATACAGAAAAAGCCTGAGTGAAGATCAAATCAAAGAATACGAAATTTTATTTAGGCAATATTTTTTAAAAAGCTTTTCCAGCAGATTGTCGGAATATACAGATCCTAAAATAAATGTATTGTCTGAAGAAGTTATAAATAAAAAATACACCATTGTTTCCTCAGTGTTAGAAGCAGATGATAAAAGACCAGAAATAAAGATTGATTGGAGAGTTTACACAGTTAACCCTGAAAAACCACTTGTAAGAGATTTAATTATTGAAGGATTAAGTTTAGCAAGAACACAGCGGGAAGAATTTAATTCTGTAATTCAAAATGGAGATGGGAAAATAGAAGTTCTTTTTTTAAATTTAAGAGAATTTATTTCAAAATAGATGGTGGGCCCGCCAGGACTCGAACCTGGGACCAATACATTATGAGTGTACTGCTCTAACCAACTGAGCTACAGGCCCAAAATTTATAAATTAATTATACTATTTTTTCAAAGTTATCAATTAAAGATATACAAACAATTTGGTGGGCCGTGTTGGTTACGCTCCAACTACCCCTGCAATGTCAATGCAGTACTCTACTATTGAGCTAACGGCCCCTCACATGAAATTTATTATATTTAATAAATAGTTTTAACATATTAATTTTAAAATTTTTTAACTATTTTGTTTTTTATTTGCTAGGAAAATATTTGTTTGTTTATTTGATGCATAAAGTAATGACAAGTTAATCCAAAATAAAGTTGAATTAAAATCATTAAAAAATGCACCGCTTGGCAGTAATGGCAAAAATACACAAAATAAATAAGAAAATGCACCAAGTTGTATTAAATTTTTTGATAAAATAATTATTTTTAAATGTCTAAAAATTAAGAAGAAAAAAATTGATAGTACTATTATTGAACCTAATATTCCATGCTCTGAAAGAAATTCAAAGTAAATTTGATGAGGGTGGGTGCTGCAAGAATAGTTTTTATTTTCATTAATTTTTTTAATGTCACATGTCTCAATTCTATAATTTTTATTACCAACTCCAAAAATAGGATATTTCTTAAATACTTCGTATCCTGATTTATATAAATTAAAATATAGATGCTCTTGGCCTCCTGCACCAATGAATAAATTTTTAATTTGTGAATAATATCTAATTTTTAAATAATCAGAACTATTGATGGCAAATAAAGTAACGATAGAAATGATAAAAATAAAGTAAACTTTATTCTTTGTTTTGAAATATTTATTTATACTACAAAAAATTAATATTCCTGACAAAAGTTTGAGGGTATTTGATCTTTCACCTGTGAAAACTACACAAGTAATAAATAAAATTATTGAAAGAATAGACACAAGTTTATTTAAGTTATTTTTGTCTTTAAAATTCGTTAACAAATATCCAGATAATATAAATATAAAAGCATTTAAAAATGCAGCTAATACTGGTTCATCTTTAAAAAAACTTAGAATTCTATTTCCATACAATCCACCGT
>QCNR01000002.1 GCA_003210075.1 Pelagibacteraceae bacterium AG-426-G09
CCTCTTCACATGCTCTATTGATCTATAACCTTCTCTTAAAGCAATCTCAATATCTGTAACGGATACATCATTTTGAAAATCAACAAATCTTTTTGCCTTAATATTTTTAGGTAATGGAGCACACCAAAACTTATCATGAGTTTTATGTTTTTTTTCTGTTACATTTGGTATCTGAACATCAACATCCTTATTATTTAATTTTTTAGAAACTTGACTTCCAGCATTGAAACCAGCATTTAATGTATCGTGAAGAGTGAAGTTACCATTTGCTGCACCAACTGTTATTTCCTCTTGTTTTGACTTATGCGGCACAAAAGCGTCAATTTCTTTATCAAATTTTAATTTATTTCCTGATTGAGATGCCAAGTGAACTGATGGTGTCCAAAATCCAGATACGCAAATACAATCACATTCTACATTATTAGTATTTTTATATTCTGTTTTATCTTCTGATAATTCACCAATAACTGCTGATTTTACTTTTTTGTAACCATTTGCTTTGATAACAGCATGATTAAATTTAATTTTAATACCTTTGTTTTTTGCCTCATTAATTAAATCTGAATTTTGCTCTTTTCTTGTGTCTAAGATTAGAGGGTCAGCTCCATTATTTTTAAATTCTATAGCAGTTTCATATGCGCTATCATTATTTGTGAATATAATTGGTTTTCTTCCTACAAGAACTCCATAAACTTTCATATACTCTTTTGCCCCTGATGAAAGCATTACACCAGGTGTGTCGTTATTTCCAAAAACAATCGGTCTTTCTATAGATCCAGTTGAGAGTATTACTTCTTTACATCTTATATACCAAAGTCTTTGTCTTGGAGTAAATTCTGATTTTTTTTCGAGATGGTCTCCTGTTCTCTCAAACATAACAAGCATGTTATGATCATAATAACCAAAAACTTGTGATCTATTTTTTACAATCACATTTGGCATTTCTCTAAGTTCTGAAATAATTTTATCTGCCCAATCCTTTCCAGATAAATTGTCAATACTCACATCGTCCATCAAAAGTGATCCACCAAATCTATGCTTATCTTCGGCTAAAATAACCTTAGCTCCGCTTTTTGCTGCCGCATATGCGCTAGCAAGGCCAGCAGGTCCAGACCCGGTTACTAACAAATCACAATATTCAAATTTATGCTCATACCTTTCTGTATCTTTTTTGGTTGATGCAATTCCTAGTCCTGCAGCTTTTCTAATAAATGGCTCATAAATTTTATACCAAAAACTCTTAGGCCACATGAAAGTTTTATAATAAAAACCCGCAGGGAAAAATTTTTGCAAAAGATTATTAATTGCTCCAACATCAAATTCTACCGATGGCCAACAATTCTGACTTGTTGCTTCTATTCCTTCAACTAACTCTATCTCTGTTGCATTAACATTTGGTTCGGAATGTCCATTTAATTGAATCTGTAGTTTTGCATTTGGCTCGTCCACTCCAGCAGCAAAAAATCCTCTAGGTCTATGGTATTTAAAACTTCTTCCAACTAAATGAATTCCATTTGCTAAAAGAGCAGATGCTAAAGTATCTCCCTCATATCCAGTATAATTTTTACCATTAAACTTAAAATTAATAATTTTATTTCTGTTAATGTACCCTTTTTCTTTTATTCTAAATTCCTGGGACATTATAATTCTTCATTCATCATTGCAGTTTTAAAAATTTCATGAGTTGCTGTGTCTCTTTGAGCTTTAAACCATTGCCTGCAACCTGAAACATGGTGCCAAAGCTCTATATGTTTTCCTCTTGGGCTTTTTCTATTGTAAACAAAGTCATCCCATTCTTTATCTGATACATCTTTATTTAATTCTGGTCGTTTAACAGAAGCGTCTCCTCCGTATGCAAATTCATTCTGCGATCTCATACCGCAATAAGGACATTTTATATAAAGCATAAATTAACCTATCCAAGTTTTTGTTCCAATACCCTTTTCATCTAAAAGATATCCAGTTGAGAATCTGTTAAGAGATAATTCTGAATTTAAATCGTGTGGTCTATCTTGTGCAATTGTATGAGCAAAGGTCCATCCTGAAACAGGTGTAGACTTAAATCCTCCATAACACCATCCACAATTTAAATATAATCCATCGATATGTGTCTTATCAATAATGGGTGAGCCATCCATCGACATATCCATAATTCCTCCCCAGGTTCTAAGCATTTTAAGTCTACTTAAAAATGGAAACAAAGCTAAACCACCTGTTAAAACATGCTGAATAGTTGGAAGATTTCCTCTTTGTGCGTAACTATTATAACCATCTAAATCTCCACCCATTACCATCTCACCCTTGTCAGACTGGCTAATATAAAAATGTCCAGCACCAAATGTAACTACCCCGTCAAGCAAAGGTTTCACTGGTTCAGAAACACAAGCTTGTAGACAGTGTGTTTCAATTGGTAGTGTCATATTCAGTTTTTCTGCAAGAATATTTGTGCTTCCGGCAACGCATAGCCCAACTTTTTTTGCTTTGATTTCTCCTTTTGAAGTTCTTACTCCAGTAATTTTTCCATTTGCAATATTAAATCCTTCTACTTCACAATGTTGAATGATATCTACTCCCATTGAATCAGCTTGTCTTGCATATCCCCATGCAACTGCATCATGTCTTGCTGTACCAGCACTTGGTTGCATTAGTCCTCCAAAAATTGGAAAACGTACATCATCGGAAAAGTCTGCCATTGGGATATGTTTTTTTACTTCTTCTCTTCCTAATAAAACTGCATCGATTCCATTTAATCTCATTGAGTTACCTCTTCTAGCGTAAGCATTCATTTGAGCATCAGAGTGTGCAAGGTTTATTATTCCTCTTGGAGAAAACATTACATTGAAATTTAATTCTTGACTAAGGTTCCTCCATAATTCCATTCCAAATTCATTGAAACGTCCATTAGCATCGTACATAAAATTTGAACGAATTATTGTTGTATTTCTTCCAACATTTCCTCCACCAATCCAACCCTTCTCGATTATTGCAACATTAGTAATGTTATGCTCTTTAGCTAAATAATATGCTGTAGCTAAACCATGTCCTCCGCCACCTATAATGATAACATCATACTCTTTCTTTGGAGTAGGATCTTTCCAGGCCACTTCCCAGTTCATATGGTCTGAAAATGCGTTTTTGACCAAGCTAAAAACAGAATATTTCTGCATGCAATAATTTTATCCAATTAAAAGTAATTATTTCTTATTTTTTATATATATATTTTTTAGAAGTTTAAATATATATAAAAGACTATACTAATTCGTTTCGTAGATGAGGAGACAAAATGCCTAAATCTGATATTGAAATAGCAAGAGCGGCAAATATGAAACCTATCAAGGAAATCCTTGAGGTATTAAATGTCCCAGATGATCCAAAAGCTTTCAGTCCAATGGGCAGACACATAGCCAAAATAAATTTGGAGTATCTAGACCAACAAAAAAATAAGAAAGATGGAAAATTAATTCTTGTTACTGCAATCACACCTACTCCAGCGGGTGAGGGAAAAACAACTACATCTGTAGGTTTAAATGATGGTTTGAATAAAATTGGAAAAAAATCAATTGTTTGTCTAAGAGAACCAAGTTTAGGACCTTCTTTTGGAATGAAAGGAGGAGCTGCAGGTGGTGGATATGCACAAGTAGTTCCGATGGAACAAATAAACTTACATTTCACTGGAGACTTTCACGCAATTACATCTGCGCATAATTTACTGTCTGCGTTGATTGATAATCATATTTACTGGGGCAATAAACTTAATATTGATGTAAGAAGAGTAGTTTGGAAAAGAGTAATGGATATGAATGATAGATCTCTAAGATCAATAGTAGTTGATTTAGGAGGTGTTGCTAACGGATATCCAAGACAAGATGGATTTGATATTACTGTAGCCTCTGAGATCATGGCGATATTTTGCTTAGCTAACGATTTGAAAGATTTAGAAAATAGAATTGGAAATATAACAATAGCTTATACTAGAGATAAAAAACCAATTTATGCAAAAGATTTAAATGCCCAAGGTCCAATGACTGTTCTTTTAAAAGATGCAATTAGACCAAACGTAACTCAAACTTTGGAGAATAATCCTGCAATAATTCATGGAGGTCCCTTTGCAAATATTGCTCATGGATGTAATTCAGTAATTGCAACTAAAGCAGGGTTAAAATTAGCAGACTATGTAGTCACTGAAGCAGGTTTTGGTGCTGATCTTGGTGCTGAAAAATTTTTAGATATAAAATGTAGAAAATCTGGAATTAAACCAGACTGTGTAGTTATCGTAGCAACAATTAGGGCTCTTAAAATGCATGGAGGAGTGCTGAAAGATGAGTTAAAAAATGAAAATGTAGATGCTTTGAACAAAGGATTAGTCAATTTAGAAAGACATATTAACAACACTAGAAAATTTGGTATCCCCGTTACTATTGCAGTAAATCATTTTATTACTGATACAGATAAAGAAATGGATACATTATTAGACTTTTGTAAAACACAAGGTGTAAAGGCATCTAAATGTACCCATTGGTCTAATGGAAGTGAGGGAACAAAAGAACTTGCACAAAATGTTGTAGAAATTTGTAAAGACAGTAAAAATACGTTTAAATACCTTTACGAAGATAAGTTAAGTTTATTTAAAAAAATAGAAAAGATTGCTCAAGAAATTTATCATGCAAGTGAAGTAGTTGCAGATACAAAAGTAAGACAACAGCTAAAAGATTTTGAGGAGAAAGGTTATGGAAAACTTCCTGTATGTATCGCAAAAACTCAATATAGTTTCTCTACTGATCCAAATTTGAAAGGTGCTCCAACTGGTCATGTGTTACCAGTGAGAGAAGTTCGTTTATCATCAGGAGCTGAATTTGTTGTTGTTGTATGTGGAGAAATAATGACAATGCCAGGACTGCCAAGAGTGCCTGCAGCTGACTCTATCAAGCTCAACGACAAGGGTGAAATAGAAGGTCTTTTTTAATATTTAAATAGAATTTAACCAATTTCTTAACTCGATCATTCTTTGTTGATTGTCAGAAATTGATATTTCTTTTTCTATAAAAGAAATATGTTCATCAACTTGGTCATGATTGGCAAACACTTTCCTTGTTTCAATTAATCTATCTTTTCTAAACTTTATAAGTTGTATCATTTTTTGATAAGTGATTTCAGGATGATATTGTAAACCCCAAATATTATTATTATTTATTTTAAAATACATGCTTTGAACTTTGTTTATTTTATTTGATGCTAAGCAAACACCATTTTCTGGAAGTGTAGCTACTTCATCAAAATTAAATGCTGGTGTATTAAAATTATTTTTTTTTCCACTGTACAATGGATGTTTTAATCCTTGCTCGTTTATTACTAATTGATTTGCAATTCCTATATGAGCTCCATTAGATGATTTTTTTACAACTCCTCCAGCTGCTGTAACAGCTACTTGCATGCCCCAACAAATAGCTAGAATATTTTTTACTTTTTTTTGACATTCTTTCATAAATTGAATTTGTCTCCTTATTTCAGGAGTATCATTGTAGATGTTTAAACTACTGCCGCCCCATATTAAGCCATCATATTTATTAAGTTCCTTTACTTTTTTATCAATATCTTCATCTGATGATGGGTTTACTACATCCATATCAAGTTCATTTGTAAAATTGGCTAAGGTATCTTGAAGACTTTGAGTATGAGTTTGTATACCAGAAGTAGAAAAATTTTGATTTTCTTCTCTCAGGTTGCCTTCAACGATTAGAATTTTTTTCATAGTCTAAATGAAAATTATATTTTAATTTTTTTATTTTACTTATAAGATAATAAATAAATATGACAAAAGTTGCAATCATAGGCACAGGACCATGTGGTCTTTCGATGTTAAGAGCCTTTGAACAAGCTGAAAAAAAAGGTGAAAAAATTCCTGAAGTAGTTGCTTTTGAAAAACAAAGTGATTGGGGTGGATTATGGAATTATAGTTGGAGAACAGGCTCAGACGAATATGGTGATCCAGTTCCTAATAGTATGTACAGATATCTTTGGTCAAATGGACCCAAAGAATGTTTAGAATTTGCTGATTATTCTTTTGATGAACACTTTGGAAAGCCTATTCCTTCATTTCCTCCAAGAGAAGTACTTTATGATTATATATTAGGTAGAGTTAAAAAAGGTAATTCTAAAAGCAAAGTAAGATTTAATACCACTGTAATCAGTGTGAAATATGATGGAAACAAATTTGAAGTTGTTTCAAATGACAAAAAAAATAACAAATTAGTGAAAGAAAACTTTGACTATGTTGTTGTTTCATCAGGACATTTTTCTGTACCATATATTCCTGAATACCCGGGTATGAGTTCTTTTCCTGGAAGAATAATGCATTCACATGATTTTAGAGATGCAGAGGAGTTTAGAGGAAAAAATGTAATTGTGTTAGGCAGCAGTTATTCGGCTGAAGATGTTGCTCTGCAATGTCATAAATATGGAGCCAAAACTGTCACGATTGGTTACAGACATAATCCAATGGGATTTAAATGGCCTAATGGTGTAAGAGAAGTTTTTCATCTTGATCGATTAGTTGGAAAAAAAGCAGTATTTAAAGATGGACACGAACAAGAGGCAGATGCAATTATATTATGCTCAGGATATCTTCATCATTTCCCTTTCTTGTCTGAAGACTTAAAACTAAAAACTAGAAACAGATTATATCCACCGAAATTATATAAAGGTGTAGTTTGGCAAGACAATCACAAATTATTATATTTAGGAATGCAAGACCAATTCCATACATTTAATATGTTTGATTGTCAGGCATGGTATGCAAGAGATGTTGTTATGGGAAAAATAAAAATACCTGATAACAATGAAATTGAAAAAGATATTAGTAAATGGGTAGCTATGGAGGAAAAATTAGAAAATCCAGATCAGATGATTGATTTTCAAACTGAATATACAAAAGAGCTTCACGAGTTATCAGATTATCCAAAAATTGATTTTGAATTAATTAGAAAACACTTCAAAGAATGGGAGCATCATAAAGTAGAAGACATTATGACCTACAGGAATAAATCCTTTTCTTCCCCTGTTACTGGGTCTGTCGCCCCAATCCATCACACTCCTTGGGCAACAGCGATGGATGACTCTTTAAAAGTATTTTTGGACCAGCCTAAAAAATAAATATAAATTCTATTTATTTTGCCATCTGATTTTTAATTTTTTATTTTTTAAAATTGATCTTAATAAATCAACCATTAAAGGTATTTTCTTCTTATTAACTTTTTTTAAAATATATCTACCAATTTCTCTAGCAAGCTCTGCTCCTTCAACAGTATCATTTGGCATAAATCTTTTTTTCGCTTTTTTAAATGTAAAACCTTTACCTAAAAACTCACCCATCTTACTATTTCTTCCACCTACAGCGCTTACATACAAATCTCCAACACCAGCTAAACCATAAACAGTTTCTTCTTTTCCTTTAAAATGTTTTGTTAAATACATCATTTCGTTCATAGATTTTGTAAATATAGAGGATGAAGTATTTGAACCTTCTCCCGAACCAATTAACATAGAATAAATATTTTTAATCGCAGAACATACCTCTACACCTTTAACATCTCTCGAATATTCTATGTTGTAGTATTTAGTTGAGATTAAATTTCCTATTGATTTTGCTTTTTTAATATCTTTGTTTGCAATAATAGTGCTAGATTTTATTTTTCTAGCTAACTCTTTTGCTAAACAAGGTCCTTTCAATACTGATATATCAAATTTTCTAGTTTCTTTATTAAGCTGTTCGGACATTGTAATGATTTTTTTTGAAATCTTGTCGTATTTTAAACCTTTAGTTAATACTAATATTTTTGAACTGAATTTTAATTTTTTTAAACAATTCCTTACGAGATCAATTCCAATAGAACTAACCGCTACAACTACTAGATCCCATCTTTTATTCAATAATTCACTTGAAAAATTTTTTACAATTAAATTATTGTGTAATTTTAATTTCAAAGATGGATGATATTTTTTATTTGAATTTATTTTTTTAATTAATTTAAAATTATATGGTTCTGACAATGTAACTTTATGTCTGTTATCCATACAAGGAACTGAAAATGCTGCCCCCATAGCTCCTGCTCCAATTATAAGTATATTTTTCATGTTTTAAATTATGCTAAAGTTTTTCTAATTGCTTGTCTCCAACCTTGCAATAACTTATTTCTCAAAGATTTGTTAAGTTTTGGTGAAAAAACTCTATCTTTTTTCCATTTAACTTTAATTTCATTTAAAGATTTGAATTCTTTAATTTGATATCCTGCTAATAGTGCTACACCTAATGCAGTAGTTTCTGAAACTTTTGGTCTTACTACTTTTAAATTAATCGTATCTGATAAAAATTGTGCAAACCAATTGTTTGCTACCATTCCACCATCCACTTTAATTATTTTTGGTTTTAGCCCGTCTTTTTTCATAGACTCAAATAAATCAAAACTTTGATACGCGACAGACTCTACAACTGCCCTGACTAAACTTTTCCAATCGCTATTCCTAGTTAGGCCTGTAATCAATCCTCTTGCGTCTGACCTCCAATACGGCGCTCCTATTCCACTAAATGCAGGAACAATATAAACACCCTCATTATTTTTTTTTGATTTAGCAATTTGTTCAGTTTCATATGCATTATTTATCAACTTTATTTTATCTCTCAACCATTGAACTCCGGCTCCGGCTATAAATATCGAGCCTTCTAATGCATAAGTGTTTTTGCCATTCAGTGTATAGCAAATTGTGGTTAATAATTTATTTTTAGAATAAATTTTTTTAGATCCTGTGTTCATGATCACAAATGCTCCAGTTCCATATGTGCTTTTTGTTGAACCACTTTCAAAACAAGCTTGCCCAACAGCTGCAGATTGTTGATCTCCAAGAACAGCAGAAATAGGTATCTCTTTACCTAAAATTTTTTTATTTGTTGTTCCAAAATTATCTGCTGAGTTTTTAACCTTAGGCAAAATTTTTTTAGGTATTTTTAATTTATTTAATATTTCGTTATCCCATTTATTTATATTTATATTAAATAGCATTGTTCTTGAAGCATTGGTAGTCTCTGTCAGGTGATGTTTTCCATTAGTGAGTTTCCATATTAAAAATGTATCAATGGTACCAAATAGTAAATTATTTGATTTTAATAAAAATTTACTACTTTTAACGTTATCTAATATCCATTTGATTTTAGTTGCTGAAAAATATGGATCAATAAATAAACCAGTTTTATTTCGAATTTTTTTTTCAAAATCGTTTTTTTTTAAATTTTTACAAAATTCTTGTGTTCTTCTATCTTGCCAAACAATTGCATTATAAACTGGCTTCCCATTTTTTTTATTCCAAAGAACTGTTGTCTCTCTCTGATTGGTTATTCCAATACTTAAGATTTTACCTTTTAACTTTTTTGCTTTTTGAATTATTTTTTTTAATGATGAAAGTGTAGTTTTCCAAATCTCATTTGGGTCATGCTCTACCCAGCCATTTTTAGGAAAAAATTGTTTAAATTCTTGCTGGTGTATAAATTTTATATTACCACTAGTATCGAATAATATTACTCTTGATGATGTTGTTCCCTGATCAATGGCAACAATAAATTTTTTCACAAAGTTTAATCAATGCCTAAGTGTTTTTTTCTTTGTCCTACCCAAGTTCTAATCAAGTTATCAAATATCAAACCTATAAAAGCTACACAAATACCTAGGGTTAATCCTATTCCAGCTCCGTTTTTATCCGAAAGCGCTTTTAGAATATATTGTCCTAAATCCTCTGTTCCTATAAATGCTCCAATTATCACCATAAACAATGCAAAAACTATAGTTTGATTAAGACCAAGCATCATATGTGGAAATGCTAATGGAAATTCTATTTTTGTTAACCTTTGGAATTTATTTACTCCTGACATTGTTGCCGCATCGTGTAGACCTGCTGGAACACTTCTTAATCCTTCAATTGTATATCTTGTTGCAGGTATTGTTGCGTAAACTATAACAGCTATCAATACAGATGTATCAGTGATTCCAAAAAGCATCATAACTGGTATCAGATAAACAAAAGATGGGAATGTTTGGAATATATCGCATACACCAAGCATAAAAGCAGCTGCACGTTTGCTTTGGAAACATAAAGTTCCAACTGTAAATCCAATTGCACAAGACATAATTACTCCAAAAGTTGCCATGTACGTTGTAACCAAGGCTCTATCCCACCACGGGCTTAAAGCTATAAATAAAGTTAATCCAAAAACAACTAAAGCGGAACGAATTCCACCAATTAAATATCCCGCTCCTACAACTAAAACTAAGGTAGCTACTGCCGGCATTCTTAAATATAAAGCTCGCATTGGCTGAAGGACTTCAACAATCAGCCAGGTATTAAATGCTTTTATATATACAAAAAAAGTATCAAAAATCCAGTCAACACCTTTATTCCAAAAATCTGCTGTTGATATTCCCTTATTATGTGGAACTTCAAATAAATAATTAAATGTATCTTTGAATATAAAAGTTCCAACATAAGCAAGTATAATTCCTATAATTACTGATGCGCCAAAAAATAAAGAATTTTTATTTCTTTGGTAGAATGTAAGATTTCCAAAATAATCTGTTTGTTTATTCGCCCAAGCTAAAGACATTTTATCTAAAAGAATTGCAATTAAACTAATACATAGTCCTGCCTCTAAAGCTAATCCAATATTTAATTGGTTTAAAGCTAATAATAAATTAAATCCTAAACCTTTTGCACCTATAAAGGCCGAAATAACAGCCATAGAAAAACAAACCATGATTACTTGGTTCACCCCTATTAGGATATCTCTTCGTGCAGTTGGAATTAAAACTTTTGTCATCAATTGCCAATTATTACATCCGCTCATTCTCCCTGCTTCGATTACTTCTGGAGGTACTGCTCTTAGACCCAATAAAGTTAAAAGTATCATTGGGGGAACAGCAACAATCATAGTTATAATTACAGCGGCATGATCTCCTACTCCAAAAAGAACAAGTGCTGGGACTAATACTGCATATTGTGGCATTGTTTGCATAACTAGAAGTATGGGATATAACGCTTTTTCAACACGTTTACTTTTATATGCTGCTACACCTAATCCTAAACCAAATATAAATGACAATGGTGCTGCTACTAATATAAATGATAGCGTTTGCATAGATGGCTTCCACTGACCAAATATAGAAATATAAACCATTACTAAACCAGCAAATATAGCTAAACCCTTGCCACTTAATTTATATGCAAGTATAGCGAAACCAGCGGCAACAATTGTCCAAGGTAGACCTGGTAACTCTGCCCAAGGATTTTTATCAATCCAATCCCAGCTAGTAAACGCTACAATTGTTTCAAGTCCACCTAATAAAGTTTCTCTAATTAAAAATATTAAAAATGTCATAAATGAAGTTAAGGTTCTTGATATTTCTAATACTAGTGGTCTAGTTTTATATTCTTGTGTATCTTCATTCCAAAATTCCATTGGCATCCACTCATTCATTAAAAAAAATAATGAATCATTGATCCAAATAGGTAGCCATCCAAGAAGTGGTGGTAGTCTCCAAAATACATCAAAAGCGTAATACCTTACTTCTTTACCTAAAAAAACATATGTACTTTGATTTGGGTCTTTTACAAATTCTGCTTGTCCTCTTATAAATTTGTATGTTTCAGGAACATCGATAGAAAAACATAAAGCAAAAAATATGATTAATAAAAATAACCATTGAAATAATTTCGGATATTTTTTTAAGTAATCCATATTTTAATTACTATTTTTTCTTCCTCCAAAAACTGTGTTAATTATTTTTGTAGGATTGATAGAACCGATTACTTTATTGTTTTCATCTGTAACGGCCACTGATTTTTCTTGAGAAAGAATTTTTTCAGCCACATTTTCTATGACTTCATATTTTGAAACCTTTAAATCACCTACATCCTCTGTAATTGATGTATCCATTACATCTTCTATTAATAAAACTTTTTCTCTTGGCACTTCTTCAGTGAATTTTCTCACATATTCAGTCGCAGGATTTAAAACAATTTTTGCAGGAGTGTCTAATTGCTCAATTATACCATCTTTCATAATTGCAATACGGTCAGCAAGTTTTAAAGCTTCATCAAAATCATGCGTAATAAACATAATTGTTTTTTGTAATTTTTCCTGAAGTCTTAAAAACTCATCTTGCATTTCTTTACGAATTAAAGGGTCTAATGCAGAAAAAGGTTCATCTAAAAACCATATATCAGGTTCCACTGCTAAGGATCTTGCTATTCCTACCCTTTGCTGTTGACCACCTGAAAGTTCTCTTGGAAAATAATTTTCTCTTCCATCAAGGCCAACTAATTTAACCATATCCATTGCTTTGCTAATACTATCTTCAGTTTTAATTCCCTTAATTTGAAGTGGAAAAGCAATATTTTCAACTACTGTTTTATGAGGTAGCAAAGCAAAACTTTGAAAAACCATTCCCATTTTATTTCTTCTAAGGTCTATAAGTTCTTTATTATTTAATTTTAGAAGATCCTGACCTTCTATAAAAATTTTTCCACCTGTTGCATCTGTCAATCTGGATATACATCTTAACAATGTTGATTTGCCTGAACCTGATAGGCCCATTACGACCAACATTTCTCCTTTTGAAACTTCAAATGAAGCATTATTGACACCCACAATGCATCCATTATCTTGGAAAGTTTTAGCATCAACATTACCATTTGATTCTTGAAGCATTTTTTCTGCATTTGCTCCGAAAATTTTATAAACATTTTCACATTTAATAACTGGTTCTGACATAAATTATTAATTAAATTATATGAAATTAATATAAAATTAAATCTATTTAATTAGTATTTCCCCCTAAAAGTTTTTTATAAAATATACCCTTGTATCAATTCCAGTACTTAAAAAGCTTAATGCTTCTCCACTAACAGTAATCGACTCGTTTACTCCTACATTATCTCCGCTTACGGTAAAGCCAGCAAAACATTTATTTTCTTCTTTATCCCATTTTACAAATGTATCGTCTATTTTATTTCCATTTATTGTATAAATTTCATGCGCTCTATAATTTAAAAAATTTGCACCCATAATCGCACGTTGTGGTATAAGTTTTGTTGCCTTGCAAACCTGCTCGTAAATATCATCTGTTAATTTGTAGTGATCTGTGCCATCAAAAGTTACTAATATCCCTGATGGAAGTTTTGATATTAATTCACTAAGTTTTTTTTCTTGTGCAATTCTCTCTTCCTCTATTTTCATTTTTTCGACTAATTCATCACCTTCCCCAAACATGACATTTAAAATAAAAAAAAATGAAATTACTATAATTGTTACTATGACTAAGCCTGCGAACTGTCTGATAGATTCTGGTAATTCTTTAATTCTATTTTGATAATTTTCTTTTAACATTATTCTTGTAGCTTTCCATTTTGCCAAATTCCAGATTTTTGCGATCCATCAGACCAAGTAAAGGTTCCCTTGCCATTCATAAAACCATTAGCCCATTCTCCTTCATATGTTGATCCATCTGGAAAAGTTAGTACACCTATGCCACTCCATTCACTGTTCTTGAATTCGCCTTTATAAATATATCCGTTAGGCCAAGTCTCAACTCCTTGACCATTTTTTTTTGTACCTACCCACTCACCTTCATAAGTTGTTTTATCTGTATAAACCCATTTACCATAACCATTTTCACAATTTCCCTCCTTGCACCCAGTACTACGTGCTAATGCAACAGATGAGATGATTAAACTTAAAATAATGCTTATAAGAATTTTTTTCATTTTATTATTTTACACATTATTGATAAAAAAAAAATCCCCCCCAACATGGTCGGGGGAGATTTCTAAAATTTATTAGCTAAACCTTATTTAGTAAAAGCTTGCCAAACTTTCTTGTTATCTTTCAGCCATTTTTTAGCTGCATCTTCGTGAGTCATTTTGTCAACATCAACTAAAGCTGCCATTGCACCAATTTGACTTGTTGAAAACGAAAGTTTTTTGAACATTGCTGCCGCTTTTGGATGAGTTTTAGGAAAATCAGCATTTACTGCTTTTTTCAAATAACCATCTGGCGAACCACATTTTCCATCTCCACCATCTTCTGGTCTACAACCAGCTGTGTACGGAGGAAAGTCGATAAATGTAAAACCAGCACCATCTGTAAAGTTAGGTGTCCAGTTAAAGATGATTGTTCCTCTTCCTTCTTTTTCAGCCGCTGCTAATTCCGCCCAAAGTGCATCCGCACTTCCAGCAAACTTAACCCACCAAAGATCTCCTAAACCTAAAGCATCAACTCTTTGTGGAATTAAATCACCGTGCCAAGTTTGTGGACCTTCCAACATTCTTCCTTTTCCATCTGGAGAGTCAGGTGTTGTAAAGTTTTTTGCACAGTCAGGATTTTTTAAAGCAGTCCAGTCTGGTAGACCTGGGCATAATCCTTTTTCAGCAACCCAATTAGGATATCCCATATCCTCTAGTGTTCTTGCCTCATGGTCTCCCCAGTCAAGTAATCCACCTTTATCAAGAGCTGTTGTGAATGATTTACCAAAAGCAGATTCCCATACCTCGTGAGATATAGTTACGTCACCAATTCTAATTGACTCGTATACTGCTTGTGAGTCAGCATTTACGTATTTTACGTTGTTACCCATGCTTTCCATAATTCCACCAATAACGTAAGCCATTACAATTTGACTTGACCAGTTATGAGTTGGGATAACGATGGGCTTTTTACTATCTGCCGAGTTAGCAATTCCAGCAAAAGAAACGGCTGAAATTATTACTGCAGATAAAAATGATATTATTTTTCTCATTTTTCCCCTTTCCTTAATATTAAGTAATTTAATTAAAGGGGTTATTAATAAAAAGATCAATCAATATTTTTATATATAAAAATTATAAATAGTTTTATATTATTATTTAAATATAAGCGTTTAATGAAAACAAGTTACGATATTAAAGAACCGGGTTTAAATGTATTACCACCTGGAGTTGAGCGTCATGTAATTAATGGTGGAGGACTAACCGGCTTACAAATTTTTCCTGATGATGAAATTGAAATTATTAATGATGAAGGAAATCAAGTTTGTGAAATTGTTGTATTTGATAAACATGGAAAATCTGATCTTGGAATATTAAATCTTAAAGAAAATTCAAAAAATTCAGAAATAAAAAAAATCTTAACTAGCAAAGATGAAAGTTCTTTAATTGCAAACCATCAACTTAAAAAAAGAAATTTAGATATTACTAAGTCAAAATCTTCATTAATTTTTAGTAAGGACTCAATTTCAGGCGATAAAATAAATTTTAAATCAAAAGACAAGTGTTACGTTATTTTTGCCGCTCCAGGAGAAGATATGTTGGTACACGAACAAAATCCTGTAACAGATTTAACAATATTTATTAAAAGAGCAAATGTAATAAATGATAAAGAATTATCTGTAATTCCAGATCCTGTATACGACCCAAAGCATGAACAGAATATTGATAGAACTACAGCAATTTCATATGAAGTAAAAGAAGGAGACTATATTCAAGTTATTACACCAACTGGGAGACAATGCTCTGACTTTGTAGCATTTGATACTCAAAAATTAGATAAAAAAATAGAAAAAGGATTGGACTGGCAAACTACAAGGACTTTTATGGGTCATACTTTTCCAGGACCAGGTTTATTTTCGAAATTTTATGATACCGATCACCAGCCGTTAGTTGAAGTAATAAGAGACACTGTTGGAAGACATGACACTTTTAATCTAGCATGTACCTCAAAATATTATGAAGATGCGGGTTATTTTGGACATGCAAATTGCTCAGATAATTTAAGTAATGCAATGGAGCAATACGGAGTTCAAAGAAAAAAAGGTTGGCATGCAATAAACTTATTTTTTAATACTTCAGCAGGCGGATTAAACTCGGTGCTATCTGATGAATCTTTTGCAAGACCTGGAGATTATGTTTTATTTAAAGCTTTGAAAGATATAACTGTTGGTACTTCAGCATGTCCAAGTGATATTGATGCATGTAATTCATGGAATCCTACAGATATTTTTGTTAGAACTTATGACGGAAAAAAAGAATTTAAAAAATCTTTTGCATTTAGAATGAAAACAGATTCAGAAAAAAAACTTACCAAACATTCTGGCTTCTATGACAGAACATCAAAACTAACTAGAAACTTTGTAGATGCTAGAGGTTTCTGGTTACCAAACGACTATACAAAAAGTGGACTGGTAAATGAATATAATGCTTGTAGGGAAAAAGCAGTTTTAATTGATCTCTCGGCATTAAGAAAATTTGAAATTTTAGGTCCTGATGCTGAGGAGCTAATGAACCACACTCTAACAAGGAATATAAAAAAACTTTCTATAGGACAAGTTGTTTACTCTGCAATGTGTTATGAAAATGGAATGATGTTTGATGATGGAACTTTATTAAAACTCAGTGATACTGGATACAGATGGATTTGTGGCGATGAGTATGGTGGAGAATGGCTTAAAGAGGTTGCAATGAAAAAAAACTATAAAGTAATAGTTAAAAATTCCACAGATCAAATAAGCAATGTTTCAATTCAAGGTCCTAAAAGCAGAAAAATATTAAATAAAATTATATTTACTCCACCAACACAGCCAACTATAGATGAACTACAATGGTTTAGATTTACTATATGCAGAATGGATGATTTAAATGGAATACCTCTTGTTATATCGAGAACTGGTTATACTGGAGAATTAGGTTATGAAGTATGGTGTCACCCTAAAGATGCACCAAAAGTATGGGACAAATTAATGGATGCAGGAAAAGATGATGGATTGATACCTGCTGGATTTGCTGCGTTAGACAAGCTTAGAATAGAAGCAGGCTTAATTTTATTTGGAAATGAATTTGACGGCCAGCAAGACCCTTTTGAAGCCGGTATAGGATTTGCCGTTCCATTAAAAACAAAAGAAGACGATTTTATTGGGAAAAAAGTTTTAGTAGAAAGAAAAACCAACCCACAAAAAAAATTAGTCGGCCTTGAGCTTATCGCAAAAGAGCCCGCTGCACATGGAGATTGTGTTCATGTGGGAAGAGCACAAATTGGAATAGTTACAAGCGCATGTTTTTCGACAATCTTAAATAAAAATATTGCTCTATGTAGAATTGATCCTCAATATGCTGAAATAGGAACTGAAGTTGAAGTAGGTAAAATTGATGGACATCAAAAAAGAATATCAGCAAAAGTTGTTAGATTTCCTTTCTACGATCCTGACAAAACTAAAGTAAGATCTTAAATAAATGCCTAAATTTAAGAAAGATTTGTTGGAATTTTGGGAAGATCAAATGAGGCTATCTCATACATCAAGCAATTATTTTTTTAGGAAGTCGCCTTCTCATTATCACATGATGTTAATTGTTATGCATGCTTATAAATATGATCAAAGCCTGTCTGTTGAAGAGTTAAAGACAAAACTTTTTAAGACATCACGTCCAAAATCCGCACTAATGATAAAAGAAGCTTGTGATAAAAACTTCTTTCTTTTAGAAAAGAAGGGCAAAGATAATAGAAAAAAGTACGTAATTCCTACCCCTGGGTTTATAAATGAGTTTAATGACTACCTTAAGACCCTTAATAACTTAAGCTTTTAAAACAACAATCATTAGTTGAGTATTAACACTTATATAAATTATATATAAAAAATAATATATTCTTTCTTAACACAAATAATAATGTTTCAATATGTCATTACCGACAAAAGCAAAAGTAGTTATAATCGGTGGAGGAATTCACGGATTAAGTACTGCTTGGAAACTTTCAGAAAAATATAAAAATCCTAATGATATTGTTGTTTTAGAGAAAAAAGATACAGCTGCGGGTGCAAGTGGAATAGCGTGTGGTGTTGTTAGAAACAATTATTTCCAACCAGCGATGAGACAATTAATGGCTCATTCGGTTGAAGTTTGGGAAAGTGATAAAGAAAATTTTAGATATAATCCAGTGGGATACATGCAAATTTCACCAGAAGTTATGCATGGTGATGTTGCAAGCATTTATAAGCAACAACAAGATATTGGTTACGACTCAGTTTTCATAGAGGGTGAAAAAGATTGTATGAAATACATGCAGGGTATTTTTGATGACTGGCAAGCAAAAAATATTACATCAGTACTTCACGAAAAAAAAGGTGGATATGCATTTAATAAAGATTCTATCAAAGCTTTAGAAAAGAAAGCAAACAATGGCGGAGTAAATGTACACAAAGGTGTTAAAGTAACAGGCTTTAAAAGAGGAAGTAATAGTAATGCAGTTACAGGTGTTGTAACTGATCAAGGTACAATTGATTGTGATCAAGTAGTTATTGGTGCAGGTCCTTGGGCAAGAGATTTTTGGAACATGTTAGATTTACCTAAAACTGTAGATGTTAAAGGTAAAGATGGAAAATTACATACAACAGACATGTGGACTTATTGGTTTTTACAAGAAGGTGTATTGGGAGTTCCTGCTGATTATTTAAAAACTAATGACGGTAAACAGCCTCCAGTAATTCACGTCGACACTGATGCTCCACTTTATTCAGATGTTGATGGAAAACTTATTACAGACAAATTATGGGGGATTTATTACAAACCAGATATTGAAGGATTAGGTGTTCAAGGGGGAACTTCTCCTTACATTGTTAAAAAACATTTTGATCAAGTAAACGTTGATCCTTACGGAATAGATTCTCCAGAATTTCAAACTACAGATCAATTTTCTGTAATGTGGTCTTCGGCTTTAGCTCACTGCCAAAAAAGATTTGAAGGAAAATCTAATTTATATAGAAAAGGACCATCTGGAGGCTTGGGTTGTTTAACACCAGACTCCTTTCCAATTTTTGATAGATTTTGTGAAAACGTTTATATGATTGCAGATGCTAACCATGGTTATAAAATGATTGGTGTTGGGCATTTAGTTGCGCAAGAGATTTTAGGTACTGAAAGTGATTTGTTGAAGCCTTTTCGATTCAATCGATACGCGAAAGGTGAATTACACCCTACTTCGAACAGTCCGTTCCCGTGGAGCTAGGTTTATCTCGTAGACAGATAAATTTTTTTCAGCTAACTTTTTGTATCTAAAAAAGTTAAGGGGGAAAATGACCGATCTAGAAAAACATGTTAACCGTCCAGGTAGAGACAAACTTGTAAAGAAAGTAAGAGAAAAAATTAACGAATTAGGAATAACTTATATTTATTATCAATTTATTTCTGTGACAGGAAGAGTTGTTGGAAAAGGAATTCCAGCAGATCACTGGGAAAGAACTGCAGAAAAAGGATTTCAATTAGTTTATGGTGCAACAGCAAACTTATTTTTAGATCGTCATAATAATTATATTGGATACGGACCTGAAGCTATGGAGCTTGTGGGAATTCCAGATCCAGAAACTTTTTGTCAATTACCATGGGATAAAAGAGTTGGAAGAGTTTTTGTAACTTGTTTTAGAAACAGAGAAGAGAGAAATAATCCTGGCGGTCATTTAACATCTGATTGCAGAGGAAATTTAAGAATTTTCATGGATGAATTCCAAAAGAAACATGGTTTAGAACTAAGAGTTGGTACTGAACCTGAAATGATGTGGTTAACTAGAAATCCAGACGGAACTCCTACTGGAAAAGGTTTTTCTAAACCATTCTGTTATCACATTGATCAATTTGAATCATTAAGACCAGTATTTATGAAAGTAATTGAATACGCAAAAGCAATGGGGCTCGATATGATTCAAGGTGACCATGAGGATGCTCCTGGACAACTAGAATTGAACTGGACATACGATAACGTTTTAAGAAACGCTGATAGACTATCAACTTACAGACAGATATGTGCGCAAGTTGCTAGAGAGCATAACTTAATAGCTTGTTTCATGACAAAGCCTTTTATGGGAGTTTCTGCGAGTGGATGTCATACGAATATGTCTTTATGGAAAGGTGGAAAAATTTCAGTAAATAAATTGGGTAACAAAAATTTACCAGGGGTAGAAGAAGTCTTTAGCTATGTCTCAGGTGGGACAAATACATTTATGCCAGATACGAAAGATATGCAGCTACCAGGAAAAATTGGTTTACAATCAATTGCTGGTATCATGAAACATTTGCCTGCATTAACAGCATTAGGATCTTCAACGGTGAACTCATACAGAAGATTATGGGATCAAGGTTTCTGGGCACCTGTTTATGCTGACTGGGGATATCAAAATAGAACTTGTGGATTAAGAGTATCTGCACCAGGTCGTTTTGAATATAGATCAGTTGACTCAATGCATAATCCTTATTTGTTAGGTGCGGCATTACTTAAAGCTTGTGATGAGGGAATTACTAAAAAAATGGTTCCTGCAAAACCTGAGTCTCGAAATATTTATGAAGCTCAGAAAGCTGGAAAAGATGTTAAGAAACTCCCACTAAGTTTAGGAGAGGCTTTGGAAAGACTGTCAGAGGATGAGGTTATAAAATCAGCTATGCCAGATGAAATGTATAAAGTGTTTCATTGGTATAAAAATGATGAGTGGGAAAGATTCCTTGGTGCAACAACACAATGGGATCTAGATACTTATCTTGACTGTTTACCTTAAAAATATAAAAGGGGAAATATATGTGCGGAATAGCTGGATTAATTCACAGAGGTAAGTCTTCAAACGTTGGAAGCGAATTGCAACAAATGCTTCAAGCATTGAAGCATAGAGGGCCGGACTCAACTGGTTATGCTTTATATGCAGAAAATGATGGTAAGAATTTCATTATGAGATTTAAAGTAGGAGAAAATGTTGGCGAAGGTAGTACTTCAGTAAACGAGGACGCTAGTGTTTACGATGAAAGAAAAAAACTAGTAGATCATATGTTAAAAGAATTAGGAGCAAATATAGTAAAAGATGAAAAGTTGACTCCATATTCCTATAGATATGAAATGCAATTTGATAAGGACTTGATGGAGTTTTCAAAAAAAATTGAAAGTATTAATGGAGTGGAAATTTTATCAATAGGAAAATCTTTAGAATTAATTAAAGATTTAGGCGATGCTGCTGCAGTTTCAGAAAGATATGGATTGGGTGATGTTAAAGGCACACATGCTATTGGACATGCAAGAATGGCAACTGAATCTGGTGTCGATATTAAATCTGCCCACCCTTTTTGGGGATACCCATTTAGCGATGTTTCTGTGGTTCATAACGGACAATTAACTAATTATTGGAATAATAGAAGAGTTCTAGAAAATAAAGGCATGAGATTTATGTCTGAATGTGATTCAGAGTTAATCGCAGTGTATCTTGCTGAAAAAATGAGAAATGGTGCAACTTTAGAAGAAGGTATGAAAGACTCGTTAACTGGTTTAGATGGAGTGTTCACGTATTTTGTTGCAACTAAAGACTCTTTAGGTATGGCTAAAGATACTATGGCTGCAAAACCCTTAGTTCTTTATGAGTCAGATGATTTAGTGGCAATGGGATCAGAGGAAATTGCAATACGATCAATTCTTCCTCAAGAAATAGATACTTATGATCCATTCGATGGAGAGGTAAAGGTATGGCGAATTTAAAAACTTCAGAAAAAAAAACAAAAGCCCAATCAATGGGACTTCATACTGAAGTCTTAACTGGGAAAACTCAACAAAAATTCTTTAATCCTGATGAGGCTGAAAATTTCTACTATTGGGGAACATATGATGTAGATTTTAATAAAAGAACTGATCTTGATGTTAAAAATTTAGATTGTAAAGAAGCGAACAGAAAAATTGATGATTTAATGAGTCAAGGTTATGGGACTATAGTAATTAAAAATCCACAAGGAAAACACAGCTTAGGCGTAGGGATACTTAATAAACTAAATTTAATCTTTGAGGGTAGCTTAGGATATTTTGGTGTTGGCTCGATTGATGGACCTACTGTAAGAATAAATGGCAGAGTCGGTTGGTCTTGTGCAGAAAACATGATGGCAGGAAAAGTAGTTATTGAAAAAAATGCAGGATCTTGCTTTGGGGCGGCTATAAGAGGTGGTGACCTTATTTGTAAAGGAAGTGTTGGTGCAAGAACAGGGATCGACCAAAAAGGCGGGACAATAATTATTGGTGGAGATGCAGGCGCATTTACGGGTTTCATGATGCAAAGAGGAAGAATAATAATTTTGGGTGACGTAGGCATAAACCTTGGAGACTCTATGTATGATGGGACTATTTATGTAGGTGGAAAAATAGGTTCATTTGGAAGTGATGCCGTAGAGTCGCCTATGACAAAAAGTGATATGGATTGGTTAAAAAGAAAACTTAAAGTAGCAGAGATCGGTGAAAATTTTGATATGTCTAAAATGACAAAAGTAGTAGCTGGTAAAAAATTATGGAATTACGACGCATTAGAACCAACTGAGAAAAAAGGAGCTATATAAAATGGCAAAAAAAAAGAAAAATGGAAAATCAAACGGTCACTCTAACGGAAATGGCAAGAGTGAGTTCTCAAAAAGAAATAAAAGTTTACTGGGTTATAATTCAATTTTTACACCTGAAGTAATTGATGACATCCATATAAAAGCTCAGCTAGGAAGATATAGAATGAGAGGAATGGCTTTAATGAAAAAAATTCCTACATTTGATGATCTTGTGTTTTTACCTGGAACTTTAACAAGATTTGTAATTGAAGGTTACAGAGAAAAGTGTGAAACAAAAACTGTTATTGGGCCAAGATGTGAAAATCCAATTGAATTAGATATACCAGTTTATATTACTGGAATGAGTTTCGGTGCATTATCTTATGAGGCAAAAACTGCTTTAGCAAGAGGTGCTACGATGGCTGGAAGTGCCACATGTTCAGGTGAAGGCGGAATGATACCAGATGAGAGAAGATATTCGGAAAAATGGTACTATCAATGTATTCAATCTAGATATGGTTTTAATCCACATCACGCTCAACTTGCGGATGGTATAGAGGTATTTATAGGACAAGGTCAAAAAGTTGGTATGGGAGGACATTTAATGGGTCAGAAAGTTACTGACCAAGTTGCTGAAATGAGATCACTTCCAGCTGGTATTGACCAAAGATCACCAGCAAGACACCCTGATTGGCTAGGACCAGATGATCTTGCATTAAAAGTTCAAGAGCTAAGAGAATTAACTAAAAATAAAGTACCAATCCAATTGAAACTTGGGGCTGCAAAAGTATATGACGATGTGCGTATGGCAGCTAAGTGTGATCCTGACTCGATTTACCTTGATGGAATGGAAGGATCAACTGGTGCTGGACCGCATATCGCTGCGGCTAATACAGGTATACCAGGAATTGCCGCTATAAGAGAAGCAAGAAGAGCAATAGATGATGTTGGAAAAACTGGAAAAGTTACGTTGATCTATGCAGGCGGAGTTAGAGATGGTGCAGATATGGCAAAAGCACTTGCTTTAGGTGCAGATGCAATTGCAATAGGAACTGGAGCTATGGTAGCTTTAAATTGTAATAAAGAAATACCTGAGTCAAATTTTGAAAAAGAAATGGGTGTTCCGGCTGGACATTGTTATCATTGTCATACTGGCAGATGCCCAGTTGGTGTTGCAACGCAAGATCCAAAATTAAGAAAAAGATTAAATCCAGATGAAGCAGCATTAAGAGTATACAACTATTTACATGCAATGACTTTAGAAGCGCAACTTCTTGCAAGAGCTTGTGGTAAAACAAATATACACTCTTTAGAACCTGAGGATATGGCAGCTTTAACAATGGAAGCTTCTGCGCTTGCAAAAGTTCCATTATCAGGAACTAATCATACTGTTGGAGTTGATGACTTCCACAAAATATAGGAAATTAAATGGCAAAGAAAAAAAATAAATCAAAGAAAAAAGAAAAAGAAGTAAAAGGTCAATTAGGAAAGAAAAAAGAGACTGCTAGAGAAAAAATGATTGGTCAAACTATTGGTTATCGTTACGATGTTAACCTGTTGCCTGATTACGCTAGATTAACTCCTTTCTTGAAAAAATATATAGAAGCAATGGGTTGGGATGATCTCAACTGGTTAGAAGACGTACATATGGGATATGAAGAGGACAGGCCAGCAGTATTTGATAGAAATGCAAATGGTTGGGTAACAATACCTAAAAAAATTAAATTACCTAATAATCAGCAAGACAGAGACATGATTGCTAGAGAATTGTTGGTAAAATTTCAAATGTCTCCAAATCATCCTTTGGTAGATCTAAAAAAAGCATATAGAAAATTTTAAAATCAAAAAATTATTTAGTTCTAGTATTGGTTGATTAATAATCAACTTTATCAACTAAAATGTAGCTTTTTACTGTTGTTATTAGTTTTTCAATAAAATAAATTTAATAAAAAGTTTAGGTGTGCTGAAATATTCTGAAAGCATTCTTAAATTTGTAAATTAAAGGGAGGAAAGCACGATGACTGATCAACTTAGTGCATTGACGACCATATTTACTGAATTCTACTATTGGGTAACTGTAGTACTTATGTTCCTAATTCACGTAGGTTTCTGTATGTATGAGGTTGGAGCCTCTAGATATAAACATCACCAACATACATTGATGAAGAATACAATGTTAATACCATTGGTTACAATAACATGGTTCTTTTTTGGTTGGTGGATATATTGGGCGTTTCCAACAGGACCGGGTTTAGCACCTTCTATCATGAACGAAAGTGCAGCATTAATTACGGACGAGTCCGCATTTAGTGCAACTTGGTATACTGCTACAAGTGATTTAATGGCAATAAACCTTAACGACCACATAAGTGGTGTGTTCTGGGCAGCATTTCTATTATTTTCATGGACAGCAGCTTCAATCGTTTCAGGTGCTGTAATTGAAAGAATTACAACATTTGCATTTGGTATCTTGGCAATAGCTATTGGTTCGGTATTCTGGACAATAGATGCTGCGTGGGGATGGCATTTCGACGGTTGGATGTTAAAAATATTAGGTTATCACGATGCTTATGCATCGGGAGTAATTCACGCAATAGCAGGAGGATTTGCTCTTGGAATTCTATGTGTATTAGGACCAAGAATAGGAAAATTCTCATCTAGCGGAGAACCTAGAAATATAGGACCAAGAAATCCTTGGTTAGTAACAGTAGGATTATTTTTAATTTATACTGGTTTCTGGGGTTTTTATGCAGCGTGTAATATTCCAATCTATGATTTAGGACCTGAATATGGAATGGAAGGAGTAACATTCTGGACTGCAACAAACATATATGTAACACCAACTACTTTAAGTGGTATTACATTTAACTTCTTGATGTCACTATCAGGAGGATTGTTGGCCGGATATGTTATATCTAAAGGTGATCCTTTCTGGACATATTCAAGTGGACTAGCAGGAGTAATAACAGCTTCGGCAGGTAACGACTTATATCACCCAATACAAGCAATGATAATTGCAATGATTGGTGTGTGGGTTGCTTACAAACTGCATTATTGGGTTGAACGTAAGTTCAAAATTGATGATGCTGTTGGAGCAGTTGCTGTTCACGGTTATGCTGGTTTCGTAGGACTAGTTATTTGTGGGTTTGTTCTAAATGGTTATCCATCATCTGGTTACAGTGTTGGAGCTATGTGGGATGGATCAACTTATGCTGCAATAAATCCATTAGGAATGTTTATTGGGGCAATAATTATGTTCTTCGTTCTAGGGTTTTTCCCTGGCTACATAATTGCTAGAGTACTTCACGGTATGGGCAAATTAAGAATCCCAAGAGAAGTAGAATTAGCAGGTCTAGATTATCAAATATTAGAGGATGCGAGTAGTGATGAAAAAGCCGTCGCATCATCTTCAAGGTAAAGGAGGTTAACTATGGCTACAGTAAGTAACTGGATAGATCATCTGAGTGCCTCTGAAGTTGCAGGGGCAGTTTACCCGGGCGTTGGATCCGAGGGTATTCTTGTTATTGTTGGTATTGTGATTTGGATAGGCTGGCATGTTGTTTCAAGCATGCAAGAGTCTGACAAAATGAATGATATCGCAAGAAGAAGACCTGGAAAAGATGACTGGAAAAGCAACACACCTGACTGGTAAATAATAGGTCTTGAGGGCGCATTAAAATGCGCCCTCTTTAAAAGATGGAAGAAAACAATCAAAAAGAACAAGAAAATAAAACACCAAGTAAAATGGCTAGGCTAGCATGGCCTAAAGCCAAGTATGGTGTTATAATTGCAATAATAATAATTGTGGTGGTAAATTTAATATATTACAAAGACTTAATAAAAAGTTTTTTTTAAAAATGTCAAAAAATCTTTCAAGAATTGCAAAACAAAAAAAAATAAAATACTTTCTTATTAGTTTTGTAGATTTATTTGGAGTTTTAAGATCTAAACTTGTTCCGGCAAGAGCAATTGGTGAAATGCAAAAAAATGGAGCTGGTTTTGCTGGTTTCGCTACTTGGTTAGATATGACTCCAGCAGACACTGATATGTTTGCGATTCCTGATCCAGATAGTTTAATTATTTTACCTTGGAATAGAGAGGTGGGATGGTTAGCTTCTGATTTATGGATGGATGGAAAACCCGTAGATGCATCTCCAAGAATAATGCTTAAAAGACAAATAGAAAAATTATCTAAAAGAAATTTAAAAATGAAATCAGGTGTAGAATGTGAATATTTTTTATTGTCTGAAGATGGAAAATCAATATCAGATCCAAAAGATATACAGTCAAAACCTTGCTATGATCAATCTGCGTTAATGAGAAGATATGAATTAATTAAAGAAATTTGCGATTGTATGATTGAACTTGGATGGAACCCATATCAAAATGATCATGAGGATGCTAATGGGCAATTTGAGATGAATTGGGATTATTCAGATAGTTTAATAACAGCCGATAGACATACATTTTTTAAATTTATGGTTAAATCTTTAGCTGAAAAACACGGATTAAGAGCAACTTTTATGCCTAAACCATTCACAAACTTAACAGGAAACGGTTGTCATGCTCACATTTCTTTATGGGATGGGAAATCAAATAAATTTTTAGAAAAAGGAGATAGGTTAGGTTTAAGTAAGTTAGCTTATAATTTTTTAGGTGGAATAATTAAAAATGCCACTTCTCTAGCAGCATTCTTTAATCCAACAATTAATAGTTACAGAAGGATAAATGCACCACCAACAAAATCAGGTGCAAGCTGGTCTCCAAGCAGTATTTCTTATACTGGAAACAATAGAACTCATATGATTAGAGTCCCAGATCCAGGAAGATTTGAGCTTAGATTGATGGATGGATCATCAAATCCATATTTACTACAAGCAGGAGTTATGGCTGCAGGTCTAGATGGCATAAATAATAAAACTGATCCAGGAGAACCATTGTTTTGTAATATGTATACAGATCATAAAAATTATCCAAACTTAGAAAGGCTTCCAAATGAACTTGAGGAGTCTTTAGAAAATCTAGAGAATAACAAAATATTACGTGAGGCTTTTGGAGAAAAAGTAATTTCAAGCTATGTAAAACTTAAAAAACAAGAGATTGAGTCTTTTGATAATGAAGAAAGATTCGACAAAAGGTCCCCGATAACATCTTGGGAAAGAAACAATAGTCTAGACTGCTAATAACTAATGAGTAATACTGAAGTATTCGGTTGGAAATTTTCTAAATTTATAAATAATAAAAATTACGATTTTAATAGGGATAAAATTCTTGATGTATGTGGAGAAGATAATGTAATTGATGCCCATGATTCAATATCTGGTTGGAAAAATTATAATCCAACACCGTTAGTAAAATTAAATAAACTTTCAAAAAAGTTCATTTTAAATAATATTTTTTACAAGGATGAGTCAAAAAGATTCCATCTAAAATCGTTTAAAGCTTTAGGGGGTGCGTATGCTGTCCAAAAAATTACAAAAGGAAATAAATCTATCACTGTTGCAACTGCTACAGCAGGTAACCATGGTAGATCAGTATCTTGGGGAGCACAGAGACTTGGTTTAAATTGTAAAATATTTATTAGTGAGTATGTAAGCGAAGCACGAGCTGATGTAATGAGAAATCTTGGTGCTGACGTTATAAGGGTAAAAGGTAATTATGAAGCATCTTTAAAAGAATGTATTAAACAATCAAAAATGAATGGTTGGGAAATAATACAAGATGTTGCATGGGAAGGTTATGAAGAAGTTCCAAAATTAACGATGGCTGGATATTCTGTTATGATAAAAGAAATTTCAAATCAAACAGACCAATATATAACCCATGTTTTTTTACAGGCAGGTGTAGGTGGAATGGCTTCAGGTGCAATTGCAGGTATTGCTAAATATTTTGAAAGGATACCAAAAATTATTGTTGTTGAGCCTGAAACAGCTGATTGTGTTTTACAAAGTATAGAAGCAGGTGAAATGCAAAAAATAGATATCAAAAAAGAAAGTATTTTGGGCGGAATGTCATGTGGAGAAGTTTCAGTAGTTCCTTGGAGAATATTAAAGCATGCAGTAAATAATTGTATAAGTATAACAGATGAAAATATAGCTGAAACAATTGCTATGCTTAAAGAAAAATATTTTAGTGATGAACCAATTATTGGAGGAGAGTGCGCAACTCCTGGTATAATTAGTTTAATAGCAGCCACTGAGAATAAAAATATTAAAGATAAATTAGAGTTAAACGAAAAATCAAATGTTCTTTTAATAGGTTGTGAAGGAGATGCAGATGAAAATCTTTACAAAAAATTATTTAATGAAGGTATTGAAAAATTAATTTAAATTTATGAAAAAATTAGAAGAAGAGGATATATATAAAATATTTAAACCGGAATTAACTCCAAAAAGAATGCTAGAAATGGGGGTTTTTGGTGGATCATATTTTGGAAATAATGTTAAAGAATATCCAAAAAAATGGTTTACGAATGTTAAATTAAGTAAAAATTTTGATGTAAGTTTAAATAGATTTAAAATAAGAGCAGGACTTTCAAGAGAACATTGGATAGAAAAAGGATGGATATTTAAAGAGGATCCACTAGGTTGGTTTCAATGGTACTGTAGATTTACAATGGGAAGACGTTTGCCTAATGTTGACGTAACTCAAATAAAAAGATGGAAAAATTTTAGAAGGCATGTCACTGCAATTGAAAAAAATTGTGAAAAAGGAAATTTAGATTGCAGAAAAAGGCAGAGACAGGCAATTCTGCAATGGGCTTATAATCCATATAGGTAAAAATTATTTTATTTTAGTTTTAAAATCTATACCATATTCTGATCTTGGCCCGTTTCTTAATCCAAAAGGTCCAGGAAAAAATATTGTCATTGGTCTAGTGCCTGGTTTTAAATCGACTCTATGAAATGTATTTGCCGACCTAAACCCTATATATCCAGGTGGTCTCCAATGTTTTCCATCTTTTAGAGTTTCATAATAACCACCTCTCAATATTATTGTCATAAAAGGACATAAATGGTTGTGCACACCATCACCATGATCATCATCTAGCATTTCGTGAATTAAAATATTAAAGGGAAACCACTTTGGCCTATTTCTAAACAAAACATAATATCTATTCATCCAAGGTTTAGCCTCGTCAAATCTAGGATGAGAAGGACCTCTATCCAAAACTACTTTTTTTCTTCCAATAAGCTCTAAAAATTTAAGTATCATTATTCAATTTTAATGATTGCATTATTTTTTAAAATATACATCTGTTTACCAAGAACATAAGGTCTGGAAATTTTTTCACCATTAATTTTTATAATTTTCTTTACCTTTCCATCTTCAATGTTTGCTTTTAATAATCTACCATTACTTAAACTTACATATATATAATTTTTGGCAGCAATAAACCCAGTTGGATAAATATTTTTATTTTTTTTAAAATTTAATAGATTTGTAGATCTCAAAATATTTCCATTTGTTTTATTTAATACAAAGAAATAACCTTCCTCTGAAACTGTTAAGAGAAGGTCCCCAATAATTAAGGGATCAGTATAAGAATTAATAGTTTGTTCCCATTTAATTATGCCATTTCTAACATCGATAGCAAAAAATTTATTTTGATTATTTGATATAAATATAGTTTCATTATCAGATACTAATTTTGAATTTTTTAATAAAAATGTATTTTCAAATATATCTTCACTGACTGTTTGTGATTGCCAAATTAAATTACCGCTATTTATATCTAAAGCGTTTATGTCTCCTAAAGTATCAATGAATATAACTAATCCATTTTGTATAATTAAAGATAATTTCCTCTGAGATTTAATAAAAGATTTTTCTGTACCAAATTGCCAAATTTCCTTACCATTTTGCAAAGAAATGCATCTAATTATATTTTCATAATCAATCAAAAATATTTTATTATCATAAATTTTAATTTCAGAATTAAAAGCAGTAGTATTTTTTTTTTTCCAAATCAGATTCCCATTAGAAAAATCTATTCCATATAAATTTGTAATTGTGTCGGCTGCAACTAAAATTTTATTGTTTGTTGCGAAATATATTGAAGGTTTTTGTTTTATCTCCCTTTTTGTATAATGATTTTTTGCCCAAATAATTTCTGAATCTCTGCTAAATTTAATTATTTTACCCTTATCATCAAAAAAAGTTAATGAATTATCATCGCTTAGTAATAGATCTGGGTAAATTTGATCAAAATTTTTAATTTTTTTAAATTTAAATTTTGAAATTTCTTTAAAATCACTTTCAAAATTAAGATATCCTGTATTATTTGTTAAATTATTTATAAATGATTTTTTATTATATGAAGTATCAATTTTTATTTTTAAATTTGAATTAAATTCTTTGTTTAGAATTCTTTTGCTTTTAAATATTTCCTCAGGATCCTGACTTCTATCTTGTTCTATTTTACTTTTAGTCCAAAATCCTGTTTTGTTATCTAAAGAGCAGTGACTCAATAGTATAAATGCTAATATTGAAATAAAATATTTATACACTAAAATCTCTTTGTAGCCTTTTTTGAGTCTCTAATCTTATTTGAGGATTGGGATTATTCATCTCTAAGATTTTTTCAAAAAATTCTTTAGATTTTTGTTTTTCATTTTTGGAAAAAAAGTATTCTGCCATTACATATAAAGCATGGGATTTCCACAAGTTTTCATTATTTATCAATGGTTTAAATATCTCTAAAAGTTCTTCTTCGCTCGCAGTATCTGAGTTAAATAAACCTTTTTTATAAATTATTAAGTTTTTTATTTCATCGTCTAAATCAACTTCATAAATTAATATATCAAAATATTTATTAATTTTATTTTTATCAGTCAGAAGATTATTATCTAATAGAAAATACAATGCCAATGGAGAGTAAGTTGAGTCTTTCTTGTTAATTATATTATTCATCTTTTCTATAGATGATTGTGGATTGCTTTTGTCGTAGTTATTTATAGCTAGATTATATTTTTCTGAGATTTGTGATTTTATATTTTTCTTGTAATCAGAATAAAAAAAGTAACTAAACAAAGACAAAAAAATAATTATAAAGAATGAAATTACAGATTTTTTATTATTAAAAATGAAACTTTTTAAATTATTATTTTGTGTATCATTTGGTACTATTTGATTTTCTTCAGTCATTTAAATCATGTTTCTTAAAACGTATTGCAAAATTCCACCATGTCTATAATACTCCAACTCGTTCATAGTGTCTATTCTTGCTAAAACTTTAATTTTTTTTATATCACCATTATTATATTTAATCTCTAATTCTAGATCTTCAGCTGGTTTAATGCCATTTTCTAATTTTTTTACCGTAAATAATTCCGATCCATTCAAATCAAGACTTTTTCTATTTGCTCCATTTATAAACTGTAATGGCAATACTCCCATTCCAATCAAATTAGATCTGTGAATCCTTTCGAAACTTTCAGCTATAACAGCCTTGATCCCTAACAGTTTGGTACCTTTAGCTGCCCAATCTCTTGAAGAGCCAGTACCATATTCTTTGCCACCAATAACTACTAAATCTGTCCCCCTTTTTTTATATTCAACAACCGCATCATATATAGCCATAACCTTATTTTCTGGATATAATTTAGTTAAACCACCTTCTGTGCCTGGTGCAATTTCATTTCTTATTCTTATATTTGCAAATGTTCCTCGCATCATAACCTCATGATTTCCTCTTCTCGAACCATATGAATTATAATCTTTGGGTAGAATTTGATGTTTCATAAAATATTCTCCTGTAGGACTTTCTTTTTGTATACTGCCAGCTGGAGATATATGATCGGTTGTTACGCTATCACCTAAAATTAATAATGGTCTTGCATCATTAATAGATTTAAATCCCTCTGGTTCAGTAGAAAGATTTTCAAAAAATGGCGGTTTTTTCACATAGGTTGAATTATCATCCCAATCATAAATACTACTTTTCTTTGTTTTAATTTGTTGCCATTGCTGTGGTCCTTTTGAAACATTTGAATATCTCTCTCTAAACATTTCAGGATTTAAAGATTTTAATAAAACTTCTTCAATTTCTTTATTACTTGGCCAAATATCCTTTAGATAAACCTCTTTACCATTTTCATCTTTTCCTAAAGGATCATTGTATAAATCTACTAGCATAGATCCAGCTAAAGAGTATGCTACTACTAATGGAGGTGAGGCTAAATAATTGGCTTTCACTAAAGGAGATATTCTTCCTTCAAAATTTCTATTACCTGATAAAATAGATACAGCATATATTTCTTTATCTTTTATTGAGTTAGAAATATTTTCTGGTAACGGGCCTGAATTACCAATACATGTAGTACATCCATATCCTACTAAATTAAAACCTAATTCATCTAAGTATTTATTTAGACCAGCCTTATTTAAGTAATCTGTTACTACTTGAGATCCTGGAGCTAAGGAAGTTTTAACCCATGGTTTAGTTTTTAAACCTTTTTCGATAGCTTTTTTTGCAAGGAGCCCTGCTCCAATAAGAACATTTGGATTAGATGTATTTGTACATGATGTTATTGCAGCTATTACTATTGAACCATCTTGTAATTCAAAATCTTCACCGGAAACTTTGGAATTATTTATATTTTCTCTTTTAGTTATTTCTTTAAAGCTTTTTTCAAATGAATTTTTTGCTTGAGTAAGTGGTACTTTATCTTGAGGTCTTTTAGGTCCAGAAATAGTTGTAACAACAGATGACATGTCTAATTTTACAATATCGGTAAATTCAATATTTTCGCTAGCCCATAATCCTTGATCTTTAGCGTACTTTTCTACTATTTTAATTGTTTGATCATCTCTTCCTGAAAACTTTAAATACTTTATTGTTTCATCGTCTATAGGAAAAAAACCACACGTAGCTCCATACTCTGGTGCCATATTTGCAATTGTTGCTCTGTCAGCTAAACTTAAATTTTTTAATCCTGAACCATAAAATTCTACAAATTTGCCAACAACTCCCTTGTCTCTTAAAATTTTTACCACCGTTAAAACTAAATCAGTTGCGGTAGTTCCTTCGGGAAGTTTATTAGTTAATTCAAATCCTATAACCTCTGGTATTAACATTGAAATTGGTTGCCCCAGCATCCCTGCTTCTGCTTCTATACCTCCTACTCCCCAGCCCAAGACTGACAAACCATTAACCATAGTTGTATGGCTATCTGTACCAACAAGAGTATCGGGAAAGATATATTCTTCATTTTCTGATTTTGCACTCCAAACAACTTTTGATAGATATTCTAAGTTTACTTGATGGCAAATACCAGTTCCTGGGGGAACAATTCTAAAATTATCAAATGCTTGTTGTCCCCATTTTAAAAAAGAATATCTCTCTCCATTTCTATTAAATTCAATATCAACATTTTTTTTTAAAGAGGATGTGTTAGCGAAATCATCAACTTGAACTGAGTGATCGATAACTAAATCTACAGGAGATAAAGGATTTATTTTTTTTGGATCTTTATTTTTTTCCTTTACAGCTTCTCTCATTGCTGCAAGATCTGCCACGGCAGGTATGCCTGTATAATCTTGTAGCAATACTCTTGTAGGTCTAAAAGCAATTTCAGTATTGGATTTTTTCGACTTTAACCAATTTTTAATTGCATCAATTTGATTTATAGTAACTGTTTCACCATCTTCGAATCTCAATAAATTTTCTAATAATACTAATAATGATTTAGGAAGTTTGGATATACCATCTAATCCATTTTTTTCTGCAATCTTTAATGAAAAATACTTATAAACCTTCCCATTAACATCTAGTGATTTTAAACAATTGTAAGAGTTTTTTTTTCCAGGTTTCATATCTTATATATAAAATGTAATTATGCTCAAAAGAAGAAGGCAGGACATAGCATAATTGAAGTATTTAATAAATTTCTCATTTGTCGCAAATTTTCTTAAAAATTTACCAATAAATGTCCACAATGTTATACTAGTTGAAGAAAATAAGAGAGCCAACAAAACAACTTGAGTCGCATAATTTATATAATTCTCGCCAAGCTCAACGTAAGTTGATACAACAATTATAGCTACAGTCACACCCTTAGGATTCAAATATTGAAAGAAAAATGTTTCGATAAACTTTACTGGATTTTCTTTTTTCGTATCATCTGATGTAGTTGATGTTGCGATTTTATAAGCTAAATAAATTAAGAATAATGTTCCAAGGTATTTCATTAAAATTTGAATAACTGGGAATAATTTAAATACATTAATTAATCCTATTGTTAAAAACAGAACCAAAGATGTAAATCCAAGTGTAACACCAAGAATATGTGGTATCGTTTTTATTATTCCAAAGTTGAAGCCTGAGTAAGAAGCTACAACATTATTAGGACCAGGAGTATAAGCTGTGACAAACCAGAATAAAGCAATTGAAAATATTTCTGGATGCATGTTTTATGCTATTGGCAATCCATTTTCCGCTTTATGGGATGGATGGACTAATGTAACTTTTCCTTCTTTGTCAATTGAACCTAAAATCAAAACTTGAGACTTAACTCCAGCAATATTTTTTTCCGGAAAATTACAAACTCCAATAACTTGTTTTCCAACTAAATTCTCTGCATTGTAATAATGTGTTATTTGTGCTGAAGACTGTCTTATTCCTATTTCTTCACCAAAGTCAACTTCGACTACTAAGGATGGTTTTCTAGCTTTTTCGTTTTGTTTTACGCTTAAAACTGTTCCTAATCTAATATCTGCTTTATCAAAAATGTCGTAGGTTATTTGTTCTTTCATAATAATAATATATAATTAAGTTTATGAGTTTAGACAGCAATTTATATGAAAAATCAATCAAGATTTTGACTGATCTTATAAGTTTTAAAACAATATCTGGAAAAGATAATGGTCCTTTGATTAATTATTGTGATGAAATATTAAAAAAAAATGGTGTGTCGACCTTTCGTGTATTTGATGACAATAAAGAAAGAGTAAACCTCTTTGGGACTATTAAGGCCAAAAATCCTAATACGAAAAAACCTATAATCCTTTCAGGACATACAGATGTTGTTCCAGTTTCAAAAGGATGGTCTACAGATCCATTTATAGCAACAGTAAAAGGTGATAAGCTTTTTGGAAGAGGTTCATGTGATATGAAAGGTTTTATAGCGTGTGTTCTTGCATTTGTTCCAACATTATCTAAAACTAATTTAGATCGAGATGTACACTTTTCATTTACATTTGATGAGGAGACAGCTTGTATAGGAGCTCCACTTTTAATTAAAGAATTAAAAAAGAGAAATATTAAAGATGGTATTTGTATAATTGGGGAACCAACAAAAATGAAAATTATAGATGCACATAAAGGAATGAATGAGTATACAATTCATTTCGAAGGCCTGGCTGGACATAGCTCACAACCTCACAAAGGTGTTAATGCTATAGAATATGCAACAAGATATATAAATAAACTTTTAGAATTAAGAAAAGAATTGATAAAGAGGGCTCCTAAAGATTGTATTTTTGATCCACCTCATTCTACCCTTTCAGTAGGTGGAATTTTTGGAGGTATAGCTCACAATGTAATAGCTGATAAATGTAAAGTAGAGTGGGAAACAAGGCCAGTTATAAAAGAAGATGGAATATTTGTTACAGATCAAATAGATAAATATGTTAGTGAAGAACTTTTACCACAAATGAAAAAGGTTTTTCCTAATTCAAACATTCGTAAAGAAACTATCGGGGAAGTTATCGGATTTAACAGAATAAAAGATTCTGAAGCATGTGAGTTTGTGTCTAGTATTACAGGAGACAATTCAAGAGAAGTTGTTTCTTTTGGAACTGAGGCTGGTCTTTTCCAGGAAATAGGAATAAGCACTGTTGTTTGTGGACCAGGATCAATTGAACAGGCTCATAAGATTGATGAATTTATTGAACTAAATGAGATCAAAAGGTGTTTAACTTTTCTTGAAGGTATTAAAAATAAATCAATTAATTAAAAAAAATCCTGCCACGTATTAAACGTGACAGGATATTTAACCTTTGAGAGAGTTTTATTTACTTACTTCTACTAGATATAGCTAGGTGAATGATAGCACCTAAAGCAGCACCAATCATCCAAGCATATCCTCCTCCACCACCAAGGTTAGCAAAGAAGTCATCTAAACCAAATACTAAAATATTTGGCCAAACTGTTCCAACAGCAATGTATCCTGAAAGCACCCAAGCTAACATTCCCTTACCATTGAAACCATTGTTGTAGTGATACTTTCCACTCGTACTGTCCGAGAAAAGATCATCTACATCAATTTTTTGCTTTTTAATGATGTAGTAGTCAGTAATCATTATACCAAACACTGGAGCTAATATTGCACCCAATGTATTTACAAACGGGAATAATCCCATCTTAGTAATCGTTGATACCCATAGACCACCAATTATAAAACCAAATATCGCCGTAATTAATCCACCAACTCTAAAATTAATTTTGCTTGGTATTAAATTAGCTAAGTCATACGCAGGTGGTACAAAATTGGCAACCATGTTTATACCAACAGTTGCCGCAAAGAATGCAAACGCTGCGATGATTGTAAGTAGTAAATTGTCTACTTTTGCAACCATATCAGTTGGTGAAGCAATATATTCACCAAATATAGCAATCGTTCCACCAGTAATCATTAATGTAATGAATGAGAAGAAAACAACGTTACCTACAAGGCCCCATAAATTTCCTTTTTTCATTTCGTCTTCATTTTTAACAAATCTTGCGAAGTCACCGAAGTTAATCACAACTGCCGCAAAGTATCCAACCATAATTGAAAATACTGCTAGGAATGCACCAAATGAACCTAATCCTTCAAAACCACCTGATCTTTCACCACCAGAAAATATATTTCCAACCTCTGTTAGTAAGCCTCCTCCAGCTTTTGCCCATATTGCAATCATTAAAACGACCATCACAACATAAACTGCTGGACCAGCAAAGTTTAAAAACTTTCTAACTAAATCTATCCCTTGCCAGAACAGATAAACTTGGAAAACTGAAACAAATATAAATGAAATCCACATTACTCCTGACATTCCAAGAAGCATTGGCTCACCTTCTATTCCAGTTAAACCTGTAATCAATAATGCAACTGCAGTTGAGGCTGCATAAGTTTGAGCACCGTACCAAAACATTGCAACAATACCTCTGGCCATAGCCGGGAAGTTTGCCCCAAATACACCCATACTTACTCGAGCAAATACGGGGTATGGAATACCATGTTTAACACTTGGTTTTCCTGAAAGGTTAACGAGCCACATTATAAAAAATCCTGCAAGAACTAACGCAAGCATAACTGCCCAACCATTTAAGCCTGAGGCTAAGAATAGTGATGCAGCCAAAGTATATCCAAATAAACTTTGAACATCGTTAGCCCAAACGTTAAAGATTTCAAACCATCCCCATTTTTTGTCGCTACTTGGGGTAGGAGCTAAATCTTTATTATATAATTTAGAAGATCTTGACATATCTCCCTCCTTTGTTTTGAAGAACAATAAGTTTTTAGTTAATTAATAAAATGAAAAAATTTATAAGTATTTATAAGTGTTGATTTAGAACATATATTAAACCCATTATGTTCATAAAAACAAAAAACCCATTATGTTCGTAAAAATAAAAAACCCAAAATGAATTTTAGTCTCGTTAAATTAATTTTAAAATTATTAACTCCAACCGCCAACTGATTTAACTTCTAGAAATTCTATTAATCCTTCTTTCCCTGCTTCTCTTCCAATTCCAGAATGTTTATAACCACCAAATGGTGCATCAACAGCAATTCCTGCACCATTAACATCAACCATTCCTGACCTTAATTTTCTTGCTACTCTTTGAACCTTTTTCCCATCCTGAGTTTGTATATAATTTGTTAAACCATAATCAGTATCATTTGCTATTTCTATTGCTTCTTCCTCAGTTTCAAAAGGTATAACTGATAAAACAGGGCCGAAAATTTCTGTTCTAGCAATATTCATACTATTGTTAACGTCTGCAAATACTGTTGGTTTTACATAGTAACCATCTTTTAAACCATCAGGTTTTCCTGGACCTCCTGAAACTAGTTTGGCACCTTCATCAATCCCTTTTTGAATTAGTCCCTGAATTTTGTTGAATTGAGTTTCAGAAATGACCGGTCCTATGTGCTCTCCTTCTTTATTTGGATCATCAACCTTAAAATCATCAGCATATTTTTTTAATCTTTGAACAGCCTCATCATACATAGATTTTTCCACCAACATTCTAGTTGGAGCGTTACATGATTGACCAGAATTTCTAAAACATCTCAAAGCACCTCTTTCAATGGCCTCTGGATCTGCATCTTTAAATATTATGTTGGCCCCTTTTCCACCCAGTTCTAAGCTTACACGCTTAAAGTCCTTTGCAGCATTTTGAGATATTAAAGCTCCTGCTCTTGTTGATCCAGTAAATGAAATCATATTTACATCAGGATGACTAGTCAGAGCATCACCAGTAATAGCTCCATCTCCATTTACCAAATTAAAAACACCCTTTGGAAATCCCGCTTCATCAATTAATTCTGCAATAATAATTGCTGATAGTGGTGCAAGTTCTGAAGGCTTTAAAACCATTGTGCATCCAGCTGCAAGTGCTGGTATAACTTTTAAACAAACTTGATTTATAGGCCAATTCCAGGGAGTTATTAATGCACAAACACCTTTCGGCTCATATAAAATTCTTTGATTTTTTGCATGATCTCCTAATCCTTTTTCAAATTCAAAATCTTTTAGATATCTAATAAACGATTTAATATGACTTGCTCCAGTTCCAGTTTGGAGTTTAGTTGAAAAGTCCTTTGGTGCTCCCATTTCTAAAGTAATTGCTTCAGAAATATCGTTCCATCTTTTTTTATATAAAACATAAAGTTTTTCTAATAACTCAATTCTCTCTTCCTTAGTTGAAAATCCCCAGTTATTAAATGCTTCTTTCGCAGCAACAACAGCATCATGAATATCTTCTTTTCCACCTAAAGAGATTACCGCACATGCTTTTTCTGTTGCAGGATTAATAACTTCAATATTTTGTTTATTTTTTGGTGCTACCCAGGCACCATTAATATAAAAATTTTTCTTTTCTAACATATTTAAAAATTATCCTTTCTTTATTTTTTTGCAAATAAATTTGTTAATTCATATACTATAGTTGCCGCTGCTAATGACGTAACCTCAGCATGATCATATGCTGGAGCTACCTCAACTACATCTGCTGAAATTAAATTCATACCTGAAAGACCTCTTATAACATTTACAATTTCTCTTGTAGTCATTCCAGCAATTTCAGGTGTACCAGTTCCAGGTGCAAAAGCTGGATCTAAAACATCTATATCTATTGATAAATATAAAGCATTATTGCCTACTCTCTTCTTAATTCTATCAACTATTTTATCAATACCTTCAGTTTGAAAATCATCACAATGAATAATTTTAAATCCAAAACTTTCGTCATTTTTAATATCGTCTCTACTATAAAGTGGACCTCTTATTCCAACATGCATTGAGGCATCATCTAAAAATAATCTTTCCTCTCTTGCTCTTCTGAATGGGGTTCCATGAGTATAAGGCGCTCCAAAATAAGTATCCCAAGTATCTAAATGTGCATCGAAATGAACTAACGCTACAGGCCCTTCATTAATTTTATTAATTGCTCTTAAAAGTGGAAATGCAATCGTGTGATCTCCGCCCATACTAATTATTCCTCCAGTTTTTTGTAAAAGATCATAAGCGCCATCCTCGATTTGTTTTATTGCTTCATCAATATTGAATGGATTACATGTGATGTCACCAGCATCTGCAACTTGCTGAACTTTAAATGGTTCAACATCATAATTTGGATGGTAGTTTGTTCTTAAGTGTCTTGATGCTTGTCTAATACTTTGAGGACCGAATCTTGCTCCAGGCCTGTAACTTGTCCCAGCATCAAATGGTATACCTACAATTGCTACATCACAACTTTCAACGTCTCTTAGTTCTGGTAATCTTGCAAAAGTTGATGGACCTGCGAATCTTGGAACTTTAGTTCCACTTACTGGTTGAATTGGATTTTTATTTTTTTCTTTTTTCATTTATAAAAATGTAAGTTAATATAATCTTATACAATTCGTCTATAACTATTTAATGAGAATACTATTAATTTTAATTTCAATTGCCTTTATTACACCTGTTAAAGCTGATGAAATATATAATTTAATTAAAATACCTAATTTGGATATATATAAAATCGATACAAAAAATAAAATTAGATATTTAAATACAAGTAATGATTTTAGAATTGGTTTAGAGAAAAATATAACTTGTGCCAGAACTGATTCGAATAACCTTAGTAATAAGTTTTTGATAATAGAAAAAAACTTAAACAGTTACAGCCCTAGTTTTTTAAAAAAAAACAATATTAGATATTTAGTGATGTGTGAAAATTTATTTATTTCTAGTATCAACACTGGTGGAATACCTGATACTAAGAAAAGAACACTTATTATTGATATTAATTTTAATCCAAAATATTTTGAAAGAATGATACATCATGAAATTTTTCATATGATACAAAAGAGTAATTCTAAATATTTTGACGAGGAAAAATGGGTTTCATTAAATACAGAAGACTTTGAATATGCGAAATGTTCTACTTGTTCAGATCGTTTAAATTTGGATCTTTATAAAAATACAGAAGGTTTTTTGACAGAGTACTCTAAATCAATTCCATCTGAGGATATGGCTGAAGTATTTTCATTTTTAATGACGGATAAAGCTAAGGTTGAGGATAAATCGGACAATGATATAATTTTAAAAAATAAGATAAATTTTATTAAATCTAGCTTATCAAAAATAGATAGTTCATTTAAATTTTAATGATCAACAAAGTTAAGGTCTCATTTTCTGAAAAAATATTATTTGTTTTTCTTATTTTACTATTTCTGATCACTTTTGGCTCATATTTTTTATTGAAAGATAAATGTTTATTTGTAAAAAAAATTAATCTGAATGAAGTAAATTTTGCAAATAAAGAAAATATTGTTGTTATGAATGTAGAATGTGGAAATGTTATAATAGAATTAGATCCTGCTATCTCTCCAAATTCAGTGGAACGTTTTAAATCATTAATAAAAAATGGATCCTATGATGGCTCAACATTTTATAGAGTTATTAAAGATACTTTGATTCAAGCAGGTGATTTAGAGTACGGTAATATTGATGATATTAACTATACAAAAATAGGAACAGGTAAATCAGGTCTGGGATTATTGAAATCTGAACTTAGCGATGAATTTGAATTTAAAAAAGGTAGTGTGGCGTTTGCAAGAAAAGATAATTTTGATACAGAAGACAGTGAATTTTTTATTACTTTGAAAGATATTCCTATATATCAAGGAGAATATACACCGTTAGGTAAAGTTATTTATGGAATTGACGCTTTAGAAAAAATTAAATCAGGAAATAAGTCAGCATATGTTTTAAGGCCTGACTATATAAATTATTTTAAATTGTTAGACTAATTTACTAATGGTTTTCCAGTAGCTAATGTATGTTTAATTCTTTCTTGAGTTTTTTTATTTTCAATTAATTTCATAAAAGCATCTAATTCTAATTTAAAAAATTCATCCTCTGAAATTGTTTTATCTAAAGTTGTATCTCCACCACTCAAAACATTTGCTAGCTCCATTCCAACAACCATACCATGATCTAAAATAACTTTTTCGTTGTATAATTTTTCTAATATTTTAACCATTTTTTCCTTCAAAGGTTTTCCTGAAAGTTTAAACTTACATTGAGCAGGAGGTATGAAATTTTTATTTTCATCTAGCAGTTTTTTTGATGCAGAAAATAAGCTATTTCTATTCATAATTTTTTTGTCCTCAGGCTTTAAATATTTTAAAGGTTCGGCTTCAACTGGTGAGGTTGCTGTCTTAGCATAACCAATTATATCGAACACTTTTAATGGTGCATAATCTGGGTCTTTCTTTGCCTCATCTGTTTGTGACCATCTCCACAACATTTCTTTACAACCTCCTCCTGCGGGAATTAAACCTACGATGGTTTCAACTAAACCAATTACTATGTTTGTATGTGATGCAACAAAATTACTTTGAACTAATACCTCAAAACCTCCACCCAAAGTTAAACCTGATGGGGCCGAGACAACAGGATATTTTGAATATTTTAGTTCTTTACAAGTATCTTGAAAATATTTAATAAATTTTTCTACAGATTTTAAATCTCTGTTATCTACAAAATTCATTGTATAAGTTAAATTTACACCAGCAGAAAATTGCATACTTTCATTCATAATTATTAAAGGTTTATCTGTTGCTGCCTTTAGTGCATCCATCGAATCATAATCGAGAGCATTAGCTTTAGTTGTAAATTCAACAATATTGAAATCTTTAAATCTATGAGTAATCGCAGATTTGTTTTTTTCTAATTTTAAAGCCTGAGGTCGAATTTTACCAAGTGTTTCAATATTTGTATAAAGCTGTCTTTCACCATAAAAATTTTCATTTTTAGATTTTGATAAATCTTCAAGAAATTTATTTCCTTCAAATTCATCTACTCTTTCAAAAAAATTTTTTACACCTATTTCTTTTAACATTTCAAATGGACCCATTGCCCAATTGAAACCAAGTCTCATTGCTTCATCTATGTCGTTAAATTTATCTGTTATTCCTGGAACTAATGAAGATGCGTATTTTATTATTTTAGAGATCACTGACCATGCATAATCTCCATACTTATCTTTTCGACTTATCAAGTTATTGATATCTGTAATTTCAATTTTAAGATCAATTTTTTTTGATGGTGAGTACTCGCCACTATCTAAATTTATTGCCTCTAAAATCTTTTGATTATTTTCTTTATTCATCCGATAAAATCCACCTTTACCTTTTCTTCCAGTATAACCATTCTCAATTAATTTATTTATTAGTGGAATATTTTTTGCAACTGGTTGGAAAGGATCGTTTTCAGGAAGTTCTTTAATAAAACTTTTCAATACATCTGCCATTAGATCAATTCCAATCAAATCATAGAGACCAAAAACACCTGTTTTGGGGACTCCCATTGGTCTACCAAATACTGCATCGGCTTCCTCTATAGATAATTTCATTTTAAATGCTTCGGTCATTGCGACTTGCATCGCATATACGCCAATTCTATTTCCTAAAAATCCTGGTGTATCATTACAAACTATAGCTCCTTTACCAAGTTCTTCCTCACAAAAATTTTTAAGTGAATTAATTTTATTAAGATCATTATTTTCATTTTTCACAATTTCTAATAAACCCATGTATCTAACGGGGTTAAAGAAATGAGTTATACAAAAATCTTTCTTTTCTTCATTTGTTAATTTTTCAGATAAAACTTTAATAGGAATAGATGAAGTGTTAGATGAAACTATCGCTCCATCTTTTCTATTTTTAAATATTTTTTCATAAATATTATGTTTAATATCTATTCTTTCAACAACTGCCTCAACTATCCAATCGGCTTCTTTAACAACATCGAAGTTGTCATTAATGTTTCCAACTTTGATATTTTCTATTTTTGATTTATCTATTAAAAGAGGCGGTCTTGATTTATAAATCCTATCTCTAGCTTTTTCACTTATTTCAGTTTTAAGATCTAAAAGTGTAACTGGGACATTTGCGTTGCACAAATGAGCAGCTATACCACTTCCCATTGTACCCGATCCAATAATTACTACTTTTTTTATATCCATTTTAAGATTGTATATATCAATAGACTATTTAGGTAAATTATCTATTTATTCCTCTTAACCTCTCAGATCTTCTTCTAAGAAGCTCGGCGCTCACCAGAATTAAAACTGACAAAACAATTAAACAAGTCGCGACTGCTAAGATTGTTGGGCTTAGCTGTTCTCTTAAACCTGTCCACATTTGAATTGGAATTGTTGTATTATCTAATCCTGCTAAAAATAGGACAACTACAACCTCATCAAAAGATGTAACAAAAGCAAATAATCCCCCAGAGATAACTCCTGGCAAAATTAATGGAAGAGTAATTTTCATAAAAGTATTAACTGGATTGCTGCCCAAACTAGCTGCAGCTCTAGTTACACTATGATCAAATCCGGAAAGTGTTGCTGTAACTGTTATTACAACAAAAGGTGTTCCCAAAATAATATGAGCAATTACAATTCCAAGATGTGTTGCTGCCAATCCAACTTTTGCTATAAAGAAAAAAATTGCAACACCTGAAATAATTAGTGGAACTATCATTGGCGATATCAATGTAGCCATAATCAAACCCTTGTAAGGCATATGTCTACTACTTAAACCTAATGCAGCAACTGTACCTAAAATTACTGATCCAAGAGTTGCGAAAATCGCAATTATGAAACTATTTTTAGCCGCAAGTCCCCATGGGTTTTTTGTTCCGTAAATCATATCTTCATACCATCTTAATGAAAATGCATCTGGATCAAGTCTTTTCATGCCATCTGAGAATACTAAAAATTCCTCAGCATTAAATGATAAAGGAAATATTACAAACAATGGTGCAATTAAAAAGAAAAATACAAAAGTACAAATTCCTATATAGAAATAATGCCAAACTCTATATCGTGTCTCTGTATACTTCGGTAGTGCCATATTTATCCTAATTTAATATTATCGACTCCAACTAATTTATTATAAATCCAATAAACAACTAAAACTCCGGTTAATAACATTAATCCCATCGCTGATGCAAAGCTCCAGTCTAATGTTGTTTTCATATGATATGCTATTTGGTTACTAATCAAGGTTCCTGAAGCACCTCCAACTAATGCTGGTGTAATGTAATATCCAATTGCTAAAATAAAAACTAATAAACATCCAGCACCGATTCCAGGAATTGTGAGTGGAAAGTAAACTTTCCAAAATGCTACAAACGGTGTTCCTCCTAAAGATTTTCCTGCTCTCATCAGGCTAGGAGATATTGTTTTCATAACACTATAAAGAGGTAGCACCATAAAAGGTAATAAAATCTGGGTCATTGCAACATATGTGCCTACTTTGTTATACATCATCTCAGGCCTATTATCGTCTGATACCAAGCCAATCATGACAAAAAAGTCATTCACAATTCCCTGCTGTTGTAGCAAGATCATCCAACTAGCAGTTCTTACAAGTAATGAAGTCCAAAAAGGAAGAAGCACACAAATCATTAATAAGTTACTATATTTCATCGGTAGTGTTGCCAATAAATGTGCGATTGGATAACCCATTAAAAAACAAAATACAGTTACAAAAAATGCAATTTCTAAAGTTCTCAGCCACAAAATTCTATGAATACGTCTATCTTCTTCTACTTGAGCAATTCCACCATTTTCATCAATGAATAAATCCATCCCTTTTAAATACTTTGCCATCGTATAAGGTGGTGCAGTTCTTTTTATTGCACGCCAATATTCTACGTCATTGAATCGTTTATGAAGTGATGTGATTTGTTCTTTAAAACTTCCATTCTCATCAATTTTGTTTCTTTGAATTTGTCTAAATAATTTTTTTAAAATTGTATTAAAACCATTTTTTTCTTTGTTTAATCTTTGTGCAAGCTTTCCATGTTCTTTATTTTCAACTAATTTTTTAAAATCTATATAAAAATTTTCAAAAACACTCTCCTCTGGCATGTCTTGACCATCCCAGCTTTCCATCGATTTAAATGTATTTGGAAGCATATTGGTGATCATTTTATCATCAATACTTCTTGTAAACATTTCCCCTATTGGAAAAACGTAAGTAATAATTAAGAATAATAATAATGGGCAAACAAGTAAAAAGGCTTTAATTTTATTCTTTCTTTCAGCCTTCTTTAGACTTTCCTCTAACGGTATGCCGTCGGTTGTTAATATTTTATTAGTTTCGCTGCTCATAAAAAAAAGGGCGGTTAAACAACCGCCCTTTAAATATAGTATATAATTAAAGTCTTTGAAACTTTAAATTATAGTCCTGCTTTCATTGCTTCCCATTTTTCACCAAGTTCTGTGCCATTGTCTGCCCAGAAAAATGGATCTACTAAGAAGTAATTTTTAGTGTTATTTGGAGCTGTTGGCATTTGCGGCATCATTTCCGTTTTACCGTCTTTGTACCAAGGCTCATTCTTTTTGATAACATCTAAAGATGATATTCTGTATGGTGCGTAAGCAATATACTTAGCACTACCAGCTAACATTTCTGTATTTGTCATCATAGCAAGAGCTTTCTTAGCATCAGCTTCGTTTGGTCCACCTTTTACAAGTGCAAAATATTCGTAGTCAAGACCTTGACCATCCCATACTTGTACAAGCGGTGCACCTTCGCCAACGATTGCATTAAAGAATCTTCCGTTCCAACCAGTTGCCATTACAACTTCACCACTCATTAAAAGTTCTGGTGGTTGAGCACCTGCTGACCAGAATACACATCCACCTTTTGGATCTGTACATAATGCTTTGATTTTATCCATAGCTCTTTGAACACCTTTTTCAGTTTCTAAAGCTTTGTAAATTTTCTCTCCACCTTTTCCTGGTTTAATACCATCTGCTGCTAAAGCAATTTCTAAGTTTGTAAGAGCACTTTTGTAAATTGCTCTTTTACCTGGAAACTTTTTAGTGTTGAAAAAATCTTTGATAGTTTTTGGAGTACCTTTAACATTGTTTTTGTTATAAGCGTAGTTCCAAGAATATAAGATGTTTCCTACAGCACATTTACTTGGCATTGGTGCAAAGAAATCTTTGCTTGCAGGAGTTCCATCTGGAGCTGCTGGAAAGTCTTTGTCGAAATCAAATTCTACAAATATTCCTTCGTCACATCCATTGATGGTATCAAATGCAAACACGTCAATAATATCCCACGTAATTGCACCTGCTTCTTTTTGAGCTTTAATTTCTGATAAACCACCTGAGTAGTCAACCCAATTAATCTCAATACCCAATTTTGATGCAGTTGGGTCTCCATAACCTAACTTTTGCGACTCTGTGTATGCTCCACCCCATGACGCAACCGTAACTGCGAATGCTGAAGTAGTGATAGACAATGCAAAAGATAAAGCTAGGAAAAGCTTTGTTAATTTTTTCATTTATCCTCCGTTTAAACGTTTTTTTAAAAGAATAATTACAACAATTTACAATTCATAAGTCAACAGCTCAAAAATACTAAATGTGGATAATTTTAGAGTGATATTTGTTACTTTGGGTCTAATGCTCTAGCATCAGTGCTATTCCAGCCAATATTAATTTCGTTTCCTAGTTTAATATCCAAATTTGCTGAACTATTAGGAACTTTTAAAATAAATTCATTATTACCAAGTAGATTCAATCTAACTCTTGTATGGTCACCATGATAAATAACTTCTTCTATTTTGCCTTTATGACTGTTGTCCATTTTCTCATCAGGGTTTATAAGTGCTCTTTCAGGTCTTAATGAAACGGTAGTTTTTTCTCCTTTGGATTTAACTGTTATGGGATTAGCAAAAATTTCACCACCACTGTTTAGCTTAACCTTGCACTTACCATTAGTAACATCAATAACTTCACCTGCAAAAGTATTATTTTCCCCAATGAATTTTGCAACAAAAGAATTAACTGGTGACTCGTATAATTGGTCTGGTGAAGAAAGTTGTTGAACTTTACCATCGTTAAATACTGCAATTCTATTAGACATTGTTAAAGCTTCACCTTGGTCATGTGTAACATAAACAACTGTAACACCAATACTTTCATGTATATGTTTAATTTCGTACTGCATGCTTTCTCTTAAATTTTTATCTAGCGCTCCAAGTGGTTCATCCATCAAAACAACGGCTGGATCAAATACTAATGCTCTAGCAACAGCAACTCTTTGTTGTTGGCCTCCTGAGAGCTGTCCTGGCATTCTTGACTCATATCCTGCTAATGAAACCATAGATAAAGCTTTATCTACTTTTTTATCTATTTCATCTTTGGGAATTTTTCTTACTCTTAATGGAAAAGCTAAATTTTCATATACCGTCATATGTGGGAACAAAGCATAATTTTGGAATACCATTCCAATTCCTCTTTTATGTGGAGGTATATTTGAAATAGGATTTCCATCTAAATAAATTTCACCGTTTGTAGGTGTTTCGAAACCAGCCAACATCATTAAGCAAGTTGTTTTTCCTGACCCAGATGGTCCAAGCATCGTAATGAATTCACCTTCAGCAATATCTAAGTTTAAATCTTTGACGACAAGAACTTTTCCGTCATAACTTTTATCAACTTTTGCGAATTTAACGAATTCTTTGTTATTGGGCATCGGATGAATTTAAAACATTTGTGAAGAAGATTATCAATAGTTAATTTTAGCTCTTTATATGCAGTTCTTTTGAAAGATTACAAAATAATTCTGATCCAGTTTCAGTAACTCTAACAGACTCTGAGGCTTCTACTCCCCACTCACCAAACTGCATTACAGCAATCATATGAAAACAAATATTTTTTTCTAATACTGTTTTGTCTCCTTTAGAAATATTTAATGTGTGCTCTCCCCAATCTGGTGGATAACCAATTCCAATTGAATAACCAGTTCTCGATTTTTTTTCGATACCATACTTATCTAAAACTTTCCAAAATGCTTGCGCAACATCATCAGCAGTATTTCCTGGTTTAGTTACATCTATACCTGCATGAAGTGCTTCTATAGTTTTTTTCATTGTATCTATTTTTTTTTGATCAGGTTTCCCAAGAAGAACGGTTCTAGCCATAGGACAGTGATATCTTCTATAAACTCCAGATAATTCAATAATAGTTGCCTCCCCTTCTACAAACTTGTTATCGCTCCATGTTAAATGAGATGCAGATGTACCTTTTCCAGTTGGTAAGAGTGGAACTATTGCGGAATAGTCTCCACCATATTCATTTGTCCCTTTTATTAATGTACTCGCAATCTCTGAAACCAAATCATTTTGTCTAACACCGGGTTTAATAAATTCAAAAGCTTTTTTCATTCCAAGCTCAGTAATCTTACTTGCTTTCTTCATTAAATTTATCTCTGCATCAGATTTAACTACTCTTGCCCAATTGACTAATCTTTCGCTGTCAATTAGTTTTGCGTTAGGTAAGCCATCTAATAATTTTTTATACGAATATGCTGTAAAATAATGGGCGTCCATTTCTAATCCAATATTTAAACTTTCCCATTTCCTTTTCTTTATTAATTCTACAATTGCGTCATAAGGATGAGTTGGCCATGTATGAATATATTTTTCATCATAAGAAATTATATTTTCATGTTTTATATAACAGTTAATATATGCGCCTCCTGCATCTTGAGCTCTAACAAATAATAATGGTTCATCAGCATCTATATGTATTATTGCACATTGGGCGTAATAAAATGACCAAGCATCATAGCCAGTAAGATAGTTTATATTTGGAGTGTCTTGTGAAATTAAAAGATCAATACCTTTTTCTTGCATAGATTTTTTAACTTTATCTAGCCTCTCTTTATATTCCTCTTTTGAAAATAACATTTTAATTTGAGAATAATTTTCCAAATCCAGTAACAGATTTATTCATTCCTATTTTTTCTAAAGTTTCCCAAATTAAAGCCTGGTTACTAGATAAAACCATTTTTTTATGTTTTTTTTCTAACCTATCTATTATCGCTAAAGCTGGAAGAGCTGTACAAGAAATAAATAAAGCATCAGCATCATTTAGTTTAATATTAGACAACACCTCATACAAATATTCTGGATCAACTTTTCCAATATCTATATCTGATTCTATATCAAAATAGGAATTAGATGTTATTTCAAATCCTTCTTTTTTAAAAAATTCAATTACTTCATCATTTAATTTTTTTGGGTACGGAGTAAATAAATAAATTTTTTTTATATCTAATTTTTTTAACGCATTTACAGCTGCTGTGCTTGGAGTTGTTACACTTGTGTTTGGTTTTGCTTTTTTAATTTTTTCTTCAATTGAATTATATCCAGCTGCTATTGTTCCTGAAGTACATCCATAAGCGACACAGTCTATTTTTTCATCAGGCAATATATCTTTGGTAACTTCAGTAATTTTCTCAGACATTTTAATTAGATTTTCAGATGTTAGAGGATTAAAGGTTTCTATTCTATTTACAAAAAAATCAATCTTCTTATCTTTAATAACGCTAATGAAATCTTTTTCGATCATATAATCGCTGGATAGCGCAATTAAACCTATTTTTGGATTTAATTCCTTTAAAAATTTAGGTAGTATTTTTTTTGTTTCCATATTTTTTTAAATATATCCTAAAGTTATATTTTGTGATATAAATAACGCAAGCGATACATAACTCGTCGTTTTAACTTCATAAGCTAAACGAAAGTGGGATCGGTCGTCTTTAAATTAGTTTTTAAAGGAGGCTTAATGAACTTTGGCTATTTTTGTAATACCACCAATTGGAATAAAAAATCTTATACGCAATTATTAGAAGAAGCTAGGGAGATAGCAATTTATTGTGATCAAAGTAATTGGAATTCAATTTGGTTTACTGAACATCATTTTAATCATGAAGGAATGGAAGTTTGTACAAATCCATTAATGATGTGTACCGATGCTGCCGCAAGAACAAATCAAATTAGATTGGGACAAGCTTGTAATGTAATTACATTTCATAATCCAATTAGACTAGCTGAAGATATTGCTACTTTAGATCAAATGTCAAAAGGTAGAGTAGAAGTTGGTATTGGAAGAGGCGTTTACGGAAGAGAAGCTGTACACATGAACAAAGAAGCTGATCTAAAAGATCAAGCAAAAAACTTTAGATTATTTTCAGAAACACTTGAAATAATGAAAAAGGCTTGGACAGAAGATTTTTTTTCTCATAAAGGAGAATTTTACAACTACCCATCAGATAATTTTGTATGGCAACATGATATGAGCCCACCGATTGATGGTGTAGTGGAAAAACAAACAAACGTATTAAAAAAAATAAGTGTTCTTCCAAAACCATATCAACAACCTCATCCACCTATTTCTCAAGTGGTTGATGGTGAAAGATCAATTCAGTGGGCCGCAGAAAATGGAATTAAAACAATAATGTGGATCCCTACAGTTAAAGCTCTCAAGAAAAGATTTGAAATTTATAGAGATGCAAAATCAAAAGCTGAAAATAGAGATGTTCCATTAGGAGAGGGAATTTCTTTAGTAAGAGATATGTTTGTTGCTGAAACAATGGAAGACGCAAAAAAGATGGCTGGAGAACATATTGTAAATTATATGAGATGGGTGTGTCACTGGAGAGGTTTGGGTAATCATATGGATCCAGATGAAAAGTTACCAGAAACAAAAAATAAATTAGATCTTTTAAATTATGAGTTTTTACATGGTAGAAATCTTTTATTTGGGACACCAGATTATGTAGTAAGTAAAATTAAAGAACTTCAACAAGAATTAAATCTTCAAAATTTACAGGTGTGGTCAAATTTTCCTGGAGTAAAACATGAAGATAGTATGAGAAGTATTAAATTATTTACAGAAGAAGTTATGCCAAAAATAAACGCTTTGGATGCAAATATCCAAAGAGCAAGCTAATGGATTTAAAATTAAGAAAATTTACAAAATTTGTAGATAAAACTTTTATTGAAGGTGGAAAGAAAGCTAAAGAACCAGTTCTACTAGTTTCTGTTGCAGCAGTAATTCAAAATCCTTGGGCAGGAAAAGGTTTTGTTGAAAATTTAAAACCAGAAATTTTAGATCTTGCACCACAGTTAGGTGATTTATTAGTTCCAGAACTTGTGAAAGAGATTGGATCAGGTGATAAAATTTTAGCTTATGGAAAAGCAGCAATGGTTGGTTTAAATGGTGAAATTGAACATGCTTCTGCATTTATACACACATTAAGATTTGGAAATAAGTTCAGGGATGCGGTTGGAGGAACTGCTTATTTAAGTTTTACAAACACAAGAGGTCCAGCGGGATCAAAGATTTCTATTCCAATGATGCATAAAACGGATGCTGGTTTGAGACCATTTTATTTAACTCATGAATTTACTATTCATGATGCACCAAACGAAGATGAGATAGTGGTTGCAATAGGTGGTGCACCATTTGGAAGAGCTCATGCAAGAACAGGTGATAGATATCAAGATATGAAAGAGATGGGTCTTTCAAAATAATTAATGTTATATAATTTTGACAAAGATCAAAATCACTATTTTTTTAAAAATAATAAGTCAATTCCATTAGTTTTTATTCATGGTGTTGGACTTAATCAGGGTATGTGGCAACCACAAATCAATTATTTTAAAGATGAAACTATACTTACTTATGACTTATTAGGACATGGCAAAACAAAGTATAATAAAAATACTATAAAAATTGAAGATTTTAGATCTCAATTAAAAAATTTATTAGTAAATTTAAATATTCAAAAAATTAACCTTGTAGGTTTTTCCATAGGTGCTTTAATAGCTATTGATTTTGTTTCTGAATATAAAAAATACTTTAACTCTTTAACCTTGATTGCGACTACATATAAAAGAACTGATGAAGAAAGGAAGAAAGTTATTGATAGATTAAATCTTGCAAAGAAAAATATGCCATTATCTAAACTTGCAATGAAAAGATGGTTTAGTGACAAATATCTAGAAAATAATCCTGCAGTATATAAAGAGTTTATGAATATTTTAAATAAATCGGGAGAAGACCATGAAAACTTTATTAAAGCATACGATTTATTTGCAAATTATATAGATGATGAAATAAAGGTAAAAAAAATAGATGTTAATACTCTTATAATTACAGGATCAGATGATCCTGGCTCAACTTCTAAAATGTCCAGAGAATTAAATAACGATATACCTAATTCTAAATTTATTGAGATAAAAGGTGGAAAACATCTATGTAGTATTGAATGTTCAGATGATGTAAATATTGCAATAAAAGACCATATTAATAATGCCTGAATTAAAAAAATATAAAATGTTTATTAATGGGGAGTGGGTTGACTCTGAAAGTAAAAAAACATTTGAAACTTTAAATCCAGAAAATAATAAACCATGGGCTGTAGTTCCTGAAGCAAGCGCTAAAGATGTTGATAAAGCAGTCAAATCTGCTCAAAAAGCTTTTGAAGGGGAATGGTCTAAAATATTGCCTAGAGAAAGAGCAAAATATTTAAGAGCTATCGGGAGCAAACTTAGAGAGAATGCTGAGCTATTAGGCAAAGTTGAAACAGTTGATACAGGTAAACTTTATAGAGAAACTTATAAACAAGCTAATTACATTGCTGAGTACTATGACTACTACGCAGGACTTGCAGATAAAATTGAAGGTACAGTTCTTCCAATTGATAAACCAAATATTCAAGCTATTACAACTAGAATTCCAATTGGAGTAATTGCAGCTATCGTTCCTTGGAATTCACAAATGTTTTTAACAGCAACTAAACTTGCACCTGCGCTTGCCATGGGAAATACTGTTGTAATTAAAGCATCAGAACTTGCGCCAGCTACGATGTTTGAATTTGCAAAATTAATTGAAGAAACAGGAATTCCTAAAGGAGTAGTAAATGTTATTACAGGTTTTGGAGATCCATGCGGTAAAGCTTTAACAACTCATAATTTAGTTGAAAAGGTTGCATTCACAGGTGGTCCTGAAACAGCAAGGCATATAATAAGAAATTCTGCAGAAAATTTATCTGAAGTAAGTTTAGAACTTGGTGGAAAGAGTCCAGTTGCAGTATTCAACGATGCACATCAGGAAAATGCAGTTAATGGAATTACTGCTGGAATTTTTGGTGCATCTGGACAAAGTTGTATTGCTGGTTCAAGATTATATTTACAAAAAGAAATTTATAATGAATTTTTAGATAAACTTACAGCTAGAGCAGAAAAAATAAAAATAGGAGCGCCAATGGATCCAGATACAGAAATGGGACCATTAAGTAATTTTAAACAATTAGAAGTTATTGAGAAAAACATAAAATTAACTTTAGAGCAAGGTGGAAAAATTAAATGTGGTGGCAAAAGACATTCATATTCAAATGAAGGATATTATTTTCCTCCAACAATTATTGAATGTGATAATCACAACTTGCCAGTTGCAGAAAATGAATTATTTGGTCCTGTTTTGTCAGTTATGAAATTCGAAAACGAAAAAGAAGTAATTGAAAAGATGAATGATAATCAATTTGGATTATCCTCTGGAGTTTATACTAGCGATCTGGCTAGAGGATTAAGAGTTTCAAACGCAATCAGAGCAGGAATTACATTTGTAAATACATACAGATTAATTTCACCATCTGCACCATTTGGAGGGATTAAAGATAGTGGATATGGAAAAGAAGCAGGCATCGACTCAATTAAAGACTACACAAGAGTTAAAACTATTTGGTACTACACATCTGACGAACCAACCCTCGATCCCTTTGCAATTAGATAGTGCCACTTAAACATATATTAGTTTTACTTTTTATAATGGCTACACATGGAAGTGCCTTTCCAATAGCAAAACTTGCTCTTAACAATAATGTTCCACCAATTCTTATGGCCTCTCTAAGGATGGGCATGGTAATGCTACTATTAATTCCTTTTTGGAAATTTAAAATTCCAGACAAAAAATATCTTAAATCACTTATTTTATTTTCAATTTCTATGGGTGTAATGGTATATGTTTTTATGAATCTATCTTTAAAACATTCTTCATTTATTTCTCCAATAATAATTGGTGCTCAGTTAGCTGTCCCCTTTGCTGTTTTATTAAGCGCAAAAATGATTGGGGAAAGTATTAGTGCTAAGAAATGGATGTATGTTATTTTAGCTTTTGTAGGAATTATTATTGTTTTCTTTGATCCTGAATTAAAAAATAACTTACTTGGATTATTTTTTGCATCATTGATGGCTTTATTTTTTGCTATAGCTCAGGTCTACTCAAGACAATTGAAAGAATTAAGTCTTACATTATTAAATGTTTATACTGGCTTTTTTGGCTTCTTTGTTCTTATTGTGGTGTCTTTTTTTGTAGAAGGTGAAGTGATTATCAATATAAAAAATATTAATTTTGAGTCTTGGATTTTAATTAGTTATCAGGCTGTAATTGTTTCATTGTTTGCTCACATGTCTATGTTTTATTTGTATAAATTTTATACAGTAGGACAGATTTTTCCCTTCTACTCTTTATTTCCAATATTTGGGATCATTTTGACTTTTTTGATATTTGGTGAAATTCCAAGCCTATTATTTTTTATAGGGAGCTTTATCGTTATAAGTTCAGTAATTTTACTGCAGAAAACCAAATAAAATAACCTATTGATATTATTTACAGATCATATTTAATTTTATTTTTATAAATTGTTAACAATTAGAGGATATATATGAAAAAATTAATTTTAGCTGCTTTTCTATTTGTTTCGACTATGTCGACAAATACTTTGGCAGATATTAAAATGGGGATCATATTAGGATTTACAGGTCCTATTGAATCTCTTACTCCAGCTATGGCAGCTTCTGCTGAGCTTGCTTTTAACGAAGCATCAGACTCAGGTAAATTGCTTGGTGGACAAAAAATATCAGTAGAAAGAGCTGACTCGACTTGTGTTGACTCTGCTGCTGCTACAACTGCTGCTGAAGGTTTAGTTTCAAACGGAGTAGTTGCTATTATGGGTGCAGACTGTTCTGGAGTTACTGGTGCTATCGCAACTAATGTTGCAGTACCAAACGGAGTAGTGATGATTTCACCATCTGCTACATCTCCTGGATTAACTGATCTAAATGATAATGGATATTTCTTTAGAACAGCTCCATCAGATGCTAGAGGTGGACAAATCTTAGCTGATATTACAAAAGATAGAAAAGTTAAGAGTGTTGCTATAACATACACAAACAATGACTACGGTAAAGGTTTAGCAGATGTTTATAAAGCTGCTGTAGAGGCTCACGGTATTAAAGTAACAACTGTTGCTGCTCACGAAGATGGTAAAGCAGACTATTCAGCAGAAGTTGCTACACTTGCTTCAGCAGGCGGTGATGCAGTTGCTGTTATTGGTTACATTGACCAAGGTGGAAAAGGAATAATCCAAGCATCTCTAGATTCTGGTGCATTTGATAAATTTATTTTATCAGATGGTATGATCGGAGATTCTTTAACAGATAACTTTGGTAAAGCTTTAAACAAATCATTTGGTTCTTTACCAGGTTCAACTGGAAAAGGTGCAGGAGTATTTGCTGATGTTGCAAAAGCAGCAGGTATAGACTCTTCAGGACCTTACACAGGTGAATCATATGATGCTGCTGCTTTAATTACCTTGGCTATGCAAGCTGGTGGTAAAGCTGATAGAGCAACAATTCAACAAAATGTAATGGCAGTTGCTAATGCTCCTGGAAAAAAGATTTACCCAGGTGAATTAGGAAAAGCTTTAGATTTACTTGCAAAAGGTAAAGCTGTTAACTACGAAGGTGCTACTGGAGTAGAAATGACAGATGTTGGTGAAGCTTTTGGTTCTTTCTTAGAAAAAGAAATCAAAGGTGGAAAATTTAAAACAAAAAAACAAAGATAATTTTTAAGTTTAAAACCCCAGCGAATTAAATCGCTGGGGTTTTTTTTATTCACATTAAAAAATATATTTGTCTGCTAAATAAATAATAAGACCGGCAGCAATTCCAAGAAGAATATAGTGCAATTTAAATTCCTTTTTTTATTAAATCGTAAATTTTATTTTTATTAGTTATACCCATTTCCCGAGCAATTTCTTTATTGTTTTTATATACTGCTATAGTTGTCCAATAATCTATTTTTAAAAACTCAGCTATTTCTGGGTTCTCGGTTTGTTCATAAAAATAAAATAACACGTCATTAAAATCATTTATTGCACTCTTAAATACTTTGGTTTGAGCTTTACAAGTCGAACAATATTTATTCCATGAATTAACAACAATAGTTTTTCCATCTTTTTGGGCTTTTTTAAAATCTTCTATGGTGAAATTAGTATCTTTTTCAAATGCCAATAAATTTGTTGATGTTATTATAAATATAAAAGTTAATAATATTTTTTTCATTCTTTATTGCTTTATAATTTTTTCAGGTAAAATTCCCTGTGGTCTATATCGCATGATAAGTAATACCCCAATTCCAATCATCAAAAATCTAAAGTAAGAAGCGCTTTCAATTAAATGAACTTTTAAAGCATTTGTTTCTGGTAAGTGAGCAGTAAAGAAATTTATTAAAAATAAAGCTATAGGCGCAGCTTCTACCCATAAAAACCAAACCACAAAACCGCCTAGTATAGCTCCGAAATTATTTCCTGTACCACCTACTATAACCATTACCCAAATAACAAATGTGTATCTCATTGGTCGATAGCTTCCTGGAGTAAACAAACCGTCATTTGTTACCATCATAGCACCTGCTAAACCAACAACCGCAGATCCTAATATAAAAATTAAAAGATGTTCTTTGACAACATTTTTACCCATGGCACTTGCCGCTTCTTCATTGTCTCTTATTGCTCTCATTTTTCTTCCCCAAGGTGAATAAAGGGCTTTTTGAGTGATAATTAATAAAATTATAACAACAGTTAAAAAAAGTCCTGCCATACATAGTTTTACATAAACTGATGACGCATCAATTACCAATTGTTTTAAAACATCTTGTCGTTCTGAAAGAGTATCAATTACTTTTAATTTACCTGAATTAAATTTTTCTACTAAACTAATAAACCAAGGTGAAGTTTGAAGGTCAATTTCATACGGAACAGGTCTTTTTAAACCTATTACGTTCTTTACTCCTCTAGCTAACCAATCCTCATGTTTAATTATAGAAACCACAATTTCAGCAATTAACAATGTTGCAATTGCTAAATAGTCTGCTCTTAAACCAAGTGCGATTTTTCCAATAATATAAGCTAATCCACCAGCAAAAAATGCTCCAACTATCCAAGAAAATAGTATTGGCATTCCTAAGCCACCTAAGAAGCCGGTTTTAGCAGGATCGACTGCTTCAATACTTTCAATTCCTGGGCCTGCTAATAATCTAATTAAAAGCAAACCAATTACAATAATACCTGCTATTAAATAATTTCTTTTTTTTGATTTTTGAATTTTTTTTAAAACATAACGAATTGAAACAATCATAGCTACCACTACACCTAACGAGCCTATCATATTAATTCCACCTGCTTTCCATGCTTCAGGTACTGGAGCAACAGAAACAAGAACTACAGCTAATCCACCTAATGCAGTGTACCCCATAATTCCAAAATTAATTAAACCTGCGTATCCCCATTGAATATTTGCGCCAATGGTCATAACTGCTGAAATTAAACAATAATTTAAAATAGAAAGAGCTTGCGACCATGATTGAAGTATTCCCACTAAAATAATTAGTGTAAACATTATCATATAAGCTGTTACTACATTTAGATATTGCTTCATAATCTTAGTCCTTTAAATATTCCTGATGGTCTAAATAGTAATACAATTACTAAAAGAGAGAACGATACAGCAAATTTATAATCTGTAGAAAGTAGCTGCATTAATGAATTTGGTTCAAGACTTTCTGGAAGTATATAAGTAAAAAACTTTTTATAAGCGTAGGTTATAAATATTTCTCCAAAAGCTACTACATAGCCACCTAAAAATGCTCCTAATGGATTTCCAATTCCTCCGACAATTGCTGCAGCAAATATTGGTAACATATTATTAAAATACACAAATGGTTTATAGCTTTTGTCCAAACCATACAAAACTCCACCAACAGTAGCTAAGATACCAGCTATTACCCAAGTTAATAGTACAACCTTTTTTGGATCTATTCCTGATAATAAAGCAAGGTCTTCATTGTCAGAATAGGCTCTCATACTTGTTCCAGTTTTAGTTTTGTTTAAAAACCAAAACATTATTGAAACAACAATTACAGTTACAACTATTGTAATTGCTTGAGTTGACTTAATTGTTAAACCCTCATTTAATCCTGTCATTTCTTTAAACTCTGTAGCTTTCAAAATAAACTTTTCACCATCTAGAAATCTTCTATCAAAAGGTCCAATAATAATTCTTATAATTGCTTGCGTAACAAACATTACACCAACACTCACCATAGCAAGTACTACTGGTGGGCTTTTTTTTATCCTATAATAACTAAAAACAAATTTATCTATAGATAGCATGTATAAAATCATCATAATTACTGCAAAGGGAATAGTTAATAATGCTGTGGGCAAAAAACCAAAATTTATTCCAAGTGATTGAAAGTAAAATGTTAGCAATACAGCAAACATAGTTCCAAAAGACATCATGTCTCCTGTTGCAAAATTTGCGAACCTTAAAACACCATAAATTAATGTTACAAAAATTGCTCCTAATGCAAGTTGAGAGCCATAACTAAGTGCTGGAATTATTGTATAGTTAAGAAGTAAAATTATTGCGTTCAAAAAATCCATATTATCCTCCTAAAAAAGACCTCCTTACTTCTGGGTCTTGGAGTAGCTCGTTTCCAGATCCTTCAAATTTATTTTGTCCAGTAACTAAAACATATCCTCTATCTGATATACTTAAAGCTTGTTTTGCGTTTTGTTCTACCATTATAATTGCAACATTATTTTTTTTTACTTTGATTATATGTTGAAACAACTCATCCATTACGATTGGTGAGACCCCAGCCGTAGGTTCATCTAACATTAAAACTGAAGGTCTAATCATTAAAGCTCTTCCCAAAGCTACTTGCTGTCTTTGTCCTCCAGATAATTCTCCAACAACTTGAGATTTTTTTTCATTTAGTATTGGAAATAATTCATAGATTTCATCAATAACTTTATTTACATCATCTTCTCTTAAGAATGCCCCAACTTCTAAATTTTCTTTAACCGTCAAGTCAGCAAAAACGTTTCTTGTTTGAGGAACAAAAGAAATTCCTGCTTTAACTCTATCTTGTGGTGATAAACTTGTGATATCTTTGCCATCAATTGATATTGAGCCGGCCTTGAGTTTCAATAAACCTAACATTGCTTTCATAGCTGTAGATTTTCCAGCACCATTAGGTCCTAATATTGCAACAATCTCACCTCTATTAACATTTATTGAACAAGAGCTAATGATATCAGGGCCATTGCCATAGCCTGCTGTCATCTTGCTTCCCTCAAAAAATGCCATTAATTTTTTTCTCCATTATTTTCATTTCCTCTTCCAAGATAACTTTCAATTACCTTTTCATTTTTTTTAACTTCTTCAGGACTCCCTTCAAATAAAACAGTGCCATCAGACATTACAATTACTGGGTCACACATTCTGCTTATAAAATCCATATCATGTTCAATCATACAAAAAGTATAGTTTTTCTCCTTATTTAATCTCAATATTGCCGTACCAAGATCTTTTAAAAGAGTTCTATTGACGCCAGCTCCTACTTCATCTAGTAAAACAATTTTGGCATCAACCATCATAGTTCTCCCGAGTTCTAACAGTTTTTTTTGTCCACCAGATAAATTTCCAGCCAATTCATTTGCCAAATGTTTAAGATTTAAAAAATCAATAACTTCATAGGCTTTAGCTCTAATAACTTCTTCTTCCCTTTTAATTAATGTGGGTTTTATTAAAGCATTGATTAAATTTTCGCCAGATTGATTTCCTGGTACCATCATTAAATTCTCTAAAACAGTTAAATTTGAAAATTCATGGGCAATTTGAAAAGTTCTTAATAATCCTTTTGTAAATAATTCATAAGACGGAACCTCAGTAATATTCTCATTATTAAATATAACTTGACCAGAATTTGGTTTTAAATTTCCAGCAATTAGATTAAATAAAGTTGATTTTCCTGAACCATTTGGTCCAATAATACCAGTTATAGATCCCTGTTTAATATTTAACGAACAATTTGATACAGCTGCTAGACCTCCAAAGTATTTAGTTAACTTTTCAACTTTCAAGATATTGGAATTTGAGTCCATTTATTTGCCTTTAAGTCTTTTAAGTATTTTATAAGAGGTTATATTTAATTTTTTATAAAAGTTTGTCTTTTTTAATTCTCTTAACGCATGTTCATTTAATCCTCTTGGAGTTTGAGATTTAGCTATTAGTTCTTTTAAATCCTTATAACTATTTTCACTTGCGTTTTTTGATAAACCTAAAAAAAGAGAAGTAATATAGTTTTCAGCCTTTATTTTATTCAAACCATTTTTTACTAACCAATTTGATAAAATATTAAGCATTTCATAATATGGTGCCATCATCGAAGACATAGCCCAAAAATTTAGTGATAGATTTTCATTTTTAATTTCTATTGTTTTTCCTATTTTATCAAAAAATTTTTTTACCTTTGTATTAGGTGGATATATTGGAATTGGTCCTACACCTAATGAAATCGGCGGCAGTGGAATGGCACGTACAATAATACACTTAGTTTTGATATATGTTTTCAAATTATTATATTTTATTGTTGAAATAAAACTTATTATTGTTTGCGATTTCTTAAATTTAAATTTTTTAATTATCTTATTACCTACTTCAGGTGTTATACTTAAAAAAACCCAGTTCGATTTATCTATTATTTTTTGATTATCGTCTAAAACTATTATTTTATTACTTTTCCGACTAAGATATTTTGATATATTTTTATTTCTTCTTGATAAATAAATTTTTTTGTATTTTATTTCAGAATTTAATATACCTTTTACAACTGCTTTTGTAATTTCTCCTGTTCCAATAAAACCAAGGTTCATAATATGAATTATAATGTTAAATGTCTAAAATAATACATAAAAAAAAAGCCCCTTTGAAAAGGGGCTTTTTTAATTATTACGAAAATAAAAAAATTATTCTCTAAAATTGCTTACCTAGTGAGATACTTCCAGTAAGACCGTCTAAGCTTCTCAAAGAAACACTGTTGTCGCTGTTTGATGAGTTAACAGTTGCTCCGTCAAATTCTAGATACTTTCCTTCAAGTCTTACAAAGAAAGCGTCCATATCAACATCGTAACCGAAACCTAACATAGTACCATCCAGAGATGTATCTCCGTATGAACCACCAGTTCCTAAGTCTTCTTGAGTTAGAACGTCTACACTCATAACACCAGCTTTGATGTAAGCATTATCAGTAATGTTAAATGCTACATAACCAGTTGTTAATTTGTCGAACTCAACTTTTAATTTGTTGGTCTTTGAAGTTCTTGTCGCTGTTGTAGTATGGTCTAATTTAGTTGTTTCAACTGTATCAGATTCCAACCCTTCAGTAACAATATCAAAACCTACTGCAAATTTACCAAAATCTACTTCAGCAAATATTGAAGTGTAACCAACACCAGCTATTTCAGTATCTTCTGCAGATTGTGTCTCTGTAGATGATTCACGAGCTGTCGCAGCAAATAAACCTCCATTAGCTGAAACTCCAGCTGAGAAGTCCATCGCCATTGAGCTAGGTGCGAAGGCAAAAAGAGCAAGTATAATTGCACAAAAAGTTTTTTTCATTTTTTTTCCTTTATATTAAGTATTTATATATAAAAACTGCTATTTCTTAACAATCATTCGACTTTATTGCACTCTATAAATTTAATTAAAATGTAGTTTTTTTTTCTATGTGATAATAATACAACAAAAAAACATTGTATTATATGGCTTATTTAACATGTGGGTTATATCAACTTTAAATTGAAATTTATCTTTTTTAAATTTACTTACAAATACCAATCGATTCTGCTGCACAAATTTTTCCATCTGTCCATATTGCTTTGTTTAAATTAGCCCCCTCAAATTTAGCATCATTTATATTTGAGTCGGTAAAATTTGCTTCCATTAAATTGGCATTTGTAAAATTTACACCCAACAATGTTGCTCCTGTAAAATTTACCCTTATAAGATTGGAGCTTGTGAAATTTGACTTTTCTAGATTAGCCCCCTGAAGATTGGCCTCATATAAATTTGCCCTTATAAATGAAGACTCAGAAAAAGTTCCAAAAGCAAGAATAGAATTCATCATTATACTTTTATCAAAATTAACTTTTATAAAGCTTGAAAATGAAAGATTAGAATTTGGTAAATAACTACCTGCTAAATTTTGTTCTTCCGAAAATCTACAATTAGTATAATCAACACTGTCTCCAATTGGATCGTCGCAACCTGCATAAGCTTTAAATGAAAATAATGCAAAAATAATTACAAATAGTATTTTTTTTATCATATATAACTATTAATTATAGTTAATATGATAGCAGAAAAAATGGTAGGATAAACTAAGTTTTTTTTTGTTATGTAATAAATCAATATTGCAAAAATTATAACAATAATTCGTGATAAATAAGTAGTATCAATAAGGTCCCCATTTGGAAATATAACAACTCTGGAAATTAATGCCGCCAAAGTTGAATAAGCTAAACAATTAAACCATCTGTATATTTTTGAATTTTCATTAATCTTCATTGATGTAATAACACCAAGAAATCTAGATATATAAGTTGCAAATGATGTTACTATAATTGCTAGAACTATTTCAATTGACATTTTTCTCTCCTAAAAAAAATCCTATTGTACCTGCAGTAGTGCCCCCTATCAAAATACACCATTCTGGAGAGATTAAATAAAATATTGGACTTAAAATGAAACCTAAGATAATTGCAATTGAAACACTTTTAGATTTCATAACTCCGATCATGACACACATGAAGTAGATAGGATTAACTATTGCTAATCCAATCATCATATCTTTATTCAAATAGTCAGATAAACAATATCCAATTATGGTAGCAAATATTCCAATCAACCAATTTGCTGTACCTATTCCAATCCAAAAATCAATTCTATCTTCTTTATCAATTTTTTTATAATTATTTTTCATAATTAGCCAAGGAGAAACGGCTACAAAAAAACAAGATATGAAATATTTCCATCTAGGTTGGTTTTTTGTAATCAATAATGGCATTAAAGACACTGTCATTGGATACAATCTTGTATTAACCAACCAAACAGCTAAAAAAATATTTAAAAGGGACGCGCCTATTAACATTGATTCTACTAATACTAAAGATCCTGGCAGTGCATAAATTAAAAAAGTAGAAAATGCACTTTCTTGTATTGTAAATCCAATATTTTTTAACAAAGCACCTATTGCAATAAAACTAGCACCTAATGCTATTGCTGGGCTATCTAAACGTTTAATTGAAAATAAACCTTTTAAAAAAATTTTAGAATTGATCATTACCCACCAAGGAAAAGTCTACCCACATCTTGATTTTTAAGTAGATCCTCACCTGTGCCTGCTATCGCTGTTTGACCAGACACAAGTACATAACCAATGTCAGCAAACTCCAATCCTTTTTTGGCATTTTGTTCAACTAAAATAATAGTCTTTTTTTCGTTTTGTTGTAAATCTCCTAAAATTTCAAAAACCATATCAATATATTTGGGCTCTAAACCGATTGACGGTTCGTCAACTAAAAGTACCGATGGTTTCATCACCAGAGCTCTAGATATTTCTAATAATCTTCTTTCTCCACCAGATAAAACTTTTGCAGGTTGATTTCTTCTATTATTAAGTCGCTCATACTTTTGCAAAACTTTCTCTGCTTCCTCAAAAGACTCTTCAGTTTTGTCCTTAATAAAGCCTCCCATTAATAAATTTTCTTCAACTGTCATGTCTGGAAAAACTGAATTATCTTGCAAAATATAAGCTATTCCCTCTGATTTAAGTTTTTCTGCAGGTGTTAAATTTGTAATTTCTCTTCCATCAATCTCTATTTCTCCAGAAAAAATATTTGTAAATCCATAAATTGAATGAAGTATTGTTGATTTACCTGCTCCATTCGGTCCAATTAGACATAAAGATTGAGCCCTACTTACAAATAAATCCAAATTATGTAAAATTTCCATTTTACCATAACCAGCTGATAAATTTTTAATTTTTAAATGTACATCAGCAGGTGATAACTTTTTCAAATCATCTGCTTTAGGTGCTGCTCCAAGAACCTCATATTGGTTAGACATTATTGAGCCCCCAAGTATGCATCAATAACTCTTTTATCATTTTTAATTTCTTCTGGAGAGCCATTAGCAAGTAATTTACCATGGGCTAAACAGAAAATATTTTCTGCTAATTGCATTATAACTCTCATATTATGTTCTATAACTAGAAGAGTAATTCCAAAATCTTGATTAACCTTAATCAATCTATCAATTATACCATTAATTAATGTTGGATTAATTCCTGCTGTAGGTTCATCAAGGAGCAACATCTCAGGCTCATTCATCAAGGCCATGGCAAGCTCTAATAATTTTTGTTGACCAAACGATAGATCTCCGGCTCTTAACTTTCTTTTTTGATATAAACCTACAAAGTTAAGTAAATTTTCTGCTTTCTCAATTAATTCTTTAGGTATTTTAGAAAATATCTTTAAAAGACTGTCGTCGCTTCCTTTATGGCTTATAAGCATATTATCTACACAATTTAATTTTCCATAAATTCTTGTTTGTTGAAATGTTCTGAGTAATCCAAGTTTTGCAATTACTGGAACTGGCAATTCAGAAACTTCTTTTCCATTAAATCTTATTGAACCTTTGTCTATTGGATAGGTTCCAACTATAGAATTAAATAATGTAGTTTTACCAGACCCATTAGGACCGATTAGTCCAACTATTTTCCCTTTTTCTACAGACATTGAAATATCTACATTGGCCTTTACTCCTCCAAAAGCTTTACTCACATTATTTACCTCCAAAATACTCATTTTAATTCTACCTGCGCTTTTCGATCTTTTTCATCAACTACTTCTCCAAATTTTTCAGGATATTTTTCTCTCAACCATCCCATAATTCCTTCGGGGAAATAAATTACTATAATTACAATTAAAACTCCTAATGCAACATATTGCCAACCCAAGAAAAAAGTCCAAAACCCTTCTTTAAAAATATGAAAGATTGTTGCTCCAATTATTGGTCCCCATAAAGTTCCTTTTCCTCCAAGTATGGCCATCAACACCATGAACACTCCCATTTCTCTTCCATCGAAAGCAACATCGGTTGAGTCTATATACCCAACTAATCCACCCATAATTCCACCGGCTAAACCACAAAAAAAAGCAGATACCATCCAACCAATAATTTTATATTTCATGGTTTGAATCCCCATCGCCTCAGCTTTATCTTCATTGTCTCTAATTGCGTTCAGGATTAATTTAAATCTTGTTGAATAAATAGCTCTCACTGTAATAAATGTAAATACAAGTGCAAAAAAACTTAAAAAATAAAAAAATTCTCCTCTAGCTTCTAAACCTCCAACATCAGGAAATGGAGGAGTTGTGAAACCTTGTCCTGCTCCTATAATTTCTATGCCACCTGAAATTTCTCCAGCGGCAACTCCTAAACCTAAAGTACAAATTGCAAAATAATGACCTCTTAATCCTAGAATTGAATAACCAATTAAACCTGCAACAATTGTGGGTACTACTGCTGCAATGACAAGGCCTGCCGCCATACCCTGAAAGAATTGAACTGGAGTATGTACAAAGGTTTTTTCTCCACCACTTTCTGTCCACTCAGCTAACGGAAAAAACATTCCTACTTGTACAGATGCACACAAGTACATTCCAAGACCATAAAATAATATATTACCAAAAGTATTGTATCCCATTTCACCACCTTGAATATTCCAGGTAGTAGCTAGAACTATAAGAATACAAAGAATCGATAATTGAACTTTAAATGCAGGAAAAACAAAGGGGGCAGCTAATCCAAAAATCAATATTCCTAAATATAAGATTAAATTCTTATTCATTATTTCAAATATTCCCGTTTTCTGGATAATTTAAATCTTCTATAAACTAAAATTATAACTAACAATAAGAAAACTGACCCAATTCTAAATTCTGTTCCAAGAATATAATCTGCAAATTCTTCAAAAATTCCTAATCCCATTCCTGATAAGGCTACACCAGGTAAATTTCCTAAACCTGCTACAATTACAATCATAAAAGATCTAATTGTATAAGGTAAACCCATATATGGATGAATAGTAAAAGTTATTGATATTAATGCACCAGCAACACCACATAACGCTGCATTTATTCCAAATGTTGCCGCATAAACTTTTTCCGTGTCTACACCTAAAATCTTTGCTGCTCGTGCATTTTGGGCAGTAGCTCTAATAGCGCGACCTAGTTTAGATCTTTTCATGTAAATTACTAAACCAACAGCAAAAACTATACTTACTACTGCTGAAAATATTTTTGAATTTGGCAATGTTACTGAATTATTAAATAACATAGTCGTACCATAGCCTGAATTTGCAAGAACAACATCTGCACCAAATGCAAAGTTCATTAATTGCATAAATAAAATGCTAATTCCAAAGGTAGCTAAGATTGAGATGAATAAATCTCTATCAACAACTTTATTAATTACTAATTTATAAATTCCTATTCCGACAAAATACATTATGATTGGAGAAACAATTACTCCCCACCCCGGATGAATTCCATATAAATACATAAAATAAGCAATGTATCCACCAAGTATTACTAGATCACCTTGAGCAATATTAATAATATTCATCACGCCCCATTGAAGAGCCATTCCGTATGCTATAAGTGCAAATAATATTCCTAATAATAAACCATCAAGCAATGCTTGAACAGTTAACATTGGAACTTGAAAAACTAAAAAATCCATCTTTAGATATTACTTGTAAAAAAAATGCCCCCATAGATCTATGGGGGCATAAGTTAATTATTTTTATCTTTCAGACCACTTAGGAATTGGGTGAATTAATTCTGCTGAAGCCCATTTTAATGGAGCTACAACTTTATTTTCACATTTTCCTGCATCATCACACATTACTTGGAAAAGTACCATAGGCTTATCGACATTCTGACCTCCTGGTGCAAACTTGATATTTCCATAAAATGTTTGCATGTTAGTTGCTGCAAGTGCATCTCTTACTTTTTTTTGGTCAAAAGAATTAGCTCTTTCAAAAGCATCTTTAAAAACCAATAGTGCAGCTGAAGATTCTGCTGATTGATATGGTGGATCATATCCAAATTCTTTTTCAAAATCTGCGGCATATGTCATTCCATCTTTAAAGAAATCATCTTTATAAGTTAGCGTCTTATGCCATTGGGATGCACATAAAGCATATTGAGAATTCTTACCATGTTGTTTGGAAAGTTTAGCAGCATCACAATGAGTCATTGCTAACATTGGAACATCAACTTTCATTTCAGCTATTTGCCTAATCGCTGTCAATGCACCTTTGGTATGACCTGAAACCACTAAAACATCAGGCTTAACAGCTTTAACTTTTGCTAAAGTTGCAGCCATATCGTTAAGTTCTTTTGGTAGTTTATCATCTATTACGATTTCAGAACCAGTTCTTTCCGCTGCATCTAAAATACCTAATCTAACATCTTGTGAAAAGGCATCTTGCTCAAAAGCTTGAGCAATTCTTACACCTTTGCCTCCATTTAGTTCTACGGCTGTCTCAATAGCTACATCAAGATATAAATTAGCCGGAGCTAAAACGGCAAAAAGATATTTATAACCTTTTGTAAACAAAGATCTTGAAGCACCATTTGCTTCTACCATTGGAACTCCATATTTTTCTGTCACAGGTGCAATTGCTTTAGTTAATCCTGAACTATATGGTCCAAGCATAAACTCAACACCGTCTTGTGAAATTAATCTTTCCGCAAGTTGTGCAGCTCTTTTAGGATTTGATTCATCATCATAATAAATAATGTCAAATTTGTAAGTTTTTCCTCCAACTTTAATACCGCCCATGCTGTTAATTCTATCAACGGCCATATTATAACCGTTTTGAGTATGAACACCATTAGATGAATATTTTCCTGTTAAAGAAATTGCGGCACCTAATATAATCTTATCACCTACTACTTTTGCTAATGAAACAACAGAAGTTGAAAATAAAATTGCTATCGCAGAAAAAAATGTAATTAAAATGTTTCTTATTTTCATTTTTTTTTCTCCTCTTAATAAATTTATTAATTAATACATTTAATATAAAAATTATTTTTTTTTCAAGTATGCGTAATGTGTAAACAATAAGTTAATACTGTTCGGTAACTGCGATAATAATTGCTATAATGATTAATACACACGCTGAAATTGAATTTATTACCCTAGGGTTTGTTTTTATCCATGATATTAATTTATTTGCAAGTAAAGCGTACCCTACTAAAGAAATAAAATCTAAAAGCATATAAGTTAAAATTAAAATAAAAAATTGAATAATAAAATTCCCAGAGAAATCAATAAACTGTGGAAAGATAAATGGAAAAAACATCCAAGCCTTTGGGCTAGTTCCTGCAACTAGAAAACCGTCTTTAAAAAAGGAAAAAAAACTTTTTGATATAAAATTTTTTGAATTTATTTCCCTTGGTCTACTTTTATAAATATCATAAGCTAAATAACTTAAATATATTACCCCTATCCATTTAAAAGTTTTTAGAAACAACGGGTTATCAGAAAAAAAAGATCCAATTACAAAAATAACCAAAGTTGCTTGTATAAAATTCGCAGTTACATCACCTAAGGCAGTCCAAATACAATTTCTTACACCGTAATTCATAGAATAAGAAATAATAACTATTCTTGGAGTGCCAGGTGTAATGAATAAGAAAATTATAATTTGTAAAAAAAGTATAAAATCTAGGGGAAGCATTTTTCACAGATAGTCCTAATTAACCGGGAGCTAAAAATGGCTTAGTAGGACTATCTATAAATCATAATAACACAATATTATAAAATTTGCATTATTGATTTTTTTAAGATTTATTGAATTTTATGAAAAAATCTAAGACCCCAGAGACCCGCGTCAAAAATCCAGAGCCAAATAATAAGAGTCCCGATTGGGTGATTTGGGCTGCCTGGGCAGACCGAATTACTTTTGAGGAAATCAAGAAAAAAACTGGAAAGTCAGAATCTGATGTTATTAAAATAATGAGAAGGAGTCTCAAGCCGTCATCATTTAGACTTTGGAGAGAGAGAGCAAAAAGAAAAAGTATAAAGCATCGAAAAAAATTTATTTTACAAAGGAAAAATCTAAGAAAAAAAATTAATAAAAACGATTTTATTTAATAGAGTTTAACCAAGAAATAAATTTTTTGTCTGAAAAATCTAAACTTCCAGAAATTCTTGCAATCATTTCTTTATTTTTATTAAAAATAATAGTTGTAGGAACACCTCTTAATGCAAATACTTTAACTAATTTTAATCCTTCATCAAAATATGTATTTAAATTTTTAATATTTAGCTCTTTATAAAATTTATCAGTATTAATAAGATTTTTTTCCTCCATATTTATTGGAAAAATAAAAATTCCTTCTTTTGCTTGAAGTTTGTCTAAAGATGGCATTTCATCTCTGCAAGGAGCACACCAAGTTGCCCAAAAATTTAATATATAAATTTGATCGGTGTTAATTAAATTTAAGTCTAATTTATTACCGTTTCTATCTTGAAAAATAATTTCTTTATAAATTTTTGGTTTTTCTAGAACTAAAATGTTTTTAAATGGTGGTTTTTCTTTACTTAATGCGACATTGAAGAATAAAATATTAAGTATTATTAAATAGTTTATTAATTTCATAAATTTTAATAGCACTAATAAGATAAAAATATAGTGGAAAAAAAATATTTTATAATTTTATAAGTTACATGAAAACTATTACAGTTTATTCAGGCCCATTGTGTAATTTTTGTGAGGCAGCAAAAAGATTATTAGCAAGAAATAACCTATCATATAAAGAAATAGATATATCAAAAGAGATTGGATTAAGAGATGAAATGATAAAAAAAGCCAATGGTATGAGAACTATTCCCCAAATATTTTTTGATGATCATCATGTTGGTGGTTATGTTGAATTAAGAGAGCTTGAAAAAAATGGAGAGCTTAATAATCTTCTTAAATAACTAATTCTTTGGTTTAAAAATTAAGCACACACCGTTGTTACAATATCTTTTGCCAGTAGGTTTAGGCCCGTCGTCAAATATATGGCCATGATGACCACCACAATTTTTGCAATGATATTCTGTTCTTGCATAACCTAATAAATAATCTGTTTTAGTTTCAAATACTTTAGGTAAGGATTGATAAAAAGATGGCCATCCAGATCCACTTTCATATTTAGTATTTGACTCAAATAGTTTTGCATCACAATTTGCACAATAATACGAGCCTTCCCGTTTCTCATGATTTAATTCACTAGTACCAGGTGGTTCTGTGCCTTCCTCAAAAAAAACTAGTTTTTGTTCTGGAGTTAAATTTGGATTTTTTTTAGTCATAAAATTATATTATTTCAGCACATGATTTATGCAACATAGAATGTAATTCAATTAATTTATTAAAATCTTTATTATATCCTCCTCCTAATACTCCACATAAGGGTACTCTTTTTTGATAAAAATTATTAATTACAATTTGGTCTCTAGTTTTTATTCCTTCATCAGTGATTTTCAATTTTCCTAATCTATCTTCATGATGAATATCAACTCCTGCTATGTAGTATACAAAATCAAAATTTTCTTCATTCAAATAAAATATATATTTCTTTAAAATTTCTAGATATTTTTTATCCTCAAGATTATCCTCTAATTCTACATCTAGATCACTTTGTGTCTTTTTTGCTGGATAGTTAGATTTACAATGCATGCTAAAAGTAAAAACAGAATTATCATCCTTAAAAATGTCTGCAGTTCCATTCCCTTGATGAACATCCAAATCTAAAATTAATATTTTTCTTGCGTATCCTTTATTTTGTAAATATCTAGCACCGACAGCAACATCATTAAAAACACAAAAACCTGCACCTTCGTTATAACTTGCATGGTGACTTCCTCCAGCTGTATTACATGCAAGCCCTGAATTGATTGCAAGTTTACTGGCAAGAACTGTACCACCTGTTGCAACAAATGATCGTTGAACAACACTATCATTTAATGGAAATCCAATTTTCTTTTGACTTGAATGATCTAAAGTTTTGTTTTGAACACTTGTGATGTAATCTTTAGAATGAGCCCGATTTAATGTTTCAAAAGAACATGGTTTTGGCACAAAAAACTTTTTTACAATATTTTTTTCCTTAAGATGATTAGCTAATTTGCCAAATTTTTTTATAGGAAATTTACTGTCTTCATTTATTTGAGCAACATACTTGGGATGGTTGACTATTGGTAACTCCATTAATTTTCTATTAATCTAATTGGTTGACCTTGAATACAAGCCTCTAGATTTTCTATCATTTGTGTATAAAAAATTGAATAGTTTTCTGCTGTTACATAACCAATATGCGGAAGTATTAAAGCGTTTTGAACAAATCTTAATTTATGTCCTTCAGGTAAAGGTTCTTTTTCATAAACGTCAACTCCAGCACCTGCGATTACATTTGTTGATAGTGCAATAATTAGATCGTCTTCGTTAACAATTGGTCCGCGAGATGTATTTATTAAGAAAGATGTTTTTTTCATTTTATCAAATTCTTTTATAGTAATACAATCTTTATATCTTTCCCCTCCTTGAACATGTATTGAAATGAAATCTGAGTTTTTAATTAAATCTTCTTTAGAAGATGGCAAAACATCTAACTCGGTACATTTGTTTAAATCTAAATTTTCACTCCATGCTATAACTTGCATTCCAAATGCTTTTGCTATTTTTGAAACTTGAGAACCTACTCTACCTAATCCTATTAAACCTAATACTTTTCCCTTTAGCTCTATTCCAACAGTTGTTTGCCAATAACCTTGATACATATTATCTATTTCTGTTTTAAAATTTCTAGCCAATCCCAATATTAATGCCCATGTTAGTTCACATGTTGGATTAATGTTTATATCAGTTCCACAAACGATAATATTATTTTTTTTTGCAGTATTTAAGTCTATCGCTTTATTCCTCATTCCGCTGGTAATGATATATTTTAAACTTTTAAGACCATTAATTAGATTTGACGTAATCTTTGTTCTTTCTCTCATAATTAATAAAGCTTCAAAATCTTTTAATTGCTCTATAGCATCATTTTCATCTGTAAATGGTTCACTAAAAACCTTAATTTCATATTTTCCAGATAATTTTTTTAGATCTACGAATTCTTGTGAAACATTTTGGTAATCATCTAATATTGCAACTTTAAACATTTTTTTTTATTTTTTTATTTGAAAGTGTTATACCTGCAATAATAAATATTGCTCCTAGTAAATGATAAATCATAAATTTTTCATCAAAAAGAAAAATTGCCATTATCGAACCAAATACCGGCATTAAATGTAAAAAAACACCTGCTCTATTTGCTCCAATAATTCCGATTCCTTTAATCCAAAAAAAAAACGAAGCTAAACCGGGAAATAAAACAACATATGACAAAGTTAAAATAAATGGTTTATCTAATATAATTTGATTACCTAAATTCATTTCTAAAATATAAATTGGTATCAAAAATACCAATCCAGATATAATTACTACTTCAAGTAATGTAATTTGAGTAATTTCGTATTTTTTTTTTTTAAGTAATGCAGAATAAAGAGCCCAGGAAAACATTCCTATTGCCATTATTAAATCCCCTCTATTGAAAGCTAGATTTTTTATTACTTCTAAGTCTGTTTTGGTTATAATAAATAGAACGCCTAAAAGAGATAAAATCACTCCAAAAATTTGAAACTTATTTGTTTTTTCAATACCTAAAATAGAAGATATAAACATTATCCATACTGGAATAGTAGAAATCATTAATACACCGCTTATTACTTGCATGTAATATAAAGAATAATAAACTGTTGAATTAAAAATAGTTATACTTGTTATTCCTAAAATAATAAAAAAACCAATGTTGTGTAAAATATAATTTTTTTTTGATAAGATCTCTTTGAAAGTAAACGGAAATAAGATCAATCCAGCAAACAACCATCTATAAAAATTTAATGAAAATGGTGGGATTTCATAAATGCTAGCTGCTTTTCCAACAATAAAATTTCCTGACCAAAAAAGCGTAGTTAAAACTAATAAAATATAAGCTAAGTTATTTTTATTCGTCACAAAATTAAGAAAATCTTATTGAGCTATAAGGTTGTAAATCTAAATTTGTTTTTTCGTTTGAAATCATTTTTGATATTATTTTGCCTGAAATTGCACCCAATGTCCAGCCAAGATGATGATGACCAAATGAATAGTATACATTTTCATAATTTTTAGAAGGTCCAATTACAGGTAAAAAGTCTGGCAAAGTTGGTCGAAAACCCAACCACTCATCTTCATGGTCCTCTTCTTCAGGTATTCCATTAATCATATCTTTTGCATTTAAAATCAAATTCTTAACTCTAGATTTTGATAATGGATTATTTAATCCACCAAACTCAACTGTTCCAACAACTCTTAAACCCTGCTCCATTGGAGTTATTCCAAACCCTCTATCTGACCAAACTACTGGTCTTGATAACAAATTTTCATAATTTTTAAAATGAACATGGTAGCCTCTTTCTGTATCTAAAGGAATATTTTCATGCAATTGGTCGGTTAATCTTTTAGAAAAAGCTCCACAAGCTATAATTAATTTATCGAATAAGAAACGTTGAGCTTCAGATCTTAAAACTGGCTTTTTTTCATCAAAATCTAAGTCTTGAATATTTAATTTTAAAAATTTTCCATTATTGTTTATAAAGCTTTCAAATAATTTTATTAGTATTTTTTTTGGATTTCTTGCATGTCTTGCGTATTTGTAAAAAACACCACCATGATAAAATGGTTTTATATTTGGTTCAAGATCATGAATATCTTTGGTAGATAATATTTGTTGATCGATCCCTAATTCTTTTCTTATATTAATTTCAAGGTCTCTACTTTTAAGTCCTTTTTTTTCCCATACATAAATGATACCTTTATTAACTATTAGATCATCTAAAACTATATCTTCAAATAATTCATCAAAAGCATCTAGGGATAAACTAAGAATTTGATGCATATATTTTGCTGTATGCATCATTTTGGTTTTTGATGAATTAAAAATAAATTTTGTAAACCAGGGTATCATTTTAGGAATATAATTCCATTTTAGTGCAAGTGGGCCACGATTACTTAAAAGCATAGCGGGGACATCAGCCAAAATATCAGTTCTATTTAATTGAAGTGATGCATAAGGTGAGAAATGTCCAGCATTGCCGTATGAGGCAGCGTTTCCCGGTTCATCTCTATCGAATAAAGTTACATTAAATCCTTTTTTCTGAAGAAATATCGCTGTACAAACTCCCTGTATGCCTGCTCCGACAATACCAATCCTCTCTTTTCTTTGCATGTTATAATCTATTAAAATTCAATTATTTGTATCAGGTGACAAATTGATCCTGTATGCCATTAAAATTGACAGTTATATTAATTAATTATTTCTCTTGAATATATTCTGGTACTCATGACAATTCCAAGTGCAATCATCATTGATAACATTGATGATCCACCATATGACATGATTGGAAGAGGTGAACCTACTATAGGTAGCATTCCTAAAACCATCAACATGTTTACAGAAATATAAAAAAACATTGAAATTGCAAATCCATAACAAAAAAATTTACCAAAGTAATTCCTAGAATTTGAACCAATAACTAAAATTCGAAAAATTATAAATGCATATAGAATTAAAAGCAAAACAGATCCAACGAAACCAAATTCCTCTGAAAACAATGTAAAAATAAAGTCTGTATGTTTTTCCGGCAAAAAATCTAAATAACCCTGGGTGCCTTTTAAGAAACCTTTGCCAGTTAGCCCCCCTGATCCAACTGCAATTTTTGATTGAATAATTTGGTAGCCAGCACCTAAAGGATCTCTGTCTGGATTAACAAATGTCAAAATTCTTAATTTTTGATACGGTTTTAACATTGAAATCACAAACGGAAATGAAATAACCAAACCCAAGAAAGAATATATTATATATTTTATATTAATTCCTGCTAACCAGATAACTGCGATACCACTTAAAGCAATTAAAACAGATGTTCCTAAATCAGGCTGACTTAAAACTAATAAAATAGGAACAATTAATATTATAAAAGGAATTATGAACTTTTTAATAGTGTTTACAGCATCTGGTTGAACCCTATGATAATATCTGGCAAGGAAAATAATTATTGCAATCTTCATTAATTCAGATGGCTGAAGATTTATAAAATATAAGTTAATCCATCTTTGAGATCCTTGAACAGTTGTTCCAAAAAAAGTTGCACCGATAAGTAATAACAAAACTAATATATAGAAAATGATACTAAGTGAATAATAATATTTTATATTAATAAATGACATAAGCATCATTAAACTAAAAAATATTCCAAATCTTAAAGCATGATTAAAGCTATGATAAAAATTTCCATCACTTATATCAGTAGAATACATTGCTATTATACTTATCAAGCCCAAAAGAATTATCGAAATTAACAAAAAAAAATCGATAGATTTTACTTTCTGAAAAAAAGATACTTCTCCAAATGTACTATAGTTTTTCATTAGATTGCTAATTTATTATTTCTGATTTTTTCTCTTTCTTCGTGTCTATCAATAATTTTTTTAAATAATTTTTTTGCTATTGGGGCTGCAGCTGAACTTCCTGATCCTCCATGTTCAATTAACACAGTCATTGCATATCTTGGATTTTTGTAAGGACCAAATGCTATGTACCAAGCATGATCTCTTTCTTTGTAAGGAATTTGCTCCAACTTTCTATCTAATTCTCTTTCTTCCTCGGTAATTCTTTTTACTTGGGCAGTCCCAGTTTTTCCTGCAAATTGATATTTTGGGTCATCAATTCTTGAGGAGTATGAAGTTCCATATACCTCATTGGTTGATTTAAACATAGCATCTAATACAAATTTTACATTTTCCTTATTTCTTACAAGAGGTGGATTGCTGGAAGGAAGATCATAATCCTCATTCAATTCCATTTCTTTTTTTATCTCTTCTAAATTTTTATTATTTGGAATTAGTGTTGGATAAATTTTATTACCTCCGTTTGCTAATTGTGCGGTCATTAAAGTTAATTGAAGTGGAGTAGTTTGAATATACCCTTGTCCAATTCCTGTAATTAAGGTTTCTCCTAAATACCAATTTTGTCCAACTGCTTCCTTTTTCCATTTAGTAGATGGAAAAACTCCTTTTTTTTCATTTGCAAAGAAGTTTTTTAGAACAATGTCCCCAAGTCCAAATCTTCTAGCTGTTTCGTTGAGTCTATCAACTCCAAGTAGTCTGGCTACCTCGTAAAAATAAATATCGCAAGATTGCTTGATGGCGTTTTTTAGTTGCATGTATCCATGACCCTTCTTTTTCCAACAGTGAAACTTTTGCTCATAAAAATCTATACTATCACTACAAAATACCTGCATGCTGGGTTTAATAACATCATTCTCAAGTGCAGACAGAGCAACTATGGGTTTTATAGTTGATCCTGGTGAGTAAAGTCCTGAAATAGTTTTATTAATTAGAGGCTTAAATGGATTTGAATTTAAATCTTTCCATTCTTTTGACCCAATTCCATATAAAAAATCATTTGGATTAAAAGATGGAGAAGAATTCATAGCAATAATTTCTCCGGTATAGATATCCATCACACTTATAGAGCCAGCCTCACCAGCTAGCAAATCATTTGTATAATTTTGGATTTCTGTATCAATTGTAATCCTCAGTGAGTTGCCTTGGTCACCATTCTGAACTTCGAGTTGATTTATCCTTTTTCCATAAGCATTGACTTCAAATCTCTGAATTGTATTAGTTCCAATTAGTTGATTTTCATAAGTTTTTTCTAACCCATTTTTTCCAACTCTTAAACCTGGAACATGCCTTTGATTAATTATTTCACTTGAAGATAGATCTTCTTTGCTTGCATAAGCAACATAACCAAGGACATGCGAATAGCTTTCATTAAATGGATAATTTCTACCTACTGAAATTACTGGTTTTAAACCTGGCAAGTCATATAAATAATAATTAATTTTTGAAAATTCATCCCAAGATAAATTATCAGATATAATGATTGTTTCCCATGGTTTTTGTTTTTTTTTGGTTTTAAATATTTTATCAACATCTTTATCTGATAATTCTAGAATTTGTTTTACCCTTGTTATTAATACTCTGAAATCTTCAACTTGCTCAGGAATGACATGAAGTTCATAAACATCTAAATTTCCAGCTATAATTTTTCCAAAATAATCTTTGAATTCACCTCTTATAGGCGGTAGCTTATTTTCTCTAATTCTGTTCTTATCTGAAAGAGTTAAATATTTTTTATTCTGTTCTACTTGTAAATAGAATAAACGACCAATAATTCCAAAAAAAACAACAGCTTTAGCCGCAGACGCTAAAAACATTCTTCTGTTGATTAACTTTGATTTCCTTACACTAGATCCTATTCCATCACCTAACATTACAAACCTATGGGTTTTAAATAATTAAAAATTCTAGCAAATAAAAAATACAACAAAAAAGTAAAAGTAATATTTGCAATAATTTCAAAATAATTAATTTCGATAGAGAATACAAAACTTAAAATTAATGAGTTAACTGAATTTGCAAATAAAATTGCTACAAGAAATACAAGAGAATCTTTATAAATATTTGGTCTTAATGTTATATTTCTTAAGTAAGAAGCAAATGCTATTATAGTTAAGTATATAAAAGAACTTACACCGATTGGATAACCTAGTGTAACATCATTTAAAATTCCAGAAAAGAATATTAAACCATTTCCAATTTGGTCTGGATCTTTTAAGCTCCAATAGAAAATAATAATAAATGGTAGGTTAAAAGATAGCAAACCAATATTAGCAACATCAAAGTCAAATTCATTTAAAACAGAAAAATATAATAAAATAAGAGGAAAATATTTTAATACTTTATTTTTTAGATTTATTTTTTTTTGAACCATCAATCCCCTTTAACTTCAATTGATTGAATTTTTACGTAAGATAATTGAGAAAGATCGGAAAAAAATTGAACTGCTAAGTTTTCAATTTGATCATTTATTTTTCCAATTGGCACGCCTGCCCTAAAATTTCCACCTGAACCTGAAGTATAAACAATAGAATTATCATCTAAGTTTAACTCTTTTTTTGAATATTTAATTAATCCATAATCCTTTCCACTGCCACTTAGAATAGACTGGAAACTACCGGGCTCTATCACTACTGGAATATTGCTATTTAAATCTGAAATAAGAATTGCTCTTGAGGTAGTATAATTTACCTCAATAATCTGTCCAACAAGATAGTTCTTTTCTAAAACTACCATTCCAATTTTTATTCCATCTTTGGATCCTTTATTTAAAATGATTGATTTTAAAAATTTTCCATCTTTATCAATTAATACTCTTGAAATGATTCCTTCAGAAATGCTGGTATTTTCTCCGACAATTTCTTTTAATCTTTTATTTTCATTTTCAAGATAAATATAATTTAAATTGTTATTATTTAATTTATCAATTTTGATTTTAAGATTTTGATTTTCTTTATAAGCATTAAAATAATCAGAGAAAAATATAATAGTATCATTTATTTTTTTTTCTGGATAACTTACTAAAGCCGAAATTCTATAGGTGGCCTCATTAATTCCAGTTTTTAGATATTTGATACCAACAAAATTTAGATTTGATAAAAAAATCAATATAATTGAAAATATAATTAAAGCTAACAAAGAAAATTGTTGCTTATTACTTTTTTTAAGAAAGGCAGATCTTACGGCAATTATAAAGTCATCTCTGCCCGATGCCATTTATTTTAATACTCTGTAAGCATTGAAGAAAAAGTTTCTTCTTGGTCTAAAGCCTTTCCAGTTCCTATCGCAACACATGCTAATGGATCTTCGGCAATATGCACGGGCAAACCAGTTTCCTTAGAAAATCTTCTATCAATATTTTTTAATAGAGCACCACCTCCTGTTAATGTTAATCCCATGTCTACTAAATCAGCTGAAAGTTCTGGTGGAGTGTTTTCTAATGCCATTTTAATTCCACCTATCATTTCTTTTAAAATTGGATTTAAAGCAGCGGCTGTATCCTCTTCGGTAACATTAATTTCTTTTGGAGTACCAGATCTAATATCTCTTCCTTTTACTGGATACTTGTTATTATTTGTTGGAATAGCAGTTCCAACTTCTTTTTTAATTTTTTCAGCAGTACTATCTCCAATTAGAAGATTATATTCTTCTCTCATATAATTTTGTAATGCAACATCCATTGCGTCACCTGCGATTCTTAGTGATCTTGAATATACCACTCCCCCCAATGACATTACCGCAATCTCAGTAGTTCCACCGCCAATATCGATTACCATAGAACCTGTTGCTTCTGAAATTGGTAGACCTGCACCAATTGCAGCTGCAATTGGTTCTTCAATCAATTGAACTTTTCTTGCACCAGCAGCAAGCGCACTATCTTGTATCGCTTTTCTTTCGACAGGCGTAGAACCTGTGGGAACACAAATTAAAATTCTTGGATTTGCAAAAGTACTTCCTTTATGTACTTTTTTAATAAAGTGTTTAATCATTTCTTCGGTTACAATAAAATCCGCAATAACACCATCTCTTAAAGGTCTGATCGCTTGTATATTTCCAGGAGTTCTTCCCAACATAGTTTTTGCCTCATCGCCAACTGCTAAAACTGTTTTTTTTCCTTTATTATCGGCAACTGCAACTACAGAAGGTTCGTTTAAAACTACTCCTTTAGCTTTTAATACTACTAATGTATTCGCAGTTCCTAAATCGATTGCCATATCTTGTGACCAAATTCCTGTAATTTTGTCTAACATTCCCATATTATATTCCTCTCACTTTATTATCATACTCAGCGGCAACTTTAAGGTTATCCGGAGCTGTTTTATCTCTTTTTATAATCATTTTATTTAATGCATTAATGTATGCATTTGCTGAAGCAACTAATGTATCAGTATCTGCGGCTTGACCAACAGTAGTTTTTCCATTTTCCTCAATACGGACGCTTACAGTTGCCTGTGCGTCAGTTCCTTCGGTCACAGCATGGACTTGATATAATTGTAAATTAATATCGTGTGGATATAAAGTTTTTATACATTTAAATATTGCATCAACAGGACCGTCACCTATTTCAGTTGCTTGTTTCATTTCCCCAAATACATTTAAAGTCATATCTGCTTTTTGAGGTTCTCCAGTTCCAGCAAATACCTTCAAAGATTTTAAATTTATTGCACTTGCTTTATTATCAACAATCAAACTATCATCTACCAATGCAATGATATCTTCATCATAAATGTGTTTTTTCTTATCAGCTAATATTTTAAATTTACCAAATGCATTTTCAACAATATCATCCGTAACATCAACATAACCTAAGCTTGTTAATTTATCTTTAAATGCATGTCTTCCAGAATGTTTGCCCATTACAAGAGATGTTTGTTTAACTCCTACACTTTCAGGAGTCATGATTTCATATGTTTGTCTATTTTTAAGCATGCCATCTTGATGAATTCCAGATTCATGTGCAAAAGCATTTTTTCCAACGATAGCTTTGTTATACTGAACAGGAAAACCAGTAGCATTTGAAACTATTTTTGATGCTTTGCTTATAAGTTTAGTGTTAATTCCTGTTTCGAAAGGCATTAGGTCAGGTCTGGTCTTCATCGCCATTACTACTTCTTCAAGTGCCGCATTACCTGCTCTTTCACCAATTCCATTAATAGTACATTCAATTTGTCTAGCTCCAGCTTGAACACCGGCTAAAGAATTTGCCACAGCTAAACCTAAATCATTATGGCAATGTGTAGATAATATTGCTTTATCGATGTTTGGTACTTTGTTTAAAAGAGTTTGAATTATTTTTGTAAACTCTGATGGAACAGTATAACCAACAGTATCAGGAATATTTATTGTTTTTGCACCACAACTAATTGCGAGCTCAACTGTTTTACACATATAATCCATATCTGTCCTTGTTCCGTCTTCGCATGACCATTCAACATCATCTGTGAATTTTCTTGCATAAGTAACGTGTTCCTTAATCGATTCATAAACTTGTTCAGGACTTTTATTTAACTTGTGCTTCATATGTAATGGACTTGTCGAAATAAAAGTATGAATTCTGAATCTAGGAGCATGTTTAAGTGCTTCATAGCATCTATCTATATCTTTTTTAGAATGTCTTGCTAAACCTGCGGGTATAGAATTTTTTAAAATTTTACTTACCTCAGTTACAGCTTCAAAATCCCCAGGAGAAGCAATGGGAAATCCTGCCTCTATAATATCAATTCCAAGCTCATCAAATACTCTAGCTATTTGGACTTTTTCCTCCAAACTCATAGATGCACCGGGTGATTGCTCTCCATCACGCATAGTTGTGTCAAATATAAATACTCTATTTTTATCGCTCATTTTTTTTATTTTTTAAGGCTCTGCATAATACAATCTCTAATAGAGATTGCAAAATAAATTGCAAATATAAATGTAAATTTGACTTTAAATTTACTTTTTATCGCTATCGATCAGTTTTTTCTTACCAATCCAAGGCATCATACCTCTTAATTTAGATCCAACTTTTTCAACTGGATGCTCTGCTAATTTTGCTCTTGTCTTTAAGAATTCCTTCTGGCCATTTTTACATTCATCCATCCATTGTTTAGTGAACTTCCCAGATTGTATATCATTTAAAACTTCTTTCATTCTTTTCTTGGTTTCTTCTTTATTGATAATTCTAGGTCCAGACATATATTCACCATACTCTGCAGTATTTGATATAGAATAATTCATATTAGCAATGCCACCCTCATAGATTAAATCAACAATCAGTTTTACTTCATGAACGGTCTCAAAATATGCCATTTCAGGTTCATAGCCTGCTTCCACTAACGTCTCATAACCGTTTTTAATTAACTCTACTAAACCTCCACAAAGAACAGTTTGTTCTCCAAATAGATCTGTTTCCACTTCATCTTTAAATGTAGTTTCAATTATTCCCGACCTACCTCCACCAATTGCGGATGCATATGACATAGCAATGTCTCTAGCATTTCCTGAACCATTTTGATGAACAGCAAACAAACATGGTACCCCACCACCTTTTTCAAATTCACTTCTTACTAAATGGCCTGGTCCTTTAGGCGCAACCATAAATACATCTAAATCTTTTCTTGCTTTAATTAAGTCGTAATGAATATTTAAACCATGAGCAAAAGCAATTGATGTCCCTTCTCTTGCTCTTTGTTCAATATGATTTTTATAAATCGCCGCTTGTAATTCATCAGGAGTTAAAATCATAACTACATCAGCCCATTCTGCAGCATCAGATAAATTCATAACTTTAAGTCCTTTAGACTCTGCTTTTATTTTGCTAGCAGACCCATCTCTTAAAGCTACAACTACTTCTTTTACTCCGCTATCCTTTAAATTCAGTGCATGAGCATGTCCTTGACTTCCATAACCAAATATTGCTATTTTTTTATCTTTAATTAAATTTGAATTTGTATCTTTCTCATAAAATATTTTCATTTTATCTCCTGTTTTTAATTAAATATTT
>QCNR01000003.1 GCA_003210075.1 Pelagibacteraceae bacterium AG-426-G09
TTTATTAATTTTTTGTATTTTTTTGGCGACATTTATTAAATTGGATTTATTTATAATTATTATATTTATCGATTTATGTATATAGAAAATAGTATTTTGAAAAAGCAATTATCTTACTGGTTGATTTTTATGTTTTCCCTGATTTCACTTATGATAATTGTAGGTGGTTTAACAAGATTAACTGATTCAGGATTGTCTATTACTAAATGGGAACTATTTTCAGGGACTTTTCCACCGTTGAGTGAACAACAATGGTTGAAATATTATGAACTATATAAACTAATACCAGAATTTAAAATTCTTAACTACGATATGACTATGAATGAATTTAAAGTTATCTTTTGGTGGGAATGGACACATAGAATGTTAGGAAGACTTATTGGATTAACGTATTTAATTCCATTAATTTATTTCACTTTCAAAACTGAATTTAAAAAACTTTTTAATCTTTATTTTATCTTTTTACTTATTTGTTTTCAGGGTTTTATAGGTTGGTATATGGTTTCTAGTGGATTAGTAGATAGAGTTGATGTAAGCCATTTTAGATTATCATTACATTTGTTTATGGCTTTTTTTATATTATCCTTAATTCAATGGAATTATTTCAAAATTAATATAAAAAAAAATTATCAAATTAATTTAAACTTCTTTTTTCCGTTTATTTTTTTAATATTAATATTTGCACAAATTATTATTGGTGCTTTTGTTTCTGGTATGGATGCTGGGTTGATTTATAATTCTTGGCCTTTAATGGGTAACACTTATTTTCCAGATGATAACGAAATGCAAAATTTATTTAATATTTCTGCTTTTAACGATCCCTCATTAGTTCAATTTATTCATCGAAACTTGGCATATATTATCTTGTTTTTTTATATTGTTATTTTACTTCATGTTTACCAAAAAAGATTAAAGAAATTATTTTATATAGTAAATGTTATTGGATTTCTTTTATTAATACAAATTTTGTTAGGAATTTTAACATTGATAAGCTCAGCCCATATTTTAATAGCTTCTATGCACCAAATTAGTTCAATTTTTCTTGTAAGTTCGTCTGTTTACTTTTTATATGTAAATATAAATTCTAAATTGCCGTCTTTGAAGGATAATTAGTAAGTATAAACTCTTTTAATACTTTTAAAACTCTATCCGCTTCCTCTAAAAGCATCATATGACCACAATTGTCTATTATCTCAACCTTGCTACCTTCAATTAGATCTGCTAATTTTTTGCCTTCTTTTACAGGACACATTTTATCTCCTGTTGCTAGAATAGACAAGGTAGGTATTTTAATTTTTTTTGCTGCTTCAAATCCATTTTTATAATTATCGCATGCTCTAAAATCTACCCCAAGGGTATTTTTAATTGTTCTGGATTTAGCTAACATTCCGCCTGTATTTATATGATATAAGCCTGGAACAGGATGACCTCCAAAATGACCTGCCGGGCCATGCGCCCAATCCATCATTAAGTCTACAGCCTTAGGATCATTATTTTCAGCAAGAGATAATAATTCTGGATTCATTGGTATTGCACCAGCACCTCCCATTAAACTTAAAGTTTTTATTTTATCAGGGTTTCTGGCAGCACATTCAATTGTTACAAGACATCCTTGAGAGTGACCAACTAAAGAAGCTTCTTTATAGCCTACAGAATCAATTACATTGCTTACCCAGTCAGCCATATCCTCTATTGACTTTAAACTTTTTCCACTTGATAAACCATGACCAGGCATATCAAGAGCTAAAACGCTGTAACCATGAAACGCAAAATATCTTGTTTGAAGTACCCATGTCATATGGGTTAGTCCACTACCATGAACAAAAATGATTAGTGGTTTACTTTTATCAAATGGACGACCACCCGTAGAAGCAAATACCTCATCACCGTTTACCTTAAATTTCATTGATTTGAAACGAGTCTTGGTTTTCTAGCAGCTCTAAAACCTGTTTCAAAGTCATTTTTAATGTCATCTATATCTTCAATACCTACAGATAATCTAATCATATCATGAGATAGACCAGCAAATTTTAAAGTTGCCTCATCCATTTGTGAATGAGTTCCCGAGGCAGGATGTATAACTAGTGTTCTTGTATCACCAACATTTGCTAAATGAGATGCAAGTTTAACATTATTAATAAAGGCTACTCCTGCATCTTTTCCTCCTTTTATTCCAAATGCAATCATCGATCCTCTTCCATTTGGTAAAAGTTTTTTAGCTAATTCATGATCTGGATGATCTGGAACACTTGGATGTGATACCCACGCTACACTTTCGTGACTAAGTAAATATTTGACCATTTCTTCCGCATTAGAACAATGCTTTTTCATTCTTACAGATAATGTTTCTATACCTTGTAAAACATTCCACGCATTTTGAGGACTTAAACATGGTCCAAAATCTCTCATTCCTTCAGCTCTTGCTTTCATTGTAAAAGCTGTTGGACCAAATTCTTCTGCGAATGAAAGTCCATGATAACCTTCATATGGAGTTGTCATAGTCGGAAATTTATCATTTTGCATCCAATCAAATTTACCACCTTCAACTAAAATCCCCGCCATTGATGATCCATGTCCAGCCATCCACTTTGTGAGTGAATGAACAACAATATCAGCACCATGTTCAAATGGCTTACAAAGGTATGGTGTTTGATAAGTGGCATCAACAATTAAAGGTATACCAGCTTCATGTGCTATTTTTGATATTTCTGGCATATTCATAAGTTCATTTCCTGGGTTACCAACTAGCTCACCAAAAATACCTTTTGTATTTTTTTGGATTGCTTTTTTAAATCCCTCTGTGTCTCGAGGTTTAACAAAAGTACATTTAATTCCAAATTTTGGCAATGTAAGTCTAAATAAATTTACTGTTCCTCCATACAATTGAGATGAAACTACAAGATGATCTCCAGCCTCACATAAAGTCATTATTGTTAAAAATATTGCACTCATTCCTGAAGAGGTTGCTAGGGCAGCTGTTCCTCCTTCTAAAGCAGCAACTCTTTCTTCAAGCACAGCAACAGTTGGGTTTGATATACGGCTATAGATATGTCCACCTCTTTCTAAATTAAATAATGCAGCAGCATGATCTACATCATCAAAAAGATATGAAGTAGTTTGATAAATTGGAACTTGTCTTGAACCAGCGTTTTTATGAGGTTGGTAACCAGCGTGAAGGCTAAGTGTATCAAATTTGTATGTTTTGGGATCTGTCCCTTTATTTTTTTTATCAGTCATAATTTACCCTTATTTTTAAATGTTAATTATTAACTATCAATATTAATATAAATTGACAATATGACATTTATCAGTATTAATCCCGCCAAACATGACTAAATTTGTTAAGAAAAACGAGATAAACAACAATTGGTATGAAATTGATGCATCTAATGCAGTTGTTGGAAGATTAGCTTCTATTATAGCCTTAATATTGAGAGGTAAAAATAAAGCAACATTTACTCCACATATGGACAATGGTGACTTTGTTGTAGTTAAGAACATTGAAAAGATAAAATTTACAGGTAAAAAATTTCAAAATAAGAAATACTATAGGCATACTGGTTATCCTGGTGGAATAAAGGAAACCACACCAGAAAAGCTTTATGATAAAAAACCAGGTGAAGCTTTAAAACTAGCGGTTAAAAGAATGTTACCAGGTGGACCATTGGCAAAAAAACAATTAACAAAATTAAAAATTTACAAAGGTTCTGAACATCCTCATGGAGTGCAGAATCCAACTATTATAGAATTATCTAAATTAAATAATAAAAATATTGTTAGAAAATAAATGGCCGAAGTTCAAAAAATAGATTTTAAAGATAGTAAGTACGCAACAGGGAGACGTAAAACATCTATTGCTAAAGTATGGTTAAAAAAAGGTTCTGGCCAAATATTAATTAATGGAAAAAAATATGATAATTATTTTACTAGGGAAATACATAAAATGAAACTTTTAAGACCTTTTGAAATAATTAATCAAACAGCAGATTATGATGTTAGAGGTAGCGTAACAGGTGGTGGATTGACCGGTCAGGTTGGAGCTTTAGTGCATGGAATATCAAAAGCTTTATTACAGTTCGATGAAAATTTAAAATCTACTCTAAAAAAGGAAAAACTTACCACAAGAGACTCAAGAGCTGTTGAAAGAAAGAAATACGGTCACAGAAAAGCTAGACGTAGTTTCCAATTTTCAAAAAGATAATTTTTCTTTTTTAAATACAACAGTTATAATAAGTTATGCAAAAGCTAAATATTTTAGTTGCTGGTTCAACGGGCTACATTGGTACAGAATTAGTTAAACTTTTAATTAAACACAAAAAGATAAAAATTAAATATCTTTGTGGAAACTCTTCTGTTGGTAAAAATTTGTCTAGTTATGATAAATCACTTAAAAATAAAAAATTACCAAAGATAATTAAATTTAATGAAAAATTGCTTAATGATGTCGATATTGTATTTACAGCTTTGCCAAACGGTGAAGCTCAGAAAATTGCTAATAAATTAAAGAAACATAACAGATTAATTGATTTATCAGCAGACTTTAGATTAAATAATGCAAAATCATATTTAAAATATTATAAAACTAAACACTCATCAATTAAAAATATAAAAAATAGTATTTATGGATTGCCAGAAATTAAACATAAAAAAGTTAAGGATTTTAAAATTATAAGTTGTCCTGGTTGTTACCCAACATCAGTACTTCTTCCTTTGATACCTCTATTAAAAAAAAATATTATATCTAGAAGAAATATTATCATAGATTCTAAATCTGGATACTCGGGTGCGGGTAGAGGGGTTCATAAAAAATTTAAAAATAAAAATTTATATGAATCTTTAAGTGCCTATGGAATTAAAACGCATAGACATAATTCGGAAATTCAACAGGAGTTAAATTTAGAAGTTGGTAAAAAAGTTGAATTTACATTTACTCCACATTTGTCACCTATGTTTAGAGGAATTTTAACAACAATTTATTGTTCATCTAATAAACATACAATTAAATCTGTTATAAAAATTCTTAAAAACTTTTATAAAAATGAAATTTTTGTAAAAATTTTAAATAAAAATTCACTATTAAGTACTAATGATGTGATTAATACAAATAATTGTTTAATTTCAGTTTGTGAGTCTAAACAAAAAAATCATTTTATTATATTATGCGCTATAGATAATTTAATCAAAGGCGGCGGAGGTCAAGCTATACAAAATTTAAATATAATCTATAAATTAAAGAGAAATATGGGTTTAGAATGAGAATATTTTTAATTTTGTTTTGCATTTTTTTTGTAACATCCTGTAAACCACCAGTTTTAAATAATAATGATAAAGGTTTACAAATTGATATATATAGAAATGATATGAATTTTGAAAAATTTAAAAAAATTGCATCAGAATATGCAGATAAGGCAAAATATCCAAGTTTGACAATAAATGATTAAAAAAAAAATTAATATAGCAGTTGTTGGCCTAGGGCAGATTGGTAATTATTTGTTGAATGAATTAAACACAAAAAAGAAAGATATTGAACTTAAAACTGGTAAAAAAATTCAAATAGTTGCTATTTCAGCCAAAAACAGAAACAAAAAGAGAAGATTTAATATTAATAAATATATTTTTTACAAAAATCCACTCGATATAATTAAAAAAAAGAAAATCGATATTCTTTTTGAAGTAATTGGTCAAAGTGATGGTATTTCAAAAAAAATTGTCGAAGCTGCACTTAAAAATAAGATTCATGTAATAACACCTAATAAAGCATTAATTTCAAAGCATGGTGATTATTTAAGTAATTTAGCAGAAAAAAATAAAGTAAACTTAGAATTCGAAGCAGCGGTAGCGGGTGGTATACCTATATTAAGAACAATTAAAGAAGGTTTGGCAACAAATAAATTAAATAGAGTGTACGGAATATTAAATGGAACATGCAATTATATTTTAACAGAAATGGAAAAAACTAAAGATGATTTCTCAAGTGTTTTGAGTAAAGCGCAAAAGCTTGGTTATGCTGAACCTGGTAATCCAAAACTTGACCTTAATGGATATGATGCATTTGCTAAAATAAGAATACTATCCTCACTAGCATTTAACAAAAGAATTTCAAAACAAAAATGTATAATGGAAGGAATTGAAAATATTGAATATAAAGATATAGAGATTTCATCTCAATTAAATTTCCGTATAAAGTTATTAGGTATTACAGAATTAATAAATGGAAAGTTATTTGAAAGGGTTCATCCAGCATTAGTTAAAAAAGATTCTTATATTGGAAACGTTAATGGAGTAATGAACGCTGTGATTGTTGAGGGAAAACCAGTAGGAGAGAGCGTTCTCCAAGGCGAAGGTGCTGGAGCTGGAGCAACCTCATCTGCTTTAATGTCAGATTTATTATCTATTTTAAGAGGAAATATTAAATTCCCATTTGGAATACCTAATTTTAAACGTAAAAAGCCAAAATTATATAACGACAATAATTCATCAAATTCTTTATACTTAAGATTAGAAGTTAGAGATAAATCAGGTGTATTATCTGGTATAACAAAACTTTTAGCAGATAACAGAATATCTATTCAAAGAGTTATCCAAATTCCAAATCATAAAAAAAAATCGGCATCAATTATAATTATTACACATAAAGCAATTGAATTTAGATCTAATAAATTAATTAATTCTTTTAGAAAAAATAAAAATATTCTTAAAAAACCTGTTTTAATAAGACTTTTTTAATGGAAATATACATAAAGCTGTTTGAAGTATTATTTCCTGTTTTTTTTGTTGTAGGTATTGGATATTACTTGGGTAGAAAAAGTCCAAAAATTGACACTACATTTATAACTAATTTTGCAGCTAATATCGGTACTCCTGCGATGATTATTTATGCTGTAACATCGACAGGTATTACATTTGATATTTTTGCTATTTATTTTTGGTATTATTTATTAGCAATAATACTATTCGCTATAATAGGTATAATTACTTTATATATTCTGAAAACTAAAGATATTATTAGAGAGTTACCACCATTAATTTTACCAAACACTGGAAATATGGGTTTACCAATTTGTTTGTTTGCATACGGTTCACAAGGGCTAGGGGTTTCAGCGGCAATTTCATCTTTGATAATTTTATTTCATTTTACATTGGGTGTTTTTTTGGCAGACAGAAAATTCAATTTTAAAGTAATTACCAAAAATCCTCCATTTTATGCGATTGTTTTTTCTGCAATTATTTTATTTTATAAAATTGAACTACCTACATTTGTAATAAACACAACAGAATGGTTAATGTATGCAACTATATTTTTAATATTAATGTCATTAGGTATTGCTCTAACAAGATTAAAAGTATTTTCTTTAAATAAAGCAATTTTTTGTTCGATTTCTAGAATGATTATTGGTCCAATAATAGGTTTTTCATTAATTTATTTTTTTAATTTAAGTGGCTTTGCTGCTGGTGTACTTTTAATTCAATGTTCAATGCCTAGTGCGGTTTTAAATTACTTAGTAGCCTCTATTTATTCACCTAAAAAAATTGTAGACTCAGTTGCTAGCACAATAGTAGTTTCTACTTTAATGTCTTTTATTACCGTTCCTATAATCGTATTTATTGCGTTAAAATATTTTTATTAATGAAGGCAATATTTTTAAATATATCTGCTTGGATAATGCTTCCATTTATGGATGCAATTGCTAAATATTTATCTTCTGAGCTTCCTTTTTTTCAAATAACATGGGCAAGATACTTCTTCACTGTATTACTTGTTCTTCCCTTTATGTTTTTCTTTTTTAAAGATCAGCTTAAATGGACGCAAAATCCAAAATTACAATTTTATAGAGGATTAACTTTATTTTTCGCAAATATTTGTTTTTTTTATTCAATATCGATAATATCTATGGCAAAAGCTTTAACTTTAGCATTCGTAGCTCCTTTAATAACAACTACTTTGTCCCCCTTTTTTTTAGGAGAAAATGTTGGAATTAGAAGATGGTCAGCAGTTATTTTAGGTTTTGTAGGAATACTTATAGTTATTAGACCAGGGTTAATAGAATTTAATTTAGCCAGTTTTGCAGCTGTTGGAACCGGATGTTTCTACGGTATTTATCTAATTATTACTCGAAAACTACATTTGACTGATAGTCCTTTGCTAACATTATTATTGACTGGTGTGGTAGGGGCTATCATTGGAACATTTATAGTACCTGTAGTATGGGTTAATCCTACTTTAGTACAGTGGTCTTGGCTTATACTTATGGGTTTATTTGCATGTTTAGGGCATATATTGCTTATTTATTCATTAAGATATGCTGATGCCTCTAAATTAGCTCCTTTTGGTTATATTGAGATAATTCCAAATATTATTTTGGGATATTATTTTTTCAATGATTTCCTTGACCTATGGTCTTTTATAGGTTTGTTTATCATTATTTCCTCCGGCCTCTATGTAATTAGAAGAGAATATATGTATAAAAATAAGTAAATATATTTGTACTATATATTAAAAAAATACTTTAAGTTTTATTTATAAACAATTGTAATTATTAGATTTATTTGTTTATTAAAGATTAAATCATTAGAGTATTATTTAAAAAAACAAATAATTTTGAAAAAACTAATAAGTTTTAACTAATTAAGGTTGAATAAGTAAGCAAAATAGGACTTTTTAGGAAGTTAATGAATTACTTCTAATTACATAATTTAAAAATTTTGGATAAAAATCAATATTTTCAAAAAATAACTGATTTAATCCTATTTTTTTCAATGAAATATTAATGCAAATATCAAAATATTACTTAGCATTGCATATATAGAATATAGTGATTAAACGGCCATAGAAGGGGCTTATTTAGCTATAATTCAATTATCAGTTCAACCGATGAGAGAAATTGAAAAAATAACCTTATTATTAGTTATATTTAGAAAAACCATTGAAAACAAACAATTCTAGAAGGATTTACCTTCAATTTTAAGTAGTTTTTTTTTTGTTTTAATGCCCCCGGGACCTGAATAACCACCTAAACTTCCATCAGACCTTATTACTCTATGACAAGGTATTTTTGGGGGATAAGGGTTTTTTCCAACAGCATTTGCAACAGCTCTTACTGCTTTTGGTTTTTTTATTGCTTTTGCAATATCTAAATAAGTACGAATTTGCCCTTTTGGTATTGTTTTAAGGTATTTCCAGACTTTAATTTGAAATTTAGTTCCTTTAAAGGTCATAATGGTAAAAAAAACCCCTGTTTCCTTGCACTTTTTAAGGTGCAAAGAACAGTTGTTTTTGGCACGTCGTTTTATGCGCTACCGCCATGCCTACCACTCTACGATTTTAGCGCTACTCCGTAGAGTTTTCTGCCCCCTGAGCTTGAACCTCTCGGTTTTTCCTCAATTGGCCAGTTAAGAGTTGCCTCTTAAGTTATAGAAACTATATCAAAACTTTAAATTAAATGTTATCACTTAATTGTTGAATTTATTGAGTTTTTAACATGGTCGAATAGTGGGGATAACTCAAAAATTTGGATTTTAGGTCATAAATATTAGGCCAAAATAGCTTAATGAGAATAAAATTGCTAAGATTGACAAAAAATAAGTTTCTATTGTTTTTCCATACTTTTTATTTTGAACATAAGTCAAAATCCAAAATCCAATAGCACTTAATATAAATATTACGTTAGGAATTTCTCCATCAATTGTTCCCATATTTTTTTAATTTAAACTATTGACATCTAAAATCACATGATATATTACTAGTGATAATTAATTGTTATCAATAGTAATAATATGAATGAATTAACAACAGATTTAAAATTGTTGCATGAGGCGACTCTTAATAACCTCAAAAGCTCTAAAGCTGATAATACATTGAGAGCTTATAAATCTGACTTTAAGCACTTTGGTGCTTTTTGTGCAAAACACGGTTTAATTTCGTTGCCAACAGAGCCAAAAATAGTTTCTTTATACCTAACTCACCTTTCTAAAAAATCTAAAATTAGTACATTAAGGCGTAGATTAGTATCAATAAGCATGGTTCATAAACTTAAGGGGCATTATCTAGATACAAAACATCCTTTTATCGTTGAAAATTTAATGGGAATAAGACGTGTCAAAGGGAGCATTCAGAAAGGAAAAAAACCTTTATTAATCAATCATTTAAAATCAATTATTAATGTAATACATGAACAAAAAATTGAAGAAATTAAAAAATTAAGAGACAAATCAATTATCTTAATTGGCTTTGGAGGTGGTTTTAGAAGAACAGAGCTGATATCGATAGATTATGAAGACCTAGAATTTGTTCCAGAAGGACTAAAAATCAATATTAGAAAATCAAAAACTGATCAATTTGGTGAAGGAATGATTAAAGGTCTACCCTACTTCAATAATGAAATTTACTGTCCTGTAGTAAATCTTAGAAAATGGTTGGAAGTTTCAAAAATTAATACTGGACCTATATTTAGAAGATTTTCTAAGGGTTTATCATTAACAGATAAAAGATTAACAGACCAATCAGTTGTTTTATTAATGAAAGAATATTTAAACTTAGCAGGTATCGAAAGTAAGAATTTTGCAGGTCATAGTTTAAGATCAGGATTTGCAACGGTAGCTGCAGCATCAGGTGCTGACGAACGTAGTATTATGGCAATGACAGGTCACAAAACAACACAAATGGTAAGAAGATATATAAGAGAAGCTAATATATTTAAAAATAATGCACTTAATAAAGTGAAAATATGATTCAAAATAGAATTAAATTGTAAAGATGGATTGGATTTTACATGATAAATGGCCAAGAATATATCCAATAGTTACATTAGGTTCTGACAATGGGCCATCATATTTAGTTTTTGATCTTAAATAATATTTTTTAAAAAATTTAGTTGTTATACCCCATTTTTTTAAAAAAGTTTTGTCCCCTCTATTCTGAATAAAGTTTTTTTTTTTTCTAGTTGTTAAAGAACCAAAGTGATAAACTTTAAAGTCATTTAAGCCTTTAAAAATTCTTACTCCTTCTCTCCAAAGTTTCATATTAAAATCTGGATCAGACGCTATACCTGGATTAAATTCTTCACTAAAACCACCTACTTTATCCCACATTTCTTTTGAAACTAAATGTGGAGCAAAGTGAGTTCCTTGATGATCATAAAAGTTTATATCTCTATACTTTAATAATAATTCTTTTTCTTTAAAACTTTTAAAATCAGTCCCAAAATCATGAATTATATGCCCAGAATAAGGCTCTATCATTGTCCCAGATAAATAAAATTTATCATCATTATATGTATTAACCTCATTTATCAAAACTTTATCCCAATTAGGACAAAAATACATATCATCATGACTATACAATATATATTTTTTTGAAACTAATTTAGCAGCTTTGTTAATTGAAGAACAAAGACCTATATTATTATTTGAAATTGTATATTTGTAATTTTTAGATTTGATAAAATCTAAAGTACCATCAGAACCATCATTAATATGTAATATAATTTCGTGATTGTAAGCAGAATTTAGATCCAAACTTTTTAAACAAAGTTTTAAATAATCTAAATTATTAAATGTAGGTATTACTATAGAAATCATTTTATGGTTTATGCCATAAATATTTATTTTTTTTATTTATATTAAATGTTTTATTGATAATAAAATCAGCTACCAAGGTTGAGTTAAAATACCTCATATACTTAGCTTTCCCCTTTTTTCCTATAGACTTACGCAATTTTTCATCTGCAGATATTCTCTCAATTTTTTCCGACAAATCGGAAATATTCTTATAAAAAACCATTTCTGATTTATCAAAGAAATCATTATAACCGGTTTTTTCGTTAATTAATGTAACAAGTCCATTTCCAATTATTTGAGTAATTCTATCACTACTATAATATTTAATAGGCGTACCTCTACTGAGATTTAACCCCATTTTAGAATTTGAAATATTTTTAAAATACTGATCTGCCCATATAGGTTGAATATTATTTATTCCGAATATATCAAATTTTATGTTTGTACATTTTTCAATCAGGTTTTTAATAAATTTTTCTCTATCATCGGATGAACTATTTTTTAATTTACCTCTATGAACACCATGACTTAGAGCGAAGAAAACGTCATTAGAACAGTCTTTTTTAAAATTATCTAATGTTTCCATTGATTTATCGCTGGGATTAGGAATAAAGTAACTTTTATATTTATTCGGAAAAAAATTAATAACATCGGGTGACGTGGTTAAAAAACTAGAGTCTAAAACTTCCGATTTATCTAAAATTCTTTTTTTATTCTTATAGTAGTCTGGACCATTTTTATTAAGCGGATCTAAAAACCATTGAGTTATTTTTAAATTTGAATAATCTTTTTTTAAACTTTGTAATACATCTTGAGATATCATATCGGCATGACCTAAAACAATTACATCTGGTTTAAAATGATAACAAGTTTTTATTAACTTATCGTTTAGAGTATTCGATCCATATAAATCTCTTATGGACTTACCTCTGCTAACAATATCTCTGTCACTAAACTCCAGAACACTATGTCCTAATCTAATAAATCCATTATTTAATCTTCTGCCAGTGTTAAAAAAAAGTCTTCCATTATGTCTTTCGTTAAAATTGGTTATATGTAAAATTCGTAAGTTGGATGGTTGTTTATATACTGATGGTGAGCTAATTTTTAAAAGATTATTTCTTACTTCATCTATTTGTTTAGATACATATTGATGAGATAAATAAAAGTTTTTATAAGATAAATTTTGATATATTTTTCTTTTAGTTGAATTATTTATTAAATGTTTAATTTTACTAAATATTTCATTAACAGTTAGTTTTTTTAAAATAACACCATTTGTTATAGTTTCTGGAAGTCCACCTTTGTTGCTAATTATTACCGCACATCCATTAGCTGCAGCCTCTAAACTTGTTCTACCAAAAGGCTCTTCCCATCTTGAGCAGACGACTGCTATACTCGTTTTTTTATAAAGATTAATAACATCTTTATGTTCTTTAAAACCAAGTTTGTATAATCTTTTATGATTAAATTCTAATTTATCTCTAGGCTCATCTCCAACTACATAAGCAGACCAATCTTTGTAATTTTTAAGAATTTTTATTACGGCTTTTCCAAAAAGATCATAACCTTTTGACCTATTTAACTTTCCAACAAAAGTAATTATTTTTTTTTTATTATTAAAATTGATTTTATTTTTTGTAGCAGATTGATTAATAACAAGTAACTTTTCACTATTTATTGCCTCTGATTTCATTTTTTGAAGAAATCTTTTTTTTGACCAATTACTATTAAAAATTATTCTATAACAATTATTTAATAAATACATTCTTTCACTAATTGTTTTTGATCCTGACATTGATAGTGGATCGTTATGAAAATACAAAATATAATTTTTATCGTTTAGTTCATTAACAAGATATTTTAAATAGATTGGCCTATTGTGTAGTTCAATAATATTTGACTTTTCTCTTTTTTCTATTTCTATAAACTTATTTACGTAATCTCTATTTTGACTTTGTAGGAATCTTTTTTTGGTTTCAATATTTATATATTTATTTTTAAATCTTTTTTTATATGCAGTATAACCAAATACAGTAATGCTTCTTTTAAATTTACTATATTTTACAATATCATTAATGTTTAAAGATACAGCTCCAGCATATGATGGAGAAAAATTTTCTTTAAATGGTAATAAAATAGAAATTTTCATTTATTTTTCTTTAATTTGTCTTCTTAATTTGTAATTTTTTTTAATCTCAAATTCTCTTTTCATAGCAATTGATTTTGAATCGTATTTTTCATAATAAACTAACTTCCATTTTTTTCCTCTTGTAAACTTTGCTCCTCTTCCAGTATTATGTAAAGAAAGTCTCTTTTTTAAGTTATTTGTGTAGCCTACATATGAGATTTTTTTGTTTTTTTTAAGATTTGAAACAATTAAATAAACAAAATATGTCATTTTGGCGGTCCCTAGGGGAATCGAACCCCTCTTTCATGGATGAAAACCATGTGTCCTAACCGATAGACGAAGGGACCAGAAAACGTTCTTCTATTGTAAAATAATAATTTAATCAAGATTAATCAGATGATTGCGTCTTTTATAATTAAATTAAAATCACTGTTTTTCTCAATGATTTTATTATTTATTTGGACGATAAAATCAATGTCATTTTTAAAATTCATTAAAATATCTCCCAATTTAGTACCCACAACATTAAAAGAAAAACATAAACAAGATCTATTAAAATTATTTTTAATTACTAATTGTAAGTGAAGATTTTTAATAATCTTTACCTTAACAATCTTATTTTTTTTAATTAAAAAAAATGGATTTTTATTTCCATTGCCAAAGGGTTCTAGAAATTGCAATTCTTTTTGTGCGAATGATAAAAGAGAGTTATAATTTTGTTCACTTGAAAAAAATTTCATATTTTCTATATTTTTAAATTTATTTATATATATAGAATTTAGAAAAGTTTTGAATTCGTTTAGCCTATTTTTTTTAAGAATACATCCTCCAGCCATTGAATGACCCCCGCCCTTTAAAATAATTTTTTTATATATTGCTAAATAAAATATATTTCCAATATCAAAACCATTAATTGATCTTGCGGAACATTTAATTAAATTAATAGAGTCTGTTAATATAAAACACGGCTTATTATAAAATTCAACAAAGTTTGAGGCAATAATACCCATAAGACCTTCATTGATGTTTTTTTTATATTTAAAAATAATTTCATTTTTATTATGATCATTTATATTTTTTAATAAATTAAAAGTTTTGTTTTGAGCAACATTTCTTTTTTCATTAAAATTAATAAGTTTTTTTGATATTTTTTCAATAAGGGTTTTCTTTTTTTCTATTAGAAGTTTAAATGGTAGGGTTGAATCCCCAACTCTACTAGCTGAGTTTAAAATTGGACCTAAAGAAAAACCAATATCTGATGATGAAATTTTTTTTTTGCTAATCAGTAATCTCTTTAAATTAGTAAAATTATTTAAATTAAAATTTTGTAAACCATTTTTAACGATTTTTCTATTGGTTCCTCTCAATGGCATTTGATCACAAATTGTGGCAATTGCTGAAAAAAATAAATATTTATCTAAATTAATCTTTTTTTTTACTTTCATATCATTAAAAAGATATTTAATAAAAAAATAAACTAATGAAGTGGCGCAAAAATAGGAATCTTGATCTATAACTAATTTTTTTAAAGGATTGATAATAACTGTATTTTTAAATTTATTTTTTTTATGTATTTGATGATGATCAATTATTATTGTTTTTAAACCAAAACTTTCTAACAGCATTATTTCATCATATGAATTGGATCCACAATCAACAAAAAAAACTAAACCATAATTTTTTTTATTTATTAGCTTGTTTAATAGTGAAGTATTAGGTCCATAGCCATCTAAAAAACGGTCTGGTATATAGAAATCACAATCAATATTAATATTTGAAAAATAATCATACAATAAATATGTAGATGAATAACCATCTACATCATAATCACCAAATATAAGTATTTTCTTTTTCTTTTTTATACAATCAATTACAAATGTGCTCGCACGTTTAAAGTCTTAATTTTGATAAATTATGTCCGTTTTGCTAAAATTGAAAATTGAATTTTGAATTTCCTCTTCATTATATTTATTATCCAGGAAAATTTTAGATAATAAATATGAAATATTATAATCTTGTTTATTTTTAAGTATTAAACGTTCTGGGACAATATTTTTTTTCCAATTTACACCATTAATGGATTTCATTTAAAAAGTATATTTTTTACTTATTTTATTGACTAATTTTTGATTTTTGTGTGTTATTAGTGTTTCTGTATGGAATGTATTACCATCTTTTTTTATTCCTGAAATCAGATCTCCAGTTGTAATGCCTGTAGCACAAAATATTGAATCTCCTCTTATAATCTCTTTAACATCATATTTTTTATTAAAATCTGAAATTCCCATTTCCTTAGCCCGTACTTTATCTTTCTCATTTTCAAAAATAAATCTTCCTTGAAAGTTACAGCTCATCGTGTCTAAAGCGGATGCAGCTATAACTCCTTCTGGCCCCCCACCAATACCTAGAAAAATATCAACATTGTATTTAATGTCTGAAACTAATAGAGCACCAGCAACATCGCCGTCTGTTATTAATTTTATTTTGACTCCTAATTTTTTAAGTATTTTAATTATTTTTTCGTGTCTTTTTCTGTTTAATAGACATACTGAAATATCCTCAATTTTTTTGTTTTTAAAATCAGATAGATTCTTAATGTTTTTTTCAATTGTAAAGTCTAAATCAATTATGTCTTTAGGTATGTCCCGTCCATAGGCGATTTTGTTCATATATGTTTCTGGGGCCTTAAATAAATTTCCTTTTTCAGCAATAGCGATAACTGAAATAGCTCCTGGTAAATTTTTTGCTACAAAATTCGTTCCTTCTACTGGGTCTACAGCTATATCAATTTTTTGTCCTTTTTTATTACCTAATTTTTCACCAATGTATAGCATTGGAGCTTCATCTAACTCTCCTTCACCAATTACAACTTCTCCATTAATATTTAATTGATTAAGGTTAGTTCTCATTATATCTGTTGCTGCTTGATCTGCTTTAATCTTATTATTTTTTCCTAAATGAGGATAGCAAGAGATCGCTGCCTTAGACGTTATATCAATTAGGTTTTCAATAAGATTTTTATCTAATGACATTAATTAATCTATAGCATGTTCTTCATTTTCATCTACAAATTTAATCTTAGCCTCAAACTCTCTCAATCGCTTATAAACACTGGCTAATTCAATAATCGTAGGCCATGCTTTTAATAAATATTGCATCGATCCTTCTACTCTACCAAACGCACGAATTATTTGTTGCATTACACCTAAGGTAACTGCTCCAGCAACAATTGCAGGTGCTAGAAATACATAAGCAGATAAAACATTTGCCTGCAAATAAGCAATTCTTCCAATATTAAAATACAAATATCTTATATAACTTAAAAAATGAATACTTCTAACCCCTTCAAATAATTCCTCGAGTGTTTTTGGTCTTACGGTTTCATCATCTTCAGCAATAACAAGAATTTTTCTATAAGCTGCCTCTTTTTTTGAAGGTCATACTCTACCCCAACTAATTTTAATAATAATCCTAGTATAATTAAAAAAAATGTTCCACCAATTGACCAAATTAATGCTCCTACTATTAAACCATAATCCCAATCACCAAAAAAAAAAATAGGAATTGAAATACTTAAACCAAAAAGAATTGGCATAAATTCAATTAAAATCATTAATGCTTCAATAAAACTTGTACCTAATGACTCCATTATTCTTGAAAATTTTATTGTATCTTCTTGAACTCTCTGTGATGCACCTTCAATTTTTCTAGCCCTATCATAAACACTATGGTACCATTCTACCATTGACGTTCTCCATCTAAATAAATAGTGAGAAGTAAAGAAACTAATTAATACAGCTAGACCTACATACATTGCCGCAAGAGTTATAAATGATAATAAGCTAGACCAATATTCCTCTATTGTTATTGCATTAGGAGCAGTTAGTGCTTTTTGGATCATGTCGTAAAACTCTCCAAACCACTCGTTTATTTTAACATCAATTTTTACTTGAACCCAAAGTGAGGAAAGAATTACAAAAGATCCAATCCAAGACCAAAGATACCATTTTTTTTCCGAAAAAAATTTAAACATTTATTTTAAAAAATTATCTGAATATGATTTTTTTACAATTTTTCTTTCTTTAGGTTCTATTAATTCATACTCAATTTTATTTTTCTTAGCGTAATCAATTGCAAGTTCTTTGGTTGCAAACTCTATTTTAAGTTCTGAGTAAGTATCGTTAGAACTTTCCCATCCCATCAAAGGATTAATTGTAGGATCATTAGTGATAAATTCTATAATCCATTTATCAAATTTTTTTAATCCTGACTGCATAGCAGTTTTAGAAGGTTTATATATTTTAGCTTTTTTCATAAACTGGTCGGGGCGGCAGGATTTGAACCTGCGACCCTCTGGTCCCAAACCAGATGCGCTACCAGGCTGCGCTACGCCCCGAAGACTGTACTAATACATTAGAAACACTAAATTTCAAACTATATATATAAGTAAAATAAAAGCTTTTTTAATAGAATCTGCTATATATTTAATTGATGATAATAACTTGCGTAAAATGCTCAAAAAAATTTAACTTAGATGATAATTTAATTCCCGAAGAAGGAAGAGAATTACAATGTGGTAGTTGTAACCATAAATGGTTTTTCAGAAAAGAAGTAAAATCGATTAAACTAGAAAATGAGATACCTCAAAATAAATCTAAAGAAAATGATATTCTAGATAATTTTATTGATACTGAAGAATCAAACACAAAAGTAGAAAAAAAGATTGAAGTCAGCTCCATAAAAGTAAAAAATGGTCCTAGAACAAAAAAAATTAAAACAAATCCAAAAATAGTTAAAAATAGCTTAGTTTTTATTATATCAGTAGTAGCCTTAATTATTTTACTAGATACTTTTAAATTTCAATTAAATAGTTATTTCCCTGGATTAGATTCATTGTTGAATAATCTATATGAATCATTAAAAGACCTCTCATTATTTTTTAAAGATCTTATTAACTAAATGATTAAACATATAACCAATTCTTTTAGATGGTTTTTTAAACTAGAAGCAGCTAGTGGTATTGTACTACTTTTTGCAGCAATTATTGCATTGATAATAAGCAATTCAAATTACTCAGGTTTATATTTTGAAACATTAAATAAGTATCTATTCATAGGTATTAATAACTTTGGATTAAAACTAAGTGTATTGCATTGGATAAATGATGCATTGATGGCGATATTTTTCTTTTTTGTAACACTAGAAATAAAAAGGGAATTTATTCAAGGGGAATTATCTAACATTAAACAAGCAATGCTTCCAATAATTGGTGCTATAGGAGGAATGCTTGTGCCAGCGTTAATTTATGTTGTAGTCAATTTTAATGACCCTGCTACATTAAATGGATGGGCTATACCATCAGCTACAGATATTGCTTTTTCCCTTGGTGTGCTTTCATTGCTTGGATCAAGAGTACCAATTTCATTAAAAGTTTTTCTAACTGCATTAGCAATTATTGATGATTTAGGCGCAATATTGATCATCGCAATATTTTATTCGGGTGACTTAAGCACAAATTATTTATCATTGATGTTACTTTCTTTTTTATTTTTGTTAGTATTAAACAAATTTAATGTAAAACGATTTTTACCATATCTAGTAGTTGGCATACTTCTTTGGGACTTTACACATAATTCAGGGATACACGCAACAATTGCCGGTGTTTTATTAGCAATGACAATACCACATAGAAAAAAAGAAAAAGATTTTTCATTATTAATCAAGGTAGAACATAGCATTAGTCCTTATGTAGCATTTGGTATAATGCCTTTATTTGCATTTGCTAACGCAGGAGTTTCTTTGGAAGGGCTATCATTAAGTTCATTGTTAGATAAAGTTCCTTTAGGAATTGTACTAGGATTATTTGTTGGTAAACAAATAGGAGTATTTTTATTTTCTTATATTTCAATTAAATTGAAATTTGCTCAATTACCTACCAATTCTAATTGGTATAATTTTTATGGTGTTGGAGTATTAACTGGAATTGGTTTTACAATGAGTTTGTTTGTTGGAAACTTGGCATTTGTAGAAAATATTCAGTACATGGATGGTGTTAAGATTGGAGTCCTTACTGGGTCATTATTGTCAACATTATTTGGTTATTTTTTGATATTATTAACACCAAATAAATAAACTTAATGAAAGTCAAAATATATTTTTTTATTTTTCTACTTATGTTTTTTTTTAAAAACAATTTATCTGCAAATTATGAAAAATTATTTTATGATTTTGACATTAACGATATATCAGGGAACAAATTAAATTTAAGTGATTTTAAAAATAAAGTAATTTTATTAGTTAATACAGCTAGCTACTGTGGTTTTACTAAACAATATGATGATCTTCAGTATATTTGGAATAAATATAAAGATAAAAATTTTATTGTTTTGGCCGTGCCATCAAATTCATTTAATCAAGAAAAAAAAACAAATAATGAAGTGAAAGAATTTTGTGAGTTTAATTTTAATATAACTTTTCCAATAACAGAAATTACTGAAGTAAAAGGTGATTATGCTCATTCAATTTATAAATGGGCGATACAAAATCATGGCTCATCAGCAAAACCAAAGTGGAATTTTCATAAAATTTTAATCAATAAAGAAGGAAAAATTGAAAATACATATTCATCATTAACAAGTCCAAAATCAAAAAAAATTACTTCTGAAATAGAAAAATTAATTAATTATTAATTTCATTCCATCGTATGCAGGAAAAACGTTTTTAGGAAGCTTACTTTTTAGTTTTTCGTAATCTAACGAACTATGTAAATTTGTTAAGACAGTATACTTTGGTTTTATAAACTTAATTAGATTTAAAATTTTTTCCAAATTAAAATGTGATGGATGTGACTCTTCTCTTAAACAATCTACTACAAAATATTTTAAATTATTAAGATTTGAGTAATTTTTTTTTTTAATGAAACTAACATCACTAGCATAAGCTAGTTTATTGTTTACAGTATAACAGACACTGTTAATTGCTCCGTGTTCTACCTCAAAAGAGGTTATTTTTATTTGGTTTTTTAAAAAAAGGTGCTTTTTCTTTAGATTTTTTAATATCATAATTGGTGGATAAAAATTACTAGTTTTTTTAAAACAATATTTAAATGAGTTTAACAAAAATTTTGCAGTGCTTTTGTTTGCGTAGACAGGTATTTGTCTTCTGTTCTTTAAATAAAAGAATCTTAAATCATTGATGCCGTGAGTTTGATCAGCATGTTCATGAGTATAAAATACACAATTCAAAGATTTTATTTTATTTTTTAAAAATTGCTGTCTTATATCAGGAGAGGAATCAATTAATAAGTTAAAGTTTTTTGCACTCAATATTGCTGAACATCTAGTACGAAAATTTTTTTTATTTTTAGGATTACATTTACCAAAGTTTCCATCAATTCTCGGCACACCTAAAGAACTACCACTACCTAATATTGTAAAAACAATTCTCATTTTGACGAGAATAAATTATTAAAATTAAATGTTGTAATATTATCCATTTCATCAAAAGTACATTCTTTAATCTCAGCCAGCTTCTCTAGTGTATATTTAATATATGATGGTTCATTGCTTTTTCCTCGCATAGGAATTGGCGCCAAAAAGGGACTATCTGTTTCAACTATTAATTTTTCTTTTGGAATATTTGCGAAAGTCCTTCTTAAGTCAGAGGAATTTTTAAAGGTGATAATGCCGCTTGCAGAGAAATAACTATTTAAATCCATCAATTTTTTGGCGAATTCATAAGATCCAGTAAAGCAATGCATTAATATTTTAATATTATAATTTTTAAAATGGTTAAGAATATTGAATGTATCTGACTCTGCATTTCTTGAATGTACTATCAGCGGCAAATCAGTTTCTATACATGCCTCTATATGATTTTCAAAACTTTTAATTTGATTTTTCCTATCACTGTTATTGTAATAAAAATCTAATCCTGTCTCTCCTATTCCAATTATTTTTTTAGAAATTTTTGTATTTTCAATTATATCAGTTTTAGATACCAAATATTCATCAGCCTCATGTGGGTGAATACCAAATGTACCATAAATAATTGGATCAATATTTATAATTTTTTTAATATTTTCAAAACTTTTTAGATTAGTGCAAATGGTTAGCATTTTTGTTATACCAATTTCTTTTGATCTTAAAATAATCTGGTTTAAATTATCATTAAATGAATCATGATCTAAATGACAGTGTGAATCAATCATTGTTGAGAACTTTTCTAAATAATATGTTTATTTTATTTATTTCCATACTTGGTTTTAAAAACTCATTGTTTCTAATTGAGTTTATAGTTAAATTTGTTTCTTTGACATTAAAAATACTCAATGCTTCTAATGAACTGTTTGGAATAACTGGATATAATAAAATGGATATTTTTCTTATTAATTCAAGGGATGTATAAATTATTGTATTTAATCGTTTAATATCATTCTTTTTTTTCCATGGTTCTTGATCATTGAAATATTTATTTGCTAAAAACATTTGATCAACAATAAAGTTCATATATGAATTAATATTTTGATTATTAATATAATCAATTAAATTTTGATAATTTTTTGAAAAATTATTTAATATATTTAAATCCTCTTCATTAAATCTATCTGGTTTTGGAATTTTTAATGAAATATTTTTTTCTGTAAATGCAAGTACTCTTTGACATAAATTTCCAAAATTATTTGCGAGATCACTGTTGATGCAAGAAATAAGCTTATCTTTTGATATATTTCCATCGTTTCCAAAAGATACTTCTTTTAATAAATAATATCTTAGAGGATCTAAACCATATTCATTAATTATTTCTATTGGATCCAAGATATTACCTTTTGATTTTGACATTTTCTCTTCTCCTGAAAGAATCCAGCCATGACCATAAATTCTTTTTGGTGTAGGTAAATCAGCGGCTAATAAAAATGCAGGCCAGTAAACTGCATGAAATCTCAATATATCTTTACCAATCATATGCAAATCAGCTGGCCAAAAATTTTTGTATAATTTATCATTAATATTTGGATAATTTAAAGCGCTTATATAATTTGTAAGTGCATCCAACCAAACATAAATAACATGATCTTTATTTGACGGTACTTGTATTCCCCATGTAAATGATTTTCTACTAACTGATAAGTCTTTTAGTCCAGATTTAACAAAGCTTACAACTTCATTTTTTCTAGATTTGGGCAAAATAAAATTTTCATTATTTTCATAAAGATCAAGTAATTTATCTTGCCATTTTGACAATTTAAAAAAATAAGACTCTTCTTCAACCCACTCTACTGGAGATCCAGAAGATTTAGATGTTTTAACACCATTAATTTCCTCAATCTCATCTTCTAAATAAAATGCCTCGTCAGAAACTGAATACCAACCCGCATATTTAGAAAGATAAATTTCACCTTTTTTTTCTAAAATATTCCATAAATTTTGAACAGATTTGTGATGTCTATCTTCTGTTGTTCTTATGAATTCATTATTAGATAAATTTAAAGTTTTTGATAAATCTTTAAAGGTTTTACTAATTTCATCACAAAATTCTAAAGGTTTTTTATTAACTTTTTCAGCAGCTCTTTGTATTTTTTGCCCATGTTCATCAGTACCAGTCAGAAAGAAAACATTAAAACCTTCTATTTTTTTAAATCTAGCAAAAAAATCAGCAACAATACTTGAATAAGCATGGCCCATATGTGGTCTAGCTGATGGGTAATAGATGGGTGTTGTTATAAAAAAATTTTTACTCATAATAATATTGAATTAAATATTAAGATATTTATTCTCAAATTTGACAAAAAAACTGTCTAAATCTAAATTAAAATTATTAATTAAATTATTTTCTTCTACAATTTTTAAAAAATTATCATAATATTTATAATCTTTAGTTTTTGAATACATCTTAGTAAAAAAAATTTCAATATATGTTTGGAAATCATTTATGATAAAATCATTTTTTTTGTAGAATTTGTTATCAATTATATTTTGTATCATTAATTTAACATTTAAAGAATTTAATTCCAAATTATTATCTTGTGAAAAGATTATGTGTTTTATTAAAAAACCTGGTGCTATAAAAGTAGATTTAAAATCTTCATTTAATTCACTATATAAATCTTGGTTAAAATAACTATTTATAATATTTTTATTATAGGAATAATTAAAATTTAATTTGTAAATTAAACATCTCGATTTAATTGTATCAAGTAAATTTTTATTTGAGTTATAGGATAATATAAAGCAGTTTTTTTCATCAGAATCTTCTAAACTTTTAAGCAATGCATTTGAAGAACTTGGATTCAAATTTTCTGCACCATCTATAAGAATAATTTTTCTATTATTATCCAAGGAAGATTTATTAAGAAAACTAATCATTTTTCTTATTTGTTCAACATCTATATTTTTTTTATCTTTACTTTTTGAAATAAAATAGAAATTTGGATGTGTAAGATTATTTATAAGATTATATGCAACGCTTTTGGAATTAATCTGATTATTTTTAATATCATACTTTGTACTTTCATTTTTTGATAACAAATAATTTATCATATGTAATGAAAAAGTAGTTTTTCCAGTATCTTCTTTTCCCGCTAACAATATTTTTGAGGGTAGCTTATTTTTTTGGTCTAAATCAACTAATTGAAGGAATATTTCATTATATGAAAATAATTTTAAATTATATTTAAGCATAGTTATATAATTTTAAGAATATTACTTAAAACTTTATTTTTGATCTCTTTAAGGTCTTTATTCGAATCAATAAAAACATAGTTTGATTTATTTTTAGATATCTTAACATAACCTGATTGAACTTTTTTATAAAATTTAATTTTAAATTTATCGTATCTATTCTTGTTTTTTCTCAATTTAAGTCTTTTGATAAGATTTTTCATACTTATAATATTAATAAAAATTAAATCAGGTTTAATATTTTTTAATAAAAGTTTATTTATAAAGTTGATTAAGTATTTATTTTGACCCATTCCATAATGTTGATAAGCTATTGTAGAGTCTGTGAAACGATCCATTAGAATAATTTTTTTTTTATAATTTTTTTTAATAACATTTTCAACAATTTCGCTTCTTGCAGCTAAATAAAGCATAAGATCAGTGAATGAATTGAATTTATTTTTTTTGTTTAAAATAATTTTTCTAATAGTTTCTGAGTTTTTATTTCCTCCAGGCTCTCTTATTTTAATAAAGGTTTTATTTTTTTTCTTTAAATAATTTGAAACATAATTAATAAGTGTAGTTTTTCCTGAACCTTCTATTCCCTCGAATACAATCAAAGGTTTTTGTTTAGACATCGCCCCAAATTAAAAAATTAATAGATCTAATAAGTTTGGTAAATTTGTTGACTTCATCAATATTTTCTGAGGCAAGTAGGTCAAATGTCTCTATTAAATCATCTTTATAAAAAATTTTAACTTCTCCAACCTTTTGATCTTTTTCTATTGGTGCTTTTATTGGTGCATCGTAGTTAAGAATTACTTTTAAATTTCTAAGTCTTGCTTTTTTAATTGTTTTATAAACATTTTGTGTTAGATGAGTTTTAACTGTATTTTTTTTTCCTAACCAAACTTCTAAATCATGAAATGATTCTTGGTTATTATAAATTTCAACTGTATCAAAATTTGTTAGACCGTAAGTTAAAAGTCTTGCAGATTGTTTAGATCTTGAAGTTTTTGAATTAAAACCACTACCTACAGCTATTAATCTTCTTCCTTTTCTTACGACGGAAGAAGCTAAGGAATATTTTTCTACAGCTAAGTATCCAGTTTTTATACCGTCTGCACCAATATTCTTATATAGAAGAGGATTTCTATTGCCTTGTTTTATTGGATCCCCTCCTGTTCTATCCCATGTAAATTCTTTCTCAGCAAAATATTTATAAAATTCAGGAAAATTTCTAATTAAATAATCAGACATAATTAATATATCTCTAGCTGTAGAATAATTGTCAGGATCGTTAATTCCTGAGGCATTTGAAAAATTTGTATTATACATACCTATCTCTTGAGCTTTAGAAGTCATCATAACTGCAAATTCCTCTTCTGAACCCGCTATACCTTCGGCCAATGTTACACAAGCGTCGTTTCCTGAGGCTACAATGATACCTCTTAATAAATTTTCAACAGTAACTTCGTCACCAACCATGATAAACATAGAAGAATATCCAGCATTAGCAAGTCTCCATGCATTTTCAGAAACTAAAAATTTTTCATCTAAACTAAGTTGTCCTTTTTTTATCAAATCAAAAGCAATTATAGATGTCATTATTTTAGTCATAGAAGCTGGATATATTGACATATCAGCATCTTTTTCATAAAGGATTTCACCGGATAAATAATCTTGCAGAATAGCTGTTTTGGCTTCAACATTAAACTCAGTAGCTTTTGAATTAGTAAAAAATATTAATATAAAAAGAAATATAAATAATTGTTTCATTGTTTAATTAATTCCAAATTTTCGAAGTAAAGACTTTCTATTTGATCAAAATCTTTTCTAAGTTTTTCAATAGATTTATATGGACCGATTGATAGTCTAAAATTATTTTTTGCAGTTTTAACAATATTAATTTTTTTAATATTAGTTTCTGACATTATACGTTCTTTTACCAAATTTGCCGAATCTTCATAATAAAAATTTGCAATTTTAATTATATAATTAAATTTTTTTGTTAATTTTGTGTCTTTTTGTTTAATTTCATCAGATTTAGAAATATTTACTATATTAACACCTTCAACAGGTGCTTTATTAGCAACATTTTTTTCTTCTTCAAAAGTTTTAGCTTTACCAGCATAAAAAACTGAATTTTGATCTACTGACTCAATAGATATAAATGGTTCTTTTAAATCTAATTCAATTTCACTAGCAATTCTAGCTGTAATTACAGAATTATAAAAATTTGGATACTTAGAGTTACTTTTTACAGTAGCTATAACTGATTTGTTATTAAGCAGGTTTGTTATTTTAACCGTCGTATTTTTTTTTAAATTTCTTTGAAAAACAAATAAATCTCTATCTTGTAATTTTTTATTAACTAATTTATTTTTATATAAATCATCTGAGTAAACTAACGTAAAACCATTATTAGAATATTTTTGAAAGATTGTTGGCTCCAAAACAGATTTTTTGCTTAAATTTTGATTGGCACAAGAAGTTAAAAAAATAAAAAAAATTATCAAAAAAAAATTACATTTCATCAACAAACTTATCCTTCAATGTACAGACAGCTAAACCAAAACGAAGAGATCTATTCCATTTTAATATTATTTCATAGTTATCATAAATAACATAGGCAGGAGAAAATAAATTTGAGTTTTCAACAATCTCCTTATCTGGGGTTATTATACCTACTATTTCATTACCATTACCTAGTTCATTAGTATAATTTTTTATATATTTTTTAAAAAATGATAATTTTTTTTTATTCTTTATTTTTTTTGCTGAAAAATTCAGATATTTAGTTGGTATATTTTCATTTAAAATAATTTCTTCAAAACATTTTCCTTTAAAATTCCAGCCCATTTTATTCAAGTAATTAGCAGCTGAAGCAAATGAATCTTCTGTGGATTTTAAATCAATTAAATTGTCATTATTATAATCAATAGCATTATTCAAAATAGTTGAAGGCATAAACTGAAAATTACCAAATGCACCAGCCCAAGAACCATAAAGTTCATTTGCTTTAATTTTTTTTTCATCAATAAGCTTTAAAGCAATAATTAATTCTTTTGTAAAAAATTCACTTCTTCTTTGATCAAAACTAAGTGTTGCTAGAGAAGAAAGTATATCCATTTTACCAAGATATCTGCCAAAATTAGTTTCTATTCCCATTAATGACAGCAAGAGTTCTTTTTCAACTTCAAATTTTTTTTCAACTTCGTTAATAAATTTTATATTTTTATTAAAAGTTTTTAATCCAATATTTACTTTTTTGTAATTTGCTCTTTTTCCAATATAAGTAGATGTGTCTTCATAAAATTCAGGCTGATATCTATCATATTCTATTACTTTAGGTAAGAATTTTAGATCATTAATAACTAATGACAAAGTTTTTTGACTTACGCCTTGCAAGAATGCATATTTAGCAAAACTTGCTTTCCATTCATCAAAAGTTTCACTATATGATGTTTTTGGAAATAATAAGATATAAAGTATAAAAAATAATATAAATTTAATTTTTTTCATACAAATCAATTATATATATTATTACAGCAACCCAAATTAAAATGAAACCAATAAGCCTGTATGTATCAAATGGCTCATTGTATAAAAATAATCCTAAAATAAATTGAAAAGTAGGTGTAATAAAAAATAACATTCCAGATGGCCCAAGCCCTGCTAAGTTAACACCTTTAACAAAGAAAAATAATGGAATCACAGTCATAGGACCAGCTATAGTTAATAAAAGTGATAATTCTATTGATTTCATTCCAAAATCCAAATTTCCAGTTTCATATACAAGATAAAAACCTATTAAAGCAAAAGGTAAAATTACAAGGGACTCAATTAAAAGACCTAAATCAACATCAACATTAATTTTTTTTCTGAATACATTGTAAAGTGCCCAGGAAAATCCTACAGTTAAACCAATCCATGGAATATTATTATAAAAATAAAATAAATATATAATAGAAAAAATAGTTAATACTATTGAAAACACCCTTCTTTTATTTAATAATTCATTAAAAAATACATAACCAAAAAAAACACTTAAAATAGGCATAATAAAGTAACCAAAACTGGCATCAACAATTTGATTTGTCGAAACTGCATATATCCAAACCGACCAATTAATAAAAATTAAGATTCCAGTTATAGATAGATAAAGTAAATTTTTTTTTATTTTTATTAATGTCTTTATTTGACTCCATTTAGAAAAATAATAAGTTGTAAGTATTAGCATTACAGCAGTCCAAATTACTCTATGCAATACTAATTCAATACTTCCAACAAATGACATAGATCTGAAATATATTACGCCAATTACACCCCACCAAAACGATCCAATAATTATGTAAAGAATACCTTTGTTAAATGAAGACATAAATTTAAATAGGAATGTTTATATAGATAGATTTTCTTCTTGCATATTCATTTTTTAACAATAAAAGATTATCAAAAAGGAGAGATGGCTGAGTGGTTGAAAGCACCGGTCTTGAAAACCGGCAAAGGGGCAACTCTTTCCTGGGTTCGAATCCCAGTCTCTCCGCCATTAATGTGGACTAAAATTATAAAAATCTTTATAAATTTTACTTAAATTTTCGTCTTTAACATTTCTGAAATTTTTATTTAATTTAATCAAATCTTCATCACTTAGATTAACAAATTTTTCCAACTCTAAAAGCTCTTCATTGGTTAAATTATTAATAATACTCTTAACAAATGAAGATATAAGAACGTCCATTTCTTTAGTCCCTCTGTAAGAGGCTCTATATATAATTCTTTTTTTAATATCATCTTTATTTATTTTCATAATTCTATATTTATTTTATTTATGAATAATTATGAATATCTTTTATCAGATATTTCTATTTTAAAAGGTGTTGGAAAATCTTTAGTTACTAAATTTAAACGCAAAAATATAAATACAATCTTTGATTTAATTTTAAGTATACCGTCAAAATATATAGATAGATCAAATGAAACAAAAATTAAGGAACTACATATAGGAAAAATCCAAACGGTAACAATAATGGTTGAAAAATATAATTTTCCTAGAATACGAAATCTACCTAATAAGGTTATATGCTCAGATAATACAGGAAAATTAGATTGTGTATTTTTTAACTCATACGAAGGATATATTAAAAAAATTCTTCCACTAAATAAAATTGTTACAATAAGTGGTAAGGTAGGTTTTTTTAAAGGAAGATATCAAATAACTAATCCTACACATATAAGTACTGATAAAAATAAAATAAAAAAAATTCATTCTAATTATAGTCTTACAGAGGGAATATCAGACAATATTTTTAATAAGATTATAAATGAAGCTTTAATTAATTTACCAAAATTAGATGAATGGTTGAGCGCTAATATTTTAAACAACTTTGACAATGTTAGCTGGAATGAAGCAATTATTAACCTACATAATCTAAAGAATAAAGATAATAAGAAAAAATATATTAATAGACTTATTTTTGATGAAATATTATCTACTCTACTAATAAATTCTAATATAAAAAAGAATTTTAAAAGAAAAATTAAATCTCCTAAAAAATTAAATTTAGATTTGATAAAATATGCTGAAGAAAAGATTGGTTTTAAATTAACAGAGGATCAAAAAATAGCAATTAAAGAGATTAATAACGACATTTCATCTAATAAACGAATGTTTAGACTTTTGCAGGGGGATGTTGGTAGTGGAAAGACAATAGTATCTCTGATCATAGCCCAAAATGTTATTTATAATAATTATCAAATAGCTTTTATGTCTCCAACGGAAATTTTATCCAAACAACATTTTAATTTATACAAAAAAATTTTTGGAGATAGTTTTAAATCAAATTTATTAACTGGAAAAACAGATAATAAAGAAAGAAAAAATATTTTAAAAAAATTGGAGAAAAAGGAAATTGACATTATTTTTGGAACACATGCGTTGTTTCAAAAAAAAATAAAATTTAAAAATTTAGGACTTATTGTAGTTGATGAACAACATAAGTTTGGTGTTAATCAAAGAAAAAAATTATCAGAAAAAGGTGATTCAAATTGCGATGTATTAGTAATGTCTGCTACTCCTATACCAAGAACAATGATGATGACGCTTTATGGTGACATGGATATAACTTTAATCAAATCAAAACCAACAAATAGAAAAGAAATTAAAACTTATACCAAGGATGTTAATAAAATTAATGATGTAATTAATTATATTAAAAAAGAAATTTCAAATGAGAATCAAGTTTTTTGGGTTTGCCCATTGATTGAAGCATCTAAAAAAATTGACCATCAATCATCAATAGAAAGATATAAATATTTAACTAGTATTTTTAAAAATAAAGTTGGATTAATTCATGGATCTATAAAAAAAGATGACAAAGAAAAAATTTTAAATAATTTTTTACATAATAAAATTAATATTCTTGTTTCGACAACTGTTATAGAAGTTGGTATCGATTTTCCAAATGCAACATGTATAGTAATTGAGGATTCCAATAAATTTGGTTTGTCTCAACTACATCAATTAAGAGGAAGAGTTGGAAGAGGCTTTAAACAATCTACATGTATTCTTTTATTTAAATCGTCATTGAGTGAAAATGCAAGAAAAAGACTTAAAATTTTAAAGTCATCAAATGATGGTTTTCATATAGCTGAAGAAGATCTAAAACTTAGAGGTTATGGTGATCTTTTGGGTTTCCAACAAAGTGGTCAAAAAACTTTTAGGTTAGCAGATCCTATTTTAAATGAGGACCTTTTTATATTAGCTGAAAAAGAACTAAAAAAAATTGAAAAAGATAATAAACAACTTTCTAAATATAATACATTATTAAAGATTTATGATCGTGCAGATATAATTAATGAATTGATTTAATTTTTATTTTTATTTTCACTTGTACCAGCAGAAACTATAAACCTTGAAGCCTCTTCAAAGGACATGTCTAAATATTTAATTTCGTTTTTAGGAAACATTAAAAGAAATCCGCTTGTGGGATTTGGTGTTGTTGGAACAAAAACATTAACTAATTCTGAATTAGTTTTTTTTGATATTTCTCCTTCATTATCTTTGGTGGCAAAACCTACTGCCCAAGTTCCTTTTCTAGGATATTCTACAAGTACTACGCTTTTTTTTTGTGTTCTACCTTGTGGTGCGAATGTTTCAGTTAATTGTCCTATTGCAGAATATATTGTTCTTAAAATCGGTATACGTTTAAGTAGATCATTAAATATTTGTAATATTTTTTTTCCTATAAATGATAAAGATAAACCACCAACAATTGTAATAAATATTATAGTAACAATAATTTCAAGTCCTGGAATTTTAAATGGTAAATAATAATTTGGATTTAAATCTTTTGGTAGTAATTTAGAAGATATATCTATTATAAATTTCGTTAAATACAATGTTAAACCAATCGGTATCAAAACAACGATACCCGTAATAAAATAATTTCTCAGTCTGGCAATAAACGATATTCTTTTTCTCTTAAAAGTAGACATTTTAATTATAACTTGAATATATAACAAAAAAAATTGCTATAATAAATAATGCAATTAAAATTTTATTATTAAGGTTCATGGTTGAATTTATATTTATCTATATTAAAAATATCAATTAATGAATAGAAGAAAATTTATAAACTTAATTGGCTGTGGTTGCTTGTCTTTTGGCCTGCATTCTTGCACCTCAGCACCTATTACTGAAAGAAAACAGTTAAAATTGATTCCTGAAGCAAAATTGAACGCACAAGCTGCGGCTATATATGAAAAAGTCAAAGAAAAAGAAAAAATGAGCGATGATATTAAAACATTAAATCAAATAAAAGAAATTGGAAAAAAAATAGAGACTTCTGTAAATACATATTTTAATCGTGAAAATTTAATTAATCCTACTTCAAATTTTCAATGGGAGTATATTTTAATTGAAAGTAAAAAAAAAAATGCATGGTGTATGCCGGGTGGTAAAATTGCTGTATACACAGGTATTCTAGATATTACTAAAAATACTCATGGTCTTGCAGCTGTAATGGGTCATGAAATAGCACATGCTGTTGCTAAACATTCTGTTGAAAGAGCTAGTCGTGGGGTACTGGTTCAAACAGGTACAAGTTTAATTGATATATTTAGCGGAGGTGCATTAAGTCAAATAAATAAATCTACTGGCATGGATACTGTAGGATTAATTTCTTCAATAGGCATAATGAATCCTTTTAACAGAAAACAAGAAAGTGAGGCAGACTATCTTGGGATGATTTTTTCATCATTGTCAGGTTATGATATTAGAGAAACAGAGAAAATTTGGGAAAGAATGAGTAAAGCCAACAAAGGAAAAGAACCACCTCAATTTATGAGTACACATCCCTCTTCAGTAAATAGAATTAAAAATATTCAAGGATGGCTCAACGAAATTATTATAAAGTATCCACCAATTATCTAAATTAGTGGTGAGCCCTGTTGGACTCGAACCAACGACCCATTCCTTAAAAGGGAATTGCTCTACCAACTGAGCTAAGGGCCCAACGCGAGTTCTTATAATGAATTTTTTTATTTAATCAACGCGAAAAATTATAAAATCTGGATATATTTATTATAGAAATCTTGAAAAGTGCCATTTTTTATATGTTTTCTTATTTCTGACATTAGTTCTTGATAAAAGTTTATGTTATTTAGCGTTAACAACATTGATCCAAGCATTTCATTTGTATTAAAGAGATGATTCAAATAATTTTTAGAATATTTGTTTAAATCAAATTTAGTAACATTTTCATCTAATGGTGAATTATCATTTTTAAACTCAGAGTTTCTAATATTTATTTTACCCTTCCAGGTAAAAGCCAAACCTGTTCTACCTGATCTAGTAGGTAAAACACAATCAAACATATCAACACCTCTATTTACAGCACCTAATATATCTGATGGAGTTCCTACACCCATTAAATATCTAGGTTTTGTTTCTGGCATTAATTTTTTTAAACCATCAAGAACTTTAAACATTTCAATTTGCTTTTCACCAACAGCCAAACCTCCAATTGCGTAACCATCAAAACCAATTTCTTTTAAGGAATTTAGTGATTTTTCTCTTAAATCATCAAACAAACCACCTTGTACAATACCAAAAAGTGCCTTATGTGGATTTAAACCAAATTGTTTCTTTGATCTATCTGCCCAATACATAGAAAGATCCATGGATTTCTTTATTAAATCATAGTTATTTGTTTTTTTTGGACACTCATCCATAACCATTACAATATCGGAATTTAGACCTAATTGTATTTTAATACTTTCCTCAGGACTCAAAATAAATTTTTTACCATCTATATGGGAATTAAAAATTGCACCAACTTCTCTGTCAATCTTATTTAATTTCGAAAGTGACATTACTTGAAAACCTCCAGAGTCTGTTAAAATTGGTAAGTGACAATTCATAAATTTATGAAGACCGCCTAGAGATTTGATACGATCAACGCCAGGTCTAATCATCAAATGATAAGTATTTGATAAAATTATTTGAGCTCCAGTATTAACAATATCATTTATAAATGTACCTTTAATTGTAGCCTGAGTGCCTACAGGCATAAAGACTGGAGTGTCTATATTACCTCTTTGAGTTTGTATTTGACCTAGTCTAGCAAAACCATTTTTTTTAATGACATTAAAAGAAAATTTTTTTAATGACATTAACTAATTGATTATTCAGATCTAAAACTTATAATTTTATCTGGATTTGAAACAGATCCATTAGGACCATCACCTCTAGTAATTTTATCGACATTTTCCATTCCTTCAATAACCTTACCAAACACTGTATATTGTCTATCTAGATGAGGCGCTGGTTCAAAACAAATAAAAAATTGACTATTTGCACTATTTGGATCTGAAGATCTAGCCATAGACAATGTGCCTCTTTCATGAGGAATGCTATTAAACTCAGCTTTTAAATCTGGTAAATCAGATCCTCCCATTCCAGCTCTTTGCAAATTAAAATTATTATCAGATGAATTTCCAAATTGAACATCTCCAGTTTGAGCCATAAATCCATCGATTACTCTATGAAAAACTACGTTGTCATACTTTCCTGAATTAGCTAATTCCTTAATTCTAGCAACATGATTTGGTGCTTCATTTGGAAAGAGTTCTATTTTAACATCACCATTTTTTAATTTTAAAATCATTATATTCTCCTTTGCATTAATATTTGTAAAATTTAATAAAATAAAAAAAAATAAAAATCTAACAAAATATTTCATACTTTTTTTTTTATTTCTTTAATAACACTTTTAGTGATAAATTTTTTAAGATTACCATTAAAAATTGCTATTTCTTTGACTAATCTTGAAGATATCACTTGATTATCCACATCTGACATCAAGAATATAGTCTCAATTTTCTCATTCAACTTCCTATTCATTCCTGCTAATTGAAATTCATATTCAAAATCTGAAACAGCGCGTAAACCTCTTAATATAATATTAGACTTAAACTTTTTACAAAGTGTAGTTGTTAATGAGGAGAATTTAATTATTTGAATTTTTTTTGGGGATATTTTCATATCTTTATGTAATGAGTTTTTAATTAAATTAATACGCTCATCCGTAGAGAATAAATGATTTTTATCTCCACCCTCAGAAACGGCTATAATTAATTTATCAAATAGATTGATACCTTTTTTTATTACATCTATATGTCCAAAAGTTATTGGATCAAATGTCCCAGGATAAATTGCAATATTTTTCATTTATTTAAATAAAGTTATCATCTATCTTGATGGCTGACACTACTTTTTCGTTGTTTGAAAGTTTTATTATTCTTACACCTTGTGTATTTCTTCCTGCAATTCTTATTTCTTTAACACTGGTCCTTATGACTTTGCCTTTATCTGTAGATATTAATACTTCATCCTCTGCTGAAACTGGAAAAGAAGAAGTAACGTTTCCATTTCTTTGAGAGGTTACAATATTAATTATTCCCTTTCCACCTCTATTGGTAACTCTATAATCGTGATGGGGAGATCTTTTTCCAAATCCATTTTCTGTGACTGATAAAATGAATTTATCGGCAGTTTTTTTGTCTCCATTACTTGATTTATTTGAGTGTTTTATATGGTCAATTATTGATAAAGATACAATTTTATCGCCTTCAGATAAATTTATTCCTCTTATGCCTTTCGAGGATCTTCCTTTAAATACTCTAAGTTTACTAGACTCAAATCTTATTGATTTACCAGATTTAGTGCTTAAAATAATGTCTTGATCATTTCTACAGATTTGAACTCCAGCAATTTTATCTTCATGATCAAGCTTCATTGCAATTTTTCCTGCAGCATTTATTGAACTAAAATCTTCAAGATTATTTTTTCTAATTTTGCCATTACTAGTAGCAAAAATTAGATGGTATTCTTTTTTTTCAGATATATCCTCGGGAAAAGGCATAATGGAACTTATTGTTTGATGATTTTTCCATTGTAACAAATTAGATACAGATTTACCTTTAGAAACAGATGTTCCAACAGGTATTTTCCAGGCTTTTAATCTATAAACCAATCCTTCAGAGGAAAAAAATAATACCTGGGTGTGAGTATTAACAGAAAGAGTTTGAACAACAGAATCATCTTCTCTAGTTTTAATGCCTGCTTTTCCTTTTCCGCCTCTTTTTTGTTGTTTTACATTGCTTAATGTACCTCTTTTAATATATCCTTGTCTTGTTACAGTAATTATAACAGCTTCTTTTTGAATTGTTTCTTCTATGTCATAATTTAATACAGCGTCTGTAATTGTTGTTTTTCTATCTGTTGCATATTTTTCTTTAATTTCTTTTAACTCTGAACTCATAACTTTAAATAATTCTTTTTTTGAGCTCAATATTTTTTTATACTGAACTATTGAATCTATTAACTTTTTTAATTCAACTTCTATTTCATTAATTCCCAACGCAGTTAATTTTTGTAATCTTAATTCTAAAATTGCAATAACTTGCTCAGCTGTAAATTTATAATTATTTTTAGATTTCTTTCCTTCAACTAAAGTTATTAATTTTTTTGATTTATTTATAGACCAAGAAGTTGTTGCTAATTTATCTTTTGCATCATCTGGTGTTTTTGAATTACGAATAATTTTTATAACTTTATCTAAATTATCTATTGTGACTGAAAGTCCAATTAATATATGCGCTCTATCTTCAGCTTTCTTTAAATCATATTTTGTTGCTTTTATAATTACTTCTTCTCTAAAATTTATAAAACATTGTAAAAATTTAATTAATCCACATGGCTCTGGTTTTTTATCAACTATGGCTAAAGAATTAAAACCAAAAGAACTTTCAACTGATGTGAACTTATAAAGTTGTCGTTTGATTGTCTCAGGTTCAACACCTTTTTTTAAATCTATTACAACTCTAATATCTTTAATACCTTTAGACTCATCTCTTATATCACTTATGCCTTCAATTTTTTTATCTCTAACTAATTCAGCAATTTTTTCATTTAAAACTGATTTATTTACTTGATATGGAATTGATGTAATAATTAATCTTTCTTTTCCACCTTTTAATTGCTCTGTAGAAATTTCACCTCTTATTTTAAAAGAACCTCTTCCAGTTTTATATCCTTGTTTAATAATATCCTTACCAATTATTATTCCACCTGTTGGAAAATCTGGTCCTGGAATTATATCCATTAATTTTGATAATTTAATATCTTTATTTTCAATTAAAGCTAAAGTTCCATTTATTACTTCTCCTAGATTATGTGGTGGTATACTAGTTGCCATTCCTACAGCAATACCACCAGCGCCATTTACAAGTAAGTTTGGATATTGAGATGGGAGTACTTCTGGTTCCTTTTCAGTTTCATCGTAATTGCTTTTAAAGTTTACTGTATCTTTATTTATTTCATTTACCAAATGTTGTGAAATTTTTGAAAGCCTGCTCTCTGTATATCTCATTGCTGCAGGCGGATCACCATCGACAGATCCAAAATTACCTTGACCTTCAACTAATGGAACGCTCATAGAAAAATCTTGTACCATTCTAACTAAGGCATCATAAACAGCTTGATCTCCATGTGGATGGTATTTACCTATTACGTCACCAACAATTCTTGCAGATTTCCTAAATTGTTTTGACCAATCAAAACCACCTTTGTGCATAGCATAAATAATTCTTCTATGAACTGGTTTAAGACCATCTCTTATATCTGGCAATGCTCTGCTAATTATTACGCTCATTGCATAAGATAAGTATGAAGATTTCATTTCTTCATATATTGGTCTAGGTATTGGTTTTTCGTTAAACTTGTTAACTTCTGGTGATTGATCTTTTTTCATTAAAAAGGAATTTCGTCGTCTAAATCGCTATTGTTTTGCTGATTTGTTTGATCAAAATCGTTACTTTTATTCGAAGGTGAATTTCCAATATTATTTGAATTAGATCCACCCAACATAGTTAATGTAGAGTTATATCCTTGCAAGACTATTTCGGTTGAATACTTATCTTGACCTGTTTGTTCATCTTTCCATTTGCGCGTTGTTAACTGTCCTTCAATATAAATTTGAGCACCTTTTTTTAAATACTGTTGAACAACATTCACAAGGCCCTCATTAAATACAACTATACGGTGCCATTCAGTTTTTTCTTTTTTCTCTCCTGAATTTTTATCTTTCCAAGATTGACTAGTTGCAAGACTAAGCCTAGCGACACTTTTTCCATTAACCATTTGTTTGACCTCTGGATCTGCACCCAGTCTACCGATTAATTGTACTTTATTTAAACTTCCTGCCATAAATTTAGTATTTTTGAGATGTTTTAATATAACACATTTTACCTTGAATATTAATTTTATTAATCTAAAGCAACTAAATAATGCTTAAAAAGATCCTCATAAAAGGTGCAAAAGAGCACAATTTAAAGAATATATCTTTAGAGATTCCTAAGGATAAATTTGTTGTAATAACAGGTCTTTCAGGGTCAGGAAAATCATCTTTAGCATTCGATACCGTATATGCAGAAGGTCAAAGAAGGTATGTGGAAAGTTTATCTGCTTACGCAAGACAGTTTTTAGACAAAATGAAAAAACCAAATGTTGATTTTATTGAAGGTTTAAGTCCTGCTATATCAATTGAGCAAAAAAATACGTCAAAAAATCCAAGATCAACAGTAGCCACAGTAACTGAAATTTACGATTATATGAGAGTTCTTTATGCTAGAGCTGGCATTCCATTTTCTCCTTTCACAGGAAAACCAATAGAATCACAAACTATAAGTCAAATAGTTGATAGGATTAAACAGCTTCCAAAAAGATCAACGATTTATTTATTCTCACCAGTAGTTAGAGGAAGAAAAGGTGAATATAAAAAAGAAATTTTATCTTTTAAAAAAAGGGGTTTTAGAAAGATACAAATTGATAACAAAATATACGATATTGATAAAGCTCCAGAGCTAAATAAAAAACTTAAACATGATATTTCTATTCTAATAGATAGAATTGTAATAAACTCTTCACTTGGAAATAGACTTGCAGAGTCTGTTGAAACAGCAATAAATTTATCTAATGGATTACTATTTATTGAATATGAAGATGAAACACTTCCAAAGCAATATAGAAAAACTGAAAAAATTATTTTCTCAACAAAATTTGCTTGTCCAGAAAGTGGTTTTACAATTGAAGAAATTGAACCTAGATTATTTTCTTTTAACAGTCCATATGGTGCCTGCGAAGATTGTGAAGGAATTGGAATAAAATTAAATGTAGACCCTAAATTAGTAATTTCAGACGAGAAAAAATCAATTTCTGAGGGAGCAATAATACCATGGGCAAAATCTACATCTTTATATTATGCTCAAACATTAGCATCTTTAGCAAAACATTACAAATTTTCATTAGATGATAAATGGAAAAATCTACCAAAAAAAATAAAAGATATTATTTTGTATGGTTCTGACGATGAGGAAATAAAGTTTTCATATGATGATGGATATGAAAAATACTCCCATAAAAAAACATTTGAAGGAGTAATTAATAATCTAGAAAGACGATATTTAGAAACAGATAGTGACTGGATGAGAGAAGAAATATCACAATATCAATCTGATACAAAATGCGAAAAGTGCAACGGTTATAGATTAAAAGATGAAGCTCTTTGTGTTAAAATAGAAAATTTAAACATTAGTCAAGTTACTGAAAAATCTATAATAGAAGCGAAAGAATGGTTCTCATCATTAGAAAATAAACTAGACCCAACAAGGTTAAAAATTGCACAACATATACTTAAAGAAATTAATGAAAGACTTGATTTTCTTCTTAATGTTGGCCTAGACTACTTAACATTATCAAGAGAGTCGGGAACATTGTCAGGTGGAGAGTCACAAAGAATAAGATTGGCATCCCAAATTGGATCAGGTCTTACAGGTGTATTATATGTATTAGATGAGCCTTCAATTGGATTACATCAAAAAGATAATATCAAATTAATCGATGCTTTAAAAAGATTAAGAGATCTTGGAAATACAGTTATTGTGGTCGAGCATGATACTGAAACAATGGAAAATGCTGATCATATTATAGATCTTGGACCAGAAGCAGGTCATAAAGGTGGAGAAGTTATTGCGGAAGGAACATGTGACGATATTAAAAAAAATAATAGTAGTATTACAGGAAGATACCTTTCAAATAAAAGTTTTATATCAGTTCCTAAAAATAGAAGATTGGCCAAAAATGGTAAATATCTTGAAATTCTAAATGCATCTGGAAATAATTTAAAAAATGTTAATTTAAAAATTCCATTAGGAGCATTTACTTGTGTTACAGGTGTTTCAGGTAGTGGAAAATCCACCTTAATTTTACAAACATTATTCAACGCACTAAATCTTTATTTAAATAATAATAAAAGTAGAAAAATACCTCTGCCTTTTAAAGGTATTAAAGGTATTGAATTAATTGATAAAATAATTGATATAGATCAATCACCAATAGGCAGAACACCAAGATCTAATCCAGCGACATATACAGGTGCTTTTGGACCAATTAGAGATTGGTTTACAAATTTGCCAGAGTCTAAAAGTAGAGGATATAAGCCTGGTAGATTTTCTTTTAATGTTAGAGGTGGTCGATGTGAAGCGTGCGAGGGTGATGGTGTTATAACATATGAAATGCACTTTTTGCCTGATGTATATATTACTTGTGATGAATGCAAGGGAAGTAGATATAATCGTGAAACTCTTGAAATTAAATTTAAAGGAAAAAACATTTCTGACGTATTAAATATGACAGTTGATGAGGGATGCGATTTTTTTGAAAATATAAATACTATTAGAGGAAAACTTCTTACACTTAAGAAAGTTGGTTTAGGTTATATTAAAATAGGTCAACAAGCTACAACATTATCAGGTGGAGAAGCTCAACGTATTAAACTTGCAAAAGAGTTGTCAAGGAGATCAACTGGTAGAACTGTATATATTTTAGATGAACCAACTACAGGTCTACATCAACATGATATAAAAAAATTATTAGAAATACTTCATACTTTTGTTGCAACAGGAAATACAGTAATAGTAATTGAGCATAATTTAGATGTAATTAAAACAGCGGATCACATAATTGATATAGGTCCAGATGGCGGTATCAAAGGTGGTGAAATTATCGCAGAAGGCAAACCTGAAGATATAATCAAAGTTAATAAGAGTTATACTGGCAAATATTTAGCTCCTTTATTAATTTCAAAATATAAAAAAATTGCTTAATATCAAAATTAGATGTATAAATTTTAAATGAGCGGGATTTTACAATCATTATCAAAAACTATTCATTTTTCATTAGCATTAACTATTATACTATTTTTAGGACTTTATTTTTTAAATGGAGGTTTTGATATAGATTTGCTTTTTTGGAGCTGGTTATTTAGATATATACATGTAGTTGTTGGAATTATGTGGATTGGTTTATTGTGGTATTTTAATTTTGTTCAAATTCCAAATATGGCCAAGATACCAGATGAGCAAAAACCTGCTATAGGAAAAGTCATTGCTCCTGCTGCCTTATTTTGGTTTAGGTGGGCAGCCCTATTTACTATTTTAACAGGTTTAATTTTAGCTTATATAAATGGTTATGTTCACGATGCAATGACGCTTGGAATTAATTCTGGCGGTGGCAAAAGTACTGCTATTGGTATTGGAATGTGGCTAGGATTAATAATGGCATTTAATGTATGGTTTGTAATTTGGCCAAATCAAAAAAGAGCACTGGGTATAGTTGAAACTGATCCAGATACTAAAGCAAAATCAGCAAAAACAGCAATGTTGTTTTCCAGAACTAATACATTGCTATCATTGCCAATGCTACTTTCTATGGTTGCTGCTCAAAACTTATACTAATTTTTATCTTCCTCTTTTTTTACTACAGTATAGTGATCAACATTCAATTTTACCAAAACTGGATTTGCTATGTATATAGAAGAATAAGTTCCTATAATAACTCCCAATATCATAGCAAAAGAAAAACCTCTTAATATTTCTCCTCCAAGAAAAAAAATTGAAAATAAAGCCAATAAAGTAGTTACAGATGTTAAAATAGTTCTAGATAAAGTTTCATTAATTGATTGATTAGTTAAATCAAAAATATTTAGATCACTATATTTTTTAAGATTATCACGAACTCTATCGAAAATAACAACAGTATCATTCATTGAATATCCTACTATTGTTAATACTGCAGCAACAATTGATAAATTAATTTCGAGTGATAAAAAAGAAAATATACCCAAGGTAATAATTACATCATGAAATAATGCAAAGATTGCTCCTAAACTAAATTGCCATTCAAATCTAATCCAAATATAAAATAACATTGCTGCTAATGAAAGAGATATTGCAATAATACCAGATTTAAGTAATTCTGAGCTTACTTTTGGACCAACATTTTCAACACGTCTAAAATTTATATTAGGAAAAGATTTGGAAACTTCATTTTTAAGATTATTTATAAACTCTGGATTATCTAAATTTGTTTTTTGAAACTTAACAATATAATCTTTGTTATTTCCAAAATTTTTAACTGTTAGATTTGGTAGATTTGATTTACTAAAAACATCTCTAACCTTAGATACTGAATGATCTGAATTATTTAATCTAATTTCAATAAGTGTTCCACCCTTAAAATCTACACCATAATTTAATCCCTTAAAAAATAAAAAAGATAAAGATATAATTATTAATATAATAGAAAGTGAACCAAAATATCTATAATATTTATTAAACTGAATAGTTTTCATTTTAAATTAATTTCCCTTTGTCTTTATTTGATTTCACGTAAATTGAACTTAGTAACCTTGCTATAAAATAGACAGAAAATAAAGTTGTCAATATTCCAACTCCTAAAGTAACTGAAAAACCTTTTACAGGTCCTGATCCCATCAAAAACAATATAATTGCAGCAATTAAAGTGGTTATATTTGCATCTATAATAGCGGTTCTTGATTTTACATAACCACTATCGAAAGCTATAATTTGATTATTCTCTTTTTTAATTTCTTCTTTTATTCTCTCAAAAATTAAAACATTTGCATCAACAGCCATACCTACAGTTAATATTATTCCTGCAATGCCTGGTAAAGTTAATGTTGCGCCAAAAAGCGTTAAAACTCCAATTAGTAAAAATAAATTTGTTATTAATGCTAAGTTAGCAATCAATCCAAAAATTCTATATTTATAAATCATAAACAATACAACCAAGCTAAATCCAATTATAAGAGAAATTATACCCGCTTTTATAGAGTCTTTACCCAGATCTGGGCCTACGGTTCTCTCTTCTATAATGTTCAGTGGGGCCGGAAGTGCACCAGATCTTAATAATAAAGCCAAGTCAGTAGCACTCTGGAAAGTAAAATTGCCACTTATTTGACCTGATCCTCCAACTATAGGCTCTCTAATAGAGGGAGCACTTATAATTTTTCCATCAAGAACTATTGCCAATTGTTTACCAACATTTTCTGTAGTTGCTTTTCCAAATTTTTTAGCACCTACTCTATCCAATGTAAATGAAACTATCGTTTCATTATTTTGCGTATCCATTCTTGGCTTTGCGTCTACTAGATTGTCTCCGTTTAAGATAATTCTTTTGCTTACTATAGCTTCATCAATACCATTATCAAATTTTAATACTTCAGTACCAAAACTATCATTTTCAGTTAGTGACACGAATTGAAATGTTAAATTTGCAGTTTTGCCGAGTAGAGATTTAATCCTTGCGGGGTCATCTAAGCCTGGAAGTTCTACTAAAATACGATCGTTACCTCTTTTGAGTATATTTGGTTCATTTGTTCCAGTTTCGTCGACTCTTCGTCTTACTATTTCAACAGCTTGATCCAAAGAGGATGAATTAAGTATAACAATTCCATAATCAGATAAATAAAAATTAAAAAAATTTTCATTGTTTTCAAGAATATACTGGTGTGTTTTAAATTTCTCAAAATATGGATTTAATTCTCCATCTTTATCCAAAAGATTTGATTGAACCTGATCTACATACATTAAATCGCTTTCGAAGAAAATTTTATTATTTTCGATGGAAAAATTTTTTACTTTAATAGAGTTATCGTTAAAAAATTTTTTTAAATCAATTAGTTTATTCTGTAGAGTTTGTGAAATTATTGGTTGATTATCTATTTCAAGCAATAAATAAGATCCCCCTTGTAAATCTAATCCAAGGTTAATTTTGTTTTTAACTAGTTTATCATCAAATGAAAATAAGTTAGAAAAAGTTAGGTATGATAAAAAAATAGTAACTAAAAAAATAGTTATAATTTTAATTTTTGAAAAATATAACACTTAAAAGCAAATTATTTTTTTATTTCTTGGCTATTAACTAGAGCTTGTATTCCTGTTGCTTTAACAATTTCAACTTTAACATTATCAGAAATTATTACTTCAGCTTTCTCTGCATCAATAATTCTTTCAACTGTACCAACAATACCGCCTGAAGTTATAACTTTGTCACCTCTTTTAAGATTGTCAACCATCAACTTGTGATCCTTAACCTTTTTTTGCTGGGGTCTAATTAAGAAAAAATAAAAAATTACAAATATTAATATTAACGGTATAAATTGTGCTATTCCTGAATCCATAAATCTCCTAATTACTAAAATTCTTTATACCAAATACTTAAATTTCTCAACTCTTAATTGGTAAAATTTTATCCATATTATTCATATATGGTCTTAAAGCTTCTGGAATAGTTATGCTACCGTCTTTATTTTGATAATTTTCCATTACAGCAATTAATGTTCTTCCTACAGCAAGTCCACTGCCATTTAACGTGCCCGTAAAAACATTTTCATTATTTGTATTCTTGTACCTTGAATTCATTCGTCTTGCTTGAAATGATCCACATGATGAGCAGCTAGAGATCTCTCGATATTTTTTTTCTGATGGTAGCCAAACTTCAATATCATATGTTTTTTCCGCACTAAAACCCATATCTCCTGTACATAAAATAATTTTTCTATAAGGTAGTTTAAGCCTATCTAATATTTTTGTAGCTGATTTAGTCATTCTTTCAAGCTCCCCTAAACATTGATCATTTTCTACAATACTAACTAATTCAACTTTATAAAATTGATGTTGACGTATCATGCCCTTGGTGTCTTTACCATAACTACCCGCTTCTTTTCTGAAACATGGTGTTGAAGCAACAAACCTTAATGGTAAATCACTTAATTTTACTATCTGATTTTTAACTATATTGGTCAAAATTACTTCAGCTGTAGGGATAAGAAATTTTCTACCATCATTTTTATCTAGCTTAATTTCAAATTGATCATTTTCAAATTTTGGTAATTGCCCAGTTCCAAACATTGTAGTTTCTGATGCCAGCAGCGGTGGGGATATCTCATTGTATCCATTCTCTAATGTGTGTACATCTAGCATAAAATTAGATAAAGCTCTTTCCATCAATGCTAGTTTATCTTTAACAAAAACAAATCTTGATCCAGTTGTTTTAGTAGCTAAATCAAAATCTAACATGTCTAGTTTTTCACCTAACTCATAATGAGACTTTTCTTTAAAATTTTTTGACTCTATATCGCCTATGGTTTCTATAACTTTGTTATCCTTTTCATCAGATCCTACAGGAACATCTTCAGTAGGAATGTTAGGTACTGACGAAAGAATGCTATCTAATTCTTTTTTAACTTTTAACTGATACTCCGTTAATTCTTTTATTTTTAAAGATATTTCCTTAGATTTTTGAAACATAGCTTCGTCTTTAGATTTTGAAATATCTTTTTTTTGTTTTTCTAGAGTTTCTTTTTCTTGAATTAATTTTCTATTTTTTTTATCTATATTAAGTATATCATCAATCTTAGTCGTATTGTTTCTGTTTGATATTTTTTTTTTAAAAACATCGTAATTTTCTCTTATATACTTTATATCATGCATTTTCTTGTTTTTTTTCTCTCTTTAAATTTTTTGTCTCAATTATACTTACAGACAATATAGATAATTCATATAATAATAATAGTGGTATTCCTAAACCAAATTGTGTAATTGGATCTGGTGGTGTAAGAATAGCGGCAATAGTAAAAATAATTACAATTACATATTTTCTCCTCTCCTTAAGAAATTTAGCATCAACGATTCCAATTCTAGCAAGCAAACTTAATATTATGGGTAATTGAAAACTCAATCCAAATGCAAAAATCAATTTCATTACCAACGACAAGTACTCATTTACTTTTGCCTCCAGTTGAATAGGCAAATTAGTATTTAAACCTACACTTTCAAAAGTTAGAAAAAATTTAATTGCTAGTGGCATAATAAGATAATAAACCAATATTCCGCCTAATAAAAAAAGTATTGGCGTCAAAACTAAATAAGGCATGATTGCTTTTTTTTCATGTTTATAGAGACCGGGTGCAATAAATTTCCAGACTTGAATAAGTATAAATGGACTAGTTGCAAAAAAAGCAGCAAAAAAAGAAACTTTTATGTAAGTCATAAAGGTTTCTTGTAATGCCGTAAAAATCAATCTTCTTTCAATATCATCATTCTTAACTGCGGAAGCATAAGGTTCGACTAAAAAACCATAAATATGATCAGAAAAATAATACGAAATTCCAAATAAGATAAACAAAAAAATTAATGAATGAATAAGTCTTTGCCTTAATTCAGTTAAATGACTTACAAAATTTGTTTCTTTATCAGACATCTTTTTTTTTACTTATCTCATCATTATCATTTGATTTATTTTTGTTTTCATCATAAATTTTTTCAGCTTCATCACCAATAGATGAAACTTCATTTTGAATATTTGAAACGTATCTTTTGACTGAGCCAATCCATGAGCCCATTTTTTTTAACATAATTGGAAAATCTTTTGGGCCTACAACTATTATTGCTATTGAAACTATGATTAAAATTTCTAACCAGCCAATCTGTGGCATTGGAATTAATTATTATCTTTTGAGTCTTTATTTTCTTCGGAGACATCCTTTGGCTGATTTTCTTCAATAGCATCAGATGACATACCCTTTTTAAAACTTTTTATACCTTTGGCCACATCACCCATTAGACTAGAAATTTTTCCTCTCCCGAATAGAAGAACAACTAAAATAACAACAACAGCAATTTGCCAAACACTTAAACCCATTCGTTATTTATATACATAATATTTATTTTTTTAAAGGATCTTTTTCAGAATTTTCATCATCGGATAAAGTGTCATTCAACATTTCATCTATATTAGAGTAAATATCATCATTATTTTCATTTTGTTTTTCTTTATAAAATTTTCCGGTTCCAAATATTGATTTTTCAACTGATGTGGCATCTATTAAACCAGCGGCGCCAAGTTCATCAACTGTTGGTAAGTCTGATAGCTTTTGAAGGTTAAAATGACTTAAAAAATCATCAGTAGTGACATATTGTATAGGTTTTCCTGGCACATCTTTTCGTCCACCTGGCTTAACCCAATTCAATTCCATTAAAATTTCTAAAGTATTTGTTCCAAAAGCAACACCTCTGATATCTTCTATCTCTGCTCTGGTAACTGGTTGATGATAAACAATTATAGATAATGTTTCTATAGCAGCTTTTGAAAGTTTTTTTTCTATAGTTTTTTGTTTTGATAAAAGACTAGACAATTTATCTGAGGTTCTAAAGGACCACTTATTGGATATACAAATTAGATTGATGCCTCTATTTGAATAAAAACTTTGCAATTTTTCTAATGCTTTATGAACATTAATTTTTTTTGTTAATTTATTTTCTATTGTTTCAACATCTAAAGGAACATGTGAAGCAAAAAGAATCGCTTCTATCTCTTTTTCTTGGTCAGAAACTTTATTTTCAGGGAACCTAACAACATTATTTTTTTTTAATTTACTCATTATTACGAATATATATTTCACCAAATATTTTTTCTTGTTTTAATTTTACATTACCTTCTTTAGCGAGCTCTAATGATCCAGCAAAAATTCCTGCATTTCCAGTTCTTTTCATATTTTTGTTTTTTTTAAATATTGAAGGAATTAAATCAGCTAAATTTTTCCATTGTGATAATTCATTTTTAAGTTCTTTAATTCTTTTAATACCTTCTTCCATTGTAAAAACAGGTAATTTAGGAATATTTATCTTTTGAAAATCTTTTGTTGATATTATAGTTGAATAAGTTTTTAAAATATCAAACAATTTTAAAGAATACTGCGAAATGCTATTTATTTGAACTCTAGTATTCATGCCTCTCATAAATATATCTCTTCCTAATCTTTTCCTTTTTAACATTTGGTCAGAAAGAAGTCTTATTAATTCTAATTTTTTTAATTGTAGTTTAAGCTTTTCTGCAATTTCAAATGCTTTGAATTCGTCTTCTTCATCTAAAGGCAAAAGCAATTTGGATTTTAAGTATGTTAACCAAGTAGCCATAAGCAGATACTCTGAAGCAATTTCTAAATTAAGATTTTCATTTTTCGATATGTAATCATTAAATTGATCAGCTAACTTTGTAACTGATATATTTTCAAGATTAACTTTTTGCGATTTAGCTAAATCTAAAAGTAAATCTAATGATCCAGAAAAATTATTTAGATCTAGTTGAAATTCATGAGAATCAAAATTTGACATAATTAAATCTAACTTAAAAGTTTATAAAATTCAGATGTTTTTTTTATTATGAACGAATTAACTTTTGGCGCAATACCAGCTAAAATATTCATTTCACTCATATTAGCGTTACAATGCAATACTAAGTTGCATCCTGCATCATAGGCTCTTATTACATTTTCATTAAATTTATATTTGAGAGCTTTCATAGATATATCGTCAGAAATAATTAAATTTTTAAAACCAATTTTTTTTCTAATGTATGAAATACCCTTTTTTGAATGGGTAATACAATTTTTTTCATCTATTGCTTTAAAAATTATATGTGCCGTCATTGCAAACATTGATTTTTTGTTTTTAAACATTAAAAAATCATTTTTTTCTAAATAATTTAATTTATTACCTAAAATTGGAAGTTTTAAATGTGTATCAGTTTTTGATAAACCATGTCCAGGAATATGTTTAATAACCGTTCCTATACAATTTTTATGAAAAGAATTAATAGTAATCTCTCCAAGTTTATCAACAATTTTTTTATTATAAGAAAATGCTCTATCACCAATGATATTACTTGAAAACTTTCTTCTAATATCCAATAATGGGACTGTGTTAATGTTTGCACCAATTAGGTTTAAAACGTACGAAATTTGATCAACATAAACTTTATAATGTAAATTAAACTTCTTAGGGTTTTTTTGGTATAAATTACCAAAATACATACCTGAAAAAATTGAATTATCTAAAATTTTTTTTATTCTACTAACTCTACCTCCTTCTTCATCAATTAAAATTGGATAATGTGAATCTTGAACTATATTTTTAATGGAAGTTGTAAGTCTTTTAATTTGACTTATATTTTTTATATTTCTTTGAAATAGAATTATGCCCCATGGTTTATTTTTTTTAATAAAAAAAATCTCATTTTTAGACAATGAAGTTCCTTTAATACCACAAATAAACGATTTTCTTAATTTAATTTTCATTTTTTAATAATTCCCAAAATGAATATTTTTTTTCGTTTGAAATATCTTCTTTGCTTAAATATTCTACAATTTTTTCTGTATCATTAGATAAAAGTGGAAGAGTTGCCTCAAATTTGCCAATAATTTTTTCCACAGAATTTTTATTTCTAAATGTTTTTTTTATATTAATATCTGAAAAATAAAAATTAATTGTAAATAAAAAGAATAAAGAAATAATTAAAAAAAAAATAAAATATTTAACTTCTTTTAACATTACATTTTTTCTGGTGTTGATACACCAATAATATTCATACCTGATACTATAACGTTTGAAATAGCTTTAAGAAAAATTAATTTATCAGGTGTGATTTTTTTTTGGTTGTTAATAAATCTTTTTTCAGGATTTTCTATACCCAAATTCCAATAAGAATGAAATAAAGAAGATAATTCATATAAATAAGTAGGAATTCTGTGAGGTTCTAGTTTACTACTCGACATATCTACACACTTGGGCCATTCTGATAATTTTTTTAATATTTCAATTTCATCATTTGAATACTGGAAGTCAAAATTATTAATACTAATTTCATTCTTTATGTTTAAATTTAAGTTTCTAAAAACAGAGCTTATTCTTGCATAACAATATTGAACATAATAGAGCGGGTTATCTTTTGATTTTTCAACTACATTGTCAAAATCGAAATCTAATTCAACATCACTACTTCTATTCAACATAATAAATCTTGTCGCATCTTTTCCAACTTCACTAATTAAATCATCTAAAGTGATATAATCTCCTTTTCTCTTAGACATCTTAAAAGGTTTTTTATTTTTAATAAGTTTAACTAATTGACTCACTTTACAAATTAACTTTCCATTTGTTTTTGACAATGCATCAACTGACGATGAAATCCTTTTAATATAACCGGCATGATCAGCGCCCAATATATTTATTAAACAATCAAATTTTCTATTTAATTTGTTGTTATGATAAGCTACGTCGCTAGCAAAATAAGTCCAAGATCCATCTGACTTTTGTAAGGCTCTATCTTTATCATCTCCAAAAATTGTAGATTTAAAAAGTAATTGCTCTCTCTCAATCCAATTATCATTATTTTCACCCGCTGGCGCTTTAATTTTTCCCTTATAAACAAAATCATTTTTTTCTAGATAATTAACAACTTTCTCTACCTCTTTATTAGCTACAAGTTTTTTTTCACTGATAAAATTATCATGTTCAATTCCAATATTACTAAGATTTTTTTTTATTAATTTTAATGATTCATTGATAGATAGAGTTGTTAATTCATTAGAAATATTATGAAAATCACTAAAGTCATTTATATTATTTGAATTAATTATATTTTTAGCAAAATTAATTAAATAATCACCTGGATAAAGATCATCATTATTATCTGGAAAAGATTCATTGTATAAAATCTCTCTTATTCTAAAATAAACTGATTTAGTAAAATTAATTATTTGGTTACCATAATCATTAATATAGTATTCTTTTGTTACCTTGTGTTTATTAAAAATTAATATATTAGAAATTACATCTCCAATTATAGCTCCTCTACAGTGACCAACATGCAATGGGCCTGTTGGATTTGCTGATACAAATTCGACTAAAAAATTTTTCTTTTTTTCATTTAAATTAATGCCAAAAGTTTTTGAATTTTTTATTATTTCTTCAATAAACTTGGTCCAAAAAATAGGTTTAAATTTAATATTTATAAACCCTGGTTTTACTATAGAAATATCTTTTATTAGTGGATCGTTTTTTTTTAAATGATCAGATAGTATTACTGCTAAATCAACAGGTGATTTATTATTAATTTTAGATAAAACCATTGCAACATTTGTTGATATATCACTTTTAAATTTAGATGGTGGTATCTCCGCTGTTATTCCATTTACTTTGTCAGGTAGAATTAATTCTCCACTTTTTGACATCTCTTTAAGTAATATTTTTATTTTATTTAAATAAATTTCAAAAATGTTCATTTAATTTTATTATAAAGGTTTATTGCATATCTATCTGTCATTCCTGATATAAAATCTGAAATAGATCTATAAGTGTCTTTTTTTAAGTATTCTGATGATATAAATTTTTTTGGATTTTTTTTTATTTTATCAAATAATTTTTCAATTATAAGTTTTCCTTCATTATTCTTTTTTAAAACACCTTTATTATTATACATTTTTGTTTTTAAAAAAAATCTTATTTCATTTTCAGATTTTTTAACTTGATCAGAAAAATTAACTATTGAAATATTTGTCTTAGCAATGTCTTTAAATGATTTGATTTTATAAAAATCTATATTTTTAATCGTATTATTAATTAGGTCTTTAATCATTATATCTATAGAATCTCTAATAATTTGATATGTTGCAATTTTATAATTTTGTTTATTGATTTTATTCTTATATTTTTTGTAAATATTTCTAAAGAAATTAATTTCTATTAACTCATCTAATTTAAATAAATTTGCATTTATACCATCTTGGATATCATGGTTATTATAAGCTATATCATCAGATATAGTGGAAATCTGCGCTTCTAATGATGGATAGGTATTAAAATCAATAAAATTTTTAAAATTCTTAATACCGATTAAATTATCTACAAGTGATAAGTTTTTTACTGGACCATTATGTTTTATGAGTCCTTCTAATGTTTCTACGGAAAGGTTTAATCCATTAAACTTTAGATATTTGTTTTCCAAAAACATAACTATTCTTAATGTTTGCAAGTTATGATCAAAACCACCGTACTTATCCATTTTTTCATTTAAAGATTCTTCTCCAGCATGACCAAACGGGGTGTGGCCAAGATCATGCGCTAGACTTAAAGTTTCAGACAAATCCTCATTTAATTTTAGATACCTGGATATAGAACGAGCAATTTGAGCAACTTCCATGGAATGTGTTATTCTTGTTCTATAGTGATCGCCTTCGGTATTTACAAAAACTTGCGTTTTATGTTTTAATCTTCTGAATGAGGCACTGTGAACTATCCGATCTCTGTCTCGTTGAAAAGGTGTTCTATATTTAGACAGAGATTCTCTTACAATTCTGCCTTTGCTTTTAAATAAACCAATCTTTGAGTAATTTTTCATACTTTAAAATAAAATATTAAGTATTATATTAGTAATAGCAGTGATCAATAATGATAAAAGAAATTAAATTTACTGATAAAGCACTAAAACAGATAAATACTCTATTGTCTAAAAAAGATAAAGGGGCTTTTTTTAGAATCGCTATCAAGGGTGGTGGTTGTTCAGGTTTCCAATATGAGTTTACCTTTGATAAATCAAAATCAGATGATGATTTAACTTATGAAAATATATTAATTGATAAAACTTCCGCAGATCTTTTGAAAGGATCAGAAGTTGATTATGTAAATGAATTAATTGGTTCACAATTTAAAATAACCAATCCTCAGTCTAAGTCATCATGTGGATGTGGTGTTTCTTTCTCTCTATAATGCTAATTGCATCATGGAATGTAAATTCTGTGCGTGCACGTATAATTAATATAAAAAGTTATCTTTTAAAATATAAACCTGACACTCTAATGATGCAGGAAATTAAAACCGAGGAAGTAAATTTTCCATATGATGAATTTTCATCTCTTGGATACGAATGTCACGTTTTTGGACAAAAAAGTTATAATGGTGTAGCTATTATTTCTAAAATAAAATTATACAATACAAAAATTGATTTAATTAAAGATAAATTTAATCAATCTCGAATTATTTCAGCAGATGTTAAATTTAAAAATAAAAATATACAACTTATCAATATATATACACCTAATGGCAATCCAGTGGACACTGAAAAATATGAGTATAAAAAAAAATGGCTTGATGATTTAATTAGACAGTTAAAATTTTCATTAAAAAAAAATCCATATATAATTCTTGGTGGAGATTTTAATATTATTCCTTCATCTGAAGATGTTTATAATGCAAAAAGTTTTGAAGATGATGCATTATTTAGACTTGAGATTAGAAAAAAATTACGTGAAATGATTAATCTTGGGTTTAATGATGTATATAGACATTTTAATAAAACAAATGTGGGCTATACATTTTGGGATTATATGAGAGGTGCTTGGCAAAAAAATAATGGTATGAGAATTGACCATTTTTTAGTTTCAAATTCATTAATCGATAAAATTGAATCAGTTAATATAAATAAAGATCCGAGGGGTCGAGAAAAACCTTCTGATCATACACCAATTGAAATTAAATTAGCTTAATAATTTTATTTTATTAACCAATTCTTCATTAATATTTCTTGGACCTTTGTCCAGTCTATTTTTATGTCTTCTTTCACCTGGCAACCTTACATCTCCCATAGATTTCATTTTTTTAAAAAATTCATCTGCATGTTTATCCCAATTACCACCTGAAGTTTTTTCTGGTGAAATTGCTAAAATAAATTCGCCTCCACTAGGAGGGCCTCCATCATTATTATCTTTAGTTGCAGTTTCATAACTAAAATTATCTCCGACTAAAGCTCCAGCCATCAATTCAACCATCATTGCTATTGCTGAACCTTTGTAGCCACCAAATGGTAATAACACGCCTCCATCAGCAATTTCTCCAGGGTCAGTAGTTTCTTTTCCTTCTCTTGTTAACCCTGTTCCAATAGGAACTTTGTGACCTTCTCTTTTTGCAACTTGAACTTCGCCCATAGCCATAGATGCAGTCGCCATATCATACACTACTGGTGTTTTGCCAGGTCTTGGCCAAGCAAATGAAATTGGGTTAGTTCCGAATAATGGTTTAATTGCACCTGCCGGTGCTACAGCTGGTTTGTAAGATGTGCAAGCAAAAGCTACCAAGCCCTCTTCAGCTAGTTTTTCTGTTTCGGGCCACATAGCAGCCATATGATGAGAATTAGTAATTGCTAAGACCGCTACACCATTTTCTTTTGAGGCCTTAACGAGTTCAGGCAAACCTTTTTTAAGAACCACAGGTGCTAAACAATTATTTCCTAAAACTTTAATAATTGATGGAGAAATTTTTTTTACTTCTGGTCTGCCTTTACCGTTAATTTTTCCACTTTTTAATCCGCTCACGTAGGCCGGAAGTCTAAATAGGCCATGAGATAATGATCCGTCTCTCTCTGCGTTTCTTATCAGCTCTGCTAATATAGAAGCTGTTTCATCATCACAACCATTTGATAATAATGTTTTTTTTGCTAAATTATAAATTTCTTTTAAAGAAAGAGTTACGGTTTTCATAAAATTATTTTACTCTACCATAAACATCTTGGAACCGAATTATGTCTGTTTCTTTTAGAATTGGTCCAGTTTGTACTTCAATAATTTTAACTGGTTTTTTAAAATAATTTTGAATTCTATGTATAGCACCTCTGGGTACGAATATAGACTCATATGGTTTTCTGTAAAATTTTTTTTTGTTGATGGTTATCATTGGTTTTCCTTGTGTTATCATCCAATGCTCAGATCTAAAATTATGTTTTTGAAGACTTATAGAAGATTTTGAATTTACAGTTAATTCTTTAACAAGAAAATTTTTGCCTTCAAATAAATTAACATATTTACCCCACGGTCTGTAAAAAACATTTCTTTTTTTAAAATATTTATTCATGTTTTTTTTATAGATTTTTGAAATTTCGCTCCAACTACCTAAATCTGACCATGGCATATCAAGTTTAATGGCATTTATTTTTTTTATTTTCTCCAAAATTGCATAATCAAAAGATTTCTCTATCGATTTAGAAAATTCACTTTTATTTAAATAATAGGTATTATTTTTATATTTAGATTTTTTTACAGCCATGTTGCAGCTTTTAAAAGTTTTGGGTTGATACTTTTTAAAGTTATTGATAATTGAATCTTTTCTTAAAAAAAACATTCCTGAGTTCCAATACCCTTTTTGTTTAATAATTTTTTTTGCTAATATTTTTTTAGGTTTTTCAATAAATTTAGTAACTTTATTTATATTGTTTTTTATTTTTCTTGTTAAAAAATACCCATATTCACTTGATGGTTTTCTTGGTTTAATACCAAAAACAAAAACATTTTCGTCATCTAAATTAGATTTATTTTTATTAATAGCTTTATTTAAGATGTTTGGTCTTTCAATCAAATGATCAGCTGCTAAATACATTAAGGGTTGTTTTAAGGGTATTTCTTCTACTAATGCTGATGACAAAATAGCAGGTGCAGTGTTTTTTTTCTCAGGCTCTAAAACAATTTTATATTTTTTAATATTATTATTTTTTAAATATTTTCTAATTTCTTTCAAATATTTTTGGTTAGTACTAATTATTGGGTAATCAAAAATTGGATTTTTTATTCTATCGAGCGTTTTACTTATAAGTGACCAACCGCCAAAATCTATAAATTGTTTTGCTTGATAATTTTTTTGGTCCGGCCATAGTCTTGTTCCTGCCCCGCCGCAAAGGATAATAGGTCTAATTTTCATCAAATATCTGCGTATACTTTAACTTCATTTTTTCCACCTGGATGTGTGGGAGCTCCAAGATAAGCTGGGCCAACTGTCTGTGCGTATTTCCAAAGTGTCCCGTTTCCAAAATTTATTTTTTTAGGTTTCCATTTTTTCTTTCTTGCCGCTAGTTGCTGTTTTGATAGACGAACATTTATTGTGCCTTTTTTAGCATCAATATCAATAATATCTCCATTACGTAAAAGAGCTATTGGTCCACCAACAGATGCCTCGGGGCCAACATGTCCAATGCAAAAACCTCTTGTAGCTCCTGAAAATCGACCATCAGTTATCAATGCTACTTTTTCACCTTTTCCTTGACCATAAATAGCTCCGGTAGTTTGCAGCATTTCTCTCATACCTGGCCCCCCTCTTGGACCTTCGTATCTTATAATAATAATATCTCCATCCTTATATTTTTTATTTTTTACAGCTTTATATGCTGACTCTTCATTGTCAAAACATCTTGCTCTACCGGTAAATTGTAACTTTTTAAGACCTGCAATTTTTACTATTCCGCCATCGGGTGCTAAATTACCTTTTAATCCAACAACACCACCGTCTGGTGATAGTGGATTATTATATTTTCGCATAACTTTTTGTTTCAGGTTAAATTTAACTTTTTTTAAGTTTTCTTTCATAGTTTTACCTGTAACGGTAATACAATCACCATGTATATAGCCACCTTCATATAGAGTTTTTAAAAGCATTGGAACACCACCAGCTTTCCACATGTCTTTAGCAACATATTTTCCACCTGGTTTTAGATCTGCTAAATAAGGTGTTCTTTTAAATATTTTTGCAACGTCCATAAGATCAAATTTAATTCCTATTTCATTTGCTATAGCTGGTAAATGTAATGCAGCATTTGTGGAGCCACCTGTTGCAGCAACAATCGTAGCAGCATTTTCAAGTGCTTTTTTTGTAACAATATCTCTAGGTCTAATATTTTTTGATAACAAATGCATAACTGCTTTTCCACTATCTAAAGCATATTTATCTCTTTTAGTATATGGCGCTGGTGTGCCAGCCGAGTAAGGAAGTGCTAGTCCTATAGCTTCTGATACACATGCCATTGTGTTTGCAGTAAATTGTCCGCCACATGCACCTGCACTTGGACAAGCTTTTAATTCTAATTTTCTTAAGGCATGAGCAGTCATTTTGCCAGATGAATATTTGCCAACACCTTCGAAAACATCAACAACAGTAACATCTTTACCATTAAATCTTCCTGGTAATATAGATCCACCATAAATAAAAACGCTAGGAACATTTAATCTAACCATCGCCATCATTAATCCAGGTAAAGATTTATCACATCCAGCCAAGCCAACTAATGCATCATAACAATGACCTCTAACTGTTAATTCAGTAGAGTCTGCAATTATGTCTCTTGAAATTAATGAGGATTTCATTCCTTCATGACCCATTGCAATACCGTCTGTTACTGTAATAGTGCAAAATTCTCTAGGTGTGCCTCCTCTTTGATAAACACCTTTTTTTACTGATTGTGCTTGTCTCATTAAAGCTATGTTGCATGGCGCAGCCTCATTCCATGTAGAAACAACTCCTACGAATGGTTTAGCAACATCTTTTTCTGTAAGCTTCATGGCATAATAAAAAGATCTCTGTGGTGCTTTATCTGGGCCTAATGTTGTATGCCTACTTGGTAATTTTTTTTTATTAAATTTTTTCATTATAAATTTTCTAATGTTAGTTGTATTTTTTTAACATCTTTTTCTAAATTATTAAAGTTAGTTTTTTCTTGATCAATAAGCGTTGCCGGTGCCTTTTCCACAAAGTTATTATTATGCAGTCTTTGATTTATTTTATCTATTTCTTTATTTAATTTATCTAATTTTTTTTTAAGATTATCTTTCACTCGACTCAAATCAACATTCTCTTCAAAATAGATTTTAAATAATTCACCATTCAAAATTAGAGAAGCAGATGATTTATTAAGATCTATAGAGGATATGTTTTTTATTCTTCCTAGTTTCATTAAAATTGTTTTATTTTGATCAAAAAATTTTTTTAGTTCATTATTCGTCTTCTCTAATGAGATTTCAATCATTGATCCTGGCGGTACTCCTAGCTCATTTTTAAATGATCTTATCGATGTAATAAAATCGATAATTTTGTTAACATCTATATGTGATTTATCAGTTTTTCCTTTATCTTCAGACCAGTTTGCAAACATCAAATAATTTTTGCTATTTTTATCTAGCTTATTCTTCAACCACACCTCTTCAGTGATAAATGGGATAAATGGATGTAATAAAATCAATATTTCTCTAAATACATAAGCTGAAACATCTCTAGTTTCAACCTTAGATGATTGATTATCAGAATAATAAATAGTTTTAGAAAGTTCTAGATACCAATCACAAAAAGAATGCCAAACAAATTGATATAAATTTTTTGCAGCTTCATCAAATCTATAATCATTAATGTTTTTTTTAATTTTTTCTTTAACAAGTAAAAATTCAGTAAATATCCATTTATTTATATTTTCATTGATATCTTTTGGTTTTTTTACATCAGTAAAATCACAACTATTTTGAATGAGGAAATTATTAGCATTCCATATTTTGTTTAAAAAATTCCTGTATCCTTTAACACGATCCTCTGAAAGCTTGACATCTCGACCTGGAGATGCCATTGAAAGTAAAGTAAATCTTAAAGCATCTGCACTATACTTTTCTATTAATTCAAGTGGATCAATAACGTTACCTTTAGATTTTGACATTTTTTGACCTTTCTCATCTCTAACTAAAGCGTGTACATAAATATCTTTAAAAGGTTCTTTTTCCAAAAATTCCATTCCGAGCATAATCATTCTAGCAACCCAGAAAAAAATTATATCAAAACCTGTGACTAAAACTGATGTTGGATAAAAATTATCTAAGTATTCGTTTTTTTTAGGCCAACCTAATGTAGCAAATGGCCATAAACCAGATGAAAACCATGTATCTAAAACATCTTCATCTCTTTTTAATTCAACGTTCTTTTTGTAAAACTCTTTTGCTTTTAATTTTGCAGTAATTTCATCTACTTCTACAAAAATATTTCCATCTGGACCATACCATGCCGGTATTTGATGACCCCACCATAATTGTCTTGATACACACCATGGTTCAATATTATCCATCCATTGGAAATAAGTTTTGCTCCAGTTTTGTGGAAAAAAATTTGTCTTTTTTGATTTAACAATTTCTTTGGCCTTTATGGATAATTTTTTTGCATCTGCAAACCACTGTTCAGTTAAATATGGTTCAATGATTGAGTTGGATCTATCTCCATATGGAACTTTATTTTTTATATTCTCCTCTTTAACAAAATTATCTTTTTCTGAGAGCAATTTAACTATTTTTTTTCTTGCTTCAAATCTATCTAATCCATAAAATTGCTTAGGTGCATTTTCATTAATTTTACCATCTTCAGTAAAAATATTTAAAATTTTTAAATTGTTTCTTTGTCCAACTTCGTAATCATTAAAGTCGTGTGCTGGAGTGATTTTAACTGCACCAGTACCTTGTTCTGGATCAGCATATTCATCTTCAATTATTTTTATTTTTCTTTCTACAATGGGTATTATAACGTTTTTACCAACTAGTTTTTTATATCTTTCATCAGATGGGTTAACTGCTATCGCTGTGTCACCTAACATAGTTTCAGGTCTTGTAGTTGCAATTGTTATAAATTCTTTAGTGTTTTCAATTTGATATTTAATGTAATAAAGTTTTGAATTTACTTCTCTTTGATCAACCTCTAAATCTGAAATAGCTGTCTTTAAAACTGTATCCCAATTAACGAGTTTTTTGGATCTATAAATCAAACCTTTATTATAAAGGTCAACAAAAACTTTTCTTACTGAATCAGAAAGATTCTCATCCATTGTAAATGCATTTCTTGACCAGTCACACGAACATCCCAATTTTTTCAATTGATTAATAATTATATCACCATATTGATTTTTCCATTCCCACACTTTTTCTATAAATTTTTCTCTACCAATATCTTCTTTTTTGATGCCTTCATTTTCTAATTTTCTCTCAACAAGAGCTTGTGTTGCTATACCAGCATGATCTGTACCTGGCTGCCACAAAGTTTCATAGTTATTCATACGATGAAATCTAATAAGTAGATCCTGAATTGAATTATTTAAAGCATGACCCATATGTAAACTACCAGTAACATTTGGTGGAGGGATAACTATAGAAAATTTTTGGATATTTTTTTTAGGTTTGAATAAATTATTTTTTTCCCAATAAGAATAAATCTTATTTTCTACTTCTGTATGAATATATTTGTCAGAACTCATTAATTAATGTTTTATAAATTAATCAAATTTAATAAACAATATCGAATTTCAATATTAAAATTATAGACTAATTTACAAAATCAACTATATAAGGTCTTCTATAAGCCCTACAAATGGCAACGTGGCGGAATGGTTACGCAGAGGATTGCAAATCCTTTTACCCCGGTTCGATTCCGGGCGTTGCCTCCAAGAAATTTAAATAAATAATGCCATCAAACTTAATCAAAGTCGTAAAGTTAAAATTGATGATTTATATTAACTAACATTTTTTTCTTATTTTGATTTACAGTTTAACTAAGATGTTATAATTATTTCTTGTTTTATAACATTCCTCGGTAGCTCAGTTGGTAGAGCAGTTGACTGTTAATCAATTGGTCGCAGGTTCGAGTCCTGCCCGAGGAGCCAAAAAATTATCCAACTTTAGAAATTTGTGAATTTAAGTTTAAGTTTTTAGAAAACTTAATCTTTTGATCTTCAGTAAGTTCAGTATAAAGTTTAACTAAAAAATTATAATTCACATTCATGTGTCCTTCTTTTGATTTTTCCAAATTTATTAAATATTCTGAAAAATCTTCAAAAAAATAATTGATAGGCACTTTTAAATAATTTGATAATTGGAGTAGTCTTAATGAGCTTACACCATTAGTGCCCTTTTCATACTTTTGAATTTGTTGAAATGTTACATTTATAGCTTTTGCAACTTTTGTTTGTGTTAATCCTAACGCCAGTCTTCTTAATTTTAATTTATTTCCCAAATGTTTGTTAAAATTTTCTTCCATCTATTGACCCCTCAATTAATTTCCGCAGCATGAGTTAAGATGATTTAGTGGTTTATTGCAAGATATAAAATTATTTTTTTTTAGAGGTTTTTTTGATATTTTGGAAACCTGTCAAGCTTAATTTTATGCATTTTTCACATACCTGTAGTTTAGAACTTTTATAATATTTGGCTTAAAAATAATTTAGTTCTATCGTTTTTAGGATTTGCAAAAAACTCTTTAGTTTCTGCTCTCTCAACGATCATTCCTTCATCCATAAATATTACTTCGTCTGCAACTTCCTTAGCAAACCCCATTTCATGTGTAACAACAATCATTGTCATTCCAGCTTTAGCTAAATTAACCATTGCATCTAGTACTTCTTTAATCATTTCTGGATCTAATGCAGATGTAGGTTCATCAAAAAGCATTATTTTTGGTTCCATACAAAGTGCTCTGGCTATTGCGCATCTTTGCTGCTGTCCTCCTGATAATTGACCTGGATATTTTAATGCTTGGTCAGCAATTTGAACTTTTTCAAGATGTTGCATAGCCAATTCTTCTGCATCTTTTTTTGGCATTTGTTTCACCCAAATAGGGGCTAACGTACAGTTATCAAGTATTGATAAATGAGGAAATAAATTAAATTGTTGAAAAACCATTCCAACCTCTGCTCTTATTTGTTCAATATTTTTTGTATTTTCGCTCAATTCGTTGCCATCAACAACTATTTGTCCCTCTTGATGTTCCTCAAGTCTATTTATACATCTTATTAAAGTTGACTTTCCTGATCCTGAGGGTCCACAAACTACAATTTTCTTATTTTTCTTTACTTCTAAATTTATATTTTTTAAAACTTGAAAATCTCCAAACCATTTATTTACATCTTTAATTTGAATTATTGGATCAGACATTCTTCTTATCTTTCTGTTTTATATTTAATTTCTAAATTATAGCTATATTTACTCATTGCATAACAAATTATCCAGAAAATAATTGCTGCAAAGACATAGCCCTCCATTGCAAATCCTAACCATTCTGGGTTAGTTTTAGCTAAATTCAGCATTCCAACTATTTCAAGTAATCCAACAACAAAAATTAATGGAGTATCTTTCACTAGTGCTAGAAAAGTATTAGCAATGCCTGGGATAACAAGTTTGAGAGCTTGTGGTAAAATAACAAAAATATGCATCTTCCAATAACCCATACCTAAGGATTTTGCAGCATCATACTGGCCTCTAGGTAGAGCCTGCAGTCCTCCTCTTATAACCTCTGCAACATAAGCGGCTTCGAATAGAGAAATTGCAATTATGCATCTAACAAGTTTATCTACATATACATCTTGAGGAAGAAACATTGGAAACATAACTGATGACATAAATAAAACTGTTATTAATGGAACTCCTCGCCAAAATTCGATAAATCCAATACAAATATATCTTATTAGTGGAAAATCTGATCTTCTTCCTAAAGCTAAAGCCATCCCTATTGGAAAGCAGAATATCAGACAGAAAAACGAAATTATAAAAGTTAAAGATAGGCCGCCCCATGCACCAGTTTCTACCCACACAAGGCCTTCAATCATCCCTAATTCAATATATTCTTCAAAGAAAAATATATACTTGAGAAGAATATAAAATGTTATTGGTATAATTAAAAAATAGTACAATTTAAATTTATTAGGAATGAAAAATCCTATAATTATTGAAATTGCTGCAGCGATAATTCCATATGAAAAATCAAAGAAAATTCTTCCACCTGAGATAAAAAAATAAATAAATAAAAAAGATATAAAAGGATAAATAACAACATAATATAATGTTAAGTACTTCTTATATTTTTCAGTAGCGAAGAAACCTACAAGACCTAATGCCGTTAATGAAATAAATGATAGGTTAATTCTCCATTGTTCTGCATTGGGATACATTCCATAAACAAATCTTCTCAGCCATATTTTAATATAAGTCCAGCAAGCACCAGTTCCTGTACACGCATCTTTTGTATCACCCGCTATATTAGCATCTATTATGAACCAGCTTAAAAAAGGAGGTAAAGATTTAATTATTACAAAAATAATTAGTAAAGTTAGAACTGCATTAAAGTTATTAGTATTTATATTTTTATTTACAATATCTAGATTCTTAATACCTGAATGCTCAACTCTAATAAAATAAAAACCTACAAAACCAATAATTAAGGGTAAAACAAAGCTTAAAAAACCAGGTAAGAAAGCAGTAATATTTATTGAAAAAAATGAATTTAAAAAAACATCTAAAATAGATATAAGAATTAAGAAAACTCCTGTGTACAGGTAATTATTGAAATTATCTTTAGTAATATTTAAAATTTTCATTTTTATTTCTCTTTAATAGCTATTTTTTTATTATACCAATTCATTAATACTGAAATTGATACACTCAATGATAAATAAGTTAGCATTGTTATTGAAACAATTTCTATCGCTCTGCCTGTTTGCATTAAAGCTGTTCCTGCAAATACAAGTACTAAATCAGGATATGCTATTGCAGCTGCTAAAGATGAATTCTTTGTTAAATTTAAATATTGGTTAGTAGTTGGTGGAATAATTATTCTTAATGCTTGGGGCATAATTACAAGTTTTAAAACTTGATTAGGTGTTAATCCTATTGAAGCTGCTGCTTCTTTTTGACCTTTGCTTACACCTTGAATACCTGCCCTAACACATTCAGCAATAAATGTTGCTGTATACAATGCTAAAGCTAAAGTTAATGCAATTAATTCGGGGGGCAAACCTAAGCCTCCATTAAATCTAAAAGAAGTTTTCGCCAACTGAACTAATTCAGGAATTTCAAAATTTAATGTTACACCACCAATTAAAAAGCTTATTAAAGGTAAACCTACTATTAATCCTAGCGAAATATATAAAACTGGAATATGTTTACCCTCATTTTCTCTTAGTCTTTTCGAATATGATCTTATTACAATTATTGATATTATTGCAGCAAGTAATGAGTATAAAAAAATGTCTAAATTATTCCAAACAAATGCTGGAATAAATAATCCTTTTATCGTTAAGAATATTACACCAAATATTGGTTCAGCATCTTCCGGTAGTGGAAGAGCTCTTAATGCAGCAAAATACCAAAAAAATATTTGTAAAAGTAATGGAATGTTTCTAAAAAATTCAACGTAATACGCAGCCGACCGATTGATTAATAAATTAGTTGATAGTCTTGCAATACCAACAACTACTCCTATTATTGTAGCAAAAATTATACCTATAACAGAAACTAAAATAGTATTAAGCAAGCCAACTAAGTAAGCTCTAAAATATGAATGTGATCCATCATATTCTATTAAAGAAAACTGAACATCAAAAGAGGATTCTTGAGATAAAAAACCATAACCAAATGAAATACCTCTATTCTCCATATTTAGTTGAGCATTATAACTAAAGAAACCAAACACCAATGCTACAAAAGTTAGTGTTAGTAACTGAGGAATAATTTTTTTGAATTTGGCGTTCACAAAGGCTTTATAAATCTTTTAAAAAAAAAGGGCTAGAAGAATCTAGCCCTTTTTAATCTATTTTTTTAAGCAATTATCTTGCTGGAGGAGTATATAATAATCCACCGTTAGTCCAAATTTCATTTGGACCTCTGTCTGGCAAAATACCCGTGTCAGCAATATTTCTCTTATAGCTTTCACCGTAGTTACCAACTTGTTTGATAATTCTTAAACTCCAATCATTGTCTAGACCTAAAGCTGCGCCCATTTCACCTTCAGCACCAACTATTCTCTTAACAGCTGGGTTGTCTGAAGTTTTCAATGAATCTGCATTTCCAGAATTAATTCCGTACTCTTCAGCTTCAATCATAGTATTTAAAGACCATCTTACGATATCTTCCCATACTGCATCACCTTGTCTTACAACTGGTCCTAAAGGCTCTTTAGAAATAGTTTCAGGCAATACTATATGATCATCAGGATTAGACATTTTAGTTCTTTGAGCTGCTAAACCAGATTTGTCAGTTGTGTAAGTATCACATCTTCCAGCATCATATGCGGCTACGACCTCGTCAGCTTTTTCGAAAGCAACTGGCTCATAAGAAATACCTTTTGAATTAAAGAAGTCTCTCATATTTAGCTCAGTAGTAGTTCCAATGTTAGTACATGCTGAAATACCATCTTTGAAATCATTCACAGATGTCATTCCTGAATTTTTTCTAACCATGAAACCTTGACCATCGTAAAAGTTTACACCAACGAAAGTTAATCCAATGTCAGCGTCTCTTGATAAAGTCCAAGTCGTGTTTCTTGATAAAACATCGATTTCACCTGATGTTAGTGCAGTAAATCTTTCTTTAGCACTTAGGGGTGTAAACTTAACTTTATTTGCATCACCAAGTACTGCAGCAGCTACTGCTCTACAAACGTCAACGTCAACACCAGTCCAATTTCCAGATGCATCAGCATTTGAAAATCCAGGAAGACCTTGAGAAACACCACACTTAACAAAACCTTGTTTGATCGTGTTTTTTAGAGTTTTCGATTTCTTTGCAGCAAATGATTCTGTAGCAAATCCAAAAAGAACAGCTACAACGGCTAACAAAGAAGTTATTTGTTTGATTTTAAACATTATCTCCTCTTAATTTATATTTATTTGTTAACAAATAATTCAAAATTAATTTTGAATTAATTAAATTAAAACAGAAACTTAAATACTGATCAATATAAAATTAAGCAAGTAAAATAAGAAAAAGTATGACTTTATGGCGCGCCCTGAAGGATTCGAACCTCCGACCCACGGTTTAGAAAACCGTTGCTCTATCCAGCTGAGCTAAGGGCGCAAGTTTTAGGATTATTACATCATTTAATTTTTAAATACAAATTTTTTAATTAATATTAAAATAGCTATGAATTCAATTCGTCCAATTATCATAAAAGAAACTAAAGTAAATTTTACAAGGATTGATAATTCAGCAAAATTTAAATTATCTAATCCATACAAGCTTGAGTTGACAGTATTCATTAAGGTTAGGATGCTCAATTTGAAGGCTTCATCAAATTTAAAATTAAATAAAGTTAATAAACATATAAGTAATGTCAAAGATAAAATAAATATTATAACTGTAAAAAAATATTTATTTACATCATTTAAATCTATTTTCACTTTTGAAAATAAGACCTTATTTAGAAGTATATGTTTTGGTTTTGAATGAGATAATAGTTCATTAAACGAAAATTTAGTTAAAAGAAAAATCTTCATAAACCGTAAACCCGAACTTGTTGAAACTAATGACCCTCCTATTATAACTAAAATAAGAAATACAAAGTTACTATTATTATTAATATCTAAAGAAAAACCAATATTTGAAATACTGCTTGCTAGCGAAAATAAAGTAAGAGCAAAATTATTATTTTGGTTAAGAAAGATAAAGAAAGCAAAAATTAAAAATATAAAATAAAAAAACAAATAGTAATCTTCAGTGAAAACAGATAGCTCTTTTTTTTTTAAAAACAAAATATTGTATGGAAGAAATATTCCAAAAAAAGATATAAGCATAGATATTGAAAAAATATAAATTTGAAAATTAGTTTGAATAATTTCACCAATATTATTTACAATTAAGAATCCTCCCGAAGAAATAACTGTCAAAGCTAAATTAAAAGCATCAAAAGACCTAAGACTTATCATTTTATAAATTAAAAATAATAAAAGAGTTATAAATGTGTAAATTAAAAGTATTTTTATAGCTTGCTTAATAATTTCGTTTACATCTAATGAGATAAAATTTGTAAGAATTTTTTTATAATTTTCATCATAAATATCAATTAAAAATAAGATGGATATTAGAAAATATAAACCTCCAAACCATTGAGATGTAGATCTCCATAATAATAGGCTTTGATCTAAATGTTTTACATTTTCAAAAACTGTAAATCCAGTTGATGTAAAACCAGAAATTGCTTCAAAATAACTATCAATAAAGGGTAAATATTTTAATCCAAAAAAATATGGTATAGATAATATTAAAGGTAAAACAATATATCCTAGTGCTACAGATATAATTTTTTCATAAAGAGTTATTTTTTTTAAATCATTTTTTTTTATAAAATATAGTAAACTCAATAATAAGGAAATTATTAATGTATAAGTATAAATTTCAATATTATTAAAAATTTCAAAATAATACGAATAAATAATATTAAAAAAAGATAGCAAAGACAGAATAAAACAAAATAATCCTATATAGATAAAACTAATTTTAAACATTAAAAATTATACCGCGCTAATTCTAAATATATTTTCAACTAGAGGAATTTGATCTTTTTTTGCAATAAAAACTATTATATCATTTTTCTTAAATATATAATTTGATCTAGGTATAATTACTTCTTTTTCCCTTAGAACAGCGCCTATCTTTATTTCATCAGGCAAATCTGCATTCTTAAGTTCTTTATTTACCAGATCTGATGTTTCAATAATTTCTGCTTCTATAACTTCATATTCTCCATTTAAAATTGAATAAGCAGACTCAATAGTGCCTTTATGAACATGTTTTAAAATACTTGAAACAGTATTCATTCTTGGATCAATCAAATCATCTATTTTTAAAGAAGATTGTAAAAGACTGTAATTCGGTTTTGTTGTTAAAACCATTGTTCTTTTATTTTGAGAAAATTTTTCAACTAAAACACCAACCATCAAATTATCCTCATCATCATTTGTTAATGCAATTACTGTTTCAGTTTCATCTAGGTTTGCTTCTTTTAGAACTTCTTCATCTAAACCATCTCCATTAATTACAATTGTATTACTTAACTCGCTAGCAAGATATTCTGCTCTCTCTTTATTTTTTTCAATTATTTTTAACCTTGTATCATTTGGTGATGACTCAATGTATTTTGCTAAATTATAACCAATATTACCCCCTCCAATTAAAAGTATTTTTTTTGAAATTGGATCATTGTGACCAAAAGCTTCTAGTGTCTCTTTAATTTGAGATGCATTAATTGCTACATAAGCTTTATCGTTCTTTTTCATTACATCATTTTTCTTTAAAAAAATAAATTTTTCATCTCTAACAACACCTAAGATATTAGCGTTTAATTTAGGAAATTTATTAGTCAATTCGTTTAATTTTATATTATTGATTGGACATCTCTCATCAACAAGAACTTCTAACAATCTGATATTGTTATTTGCAAACGGGACGTTATCAGTTGCACCTGGTGACTCTAGCTTTCTATGTATCGATTTTGCTATTTCAATTTCGGGTGAAATTACAAAGTCTATTGGCAAGTTTTCTTTATTAAAAAGTTGTGAAAATTTTGGATCTAAGTACTCTTGCGCTCTTATTCTAGCAATTTTTTTTGGAATTTTAAATAATGAGTATGCTATTTGGCAAATTAACATGTTTATCTCATCATTTCTTGTAACAGCTATTATCATATTTGCCTCTGCTATATTTGCTTTTTCCAGTATTGCAGGGGAAGTTGCTTTTCCTACTATTGCTTTTACATCCAATGTATCGTTAATTTTTTGGATATCATCGCTGGATTGATCTATAACAGTAATAGAATGATTTTGTTCACTAAGCAATTTTGCAATAGTAAAACCGACTCTACCAGCGCCACAAATTATTACATTCATTTAGTTAAATTCTTTAATTCCAAGAAGTTTTAATTTTCTATGCAGTGCGGACCTCTCCATTCCAACAAATTTGGCTGTTTTTGAGATGTTACCGTTATATTTTTTAAGTTGTGATGATAAATATTCTCTTTCAAAATTTTCTCTTGCTTCCCTTAAAGATAATGAAAGATTATCAGAAATATTAAATTCATGAGAATCTGATTTAGTTAATGATTCTTTAATAATATCATTTATCTTATCCTGGTTTTGTCCTGGAGATAAGATGATTATTCTTTCAACTAAATTTCTTAATTCTCTAACATTACCAGGCCAATCGTAACTTAATAAATAATTAAAATCTTTTATTTGAATTTTTCTTATATTATAAATTTCTGATAATTTCTCCATAAAATACCCAACAAGTATTGGAATATCATCTATTCTTTTGTTTAATGGTTCAAGTTTAATATTAAAAACATTAAGTCTGTGAAAAAGATCTTCTCTAAAGTTTCCTATTTGTATTTCGTTAGATAAATCTTTATTAGTTGAACATATAATTCTAACGTTAACATTAATGTCATGTTTTCCATTAATTCTTCTAAATTTTTGATCTATTAGGACCCTCAAAATTTTTGACTGAGTTTCCAAAGGTATTTCTGTAACTTCATCAATCAACAAAATTCCACCTGAAGCTTTTTCTAATGCGCCGTAAATAATTGAACCATCGGCAAATTCTTCACCAAACAATTCCTTTTCATATTTTTCTGAATTTAGAAGTGCTCCATTTATTATTATAAATGGTTTATTTTTTCTATTAGATATTAAATGAATTTTCCTAGCGACAAGCTCTTTTCCACTACCTATTGGTCCCGTGATGAAAATTCTACTATCTGAAGATGCCAAATGTTTAATTTGATCTCTAATATTTATAATGTTTTTACTTTCACCAACTATATCAAATGAATTAAATAACTTTTCATTGAGTGATTTATTTTCTTTTTTAAGATTATAATGTTCTACAGCACGATTAATAAAATTCGTTAATCTATTTTTGTCAAATGGTTTTTGAATAAACTCAAATGCTCCTAATCTTAAGGAGTCAACAGCCATTTCAATATTTGCATGTCCTGAAATTATTATTACTGGTATATCTTTATTTTTTTTTTTGATATGATCGAGCAATTTTAAACCTTCGTTATTTTCAGTATTGCTTAATTTAACATCTAGCACAGCGACATCAGGTATCTTTTTATCAATTTCAGCTAAAGCCTGTTTATAATTTGCTGCTAATCTTGTTCTATAACCAATATCAGATATTAATTCATTTAAGATATTTCTAATATCTGGATTGTCGTCTACAATTAATATTTCATTTGCCATAATTATTTAAAAAATTTTATCTCCACTTTTGCTCCTTCAATTAAATTAGTAAATGTAATTACACCATTGTGATCATTTATTATTTTACTCACAATTGATAATCCTAAACCTGTCCCATCTGCTTTTGTTGTAAAATATGGTTTTGTTAATTCACTAGTATTTATATTTTTAAAACCTAAACCTGTATCTATAATTGTTAATGATATATAATCAATCTGATCTTTGATTTCTATATCTATATTTTTAATAAAATCAGGGTTTTTTTGACGTTTTTCTTTTAAACTTTCTATAGAGTTTTTAATTAAGTTAAAACAGACCCTGCTGATTTGTTCAAAATCAAATTTAAAATTTAGTGGTTTTTCAGAATTAAAATTAAAATTAATTGTCTTATCCAACTTTTTTAATAATTCGATGTTTAATAATATAACGTCTTTAAGGTTATTATTTTTGTATACCGGTTTAGGCATACGTGCAAAATCGGAAAATTCGTTAACTAAATTTTCAATTTGGTTTATTTGATTGTTAATTGTTTTTAAATTTACTTCAAATTTATCTTTATTTTCTTCTTTTATATCTGTTAGATATTTTGATCTTAGATTGTCAATTGTAAGTTGGATCGGAGTTAAAGGATTTTTAATTTCATGCGCTAATTTTCTTGCTATTGTCTCCCAAGCTTCTAACCTTTCTGAATTAAGTAATTTTTGTTGTTGATCCTTAAGTTTAACAATCATTGAATTAAAATTTGAAATTAATTTTTCCATTTCTATATCAGTTTTTATATCTGGAACTTTTGTATTTAAATCTCCTTTTCCTATTTGCTCAGAAGCAGTTATCAAATTGTTTATAGAAACAAAAAAACGTGAAGAAAATCTAATAGCAATGGTGATAGATAAAAACAATAATAACGTAACTAAAATTACATATATCAATGCAAAGGAAATTTTAATACCAGTGCTTTGATCTTCGACTGTATAATAAAAATTAACAGCTTCTTCAGATTCTTGCAAATACTTTGAAATATCCTTGTCTAGATACCTGATAACATATAAATATAAATCATCATACAAAGGTAGTTTTATAATTGCTCCAGAATAGTTTTCAAAAGCATTTATTATTTTTAAAGGTCTATCATCATTAAGAACCATATTAACAGCTCTGTCATCAATTGGTATATATTCGGTTCCTTCAGCAGTCATTATTAATTCTTTTTTGCTATTAATTAAATGTAATTGATCAAGATTTCTTAAAACCCTTTGATTGTTTAAATAACTTTGAAATAAAGATTTGTTTTCAGATAATTTGATATTTTTGTTTAAATCAAATGCAACCAAAACAATATCTGACTCAATTTTATTTCTCTTTTCATTAACATAATCCTTAGCTAGTTCATAAGAATTGTTTACAGCTGTGGTAATTTTTTGATCAAGATATTTATCAAGAGCAAATGAAAATATAAAAAGTGAAAAAACTGAAATTAAAATTGATGGTATAAGTGTAAATAAAGAAAAAAAAAGAATATATTTTCTATTCGCAATCGATCCTTTAACGTTAATATTTGCTTTTATAGAGCTTGAGATTTCTTTGAAAATTAATACAAAAAATAATAATAAAAAAATAATATTAGTATAGAGAAGAAAATTTAAATTCTTTTGACTTAAATTAATGAAACTTTTATCTAAAAAAGTGAAAAAAGTTATGAAACCCAACAATAATGTTGTAATAAATATAATTAATATGAATATATTTCTTTTTATGAAATCTAACATAATTTTAAAATATAGTAATTTTACCTAAAATAAACATATGAATAATTATTTTGTATTACTGGCAGCTGGAAAAGGCCAAAGATTTAGCCAAAATAAACCAAAGCAGTATTTTGATTATAAAGATAAAAAATTAATTCAACATTCAGTCGACAAAGCACTAGCTTCAAAACTATTCAAAAAAATTATAATTGTTCAATCTAAAAAATATAAAAATATCTTTAAAAATTATAATAAGCAAAAAATTGTAATAATAGAGGGTGGAAAAGAAAGAAATGACTCATCTTTAAATGCATTAAAAAAAATAAAAAAATATAAACCTAATAATGTATTTATTCATGATGCTGCTAGACCAAATTTTTCAAATAAATTATTAACAAAACTATTAAAACAACTTAAAATTCATAAAGCTGTTGTCCCATTCGTAAATTCACAAGACTCTGTTAAATTAAGAAAAAATAACAAATATTTCAATTTAGATAGAGATAAAATTCTTTTTACGCAAACACCTCAGGCCTTTAGATTTAAAGATTTATATAATTTAGCAATTAAACAAAAAAAAAGGATAACTGATGAAGCCTCACTTTTTGTAAGCAATAATCTAAAAGTTAAATTTATTTTAGGTGAAAATAGAAACAGTAAAATAACTTTTCCTGAGGATTTCAAAACTTCAAAGATATACTACGGGATAGGTTTTGATATTCATAAATTGATTAAAAATAAAAAACTTTATTTGGGTGGGATTAAAATACCTTACCATTCTGGTTTAAAAGGACATTCTGATGGCGATGTAATTTTACATGCAATCATTGATGCAATTTTAGGTGCTACAAGAAAAAAAGACATAGGTTTTTTTTATCCTAATACAAAAAAATTCAAAAATATAAGATCTCCAAAAATGCTAAAACCTATAATTAACAATTTAAGTAAATCTAATTATTTAATTAACAATCTAGATATAAATTTGATTTGCGAACAACCAAAAGTATCCAAATATAGAGATAAAATTATTATTTCTATTTCAAAACTAATAAATTTACATAAAGATCGAATTAATCTAAAAGGTAAAACAGTCGAAAAATTAGGATTAATTGGAAAAGAAAAAGCAATAGCCTGTGAGGTAATAATTTCAATTATCAAATATGATTAAAACTTTAAATAAATTATTTGTTACAATGTTTGGTTTAGGTAAAATTCCAAAAATTCCAGGTACTTTTGGATCATTAGCTACAGTAATTATACTTTATGTTCTTTTTCATAAATTAAATTTATCTTCAAATATAATATTAATAGTATTAATTTTAATTTTTTTTTTTTCATTTTTTGCGGTTGCTATACACATTAAAGACAATGAAAATAAAGATCCAAAAGAAATTATAATTGACGAATTTATTGGTCAGTCAATTCCGATTTATTTATATGAAATTTCGCATGGAACAGAAAAATCTCATGATATGGCTTTAATATTTTATGGTGTTTGTTTTTTATTATTTAGATTTTTTGATATAGCAAAACCATTTCCTGTAAGTTATTTTGATAAAAATTTTAAAAACAGTTTTGGTGTTATTATGGATGATGTTTGTGCAGGGTTTTATGTTGTTTTATCTTTAATTTGTTTTATGGTTTTAAGTAGTTTTTTTATTAAATGAAATCTTTAATAAGACTTTTAACTAAAAAAAAACTTAAAGTTGCTTTTGCCGAGTCCTGTACTGGGGGTTTGTTAGCTAGTACTATTACATCTGTTAATGATGCATCAAAAATTTTTGATTTATGTTTGGTCACTTATTCAAACCAAGCTAAAATTAAATTTTTAAAAGTTAATCAAAACATAATTAAAAAATATGGAGCTGTAAGTCATGAGTGTTGCTTAGCAATGGTAAATGGTTTAACTAAAATTTCAAAAGCTAATATTAATGTTTCTATAACAGGAATTGCCGGACCTAAAGGTGGTACTAGGCAAAAACCAGTTGGCTTAGTTTATATTGGAGTTAAAAAAGGTAACAAATTACTAGTAAATAAGTATTTGTTTAAGAGTAAAAATAGATCCTCCATACGAAGAGCTTCGGTTAAAAAGGCATTAAGTTTAGTCCTTAGCATTGCTAAATAAATCTTCAGCTCTTTTTTGAAAAGCATCTGCTATTTTTTCTACACCAAATTTAAATGATGCTTCCATTACAGTGTTTAAAAACTTATTTTTAATTTCAAAGTCTATATCAAATATAATTTTGGTTTGATTATTTTGTTCTATAAATAACCATTTATTAGAAAGATGATTTAAAGGACCATCTATGTTTTTTACAAGTATTGAGCTTTCATGCTTATTATACAAAACATCGCTTTTATAAGTATCTTTAAAGGGACCCTTTCCGATTGTAAGATCTGCTATTATTTTTGTTGAAGATTTTGCTTCTTCTTTTTCATATATTTTAGCATTATAGCAAAAAGGAATAAATTCAGGATATTTTTCTATATCTAAAACTAAATTTATTAGGTCTTTTTTTTTACATTCAATTAATCTCTTAATTGAAGCTTTTGGCATTAATTAATATTTATTCTATTTTGTTGAAGTTTTGCGAAATCCTCGTCAGCATGATAAGACGATCTTGTTAATGGTGAAGAAGAAACTAATAAAAAACCTTTTGATTTTGCTATTAACTCTAACTGTTTAAATTCATCAGGATGGTAGTATCTAAAAAGAGGATGATGTTTGGATGATGGTTGAAGATACTGGCCAATTGTTAAAAAATCAACTTCAGCAGATCTTAGATCATCCATTACTTGAATAATTTCTTCATGATTTTCGCCCAAGCCAACCATAATTCCAGATTTTGTAAAAATTTTTTTATTATTTTCTTTTGCTTTTTTTAGAAGTTCAAGAGATGCAAAATATCTGGCACCAGGTCTAATTTTTACATATAAACTTGGAACTGTCTCAATATTATGATTAAACACATCGGGGTTTGCTTCTAATACTCTTTTATAAGAATCACCTTTCCTTAAAAAATCAGGAGTTAAAACCTCAATTGTAGTATTTGGATTTTTTAATCGCGTAGTTTCTATAACTTTTTTAAAATGATTAGATCCCCCATCACTTAAATCGTCTCTATCTACTGACGTTATAACAACATGTCTTAACTGTAATTTTTTAACAGCATTAGCTATTTTTATATCTTCAAAAGGATCTAGTTTTTCTGGCTTACCGGTTTTTACATCACAAAAAGCACAAGCTCTTGTACATGTGTCGCCCATAATCATAAATGTTGCATGTCTTTTACTCCAGCATTCAGTTATATTTGGACAGTTTGCTTCTTGGCAAACCGTAACTAAATTGCTTTTATTGACAACAGTTTTTGTTAGAAAAAACTCCTTACTATTTATTAATTTTGATCTAATCCAATCAGGTTTTTTTTTGATTGGATTAATTGGATTTTTTACTTTTTCAGGATGTCTTGGTCTAATTTGATTTTTCATTATTTTTTAAAATATAAATTTTTTCATTTTTTTTACTATAAACAAATTTTTCTCTTAATAATATTTCAATATAATCTTCATCTAAATTGTCACTTAATAAAGTATTTTTAAATTCTAGATTATTAATACTCTTTTTTAATTCTTCTTCTTCTAATTTTAATTGTTCAAGCAAATTTTCTTTTTTTAAAAGAGAAATTAAACCTCGTTCACCATCTAGTAGATTAAAGAAAAAATACAAAAACAAAAATGTCCCAATAACTATAAAGAAATTTTTCTTAATTTTTTCTATCATAATTTACTCATTTTTGCTTTATTTCCTAAATATTCCTCTATTCTCAGTATTTGGTTATATTTTGCAACTCTTTCAGATCTGCATAAAGAACCGGATTTTATTTGGTTTGAATTTGTTCCTACTGATAAATCAGCAATAAAGGTATCTTCAGATTCTCCAGATCTATGCGAAATTATTGTGTTAAAACCAATATTTTGAGCAAATTTAATCACTTCGATAGTTTCTGTAACTGTGCCTATTTGATTTAACTTAATGAGAATTGCATTTGAAGATTGATTTAAAAAGCCAATTTTTAATCTTTCAAGATTTGTTACATACAAATCATCTCCAACAATTTGGATTTTCTTATTAGTTGCTTTTGTAAATTTGTTCCATGAAATCCAGTCGTCTTCTGAAAAAGGATCTTCAATAGATTTAATTTTATATTTTTTAATAAGTCTTAAATATTCAGATATGGATTTCTTAACAGATACAAACTTTTTGGAATGTATTGCATATTTATTTTTTTTAAATAGTTCGTTTGCAGCAACGTCTAAACATATTGATATATCTTTGCCGTTTACAAAACCTGACATTTTTATAGCTTTAGTTATAAGATTTAATGCTTGCGAATTGTTGCTAATCATTGGTGCAAATCCACCTTCGTCTCCTACAGAAGTTGAAAGTTTTAATTGCTTTAGAATTTTTTTTAAATTGTTAATAACTAGAAAACACATTTTAGTTGCTTCTGTAAAAGATTTAGCACCGTCTGGTCTGATCATAAATTCTTGAATTTGAAGATCATTATTTGCATGAACACCGCCATTAATAATATTCATCAAAGGGTAAGGTAATGAAAAATTACTTTTTACTAAAAAGTTTTTATAAAGCGGAATTTTTTTAATTTTTGATGATAATTTTTTTACAGCCATTGATACGGCCAGCATGCTATTTGCGCCTAATTTGGTTTTTTGTTTTGTTCCGTCTAGTTTTAAAAGAATATGATCTATTTTTTCTTGGTTATGAACATTCTGATGTTTTAATTTTTTCGCTATAATTTTATTTATGATTTTTACTGCTGTAAAAACACTTTTGCCGTTATAATTTTTATTTTTTTTATCACGTTTCTCATGGGCTTCAAAACTTCCAGTTGATGCTCCTGAAGGACAAATTGATGACGCTCTAAAGTTTTTTGAAAATATCTCTGCCTCAACAGTTGGGTTTCCTCTACTATCAAAAACTTGTCTAGCAAGTACTTTAGTTATTTTGCTCATTAAAAGTTTTTAACTAATTTATCAATTTCTATAATTTGATTTAAAAGACTCTCTAGTTTATTTAATGGAACCATGTTCGGCCCATCTGAAGGTGCATTGTCGGGATCTTGGTGTGTTTCCATAAATATTCCAGCTACACCTACTGCTGAAGCTGCACGTGCTAAATATTCTACAAATTCTCTTTGACCACCGCTTTTTTCTCCTTGACCCCCTGGTTGTTGAACCGAATGAGTTGCATCAAACACAACTGGATAACCATTTTTAACCATTATTGGTATTGACCTCATATCAGATACCAAAGTATTGTATCCAAAACTAGCACCTCGTTCTGTTACCAAAATATTATCATTACCTGAGTCAGAAATTTTTTTTGTTACATTAACCATATCCCAAGGAGCTAAAAACTGTCCCTTTTTAACATTAATAATTTTTTTTGTTTTAGCCGCCGCAATCAATAAATCTGTTTGTCTACATAAAAAAGCTGGAATTTGTAAAATGTCAACATGTTGAGAAACTATCTCACAATGTTTTTCGTTATGAACATCTGTTAAGATTGGAATATTTAATTCTTTTTTAATTTTCTCAAAAACTGGTAATGATTTTTCTAAACCAGCCCCTCTTTGTCCTTTAAGACTTGTTCTATTAGCTTTATCAAATGATGTTTTATAAATGAACCCAATATTTAATTTTGATGCGATTTCCTTAATTTTACCAGACATATCCATCGCATGCTGCTCGGACTCTAATTGGCACGGACCTGCAATTAATGTTATTTTTTTATTATTAGCGATCTCAATATCATTACATTTTACAATTTTATTTTGCATATTTTTTTTTTGCAGCTTTGATAAATGATGAAAATAATGGATGTGGGTTAAAAGGTCTAGATTTAAATTCAGGATGAAATTGTACTCCAATAAACCATGGGTGATTTTTAAGCTCAATGATTTCAGGAAGTCTATTATCAGGCGATAAACCTGAAAAAATTAGTCCATTTTTCTCAAATTTTTCTTTGAAAGAAATATTGACTTCATACCTGTGTCTATGTCTCTCATTTATAGTTTTTGACTTATAAATTTTTTTAATCAATGTATTTTCCTTTAGTTTGGCTTGATAAGAGCCAAGTCTCATGGTTCCGCCTAAATTTTTATCGGTTCCTTTAACTTTTTTACCATCTTTATCCCACTCATGCATCAAACCTATAATAGAAATTCCTTTTTTATCAAATTCACTGGAAGATGCATTTCTAATTTTTAACTTATTTCTTGCAAATTCAATTATTGCCATTTGCATGCCATAGCAAATTCCTAGAAATGGGATTTTATTAACTCTTGCAAATTTAATCGACTCTATTTTTCCACTTGTTCCTCTTTTTCCAAAACCACCTGGGATTAAAATTCCAGAAATATTTTTTAATTTAGCTTTGATTTCATTCGGTTTCAGTTTTTCTGAGTCTATTCTAACAAGTTTCACTTTTATATTATTTGCAATTCCACCATGTGTTAGTGCTTCATCTAAAGACTTATATGCATCTTTTAATTCAACATATTTTCCAATTATAGCAATATTAACTTGTTTTTTTGTATTTAAAATAATTTTATTAATTTTTCTCCAAGGATTTAAATTGCTAGGTTTCTTGGATTTGATTTTAAAATAATTTAATACTTGAATATCTAATTTCTCATTAGCAAAACTAATTGGTGCTTCGTATATGGTTTTAACATCAACTGTTTCAATAACATTATTAATGTCAACATTACAAAACAAAGATATTTTTTTTCTATGTTCTAAAGGTATAGATCTTTCAGATCTGCAGATAATTATGTCAGGTTGTATACCAATGCTTCGTAGCTCTTTAACAGAATGTTGAGTTGGTTTTGTTTTTATCTCATCTGACGCCTTTAAATAAGGAACTAATGTTAAATGAATAAACAATGCATTTTTTTTACCTACATCGTTTGCGAATTGTCTTATTGCTTCAACGAAAGGTAAACTTTCTATGTCACCAACAATTCCACCTATCTCACATATAACAAAATCTTCCTTTAATGTATCATGTTTGATAAATTCTTTTATTCTATCTGTTATGTGTGGAATTACTTGAACAGTTTTGCCAAGATATTTTCCTTTTCTTTCTTTTTTTAAAACTTCGTTATAAATTTTACCTGTTGTAATATTGTCTGATTTCTTTGCTGTCACTCCAGAAAATCTTTCATAATGACCCAGATCTAAATCTGTTTCGGCCCCATCATCTGTAACAAACACTTCTCCATGTTGAAATGGACTCATTGTTCCAGGATCGACATTTAAGTAAGGGTCTAATTTTCTTAATCGAACTTTAAAACCTCTCGACTGTAATAAATAGGCGAGTGATGCCGAGGAAAGACCTTTACCTAAAGATGAAACCACGCCGCCGGTGACAAATATATATCGCGCCATGGAATTATGTTATAGACCGATATTAAATAATTTCAAAGTATTAATTATTATTTTCTGGAATTTTTGGTGTCTCTTCTTGATTTTCCTCTATTTTATCCAATACTGAACCTTCTGGCTCAAGTTCACTTCTAGAAATTATAGTTAGCGACAAGCTACAAATTATAAATAATGTTGCAATTACAGCTGTTGATTTTGTAAGAAAATTACCCGCTGATCTTGAAAACATAAAATTATCTTGAGATATGCCTATTCCTAATGCTCCACCTTCTGATTTTTGTACTAGAACTAAAACTACTAATATTGCTGCTAAAACAATATTAATTACTAACAAAGTATTTTCCATGCGAACTAATTAATTGTTTTTTTTATTATATCAATAAATTTTTTTGTATTTTGAGAAGCAGAGCCCACTAAAAAACCATTAATACCTCTTATATTAATGAGATTTGATATATTTTTATTATTAACTGAGCCTCCATAAAGTATTGGCAATTTATTTTTAGTTTTTTTAGATAATATTTTTTTTATTTTTGCAATATTAAATTCTAATTCTTTTTCTTTAGGTATAACACCTGTGCCGATAGACCATACTGGCTCATAAGCAATTAAAATATTATTATAGTTTTTGACACCTTTAAGGCCTTTATTTATCTGTCTATTTAAAACTGAGTGAGTAATTTTTTTCTTTTTTTCTGCAAAAGTTTCTCCAATACAAAAAATAATTTTTAGATTTTTATTTAAAGCTGATCTAATTTTATTATTTACATCTGCATCAGTTTCGCCAACCATTCTATTTTCTGAGTGACCCAAAATTACAAATTTACAACCAAGATCTTTTAACATTTTAGGACTAATAGAACCTGTAAAAGATCCATAGTCTTGAATATGATGACAGTTTTGTCCACCAATAGATATTTTAGTTCTTTTAAATTTCCTATTAAAGGCATCTAAAAGTGTAAATGGGGGTAAATAAATAATTTTAGCTTTACTATATTTTTTTAATTTACTTAAATTAATTAATTTATTTAATGAATTAATAGATGATGTACTTCCATACATTTTCCAATTTGCAATGAAATATATATTATTTGTCATAAACGATATTTTAATCTATAGATTTGTTTTTTAAAAAATCAATAAATAAAGATTTTTTTGTATGATAAGTAAATTTAAAAGTATTACAAATTCAAAAATCTCATGGGTAATTGTTGCTTTAATTGCAATACCTTTTGTATTCTGGGGAATGGGCGATGTATTTACAAGAGGAAATACAAATAATGTTGCAAAAATAAATAATAATACAATTTCAGTATCTGATTTTATTAATCATATTAATGAGTCGGGGCTAAATGAGAATATTATAAGTGAGAATCTAGATAAAAATATATTTGAAGAACTGTTAAGCCAGCTCATTTCACAAAAGTTGATGATTATGGAAATGGAAAATTTAAATATTGAATTTTCAGATAAATCTTTAAAAAATAAACTTATTAATAATAAAAATTTTTTAGATGATGCGGGTAATTTTTCAAGAACAAAATATGAAAAGTTTTTATTAGAAAATAATTTATCTGCAGCACAGTACGAAAATAGATTTAAATCTAGTGAATTACAAAATATTTTATTTACCTATATTAATGGTGGACTTGTTGTACCAAAATTTTTAGTTAATAAAAAATTTGTAGATGAAAACAAAAATATTGAAATTGAATTTGTAAATCTTGAGGAAAACTATAAAAAAGTTTTTACCGCTCAAGAAATTAATAATTATATAAGTGCAAATGAAGATAAATTAAAGAAAGACTTTATAAGTTTTAGCTATGTAAAAATAACACCTAAAAACTTATTAAACAATGATGAGTACAGCGATGAATTTTTTAAAATTATTGACGATATAGACAACAAAGTTCTTAATAATGAAGATATAAAGACTATTACTAGTCAGTATAATTTAGAATTATCATATATAAATGACTACTACCCTTATGATGAGGAATTTGAATTAATATACTCAAAAAAGGATATTCAAAATCAAATTAATTTTATTGATAATAATGATCATTATCTTTTATTTAAAATTCATAAAATAGAAAATAAAACCCCAGACATAAGTTCTAATCAATTTAGAGATGAAATTAACTTAATTCTAAGAAATCAATTCAGATTTGAATATAATAAAAAACTTTTAGAAGACATTAATAATAAAAATTTAAATTATAAAGATTTAAAGAATTTTAATAATTCAAAAAATATTGAAAAAATTAGAATTAATAAAATTAATGATAATGACAAGTTTTCATTAGAGGCTATTAAATTAATTTACTCACTTCCTGAAAAGTCGTTTGTTCTTATTAATGATCCATTAAATAATATTTACCTAGCATATATTAAAAGAATCGATATCAACAATAACATTACAAAGTCTGATCTAAAAAATTATTTATTTAAATCTAATAGTGAAATAAGAGATACACTTTACTCAAGTTATGATATTTACTTGAGTAAAAAATATGAAATTAAAGTATTTCAAAACACTATTGAGAGATTAAAAAGTAATTTTAGATAATGCTTAATATATCTATATCTCAATTTAAAAAAAATCATAAAAACGGAAAAAATCAAGTTTTATTCCACACAATTAAATCGAATGGAATTAAGGAAACTGAAAATTTAATTAATAATTTTTTAAATGAAAAAAATAGTTTTATTTTTGAGTCTGTAGAAAAAGGTAAAATAAAAGGAAGATATACTATTTTAGGTAGAGATCCTGATTATATTTGGGAATTTCATGGAAATAAATGTAAACAAATTATAAATAATAAAATTAAGATTTTAAAAAAATCACCTAAAAAAATAATTGATCAAATTATTGAAAATTTTAAATTTGAAGTACCAAAAGGACTACCAAATATTAGCTCGATTATTTCTGGCTTTTTTTCATATGATATAATACGCTATATCGAGAAAATCCCCAACAGTTGTAGAGACGATTTAAAAATACCAGATGTGAGACTAATCAGACCAAAATCACTTATTATTTTAGATAATTTAGAAAAAAAAATTCATTTTATTAAAAATTTTTTTAAAGAAGAAAGTATTAAAAGTTATTTAAAGTCATATGAGACTGTGAAATCAGAAATTGAACATTTAATACTTCTTGCAAATAGTAAAAACCTTTTTGAAGTAAAAAAGAAAAAAATTAAAGTAAGAGTTAAATCAAATATTACAAAACAAAAATTTTTAAGCAATGTGATTAAGGCCAAAAAATATATTAGAAAAGGTGATATTTTTCAGGTTGTATTAAGTCAAAGATTTAAGGCTAAGCTAGATAAGAGTCCAATTGACGTTTATAAAAAACTAAGAGTTACAAATCCTTCTCCTTTCATGTATTTCTTTAATTTTAAGGATTTCCAAATTATAGGAGCTAGTCCCGAAATACTTGTAAGATTAAGAGATGGTCAAATAACTATAAGGCCTATAGCAGGCACAAGACCAAGGGGTAAAAACAAAAAAGATGATATTTTTTATGAAAAAGATCTATTAAAAGACAAAAAGGAGCTAGCTGAACATCTAATGCTTTTAGATTTAGGTAGAAATGATACTGGAAAAGTTTCAAAA
>QCNR01000004.1 GCA_003210075.1 Pelagibacteraceae bacterium AG-426-G09
TACCACTTGGAATACTCACTGCAGATTGTGTGCCTATATTTATATTAGATACAAAAAGAAAAATAATTAGCGCAGTTCATGCTGGATGGAGAGGAGCATATAAAAATATAGTAATTAAAGTTTTAAAAAAAATGTTTAATTTAGGATCTATTAAAGAAGATATCGTGGTAGTGATTGGTCCTTGCATCAGTCAAAAAAGTTATGAAGTTGGAAAAGATTTTAAAGATAAATTTATTAGAAAAAATAAGAAAAACTCTATGTTCTTCAAATATAAAAAAAAGAAAATTTACTTTGATTTAAGAAAATTCATTTATAAACAATTAATTAGTTTTGGAATATTTAAAATTGATGTTATAAGAAAAGATACCTTTGATAAAAAAAATAATTTTTTTAGTGCGAGAAGATCTTTAAAAAAAAATGAACCCGATTACGGTAGAAATATATCGGTAATTATGCTTAAATAGGATATTAATGAAAATAATCACAGGTAATTCAAATAAAAACCTTAGCGTAAAAATATCAAAATATTTAAAGAATAGACTCGTGCGCTCTAGTATTAGAAAATTTTCTGATGGTGAAATTTATGTTGAAATAAACGAAAATATCAGAGGAAATAGTATTTTTGTAATTCAATCTGTATCATCTCCAGCGAATGATAATTTAATGGAATTGCTTTTATGCATTGATGCATTGAAGCGATCCTCTGCAAAAAATATTACAGCGGTAATACCTTATTTTGGATATGCAAGACAAGATAGAAAGGTAGTTCCTAGAACTTCTATTTCTGCAAAACTGGTTTCAAATCTGATTACTAAAGCTGGTGCGGATAGAGTTGTAACTATTGACCTTCATGCGGGACAAATTCAAGGATTTTTTGATATTCCAGTTGACAACCTTTTTGCTACGCCGATTTTTGCAAGACATATTAAAAAGAAAATAAAAAAGAAAAATTTAATTTGTGTTGCTCCAGATGTTGGTGGAACAGAAAGAGCAAGGGCTCTAGGAAAATTTTTACACGCTGGATTGGCTATAATAGATAAAAGAAGACCTGCCCCAGGAAAATCAGAGGTGATGAATGTAATTGGAAATGTAAAGGGAAAAACATGTATTATAGTTGATGATATAATCGACTCAGGTGGAACAATTGTTAATGCTGCAAATGCTTTAATAGAAAGAGGTGCAAGAGAAGTACATGTATATGTTACCCATGGTGTACTTAGTGGAAAAGCAGTTGATAAAATAAAAAATTCAAAAATAAAAAGATTGGTTATAACAGATACGATAGATAATTCTGACAGAGTAAAAAGTGCTAAAAATATTGAAATTTTAACAATTTCTCAATTAGTTGGTGAAGCTATAAAAAGAATATCAAATTCCACATCCGTATCAGACTTATTTAGGTAATTTTCTTCTTGATAATCTGTATCTCCTAAGCTAAAAGCTACCATTTTTATGAGTAATTTAGAAGCAAACCATAGAACTGAAATAACTAGAGGAAAAAATAATATTCTTCGTAGCCAAGGTATGGTCCCAGCTGTTTTATATGGAGGGGATGAAAAGAATGAGCTTATTAGCGTTTCAAAAAAACACTTGAAAATTTTACTAGATCAGGAAAATTTTTTATCGAATGTGTTAAAAATTAAAATAAAGGATAAAGAAATAAATGTACTACCAAGAGAAATAGCTTTTGATGTAGTAACAGACGAACCAATACATGTGGACTTTTTAAGAATGGTTGCTGGAAGAAAAATAATTTTAGAAATTCCGGTTCGTTTTATTAATAATGAACAATCACCAGGATTAAAAAGAGGTGGAGTGTTAAATATTGTGAGAAGAAAAGTTGAATTAAAATGTCCAACAGAAAGTATACCAAAAGAATTAGTTGTTGATTTAGAAGGTTTAGATATTGGAGCAAGTATTAAAATCTCTGCTATTAAGCTACCAGAAAACGTAACACCAACAATAACAGGAAGAGATTTCGTTATTGCCACTGTTGCTGCTCCTACAATCGTTAAAGAACCTGAAAAACCAGCTGAAGAAACTGCAGAAGGTGCTGAGGCTACTGCAGAGGGAGAGGCTCCTAAAGAAGGAGAGCAGACAGCCACGGGGGGAGATGAAGCTAAAAAAACTGAGGCTGATAAAGAAAAAAAAGAAGCTACTCCTGAGAAAAAATAATTTGTTATATAATCAAAAAAATAATCTTTAAAAATGATCTTATTTGTAGGTCTAGGAAACCCAACACCTGATTACCAAAATAATCGTCATAATATTGGTTTTAAGATTATCGATGCAATAAACCAAAATTTTAGTTTATCTAAACAAAAGCCTAAGTTCAAAGGTCTATTAACAATGGGAAATATTGGGGATAAAAAAGTTTACGCAATTAAGCCATTAACTTTTATGAATAATTCAGGTACTTGCATAAGAGAACTGATAGAATATTTTAAGATTGCGTCCTCAGAAATAATTGTTTTTCATGACGATCTTGATATCGAATTTGGAAAGATTAAAGCTAAATTCGGAGGAACAGATGCGGGTCATAATGGTATTAAGTCTTTAGATAAATTTATTGGCAAAGATTATTCAAGGGTAAGAATTGGAATTGGAAGACCTGAAAAAATGAAAGTTAATGATTTTGTATTAGGAGATTTTAATGAAGATGAAAAAATTCAATTAGAAGAAATTTCAAAAAAAATAATTGAATCTGTAAATTTACTAATTGATAAAAAACTCGATTTATTTTCAAGTAAGATTAACAATTAATCATGGGTTTTAAGTGTGGAATTGTTGGATTACCAAATGTCGGTAAGTCAACTTTATTTAATGCTCTTACAAATTCTAGTAAGGCGCAAGCTGAAAATTTTCCTTTTTGTACAATTAACCCAAATTTAGGAGTAGTGCCTGTAGTTGATGAAAGATTAGACAATTTAACAAATATTTCAAATTCAGTAAAAAAAATCTACACTACTATTTCTTTTGTAGATATAGCCGGTTTAGTAAAAGGTGCATCAAAAGGTGAGGGCTTGGGAAATAAATTTTTATCCCACATAAGAGAGGTTGATGCAATAATTCATATGATAAGATGTTTCGACTCTAATGATATCCAAAACGTAAATGCAAATGTAGACCCTGTTAGAGATCTTGAAATTATACAAACTGAAATGAAGTTAGCTGATCTTGAGTCTATTCAAAAAAGACTGGATAAAAAAAATAAAAAAAATTTTTCTAAAGAACAAATTTTAATTTTAGAGAAAGTATTAGATTATATAAATAATGACAAAAATATTGAAGAAGTTCATAGTCTTTTCGAAAAAAAGGAAATTGAAATTAGCGGCTTGTTAACTTTAAAACCAAATTTATATGTTTGTAATGTAGATGAAGAAAGTATTTCGAATGGAAATCAATTTACAAAAAAATTTATTGAAAAATATGGGGATGAAAACACAATTATTATTTCTGCTGAGATTGAAAACCAATTAAATTCTTTGGGTATTAAAGAGAAATTAAATTACATGGATATGCTAGGTATTAAAGAAACTGGTATCAAAATGCTTACAAAAAAAGGATATAATTTATTAAACCTTGAAACTTTTTTTACATCTGGACCTGAAGAGTCGAGGGCCTGGACTATAAATAAAAATTGTTTAGCTCCCAAAGCAGCTGGAAAAATTCATACTGATTTCGAAAAGGGGTTTATAAAGGTTGAAACTGTTTCATATCAAGATTTTGTAGACAATGAGGGATGGGCAAACTCAAAAAGTAATGGTAAAATGAGATTAGAAGGAAAGGATTATATCGTTAAAGATGGAGACGTTTTAAATTTTCGTTTCAACACGTGACCATATCTTTTTCATTGTAAGATATACCAGTACCGAAAGTATAATTAAATAAACAATTACTCTGAAACCAGTCTTATGTCTTGTTTCTAAATGAGGTTCGGCTGACCACATCAAAAAAGTAGTAATATCTTTTGCCATTTGTTCTTTTGTAGCCTCAGTTCCATCGTTATATTCAACTAGGCCATCTGATAAAGGGGCAGACATTTTAATCTTATTTCCATACATAAATTTATTATAATATACTCCATCATCTAATTTAATGTCAGCAGGAGGTTCGTCATAACCTAAAAGAAGAGAGTAGATGTAATCTGCGCCACCCTTTCTGGCTTTAGCTAATACTGACATATCTGGAGGATAGGCTCCTCCATTTGCTGCTTTTGATGCCTCAACATTTTCATATGGCATAACAAACTTATCTGATAATTTTGCTGGTCTAGTAAACATTTCACCATCACTATTTGGACCATCTAAAACCTCAAAGCTTGCAGCAATGAACTTTGCTTCCTCCTCAGTAAACTCGGGACCTCCTGGCTCTGCAAGGTTTCTATAACTCAAATATTGCATAGAATGACAAGCCGCACAAACCTCTGTGTAAACCTGATATCCTCTTTGCAAAGCTCCTCTATCATATTTTCCAAATAGACCTTTGAAAGTCCAATCAGTTTCTAAGAATTTTGGTTTTTCTGCAGAAATTGATTGATTTTGAAAAAATAATATCGAAGTAAATAATATAAATAAACTTGCTAATTTTTTCACCCTAGGCTCTTTAAATTATTTTCAATTTTATTTTCTCCTGCACTTTTTGTTGCCATCGCAGCACCAGCCAAGACTGGTTCGGTTATAGATAAAGGCACTGGGTTAGTTTTTTCTATTAATCCTAAAAATGGAAGTATAATTAAAAAGTGAATAAAGTAATAAGCGGTAGCAATTCTTGCTACAAGAAGGTATAAACCCTCTGCGGGCATCGCTCCAACGTATCCTAATACTAAAACATCTAATACCAATATCCAATAGAATTGTTTATAAAGAGGTCTAAAAACAGCAGATCTAACTTTGGAAGTGTCTAGCCAAGGCAAAGCTACAAGAATTAAAATTGCTGAAAACATAGCTATAACTCCCATTAGTTTATCAGGCACAGATCTTAAAATCGCATAAAATGGTAATAAATACCACTCAGGAACTATGTGTGCAGGAGTTACAAGCGGATTAGCTTCAATATAGTTATCAGCATGTCCCAAAATATTTGGAGTATAAAATACAAAAAAAGCAAAAACTATCATGAATAATAATAAAGCAAATGCATCTTTTATTACAATATATGGATGAAAAGGAACAGTATCATTAGATGGTTTTTTTATTTCAATTCCAACTGGATTATTATTGCCTGGCACATGTAATGCCCAAATATGAAGTACTACTAAACCAAGTATTAAAAACGGTATCAAATAATGTAACGCGTAGAATCTTGTTAGTGTAGGATTGTCAACCGAGAATCCTCCCCATAACCAAGTAGTTATCCCCTCTCCAATAAAAGGGATTGCACTGAACAAATTGGTAATTACTGTTGCACCCCAATAACTCATTTGACCCCAGGGTAAAACATACCCCATAAATGCTGCTGCCATCATTAATAAATAAATAATTATTCCTATTATCCAAATAATTTCTCTTGGAGATTTATATGAACCATAAAATAAAGATCTAAAAATATGAATATAAACCGCTAAGAAAAACATTGATGCTCCATTTGCGTGAACATATCTAATTAGCCATCCATAATTTACATCTCTCATAATATGTTCAACACTTGCAAAAGCCAGCTTAGTATCTGCAACATAATGCATTGCTAGAACAAGTCCTGTAACGATTTGAGTAATTAAACAAAAAGTAAGAATTCCTCCAAATGTCCACCAATAGTTTAAATTTTTTGGAGTTGGATAATCTGTTAAATGATTTGCAAGAGTTAAAAGTGGCAATCTATCGTTAAACCATTTTCCAACTTTTGATTTTGGTATGTAGTGACTATCGCTCATATATAATTTTATTATCCAATTTTAATCGTATTATCATTTAGAAAAACATACTCTGGAATTTCCATGTTGATTGGTGCTGGACCTTTTCTTATTCTTCCTGATGTATCATAATGTGAACCATGACACGGACAAAACCAACCATCGTATTCACCTTTGTCTGACAATGGAACACATCCTAGGTGGGTGCAAATACCCAACATAACTAACCATTCGGGGTTTTTAACTCTATCTTCATCTTTTTCCGGATGTTTCAATTCATCTAAGGATACAGATCTTGCTTTATTTATTTCATCTTGAGTTCTTCTTTTAATAAATACTGGTTTACCTCTCCAAACTACTGTTATCGATTGACCAGGTTTAACAGAACTAATATCAACTTCAGTACTAGCTAAAGCTTTAACTGAGGCATCAGGATTCATTTGGTCTACAAGAGGCCATACCGCGGCCCCAACCCCTACAGCTCCGGCCGCTGCAGTTGCTGTAAATATAAAATCTCTTCTGTTTTTTTGTTTTTTATCAGACATTTAAATGTTTTATTTTTTGACTAATACATGATTTCATATAATAAAAAATATAAATTTTTCTATTGCACAAATGACACAGAAAACAAGTTATACAGGCCCCAAAATAGCCCTTTATCAACCTGATATTCCACAGAATACAGCTGCAATAATTAGAACTTGTGCATGTCTTGGGGTATCTCTTGAAATAATTGAACCATGTGGTTTTTTTTTAACTGATCCAAGGTTTAAAAGGGTCGTTATGGATTATATGGATATATCTTTAATAAAATTTTATAAAAGCTACCCAGAATTTGAAAATGCCAATATTAATAAAAGAGTGATTTTAGCAACAACTAAGGCAAAGGAAGCCTATACTAATTTTAAATACAGTAAAGATGATACACTATTGTTTGGACGAGAAAGCTCTGGAGTACCCGAAGATTTGCATAAAAATATTAAACATAAAATAAAAATACCAATGATTGAAAATAAAAGATCTTTGAATCTTGCAACTTCAGTAGCTATAATTATTTCTGAAAGTTTAAGACAAACATTATAATGAAAATGAAAATAAATTTAAAACAAGAACTTACAAAACAATGGTTTAAAAATCTTCAGGAAATTATTTGTAAAAATATTGAAGAAATAGAAAAAAATAAAATTTTTTTTAAAAGTAAAAAATGGAGTAGAAATAAAAATAAAAATGAAGGTGGAGGCGTTTCTAAATTATTAGAAAATGGAAAGGTATTTGATAAGGTTGGAGTAAATTTTTCTGAGGTTTATGGAAATTTTCCAAATGAATTTAAAGGAAAAATACCGGGTACAAAAAAAAATACAAAATTTTGGGCTTCAGGTATTTCAATTGTTATGCATATGAAAAATCCTAATGTTCCAGCTATGCATTTCAATACTCGTTATATAAGTACTTCCTACGGTTGGTTTGGGGGAGGTATGGATGTAACGCCTTGTTTTGAAGATCAAAAATTAAAAAAATGGTTTCATAAAAATCTTAAAATTATGTGTAATAGACATAATAAAACTTATTATAAAAAATATAGCGACTGGTGTGATACTTACTTTTATTTACCTCACCGTGATGAAAGAAGAGGTATAGGTGGAATATTTTTTGATTATAAAAAAGATAATTGGGAAAAAGATTTTTATTTTGTTAAGGATACAGGTTTGGAATTTATAAAAATTTTTAATGAAATTATCTCAAAAAAAAATAAAATTAAGTGGTCAAAAAAAGATAAAGAGGCTCAGTATTTAAAAAGAGGAAGATATGTTGAGTTTAACCTTCTTTATGATAGAGGAACAAAGTTTGGTTTACAAACTGGTGGCAACATAGATGCAATTTTAATGTCTTTGCCACCTTTAGCAAAATGGAAATAAAATGGAAAAAGAACCAATTACAATTCAAGGGCTAGAAAAATTAAAAGAAGAATTAAAATTTTTAAAAGAAAAAAAAAGACCAGAAATAGTTAATGCGATTGCTGAAGCAAGATCTCATGGAGATTTAAAAGAAAATGCAGAATATCATGCTGCAAAAGAGCAACAATCATATAACGAAGGAAGAATTCAAGAAGTTGAAAATAGTATTGCAACTGCAAATGTAATTGATGTTACGAAATTAAAAAATGATGGAAAAGTTATATTTGGTTCAACAGTATATTTACAAAATTTGGATACCAATGAAAAAATTGAATACAAAATAGTCGGCAAAGACGAGGCAGATTTAAAACAAAAATTAATTTATTTTAAATCACCAATTGGAAAAGGTTTAATAGGAAAGAATAAAACTGATCTAGTTGAAATAAAAACACCAAGCGGTGTTAAAAATTTTGAAATTTTTGATGTTAAATACGTTTAGATTTAACTATATCTTCGATTTGACTATTAGAAATATTAAAATTATTTTCAAGCCACTTTTCTTCAATTTCTCTTAAAATTGATCCCAGTAGCTTCCCCTCCTTTAAATCAAATCTTTCTATCAAATCCTTGGCTTTAATAGGCAATAATGGGATATTGAAATCAGTAAAATATTTTTTTAAATCTGTAAAATTATCTTTATTTTTCCTAGTTGTTAAAATTTTATAATCTAAAACATCAATTAAATTTTCTTTTCCATATTTAAGTATAATTTTTGATAAATTTTCTTTCGTAAAAAATTCTTTTTTTGGTTCATCTGAAAATATTGAGTGCAAAAAGCTTATTTTATCTTTCTCTTTATTAGATAAGTTATATTTATAAATGAAGTAATCTGTATCTTCAGTTTTATCTATTAAAAATAAAGATAAAATAAAATCAAAATTTTTCTGTTTTAAAATCTCGTTACTTAAATTGTCTAGTTTGTCTATTCTATATATATATTTCAATTCAGGAAATATTAGCGCAAATAATTCCCTAGAAACTTTATCAGAATTAATTTTATTAAAATTTCTAATTGATGTTATTTTCTTTAATTCCTGCAGCTGTCTATTTCTAGAAACCTTTTTTAAACCAATTAAGTTTTGCTTTATAATTTTTATAGTATTTTTATCATGTTTATTTTTGCTATATCCTAAAAAAAACCTTAAGTACCTTAGAATTCTAAGATAGTCTTCTCTAATTCTTGTTGATGGATCGCCGATAAACTTGATTGTTCCATCATATAAATCTTTTTTACCGTTAAATGGATCAAATAAATTTCCATCAATATCTGAATATATGGCATTAATTGTAAAATCTCTTCTAGAGGCGTCTTCTAACCAATTTTCCGTGAACTGAACTTCTGCATGTCTTCCATCAGTATTTACATCCTTTCTTAAAGAAGTTATTTCAAAATTTTTTTTATTTATAACTGCGGTAATTGTTCCATGATCAATTCCAGTTTCATAAAAGTTAATATTGTTTTTTTTTAAAACTTTAATTACATCCTCTGGTTTTAAATTAATTGATAAATCTATATCATCAACCTTTTCATCAATGATTAACTTTCTTACGCAACCGCCGACAAAGCGCAACTCAACCTCATTTGAGTAAGAGTTAAATACCTCAAATATTTTTTGAATTTGTTTATTCAAAACTAATTCTTTAAAGTTTGCTTTATCTTTAAATTTAGCTGTTTTAGATTTGAATAATCTATTAATAAATTTAATCATAAATGGCTGGGGCGCTAGGATTCGAACCTAGGAATGGCGGTACCAAAAACCGCTGCCTTACCACTTGGCTACGCCCCAAAGTTGTTTTTGATATATCACAAAAAAAAACTTTATATAGTTTTTGATAAAATACTCCAATAATTTTTAAATTTTTTCTTAACCAATTTTAACCCATTTATAGCAGATTTTTTGTCAGAAAAATAAGCTACAATAGTGGATCCAGAGCCTGTCATTCTTACAAATTTAACTTGATCAATTTTGCTCATAAAAATCTTTAATTTTCTTAAAATTGGGTACAGTTTAAATGCTGGTTTTTCTAAATCATTTTTTGAATTTGCTAGGGAGTCAATTTTAAAGACTTTGCTTGATATTTGAATTCGATTTTTTGAAAAATTTTTTACTTCTTTGTATATCTCTTTAGTTGAACAGCCTATTTTTGGTTTTATTAAAACTGCGAATAAATTAAGTTTTATATTATATTTATTAAGACTGGTATTACTTTTTAAAATTGTGTTTCTAACATCTAAACCTAAAAAAACGTCAGAACCTATTTTATTACAAATTTTAAATATTTCTTTTTTTGATAAGCGAATAATTTTGTTTTTTATGAAATAATCTAAAATACTTGCAGCATTCATAGAGCCTCCTCCTAGACCAGACTTTTGAGGTATGTTTTTTTTGATTTTAATTTTATAATTTTGTTTTAATAGTTTCTTTTTATCTAAAATACTAAGTAAATGAGAAATAGAATTATTTTGTAAATTTTTGGAAAAAGGACCATAAAATTTAATAAAATGTTTTTTTTTATTTGTTGGTTTTATGTAAATTCTGTCATAAAAATTTAAGAAAGAGATAATGCTTTGAATCTTATGCAGTTTATTTTTATTTTTCCCTAAAATATTTAAACATAAATTTATTTTTGCATATGATTTAATTAGTTTTTTTTTCATTACTGTAATTTATTAAGCCCAAATATTAGTTTATCGTTGATGATTTCTTTTAATTGTTCATCAGCCTCATCGGATGACGCAGCTACTTTCCAGTAATAACTTGCCTGTAATTTCATATTTAATTTCCAAAGAACATCACCATAATGATCGTTCACGATTGGATCCTCTGGCATAATCAATAAAGCATTTTTTAAATATTTTTCTGCCATCAAATAATCTTCTGTTAAATAATAAGCCCAGCCAACAGAGTCAATAATGTATGGATCATCACTCCTTTGTTGATAAGCATTCAATACCATTTCCATTGATTGATTAATTTTTATTTTTCTTTCTAGCCAACTATAAGCTAAATAATTTAGAACATAAGGTTGATTTGGACTTAATTCTAAAGACAATAATAAATCTTTGTCAGCTTTTTCATATTCTCTCATTCTTTCGTAGCTCCCTCCTCTTCTGTAAAGAATGTCTGCATAGGACTCCGACTCTTCATTTATGCCTTCAAGCGCAATATTGAAATTTTCAATTGATTTCCTATATTCCTTAAAACCTTTATAAATATTGGCTAAATCAAAATAAACTTTTGGCGATTTAATTTTTAAATTTTTGATTTTTGAATTTAAAAAATCTAAAGATTTTTCTTTTCCTTCTTTCTTTTTTAAAATTTCAAATTCTTTTTTAATTCTATACCAAAAATAAATACTATCTCTATTATCAAAATTTTTAAGTATTTTTTTTAACATTATATTATTGTTTGCTAAATAATAATTTTCTGCAGCTAAAGATAAATTAAATTTGAATTTTGGATTAAGATAATTTGAAATTCTCAAATAAAAATTTGACATATCATAGTCCTCCTGAGCAGAATAAAGATTTGAAATTAAAAAAAATATCTCTGCTAAAATATCAGTTTCAGATTGACAAGAAAATATTTTTGAAAAATTTTCAAACTTTGATTTTTCTATCCAATTTTTTGATTGTAATATTAATAAAGTACTTGTGATTGGTTCTATTTTTAAAGATACCTTTTTTACTGTTTCAAATTCATTTTGATTAATTAAATTGTTTAAATAAAAAAATAAATATCTTGAATAATCTCCTTCTTCTAAATTTAACAGCTCAGCAAAGTATTTATTAGATTTATTATCTTTTAAATAACAATATTGGAATGCTAAAAGGATTTTTGTTAATTTTCCATAATTTTCTATTTCAGAAATTTTTTTATCTGAAAATAAATTATTATATGATTTTAAAATTTGATAAATAATTTCCTCGTAAGAACTTGGTATCAATATACTATTCATACTTGATAAATGCATATTTGCTTTATCAAAATTGTTATTTTTAAAAGCATTAATGGTTAACAGCAAGTTTGTTTGAAAATTATCTATTTTGTTTTTTGATCTAAAAAATTTAATTTGATTAATTGCTTCTCCTACATTCCCATTTAGAACTAAACTCTCAATATATTTATCAAAATAGTTTGGATAACTTCTTAGTATACTTTTTGTTGAATCGAAGTACTTAATAGCTAGATCATTATTGCCATTTTCGTGTGATACTTGAGCTGAAAAATAGTTTGATAAATATCTATGGTTGAAATTTTGATTTTCAGATGTTTTTGAAAAAGTCGATGAATGATATAAAAATATAATAATTATAATTAAAATTCTGAAATACATAGTTTTAATATATGGAAATAGAACAAAAAAATCAAAACAACAATAATTTTGAAGATGTAATGGAATTATTTGAAATAGATTATGTTTATGAAAATAAGCCCATTAAAAGAACTATTGATGCACCAAATGCAAAAGATAAACAATCTTTGCTAGAAAATTTGAAATCAAAAATTCTAAATATTTCTGAGTGTGAATTAAAAAAAAATTCAAAACAAATTGTCTTTAATGACGGCAATCCCATGAGCCCTATAATGATTATAGGAGAAGGGCCAGGACAAAAAGAAGATGAAATGGGCAAACCTTTTGTTGGAGATGCTGGAGCTCTTTTAAATAAAATGCTTGAAGCAATTAATATTAAAAGACCAAATGTTTATATAACCAATGTTGTAAATTATAGGCCCCCAAATAATAGAAAACCTGAACCCTCAGAAATAAATAAATATTCAGTTTTTTTAAGAGAACATATAAATATTATTGATCCTAAGATACTCATTCTAATGGGAAGCACTGCTATGGAAGCTTTATTCGGTCAAACTCTAAAAATATCAAAAGAAAGAGGTAAATGGAAAGAAATAATAGTTAATCAAAAAACCTATAAAACAATTTTAACTTTTCATCCAGCTTATCTATTAAGACAACCTGATCAAAAAAAATATTCCTGGAATGATCTTAAGATGATTAGAAAACGAATAGACGAATTAAAAATCAGCATTTAATGAAAAAAACAATAGCCGGGGTAGATGAAGTTGGAAGAGGAAGTTTAATTGGGCCAGTCTTCGCCGCAGCTGTAATATTTAAAACAAATTTAGATAAAAAGAAAATTAAAGACTCGAAAAAACTTTCTAAAGAAAAAAGAAATATTCTAGAAAAGTATATTAAAAAAAACTCCATTTGGAGTATTGGTTCAGCTTCTTTAAGGGAAATAGAAAAATTAAATATTTTAAATGCAAGTTTATTAGCAATGAAGAGATCAATTAAAAAACTTAAACTAAAGCCATCAATAACATTGATCGATGGAAATAAATTGCCAGAGTTGAATGGTTACAAGTTAAAGTATGTAATTAAAGGAGATCAAAAAATTTCTGAAATTTCAGCAGCATCTATAATTGCAAAAGTTGCAAGAGACAGATTTATTACAAAATTATCAAAAAAATTTAAAAAATATGCTTGGGATAAAAATGCAGGATATGGAACTAAAGAACATTTAAAGGCCATTAAGAAATTTGGTATAACCCAATATCATCGAAAAACCTTTGGACCTATACACAATATATTGAGTCCGAAGTAAATAATACAACAAGTCGAGTCCATTTTTTTCAATCTCTGGTTGACGTGGAATCCATGCTGGAGTCTAATTACTTTTTTAAAAATGGTTAGTACAAATTTACATAATAAACTTATTAATGGCGATAGCCTAAAAGAATTAAAAAAAATTCCTGATGAAACATTTGATTTAATTTTTGCAGACCCACCATACAATTTACAATTACAAAACAGTTTAATAAGACCGGATAGATCAAAAGTTAATGCAGTAAATGATAAGTGGGATCAATTTGAAAGTTTTAAATCTTATGACAAATTTACATCTGAATGGTTAGAACAATGTAAAAGAGTATTGAAGAAAAATGGGTCTATTTGGGTTATAGGAAGCTATCACAATATATTTAGAGTTGGTAGAATTATTCAGGATCTGGGTTTTTGGATTTTAAATGATGTAATCTGGAATAAAAATAACCCCATGCCGAACTTCAGAGGTACTAGGTTTACAAATGCTCATGAAACATTGATTTGGGCATCAAAAGACAAAAAATCGAAATACACTTTCAATTATCAATCTATGAAGTCTTTTAATGATGATTTACAAATGAGATCTACATGGAATTTTCCAATATGTAATGGAAAAGAAAGATTAAAAGATAATGGAATTAAAGTTCATTCAACTCAAAAACCAGAGGCTTTACTCCATAGAATTTTATTAGCATCTTCAAATAAAAATGACTTTATTCTGGATCCTTTTTCAGGATCAGGTACAACTGCTGTAGTTTCTAAAAAATTAGGACGATCCTATTTTGGAATAGAAAAAGAAAAAAAATATTTTGAAGCTGCAAATAAAAGGATAAAAAATACAAAGATAATTAAAGACGAATATTTAGATACAGTCCGAAATAACAAATCAAAACCTAGAATACCTTTTGGTTCATTAATAGAATTAGGAGTTATTAAGCCAGGGACAGAAATATATGACCAAAGGAAAAAGGTTTTTGCAAGAGTTATGGTTGATGGAAGTATCAAGCATAAGCAGAACGAAGGGTCTATTCATAAAGTTGCAGCTCAAATATTGGGTGCAGAAAGCTGTAATGGATGGACCTATTGGCATTATCAGGTTGGAAACAGTTTAAAGCCTATTGATGAGCTTAGAGAGCGTTTAAGACCAAAAGCTTAGCTTTTATAAATTTTGCCTAAATAATTTTCTAAAAAATTTTTATTTTTAGAAAAATATTTTAGAAAAATATTTCTAAAAAATACGTTTACAGGATTTGCAAGATGGAAAGCAAAGTGATTGATCGAAGATCTAGAATTTATTTGTTTAGTTTTTAAAATTCTTGTCTTGTAATAATTTGATGAATTATCGTTTAAATCATTAAAAAGCTCATTAGCAGCCTCTATTGATTGAGATGCTCCTTGTGCAAATGAGGGCGGAAATGAAAAAAAGGCATCACCAGTTAAAAATACATTTTTAAACTTTGGTATTTGAATTTTCTTGCTTACAAAAATTGGAAAGCATTTAACTTCTTTAACTATTTCAGTTAGATTTAAATTAGTTTTTGAGGAGATCTGATTTATCAAATTATTTGTAAATGTCTTGTCATTAAACATATTTCTATTTGAAATCTCAGCTTCAATTAATTCTTTTCTTATTATAGATATAAAATTAAATTCGTTGTTTTGATTAATAGGATATATTACGAAGTGAAAATTAGGTCCTAGATATAAAGAAATATCATTATTCTCAAAGTTTTGTATGTTTCCTCTTAGTGCAATTGAATTAAAATATTCTGGTAGACCTTCTTTTTTAAATAAAATTTCTTTTGTTCTGGAATAAACTCCATCCGCTGACACTAAATAATGAAATTCTTCTTTGTTATTATCTCTAAAAGACAACCTCAATTTCTCTTGTTCTTCAATATTGATTAAATCTGAATTAAATATTATTTTTTCTTCAGGAATATTACTCAATAAAAATTCAATTAATTTTGATCTTTTTAATGTTGTGTATCTACTATTCTCAAAGTTAAATTGAGCTAGATCAATATCACATATTTTTTTTAACTCTTTTGCATCAAAAAAATTTACTTTTTTTGGAAAATAAATTTCACTTGCATTCATTTTTTGAAAGCCAATTTTATTTAGTAAATTAATACTGTTGACTGATAATTGTATTCCATATCCATCACTTAAATCTAATGATGTTTTTTTTTCAAAAATTTTATAATTGAAAGATGTGTTTTTTTCTAAAAGATTTGCAAGAAACAAACCTGAAATCCCTGCTCCAATAATTGCAATATTTTTCATTTTAATGTGATAATGAATTAAATATTTTTTTTGTAAATGATGGTAAAATATATTTATTTATATTACTCTTATCTAAAAATAGGCTATCTTTTTTCCTTTTCATTTTATTTTTTCTATTAATAATAATTTTCATATTCATATTAGACATTTTAACATTTATTTTTTTATGGACTGAATATTTAAACGTTTTTTGGGTTATTTCTGTCATTGGAAAAATAACTAAATTTTTTAAAAAATTAAATTTTTTATTTTTAATAAGCAAATACTTATTTTTATACCTGTAAACATTTGCTTCAAAATATTTTATTTTATTAAATTTATTTTTAGATTTAATTAAAAAATCTTTTCTATTAAAAGCCTTACAGTTTTTGGTCAGTGGACAATGATTACATAAAGGTATTGAGGGTTTACAAATTAATGCCCCTATCTCCATAATTGCTTGGGCATAATCACTTGATCTTTTAGAAAAACCAAAAAAAGATTTTTTTTTATTTAAGTTTTCTTTTGAAATTTCATTATTTGTTTTAAGTAAAAAAACTCTTTTAAGAATTCTCTCAACATTGCCATCCATTGGAATATAGGGCTCATTATGAGCAATGGCTAAAATTGACCTGGATGTGTATTCACCAATTCCTGGCAGAGATTTAAGTTTTTCAATATCTTTCGGTAACTGACCTTTAAACTCTTCTATTAATTTTATCGCAGTTTTTTTTAAATTTCTTGCTCTAGAATAATACCCAAGCCCTTCCCAGTTTTTTAAAATTTTTTGATCACTTGATTTAGCCAATGATTTTAAATCTGGGAAGTTTTTTATAAAATTTTCAAAATAAGGAATAACAGTTTTTACTTGTGTCTGTTGAAGCATAAACTCACTAACTAAAGTAAAATATTCTCTATTTTTAGTTGAGGTTTTTTTTCTCCATGGGAGTGTTCTTTTATTATTATCGTACCATTTTAAAATTTTATTTGGTATGTTTGATTTCTGCATATGAATTCAAAAAATTATAATAAGAATAACAGAAAATTTATACAAGGTCTTAGATCATTTAAAGACATTTTGCCTTCTAAAGTAAAAAAATTAATAAATAAAAAAGGTCAAATTTATTCTGAAACATTGGATAATTGGAGATATTTTGTTGGGAATGATTTATTTGATATCAGTTTTCCAAAATCCTTTAAAAACGAAAACAAGCTTGGGTCAAGTTGTCTAACTGTGATGGTGAAAAGAGGTAATGAGGTCAACTTTGAATATTCGAAAAATTTAGTTATTGAAAAAATTAATTCTTTTTTTGGTTATGATGCGGTCCAAAATATAAAGTTAGTGTCTTTTGAAGAAAAAAATGAGGAATTTAAACTAAAGCAAAGCTCAAATGATGTGACAAAAAATAAATATAAAAAACAAATTTCTGACATTAAAAATGATAAAATTAAAAATTCATTATTAGAATTAAGTAAAGTTTATAAAAAAAAATGAAAAAAATAATATTTGTCTTATTTATACTATTATCTAGTAGCTTAAGTTTGAACGCTGAAAGTGATGTAAAAAGAATTTATGAAGGTAGTCCAGATGCTAAAATTACAATTTTAGCTTTTGAATCATTAACCTGTTCACATTGCGCTAATTTTCATAAAGATGTTTATCCCGACCTTAAGAGAAATTTCATTGATAATGGTCTTGTTAAATTAGAGTACAGAAACTTCCCTTTAGATTTAGCAGCTTTCAATGGCGCGAAGGCAGCACAATGTAGAGCTGACAAAGGTCAAGAAATTTTACACTTTTTGTATCAAAATCAGAACGAATGGGTAAAAGGAAACTCTATAGAAGAGCTAAATAATAATTTAGAAAAAATATTAGCATCTAAAAACTTCGGTATAGATTACAAAAAATGTATTAACGACAAAAAAATTGAAGATTTTGTATTAGAAGATCGAATCGAAGGAGTAAAAAAATACAACGTGAGCGCTACTCCAACTATTATTATCAATGGTGAAAAGTTTGAAAAACCACTAACCTATAAAAATTTAGAAAAAACTTTGGAAAAACTGTTATAAGTTAATTCATGGAGTTTAAAAAAATCCAATTAAATGGATTTAAGTCATTTTCAGAAAAAACAACCTTTTTAATTGAAAAAGGCTTAACTGGTATCGTAGGTCCTAACGGTTGTGGTAAATCAAATATCGTAGAGTCTTTAAGATGGTGTATGGGGGAAACTTCTGCAAAAAGTATGAGGGGTTCGGGCATGGAAGATGTTATTTTTTCAGGAACATCTAACAAGCCATCTAAGAATATTGCAGAGGTAAGTATCAACATTTCAAATCCAGAAAAGTCAGGATCTTTTCAGTTTAAAGAAATTGAAGAAATTGAAATCAGAAGAAAAATCGAGAGAGACAAAGGTTCTAGGTTTTTTTTAAATGATAAGGAAGTAAGGGCAAAAGATGCACAAATGTTTTTTGCAGATCTTTCAACTGGTGCACATTCTCCCTCGATAATTAGTCAAGGCAGAATTGGGTCATTAGTTACAGCTAAACCCCAGGATAGAAGAGCAATTTTAGAGGAGGCAGCAGGAATTTCAGGATTACATGCAAGAAGACATGAGGCCGAACTAAGATTAAATGCTGCTGAGAATAATTTGAAAAGAGCAGACGAATTAAGAAGACAACTTGAAAAACAATTAACAAGTTTAGAAAAGCAAGCTGAGGAGGCTACAAAATATAAAAATATTTCTGATGAAATAAAAAAGGTAGAAGCTGGCTTATATTTCTTAAAAATTAGAGAAGTAGAAAATGAAATTAAAATCGAAACCGAAATTAATGCAGATGCAGAAAAAGAATTTACGTTGTTTAATAATAAGATTTTAGATTTAGAGAACTCAATTAAAAACCTAGAGGACAGTCTGCGGCCTATAAGAGACAATAATTTAGAAATTATCTCAAGAGTACAAAGATTAAATTTAGAATTAAAAAATCTTGATGAAGAAACAGACAGAATGGCCAAAGAAATAGAGGCAACTAAAATATCTTTGAAAACTATCGACGAGGACGAAGATAGAGAAAAAAGTATAGTAATTGATGCAAATTCAAATCAAAAAAGATTAAATGATGAAAAAGATAAATTGGTTGAAATAGACTCAAAATATTATGAAACTGAAAAACAATCTGATCAAGATTTAGAGGTTGCCAAAATTAATTTAACTAATGAACAGAAAAAAATTGATATTTTGTTAAACTCTCTAAGTGCAGGGAAAGTGGTAGAGCATAAAAATTCTCTTGAAGAAATCAGAGAAATTCTAAACGATGCTATTGAATTTATTGATAAAAATCAACTTCAGCAAGCTAGAGATAATTTAAATAATATTAACGTAAGCTTATCATATATAATTCAAAAAATATCTGATGAAAATGATGATGAAGGCATTACAAAGATAAATTTGAGAAACGAAACTATAAAAAAATTACAGCAAGAATATACTATTACATATAGTAAAAATCAAAGTATCAAAGATGAATCTACAAAAAGAAAAGAGAGAATAAATAATATTGATACTGAAATTGAGAGTTGGAAAAACTTGTTAATTAATTCTGAGAAGATGATAATTCAATTAGCCGATAGGAAAGAAAAGCTTAATACAAAATTATCAGATTTAGAAAAACAACCAAACATAAATGCTGAAAAAAAAGGACAAATTTCAGAAAATCTTAGAATTTCAGAAAATGAAAAAGAAATTAATCAAACCAAAATAAATACTTTTGAGCAACAGCTTGAGAATAATAAAAATAAATTAAATGAAATTAAAGAAAGTTCTATTAGTGTCAGAGAAAAAAGGGCAAGTGCTAATGCAACTATAGTTGGATTGAACAAAAGAAAAAGTGATTTAATTGAAAGGGTTGAAAGTGAATTAAGTCTTAAAGAAGAAAATCTTTTAGAATTTTCAAACCTGGAAAGAGAAGTTGAATTTCCTGATACTGTCACTCAAGAAGAGCTTTTGGATAAAAAAAAGAGAGATAGAGATAATTTGGGATCTGTTAATTTAAGGGCAGATGAGGAAACTGGAAAATACAAAGAGGAAATTACTAAAATGGAAAAAGATAGAGAAGACATAGTATCAGCAATAGCCAAGCTTAAAGAAAGTATTAATCAATTAAATCAAAAAGGTAGGGAAAGATTGCTAGATGCATTTGAGAAAGTAAGTAGAAAATTCAATGAAGTTTATACAAAACTTTTTAATGGTGGCAGTGCAAAACTAGAACTTGTTGACTCGGATGATCCTTTAGATGCTGGGTTAGATTTATTAGTTAGCCCGCCAGGTAAAAGACTTCAATCAATTACACTTCTTTCAGGTGGAGAGCAGGCATTAACAGCTTTGTCTTTAATTTTTGCAGTGTTCTTAACCAATCCTGCTCCAATTTGCGTATTAGACGAGGTAGATGCTCCTTTAGATGACGCAAACGTTACAAGATTTTGTAATTTGTTAGAAGAATTGACGAGAATAACTACTACAAAGTTTATTATTGTAACTCACCATGCTTTAACTATGTCTAAAATGGATAGACTTTACGGAGTTACAATGCCAGAAAAAGGCATCAGTCAGTTAGTTTCTGTAGATTTACAAAAGGCTGAAAGTTTAGTAGCTTAAAATGTCTGACGACCTAAAAACTCGCTTAAAAATTGCAAGATCAAACTTTAAAAAGAAACATCCCTATAAAAATGACGACCAAAAATCAAGCTTTGGTAAGGCTTTTCAGCTTAGCACCGAACTTGTGTCTGCGGTATTAGTAGCCACAATTATAGGGTTTATTTTAGACAATTGGTTTGATACTAAACCGTGGTTAATAATAATATTTTTTTTTATTGGTGTGGCGGCAGGCATTATAAATGTTGTCAGATCAGCAAAAAAAATGCAGAAAGATTAAATAAGCATGGCAGCAAATCCAATGACTCAATTCAATGTTTATAGAATTGGGCCAGAAATAAAAGTTGGCGATATAGATATTTCCTTTACAAACGCAAGCTTATTTATGGTTATTAGTATAATTACTATTCTTTTAATATTTAATTTTGGTGCAAAAAAAAATTCAATAATTCCAACAAAATTACAGTTGCTTGGTGAATTAAGTTATTCATTTATATCTAAAATGATAAGTGATACAGCCGGTTCAAAAGCAAAACCATACTTCGCATTTATATTTTCACTATTTATGTTTGTTTTATTTTGCAACATGCTTGGTATGATACCTTATACATTTACAGTGACTAGTCATATAATCGTGACTTTTGTTTTGGCTACGTTTATTTTTATTGGCGTAACAGTTATTGGATTTATTAAACATGGCTTAGGATACCTGAAGTTATTTGTCCCAAGTGGTGTGCCAATGGTTTTATTGCCCTTAATTGTAATTATAGAAATTATTTCATATTTAAGTAGACCGATAAGTCTTTCAGTAAGATTATTTGCAAATATGATGGCAGGACATACTATGATGAAAGTATTCGGAGGCTTTGTTGTAAGCTTAGGAATAGTGGGAGGATGGCTTCCACTTGGTTTTTCAGTTGCACTTACAGGTTTGGAAATTTTAGTAGCATTTCTACAAGCTTATGTATTTGCAATTTTAACATGTATCTATTTAAATGATGCATTAAATTTACACCATTAGAATAATTAAAAAAGGAGGATATAATGGAACTAGAAGCAGCAAAAATGATTGGAGCAGGCTTAGCAGCTATTGCTTTAGCAGGTGCGGGGGTTGGAATAGGAATTATTTTTGGTAATTACCTATCTGGAGCGATGAGAAACCCTTCAGCTGCACAAAAACAATTTCCAAATTTACTTTTAGGTTTCGCATTAGCGGAAGCAACAGGATTATTTGGGTTGGTTGTTGCATTAATTATTTTATTTGCATTTTAATTAATGTTGAAGAAAGTAATATTTAAAACTTTAATTGTATATTGTTTATTAGTAAATTTTATACAAGCAGCAGAGAGTGGAGGTATGCCACAACTTGATCCGGAGTTTTGGGTTTCTCAAATATTTTGGTTGGTAATAACTTTTGGTATTTTGTTTTTAGTGCTATCTAAACTAATCTTACCTAAAATAAGTGATAATCTTGAAACAAGAAAATCACAGATTTTAGATAACTTAGAACTTGCAGAAAAACAAAGAAAAGAGAGTGAGACTAAACTAAAAGAATTCGATAATATTATTTTGAGATCTAAGATCGATGCAAAAAATTTATTTAATGATTCTAGGAAGAAATTATTAGATGATATAAATAATAAAAGAGTTAAGCTTGAGGAAGAAATAGATAAAGAGATTAAAATAGTAGAGACCGAGATTAAAGAACTCAGAAAAAAGTCTCCTGAAAAAATAAATAAAATCGCAATCGAAACCTCATCTGATTTAATTAATCAACTAATAGGTAGTAATGTTAATAATAGTAGCATTACAGCGATTGTTACTGATATATCTAGTAAAAATAAAACCGTATGACTTTTGATGCAACATTTTGGGTAGCAGTATCATTTTTTATTTTTTTTGGAGCTTTAATTTATTTAAAAATTCCAGGAAAAATAAATGAACTATTAGGCAATATGATTACTGGTATCAAAAAAGAAATCGATGAAAGTGAAAAACTCAGAGCAGAAACAAAGGTGATGTTAGACGAGGCACAAAAAAAACTTGATAGTGCTGATAAAGAGGTAAATAAGATTTTAAAACAAGCAAAAGATGAAAGTGAAAAACTTGTTATAGAAATGAATGAAAAGTTCCATAACTCTTCCGAAATAAAAAAAAATGTTGCCCAGCAAAAAATTACTCAAATGAAAGAAAATGCAATAAAAGATATCAAAAATACTTCAATAAAAATAGCAGTAGAGTCAGTCAAAAAAATCATATCTACGTCTGTAGATAAATCAAAACTAGACAATCTTTTTGATAAAAATCTAGAAGAAACCAAAGCTGAATTAAAAAAAATTAATTCTTAATATTTATACTATTTAGGTTAAATTTATAATTTATGAATTCAATAATTATAGGTTCTGGCTTTGGGGGAATTGCGGCTGCACTTCGCCTAAAAGCAAAAGGTCATAATGTTACTTTAATTGAAAAACACATTGATCTTGGAGGTAGAGCTAGAGTATTTAAAAAAAATGGATTTATCTATGATGGAGGACCTACAGTTATAACAGCTCCATATCTTGTTAATGAATTATTTGAATTGTTCAACAAAGATCCAAAAGATTATATCAAATTGAAACCACTTAAGACTTGGTACCAATTTGTATTTGAGGATAAATCTAGATTTAATTATTCTGGAAATGAGACTGAAATGAAAAATCAAATTAAAAAAATTAATAATGAAGATGTGGAAGGATATTCAAAATTAGTTAATTTCACAAAAAAAATTTTTGACAAAGGTTTTACAGAGCTCTCTGATGTACCATTTAATAAACCATTTGTAATGATGCAACAATTGCCAGCTTTATTAAAATTAAAAAGTTATAAATCAGTTTATTCTTTAGTTTCTTCATTTATTAAAGATGAAAAGTTGAGAAGAATGTTAAGTATGCATCCATTGTTAGTCGGAGGTAATCCTTTTACAACAACTTCGATTTATGGACTAATTTTATATTTAGAAAAAAAATGGGGTATTCATTATTCAATGGGTGGAACAGGTAAAATTATAAATGGTCTAGAAAAATTGATGAATGAAGTTGGGGTAAAAATTATCAAAGGTCATGAGGTCAAAAAGATAAAGTTAGATGATAAAAGAGTTACTGGAGTCACGTTAGATAATGATCAAAATATAGATGCAAATTATATTATATGTAATGCTGATCCACCAGGGGTATATGATAAATTATTAAATCAAAATAAAAAAAATCCTTTTTTATTTAATTGGAAAAAAAATAGAATGGAATATTCAATGGGACTTTTTGTTTATTATTTTGGTACTAAAAAAATTTATGATGATGTCGAACATCATACAATTAAGTTTGGAAACAAGTACAAAGAGCATTTAGAAGACATTTTTGATAATAAAAAATTAAATGATGATATAAGTTATTATCTGCATAGACCTTCGGCTACTGACAAATCAATGGCGCCTGAGGGTAATGATTGTTTTTATGTTCTTGTTCCAGTTCCCAACAATCAATCTAATATCGATTGGAAGGTTGAAGGAGAAAAAATGAAAAATTTGGTTATCAATAAGATGGAGGATGACCTAATGCCAAAATTAAGAGAAAATATAGTTGAAGATTTTTATTTAACACCTGACTATTTTGAAAAAGATCTTAATACCAAATATGGCTCAGGTTTCTCAATTCAACCAAAGTTTTCTCAATCTGCCTACTTTAGATTTCATAACAAATCAGAAATTTATGATGGACTTTACTTTGTGGGTGCAGGGACTCATCCTGGCGCGGGAGTTCCTGGTGTCCTTTCATCGGCTAAAGTTTTAGAAAAAATAATTTAATGACTGAAAAAAATTATCTAGCCCTTTTTGCGAAATCTTTCAATTGGGCTGGTTTTTTTTTACCTAAAACTATTTATAATGATTGCTCGAAACTATACGCATTTTGTAGGGTTTTGGATGATTTGGTTGATGAAAAAACAAGTTTGGAATTAAGAATAGATAGATTTAACAAAATTAAGGATGTTTTTAAAAAAACATATGAACAAACTAATAATAATAAAAAATTTATAGATCAAAATGAATATGGGTCAATAGTGAATGATATGATTGTAATTGCAGATAATAAAAATATTAAAAGAATAATTTTAGATGATCTTATAGAAGGAGTTGGTTCAGATTTAAGACCAAAAGTTCATCTAAGATCTGTTAAAGAATTATTAGTATATTCATATAGGGTTGCTGGAACAGTTGGGTTAATGATGGCCAAAATATTAAATGTAAATGATACTAGATCCTTAAAAGGAGCTATAGATCTTGGAATCGCAATGCAATTAACAAATATAGCAAGAGATGTGATTGAGGATCAGGAAATGAAAAGGCAGTATATCAAGCCTGATTTTGAAAACATAGAAGCAACTCTAAAGCTTGCAGACATGTTTTATGAAAGTTCGTTTAGTTCAATAAAAAATATTCCATTTAAATATAGATTTGCAATAATTGTAGCTAGAAGAGTTTATAGGCAAATTGGAAGAAAGATTTTAGATAAAAAAAATATGGAAAATTATGGAAAATCGGGAAAAATATATGTAAATAATTTTGGTAAATTGTACCAGACTATTTTGTCTTTATTTGATTTAATGTTTCTTTATTTAAAAGGTATTGAGCCTCATCAAAGAATAAGAGAGCATGAAATTATAAGTGAGGATGTGAAACTTGATGAAAGAATTTGACTATGTCATTTTAGGTGGTGGTTGCGCTGGGCTGTCTTTAGCTTATGAATTAGAAATAAATAATAAAATTAAAAATAAATCATTGGCAATTATTGAAAATAGAGAAGAATATAATAGGGATAAAACATGGTCATTTTGGAGAGTAAGCGATCACAATTTTGATGATTGTGTAATCAAAAGTTGGAATAACTTTTCTATAAATACTAAATCAGGATCACATGAAATTTTAAATAAGGAATATCCATATCAGTCAATAGATAGTGGATTATTTTATAAAAAAATTTTAAATCATATTAAACAAAATAAAAATATTGAATTTTTTGTGAATTCAGATCAATTGAATTTAAACAATTCTATTATTTTCAATAGTATTCCTACCAAGGGAAATAATAAAGAAAATCTATGGCAACATTTTAAAGGCATAGAAATTGAAACTTCTAAAAATGTTTTCGATAATGAAATATTTAACTTAATGGATTTTGATTGTGATCAAAGAGATAACGTGCATTTTTTTTATACTCTACCATTTGAAAAAAATAAAGCTTTGATTGAAACCACCTGGTTATCTAAAATAGATGACAAATCACTTAAAGATTATGATAATCAATTACAAAATTATATATTACAAACTCTTAAAATAAGAAATTATAAGATTAATTATCAAGAAGAGGGTGCTATTCCTCTTTTTTATCCAACAAACAAAGTTGAAAAAAATATAATTAATATTGGATCGGCTGGAGGTATGACGCGTTTAAGCACTGGATATACTTTTTTAAATATTCAAGATCATTGTAAGTATATAATTAATAATATTGAGAAACTTCAAAGTTTAAAGCCTTACCATATTGGAAAAAAATACCAATTCCTAGATAATATATTTTTAAATGTTTTAAAAAAATATCCAGAAAAAATGCCAAATATATTCTTAAATATGTTTAAAGCAAAATCTAAAACAATTATAAATTTTTTATCAAATAAAAGTAATTTTTTTGAGGATTTTGCTATAGTTTCAAAAATGCCAAAATGGACTTTTATTAAAAATATTCTTTAATACATATGAATAAAATTAATTTCTATCATTCTCTGATTTTTTTTAATTTATGTATATTTCTATCTGCTTTTGAATATTTAAGGAATAACAACTTGCTTATTGTATCTTTATTTTTAATTTTAAGTCTAGGAATATCTCACGGAGCTTTAGATCATGTAAAAGGTAATAAGTTACTAAGAATGCTTAACTATAATTCAACTATAACTTTTTATATTTTTTATATTTTAATTGGCTTAAGCATAATTCTTTTATGGCTACTGTTTCCTAAAATTGTATTATTTGTTTTTTTAATTGTTGCTTCTTTTCATTTTGGAAAGGAAGACTCTGAATTTATGAACTACAAGCCAAATCAAGATTTGGTCTATTTTTTTAAAGGCTCTCTTGTAATTTCAGCTCCATTATTATTTCATAAAACTGAAACTTTAGAAATTTTCAATAACTTAAATTTTGATATTTCACAAAACCTACTGATTTCTAATGAGTTTTTATATTTGTTTATAACAATTAGTTTCTTTGCAAATATTTTAATTTCATTAAATAAACAAATTGATATCAAGTCAATTCTAATGATGGATTTTATATCTATTTTACTTTTAAATTATTTTTTAAATCCAATACTGGCATTTACGATTTACTTCTGTTTCTTACATTCCATTCGACATTCGTTTAAACTTTCAAACGAACTAAATAAAAATAATTTTTTAAAAGGATTTAAAGCATTTATAATAAAAGCTATGCCTTTAACAATATTAACTGGTGTTTTATTCATAATATCTTTATTGTATTTAAAGGATTATTATTTTTTAGATAGCGCTATATCAAAAGTAATATTTATTGGTTTGGCGTCTCTAACCTTTCCACATATATTACTGGAATATTTAATTGAGAAAAATGAACAAGCATAAAATAAAAATATTGTTAGCTGCACCAAGAGGATTTTGCGCTGGAGTAGATAGAGCAATTGAAATTGTCAAAAAAAGTATAGATAAATTTGGTGCACCAGTTTATGTAAGACACGAAATAGTTCATAATAAGCATGTAGTTGAAAGTTTAAAAAAAATTGGAGCTATATTTGTTGAAGAGTTAAGTGAGATTCAAGACAAATCAAGACCAGTAATATTTTCTGCACACGGAGTTCCAAAATCTGTTCCTGTAGAAGCCGAGGGTTTAAAAATGACCTATATAGACGCTACCTGTCCATTAGTTTCAAAAGTTCATAGAGAAGCTGAGAATTTGCATAAAGCAGGTAATCATATTTTATTGATAGGTCATAAAAATCATCCAGAGGTTATTGGAACAATAGGTCAATTACCTGAAGGGTCGATTGATCTAATAGAGTCCATTAAAGATGTAGAAAATTATAAGAAAACAAAAAAAAATATAGCTTATGTCACACAAACAACTTTATCTGTAGATGATACAAAGGAGATTATAGAAAAGTTACGAATTAAATTTCCTGAAATTAAAGAACCAAAAAAAGAAGATATTTGTTACGCAACAACAAATAGGCAGAGTGCAGTTAAAAATATAGCAAAATTGTGTGAAATGTTTTTTGTTATAGGTAGCAGAAATTCATCAAACTCTGTAAGACTGGTTGAAGTAGCTAAAAACTCTGGCTGTGAAAAATCCTCATTAATACATTCTGAAAGTACTACACCTTATAATGAAATTGATAAATGTAATACTATTGGCATATCATCGGGGGCATCTGCCCCTGAAATTTTAGTTAATAATTTCATAAGCAATCTTAAAGAAAAATATGAAGTTGAAATTGAGGAAGTTGAAATTATAAAAGAAAATATAATTTTTAAAATTCCAAAAAAATTAAACTAATGGCTGTTTATACAAAAATTCATCAAACTGAAATACAGATAATTGAAAATAAATTCAGTATAGGAAAAATTTTAAGTTTTTCAGGAATTAAAAAAGGAATTGAAAATACAAATTACCTCATAAAAACTAAAAAAGGAAAATATATTTTAACTATTTTTGAAAAGAGAGTTGATGCGAAAGATTTACCTTTTTTTATGAGATTAATGTACGGTCTTTCAAAACTAAAAATAAAATGCCCAAAACCAGTAAAATCAATAAATGGACGATATCTTATAAAACTAAAAAATAAAAATGCATGTATCGTTAGTTTTCTAAACGGAAAAGATAAAAAAAATTTATCACCAAAAGACTGCTACGTTGTAGGAAAAAATATAGCTAAATTACACAATGCATCAAAAAAACTAAGGCTATATAGAAAAAATGCATTAGCTGTGCCTAAATTAAACAGATTGCTTTCTAGTATAAATAAAAAAATAGATAAAGTTCAAAACAATATTTTAAGTAATATGCAAAATGAATATAAGTTTTTAAGAAAATGTTGGCCAAAAAACCTAAATTCTGGAATTATCCACTGTGATTTATTTATTGATAATATTTTTTTCTACAAAAGAAAATATTATGGATTTATAGATTTTTATTTTTCAGCAAACGACTTTTTAGCTTATGAACTTTCGATTTGTATTAATGCTTTATGTTTTAATAAGAAAGGTAGAAAATATTTTTTAAATAAAAGTAAATCTACAAATCTGATTAAAGGATATGAAAGTATTCGGAAGCTAAATAATATAGAGAAGAAATATTTTAATATACTTTGTAGAGGTTCAGCGCTTAGATATTTGCTAACAAGAGCATATGATTATTTAAATACTCCAAAAGATGCTTATATAAAAATTAAAGATCCAAGAGAGTATATTCAAAAATTAAAGTATCATCAGAATATCAATTCATTTAAGGATTACTTAAAATAATGATTAAAATTTATACAGACGGTTCATGTATAGGAAATCCAGGTAAAGGTGGTTGGGCAGCAATAATAATAAACAATGGAAAAAAAACTGAAATAAAAGGAAGTAAAAAAGATACAACAAATAATCAAATGGAATTATTGGCACCAATTAAAGCTCTTAAAAAAATTCCCAAAGGTAGCAAGGTTCAAATTTTTACAGACTCTAAATATGTAAAATCTGGAATAACTGAATGGATTAATAATTGGAAAAAAAATGGTTGGAAAACTTCTGGTAAACAAAAAGTTAAAAATAAAGATCTTTGGGTAGAGCTAGATATACTCGCAAATGAATTTGATATTAAATGGAGTTGGGTAAAAGCACACTCCACAGATAAATTAAACAATGAGGTAGATTTAATTGCTAGAAGTGCTACAAACTTATAATTGGAGTACCGGGCAACAGAACGCCCCTAAAGAAAGGAGTAAAAATGGAAAAAGAAATGCTTGCAATAGCAAGAATTAAATCTGGTGAAGGAAAATTTGAAAAGTTTATGGGATTTATGCAGTCAGATGAGGGAATGGCAGTAAGAAAAACAATTGCCCATGTTGAAAAAACAGTTCCTGGAATGGCACCAGATAAAAGCTATGTTATGTTTAAAGTTTCAGTTCATAATGAAGAAGAAATGAAGAAATTTGCTTCGGGTAATAATCCTATAGCAAAACCTATTTTTGATGAATGTATCGAAATAGTTCAAATGTATGAGTTGAGTCCAGTAAAGCTTTAAATTTGAAATATTAAATTAAAGGATCTCTAAAATGCTTTCTGCTGAGGTCAGGCCGCATTGTTTAGTTTCTTTTTCAACTTGAATTTTTAGAACTTCTAAATTTTCAATGACCATTGCATAACGATTTGATCTAATACCCATTCCTTTTGAATTTCTATCAACTTCTGCGCCAATTGCTTTTGTGAATAATAAATATGGATCAGATAACATTTTAATTTTATCTTCTGTTTTATTAGCATCTCCCCAAGCATTCATTACATAAGGGTCATTTACCGATATACAAAATATATTTTCTATTCCTTTTTTTTTTATTTTATCAGCATTTGCTACAAAACCCGGAAGATGAAGTTTTGAGCAGGTTGATGTAAATGCTCCTGGTAATCCAAACAAAATAATTTTACCATTACCTAAAATCTCACTTAATTTATTTTGTTTTGGTTCTCCATCAATTAAGTGAAAAATATCAGTATTTGGTATTTGGTCTTTTATTTTTAGTATCATATTGAATTCATTATGTAATTTTTTACTTTTTCTAGATCGTTTGGAAGAACTTCAAATTTTTCTTCTCGATCATTAACATATTTTAGACTATCTGGTAAATTCTCAGTTTTTGAAATAGCATCCTCTATTGCTTTTGGAAATTTGCAAGGATGTGCAGTTGACAATACAACGCAATTTTTTTCTAATCCAAGTTTTTTTACAGCACCAATACCAACTGCAGTATGAGGATCAACTACTATTTGGTTTTCATCATTAATTGTCTTTATCATTTCAATAGTTTCATTTTCATCAAGCATCTCAGATGTAAAATTCTTTTTGATCTCGTCTAAATCACTTTTGTCGATTTTATATGTATTGTTTTTAATTTTACTCATTACATCTTTTGTAATCTCTGAATTACAATCTTTTACATCGTATAAAAGTCTTTCAAAGTTACTTGCTATCTGAATATCCATACTTGGTGTATTTGTTTCCTCAACTTTCTTTTGAGTATAATCTCCTCCAGATATTGCCCTGTGAAGTATGTCATTTTTATTTGTAGCTACGATTAATTTATCAATCGGAAGACCTAATTTTTTTGCTAAATAACCTGCATAAATATCTCCAAAGTTTCCTGTTGGAACAGAAAAAGATATAGGTTGGCCGTTTCCAACCTTAAAGTAAGCATAAAAATAATAAACAGTCTGAGCAATTATTCTTGCCCAGTTGATTGAATTTACGCCTGACATATTAATTGTTTTAGAAAATTTTTCATCGTTAAACATTGCTTTAACTAAATTTTGACAATCATCAAAGTTACCATCTATTGCAATATTAAAAACATTGCTCTCTTCATGTATTGTCATTAATCTTCTTTGCACCGGTGAAATTCTGTTATTTGGGTGCAACACAAACACGTTTAAATTATCTTTTCCTTTTAATGCATCAATTGCGGCTGCACCGGTATCACCTGACGTTGCCACTATTATATTAATTTTTTTTTGATCATGTCCCAAATGGTATTGATAAAAATTACCTATTAATTGCATAGCAATATCTTTGAATGCAAGTGTTGGACCATGAAATAATTCTAAAACTTTTAAATTTTCTAAATTAGAGATTTTTACGACATCCTTAGATCTAAAATTTGAATAAGATTTCGATATAGTAGAGATCAATTCATCTTTAGACATGAAATCTCCAATAAAGGGATAAATTATTTCAGCTGCTAAATCATTATAACTCAGACTGTTTAAATGATTTAATTCTTCTTTACTAAATAGTTTAATTGATTTTGGTACAAAAAGTCCTCCATCATCTGCCAAACCTTTGAGGAAAACGTCCTTAAATGTAAAGTTTTTCTGATTATTTCTTGTACTTATATATTCCATTAGTAATTTTTTTTTCTAAAATATAAATATATTAAAAAAATTGAAATCGCTAATGAAAACCAAGTTAATGCGTATTTTAAATGATTATTTGATAAATTCGCAGAAATATTTTTTGGTTTAGGAATTTTAGTTGAATTTGAGTCGTTTAGATAAATAATATATTTTGAAAATTTTAAGCCAGTATATTTCTCCAAATCATTATCCTCTAATTTAAACCAATAGTTATTAGCTAAATCGTTTTCAGGCTTAAAATAGCTTGATTTTGATTTTGCTCTAAAAATTCCTACAAAATTTTCATTGTTAGTAATAAAAGGTTTGCTTTTATCACTTATTTTTACCCACCCTCTATTTATGAGAAAATTTTTATTTTCTATATTGATGGGATTGATAATATCAAATCCTGGCTCACCATCTTCGTTTAAATTATATAAATAAATGATCTTTTCATTATCAATCTTTCCTTTGAAACTAACTTTTTGAAAATTTTTTATTTTATTTGAATTAAACTCAATAGGTTCGCTTGAAATTGCATTATTTATTTCTGAAATAAGATTGAGTTTCCATTCAAGTCTATATAGTTGCCAAACCCCTAATGTGATAAATATTAGAATGAAGAAATAGACAAAAATTGAAAAAGAAAGTTTATGTTTCAAATCAGTATGTTTTAACTACCCCAAACATATATGGCTGCAAATAAAAATAACCATACTACGTCAACAAAATGCCAGTACCACGCTGCAGCCTCAAATCCAAAGTGATGGTCTTTATTAAAATGACCTAATCTTCCTCTCCATAAGCAAACTGCTAAGAAAATAGTTCCTATGATCACATGGAAACCGTGGAAGCCAGTTGCCATATAAAAAGTTGCACCGTAAATATGATTAGAAAATTCAAATGTTGCATGTTGATATTCATAGGCTTGTAGCGCAGTGAAACATACGCCTAGAAAGACTGTCCATGATAAGCCTTGAATAAAACCTTTTCTGTCGTCTTCAAGAAGAGCATGATGAGCCCATGTTACTGTAGTTCCTGATAATAATAATACTAATGTATTTATTAATGGAATGTCCCAAGGATTAAAAACTTCTATATCTTTTGGAGGCCAAACATTTCCAACGAATTCACCTGGAAAGAGACTTGCATCAAAGTATGCCCAGAACCATGCAACAAAAAACATAACTTCGGATGCAATAAATAAAGTCATTCCATATCTATGATGGATTTGAACAACTGGTGTATGGTGACCTTGATGTTCTGCTTCAATAACTACATCTCTGAACCACATAAAAGCTCCATAACAAACAAGAGCTAAGCCGAGGATCATTGCCCACATTACTTTTGAATGAAAATAATAAATTGATCCAACTGCCAAAACTAAAGTTGCAAATGAAGTATAAATTGGCCAGGGACTTGGATCTACAAGATGATAATCATGTTTTTTTTCACCAGCTGACATTAATTTACCTTTTTACTTTGCTTATAATAATGTGACGAGAAAAAAGTATATGACATAGTCACATCCTCTACTCTCGCAGTTTTAGGATCTTTTACCAGCTCTGGATCTAAATAGAAAACTAAATCGTAGCTGGCTTTTTCGCCAGGATTTAAAGTTTGTTTTTCAAAACAAAAGCAACCAATTTTATTGAAATATGCGCCAAAAGAAGAAGGCGAAACATTATAGCTTGCAACACCTGATGATGGTTCACTACCCAAGTTTTCAACATTAAATTTAATTTTATAAACTTTGCCTGGTTTAACTTCCATCGTATTTGCCTCGGACTCAAACTTCCAATCCAATTGTGAATTAACATTTGTATCTAGCCTTACATTAATTGTTTCATCTAATACTATTTTTGGCGCTTCTTTTGATATTTGTGTTGTTCCGCCAAATCCAGTTACTCTACAAAATAAATCATACAACGGAACTGCTGCAAAGGATAAACCTAGCATAAAAACAAATATTCCAGATAATATTAGTGGAGTTAATATTTTTTTTTTAATCATAAAGGCCTATCGAATACTCCTACGTTATAAAGTGTAAATACGAACAAAAAAACTATAAAAATAATTAATCCTAGGGCTGTTTTCAAATTTCTCTTTTTCATTTTATCGTCTTTAAACATTATTATACTAATCTATCTACTAAAAATAATACAAATACCAAAAATAAATACAAAATTGAATATCCAAATATTTGTTGAGCTTTTTTAATTGCAAATTTATTCTTCTTAAAACTGTAAAGCTGGTAACAAAGATAATTATAATAAAATGTTAAGGCTAAACCAGATACCAAAAATAATTCTCCAACAAAATCAACATAGTATGGCAAAGCAATAGCCGGCAACATTAATAATGAGTATATAAATATATTTTTCTTTGTAGTTTCAATACCATTTGTAATTGGCATCATTGGAATATTTGCCTTTTTGTAATCTTGAACTTTATATAAGCTTAAAGCCCAGAAATGTGATGGTGTCCAAAGAAATATAATTATAAAAAAAGTTATAGGTTCAACAGAAATGTTATTTGTTGCTATTGTCCAACCAATAACTGGAGGTAAAGCACCTGCCGCTCCACCTATTACAATATTTTGTGGAGTTTTTCTTTTTAACCAAATTGTATAAACAAATACATAGAATAATATTGTAAATAATAACAAGGAGGCTGAAAGTAAATTTGTGAAGTAATAAAGAGATATTACTGATAATATAGAGAGAGCTGTTCCAAAATACAAAGCTTGGTTTTTTTCTAAACTTCCTCTAGGGATTGGTCTTAGACAGGTTCTTGTCATTAATTTATCTACATCCGCTTCATACCACATATTTAATGCTCCTGCCGCTCCTGCACCAACTGCAACTATTAAAATACCTAAAGCTGAATTTGTAAATGTAACTGAATTTGGTGCCGTAAGTAATCCAACTGCACACGTAAATATTACTAAAGACATAACTCTAGGTTTCATCAACTTCAATAGTTCTGGAATGATTCCTAAATTTAATAACGATTTTTTTGATTTAGTATAAGCTGTAGACATTTGACAAATTTTATCTTTTTTTAAATAAAACTAATTACCAGATTTTTCTGCAGTTTCATACTCCTCTTCAAATTTTGGAAGTTCTTCAAATGTATGAAAATTTGGAGGAGATGGCACTGTCCACTCAAGTGTTGTTGCTCCCTCTCCCCATGGATTTTGAGCTGCTTTTTCTTTTTTAATAAATGCGTAAATTATGTTAATGAAAAACACCCCTAATCCCACAACAGAAATATATGATCCAATTGAAGAAATATAGTTCCAATCTGCAAATGCATCTGGATAGTCCGCATATCTTCTTGGCATACCCGCTAATCCTAAAAAGTGTTGTGGAAAAAATACTAGGTTTACACCTATGAAAGTTAACCAAAAGTGTAACTGTCCTAACCATTCAGAATATTCATATCCTGACATTTTGCTAAACCAATAGTAAAATCCTGCAAATATTGCAAACACTGCTCCAAGTGAAAGAACATAATGAAAATGAGCAACTACATAATAAGTATCATGTAATGCTGTATCAACTCCTGCATTAGCAAGAACAATTCCTGTTACTCCACCAACTGTAAATAAAAATATAAAACCTAGCGCCCAAACCATTGGTGTCTTAAAAGAAATGGATCCACCCCACATTGTAGCAATCCAAGAAAATATTTTAATTCCGGTAGGTACTGCAATAATCATTGTTGCTGCAAGGAAATATGCTTTGGTATCGGTGTCTAGTCCAACTGTATACATGTGGTGAGCCCATACAACAAATCCTACAACGCCAATTGCGACCATCGCATATGCCATTCCAAGATAACCAAACACTGGTTTTTTTGAAAAAGTTGAAACAATATGGCTTATCATTCCAAAGCCTGGTAAAATTAATATATAAACTTCTGGATGACCAAAAAACCAAAATAAATGTTGGAATAAAGTCGGATCACCACCTGTTTGTGCCTCAAAGAAAGCTGTTCCAAAATTTCTATCCGTTAATAACATTGTTATTGCTCCAGCTAATACTGGTAAAGATAATAATAATAAAAAAGCAGTAACTAAAATAGACCAAGCAAACAATGGCATTTTATGTAAAGTCATACCAGGTGTTCTCATATTTAAAATTGTAGTTATAAAGTTTACTGCTCCTAAAATTGAAGAAGCTCCCGCAATGTGTAAACTCAAAATTGCGAAGTCCATAGCTGGTCCAGGTTGACCCGCTTTTGATGATAAAGGAGGATAAATAGTCCATCCACCCCCAACTCCTTTAGCACCTGGAGGCCCATCCATAAATATAGATGCAATCAATAAAATAAATGAAACTGGCAATAACCAAAAGGAAATATTATTCATTCTTGGAAAAGCCATATCTGGTGCACCAATCATTATTGGAACAAACCAATTTCCAAATCCACCAATCATTGCCGGCATAACCATGAAGAAAATCATAATTAAACCATGGCCAGTAACTAAAACATTATAAAGATGATAGTTACCGTTTAAAATTCCATCACCTGGGTGCATCAATTCCATTCTCATAACAACAGAAAAAGCTGTGCCTATAACTCCTGCAATTATTGCAAAAATTAAATACATTGTTCCTATGTCTTTATGGTTAGTTGAATATGCCCATCTCTTCCAACCTGTTGGAGTATGATGATCGTATGCGTGTATTACTTCTGTGCTCATTATTTGTTACTCGCTATTAATTTATTATCTTCAAAAATTTCTTCTTTAGCAAACTTAATTTTAGCCTCATCAAGCCAAGATTGGTAATCCTCTTCGGAAACTACTCTTACTTCAATCGGCATAAATGCATGTTTTATTCCACAAAGCTCGGAACACTGTCCATAAAAGGTTCCTACTCTCTCTGCTTTAAACCATGTTTCATTTATACGTCCTGGCATTGCATCTCTTTTAACTCCGAATGCTGGTAGTGCCCAAGCATGCAAAACATCATTCGCTGTTATTAAAACTTTTACAACTTTGTTTACTGGAACAACTACAACATTGTCTACTGCCAACAATCTAGGTTGTCCTTCCTGAAGATCTTTTTCTTCAATCATATATGAGTCAAAAATAATATTTTCATCTGGGTATTCGTATCCCCAGTACCACTGGTATCCTATCGCTTTAATTGTTACATCTGCTTTTGGAATTGTGTCTTGAGAGTATAAAACTTTGAAAGATGGCACAGCCATTACTATTAAAATCAAACATGGTACAAGCGTCCAGATTATTTCAATTAAAACATTATGTGTTCTTTTTGAAGGATTAGGATTTCTTGATGCTCTAAATCTTACCATTGCATAAAGCATTAAAAACAAAACAAATGCACTTATGGCTACAATGATTGGCATTAACATATAATCATGGAACCAAACAATGTCTCGCATAGTTTGAGAGGCTGCATCTTGAAAGCCTAGCTGCCAATTTTTAGGTTGGTTAGCAAAAACTAAAGATGGTTGTGCAGTTATTAGAGCGATAATTGTTAGTATTTTTTTCATTTCTAAAACTTATATATGACCAATTTAGAAAAAATACACTTTAATATTCGCGACAATTTATCAATTTATCAGATAATTTATAATAGATAACGACGATATTACGGCAGTTTCCGATCTTAAAATATTATCATTTAACTTAATCGATTGAACTCCATTAAATTTAAGAATCTTTGCTCTCTCTACCTCAGAGAAATCTCCCTCTGGACCAATTAATACAGCAATTGGTTTTAAAGGATCATTTAATTCAATTTTTTTATTTTGAGTATTTAGATCTCCGAATACTAAATTTATATTTTTATTTTCGTTTAAAAATTTCTCTAACTTTTGAATTTTTTCAATTGATGGAACAGTTATTCTGTTACTTTGTTCTGCAGCCTCAATTAAAATTTTATTTAATCTATCTTCATTTATTTTTCTTACTATTGTTCTCTCAGTAGTTATTGGGAAAAGTTTTGTTACTCCAATTTCAGTTGCTTTCTGCAACATAAAATTAAAATAATTTGATTTAATAGGTGCAAACACTAACCATATTTCTCTTTCTTGGATTGATTTTCTCAATTGATTTTGAGCCTCAAATTCTACAATACCTTTATTTATAGATAAAATTTTTGTGTTCCACTCACCTGATTTATTAAAAAGAGAAAATTCTTGATTAGTTTTTAGTCGCATTACAGAAGTTAAATATCTAGACTGGTCTTTATTTAATTTTCCAATTAAATTATTGGATAAACTTTCTGAGTAAAATAATCTAATATTAGACATATAATTAAATTAAAAGTTTTATGAAAAATATCAAAGCAATTATTTTTGATGCATATGGAACACTTTTTGATGTTAATTCAGCTGCAAAAAAATGCAAAAATAAAATTGGAGAAAAATGGGAGTCATTTGCAAATTATTGGAGAACAACCCAGCTTGAGTACACATGGCTAAGAAGCCTAATGGGCAGACACCAGGATTTTTGGAAAGTTACTGAACAAAGTTTAGATAAATCAATGAAAGTTTTTCGAGTCGCTGAATCTATGAGAAATGAATTATTAGATCTTTATAAAGTTCTATCAACTTTTCCTGAAGTCAAAGAAACTTTAAAAAAACTTAAAGAAAAAAAATACAAACTTGCAATTCTTTCAAATGGAACACCGTCTCTCTTAAAGGAATTAGTCAGTAATAATAATTTAGAAAGTATTTTTGATGATGTATTATCTATTGAGGAAGTAAAAATATATAAACCTCATCCAAATGTTTATAACATTCCGATTAAAAAATATCAGATTGAAAAAAATCAATTTGTATATTTAAGCTCAAATACATGGGATGTATCTGCAGCAGGTAACTTTGGATTTAATGCAGTTTGGGTAAATAGGAATAAAAATATATTTGATAATTTAGATTATAAACCAATAGCAGAAGTAAAAAATTTAAGTGATCTAAATAATTTACTTTTATTACCAAGATGAGTTTGGGCCATTTAGGAACTCAATTTCTTGATTGGTTGATTGTCTTCCTAATATTTTGTTTCTGTGTGGATATCTCCTAAATTTTTCAATTGCCCGTGTATGATCGACCCAAAATTTTTTAATATTTTCTATATCTGGATGATTTTTTAGATATTTATCTAATAAAGCATATGCTCTTTCATGATCGATTAATTCCTCACTATGAATTAGAGGTAAAAGAAAAAATAATCTTTCTACTTCGTTAAGTTCTTTTAAATGACCTAAATATATTCCTTGATTTACCGCTAATCTTGCTTTGTGATCTTGGTCGAATGCCTCTTTTTTATCTCTAAATAAGTTTCGTGAAAATTGATCAAGTATTATAATTAAAGCCAAACACTCTTTTGGTGTATTAAGCCAATCCTCATAGTCACCCGATTTAGCTAAATTGTGATCTTCCATAAAATTATTTTTTATTTCAAGATCAAATGCTTCATCTTTTTTAAATCTTTTTTCAGATGGAGTTTTTACAAACCAAAAATCTATAATAGTTTTTGCTCTATTATTCATAGTGAAAGTCTTGATTAAATAATATAAGGAATTATATAAAGGTCATGTCTGAGATTCAAGCAAATCAAATAATTAATCCAACACCCGCAACAGATGGCGCGGGTGTAAAATTAAAAAGAAGCATTGGTGTAGAACCAAATTACTTTGATCCATTTTTAATGTTAGATGAGTTTGGATCAGAAAATAAAGAGGATTATATTGCCGGCTTCCCTCCTCATCCGCATCGAGGAATTGAAACAGTAACATATATGCTGGCTGGAGATTTTGAACATAAAGACAGCACAGGAGGTCAAGGTAAAATGACCGCGGGAGATGTCCAATGGATGAAAACTGGTAGTGGAATTATCCATTCTGAAATGCCCGCAATGAAAGAAGGCAAACTTCATGGGTTTCAATTATGGATTAACATGCCAGCAAAAATGAAAATGAGCAAACCTGAGTATATTTATATTAACGCAGATCAAATGTCGGTTCATAAAGATGATGAAAAAAAAATTACAGTAATTGCAGGTAAATTTGAGAATGCGGAGGGTCCAATAAAAAAACACAATATAGATCCAATTTACTTTGATATAGAATTAAAAAAAGAAAAAGAATTTAGTTTTCAAATTCCTTCAACACATAACTCATTTATTTATCTAATAAATGGTGAAATAAGAATCGGAAATCAAAATCACGATAAAGTTAAAGACTCTAAATTGATACTTTTAACAAGAGGAAAAAATTTAAAAGTTTTGGCTTTATCTAACGCAAAATTTTTATTAATCTCTGGCAAACCAATTGGTGAACAAATAGCCAGAGGTGGTCCATTTGTAATGAATACAAAGCAGGAGATACTTCAAGCTATAGAAGATTACCATAGTGGTACATTTGTAAAATAGATGAAAGAAATACAGATTTCAAAAAATGGTGGTCCAGAAGTATTAGAACTTAAGGATTTTTCACTAGAAAAACCAAAAGCAGATGAAGTTACAATTGAACATAAGGCAATTGGTTTAAATTATATTGATACTTATCATAGATCAGGATTATATCCCTTGAAGCTACCAACAGGAATTGGTGCTGAAGGAGCTGGGGTAATTACTGAAGTTGGTTCAAACATTAAAGATTTCAAAGTTGGAGATAGAGTTTCTTACGCTGGAGCACCTTTAGGCTCTTATTCAACTCATAGAAATTATCCTACTAAAAATTTAGTAAAAGTTCCTGATAGCGTTGACTTAAAAATAGCCGCAACTTTAATGACAAAAGGCTTAACTACTTTTTATTTATTACATAAGACATACCCTGTAAAAAAACATGAAACAGTTTTATTTCATGCGGCCGCAGGTGGTGTCGGTCAAATATTTGGTCAATGGGCTAAAAGTTTAGGTTGCCAGGTTATAGGAACAGTTGGTTCAGATGACAAAATTGAAAATGCTAAAAATAATGGTTATGACCATGTAATAAATTATAATAAGGAAAATTTTGCAAAAAAAGTTTTGGACATTACGAACGGGAAAGGTATTCCAGTTGTTTATGATGGTGTTGGAAAAAATACACTTGAAGGTTCTTTAGAATGTTTAAGTATTAGAGGTATGATGGTTTCTTTTGGAAATGCTTCTGGACCATTGTCTGATATAAATATTCCAAAGTTAATTCAACCAAAAGGTCTTTATTTAACAAGACCCTCTATGCAACAATATTTAAGTACAAAAGAAGAGCTTGATGAAGCATCTAAAATTTTATTTGAAAAAGTAACCTCTGGAAAAGTTAAAGTAAAAATTTTTAGAGAGTATAAGCTAGAAAATATAGTCGATGCCCACAAAGAATTAGAAGGTAGAAAAATTTTAGGTCCAGCCGTAATTATTCCCTAAACTGATCATCCATATCTGATATATGAAGTCTTAAAGCTCTTGTGGATATTTGTATTTCTCTTATAAAAAAAATAATAGAAATCATTACTGACAAGCAACAAGATCCAAAAATTATTCTGGCTATAAATAATTCATCTAAATAAAGAGCAAAAACAGTGACCATATTGAATAGAAATCCAAAGGCTCCAAACATGATGGAATATTTTAATACTACCACTCGATCGTTTAAATTTTTAAGCTGATCCTTCCATTCAGGTGGTGTGTGTTTTTCAAAAACATACTCGTCATGAATTTTTCTAATTAAAGCACTAAGAGTATGAAACCTAGTCGAGTATACATTCATTATTAATGGAATAGCTGGAAACATTAAAGCTACTACTGTGTAATCAATATTCATGACGATTAGAATTGCTTATTAAAAAATCTTTGTTATTTAGTAAATTGTATGTCTCATATAAGTATCTTCCTTGAATTAACAAGACTAAAAAAACCAATAGGTTATATGTTGCTTTTCTGGCCATGTACGTGGGGAATGACAATTGCTTATGATTTTAAAAGTGGTTACGAACAATATTTGTTTTATTTTTTTCTATTTTTTTGTGGGTCTATTTTGATGAGATCTGCAGGATGTATAATTAATGATATTGCAGATAAAGATTTTGACTCTAAAGTCGAACGAACAAAAAATAGACCTATTGCATCAGGAAAAATTTCAGTTCAAACCTCATTAATTTATTCATTTGTTTTGTGCCTAATAGCTTTTGTGGTTTTAATTAATTTTAATAAACTAACAATCTTATTAGCGATTATATCAATGCCATTTGCATTTACTTACCCGCTAATGAAAAGATACACATACTGGCCACAATTATTTTTAGGGGTGACATTTAATTATGGTTTAATTCTTGGATGGACCTCAATTAACGAAAGTATAAGTATAGTTCCGGTTATATTATATTTTGGCGCCATATTTTGGACATTGGGTTACGACACTATATACGGATTTCAAGATATTGAAGATGATCAAATAATAGGAGTAAAATCGACATCAATTAAATTTAGTGAGAATCCAAAAATTTTTCTGTCAATATGTTACTTTATTTTTATCTTAACAAATTTTATTATGGGATTATTTTTAGAATTTAATACTTATTTTTTTATAGGAATATTGATTGTAGCAATACATTTGTTTTTTTTTCAAATAATTAAATTTGATAAATCAAATAAGCTTAAATGTTTAAATATTTTTAAAAGTAATAATTTTTTAGGGTTAATAATATTAGCAAACATTATTATTGGTAAAATTTAACTAATGACAAATTTAGAAATCTTAAAAAGATTATATAAAGATTATACAAAAAAATTTATCGGAAAAATTATTCTTTCAATATTTTTTTCAATATTAGTAGCAATTAGTACTTCTGCGATTGCTTATCTATTAGATCCTGCAATTAAAAAAATTTTCATTGAAAAAAATAAAGATTTAATGTTGTTGATTCCAATTGCAATAGTTGCGGCGTTTTCAGCTAAAGGTATTTCTTTATATACCGCTAAAGTCATTTTAATTAAAGTTGGGGGTGAAATACAAAAAATATTACAATTCCAAGTTATGGATTCGATTTTAAATTTAAGTTTAGAGGAAATTGATAAAAAGCACTCTGGAAAGTTTTTATCGAACTTAAGTTATGATACTGGTTTAATTAAAAAACTTGTTACTGATACTATATTATTGATAACAAAGGATACACTTACGTTAATTGGTTTAATTAGTGTAATGTTTTATCAAAATTGGAAACTTGCATTGTTTGCTATCATAATGATACCTCTTGCATCTATTGCGGCAAAATCTTTGGGTAAAAGAATAGGAAAAGTGACAACTGAATCCCAAGAAGCATCGGGACATCTAAATACATTTTTTCTTGAAGTAATCAAAAATCATAAAATTATTAAAATATTTCTAAGGGAAAATTATGAAGGCGAAAGATCAAATAAATTTATAGATAAGTTCAAAGAAAAAGTTGTCAAAATTCAAATAGTTATGACAAGAGCTACTCCAATTATGGAAACATTAACAGGTTTAATGATTGGAGGTTTAATTTATTACGCGGGAAGTTTAATTTTAAAAAATGAATTAGAAATTAATAATTTTTTCTCGTTTTTAGCTGCAATGATGTTGGCTTATCAGCCTGTAAGAACCTTGGCTACACTAAACATGGGTGTTTTCCAAGGAATATCAGCTGCAAAAAGAATTTTGCCTATGATTGACACAAAACAAATAGATAAAAATGCTGATAAAGCATTATTATTTAATGAAGGAGACATTCAATTTAAAAAAATAAGTTTCAAGTACGAAAATGTAGAAAATAAAATATTAGATAATATAGACTTAAAAATAAGTAGTGGGGAAATGACAGCATTAGTTGGTCACAGTGGAGCTGGAAAATCTACTATCATGAATTTAATTCCTAGATTCTACGAACCTTTTGCTGGAGATATTTTGATTGATAATCAGCTTATTAAAAACTTTTCCTTAAGTTCATTAAGAGAAAACATCTCTTTAGTCAGCCAAGACACAACATTGTTTGATGATACTATTAAAAATAATATCAAATACTCAAAGCTTGATGCGTCTGATAATGAAATCTTTGAGGCGGCCAAACTTTCTAATTGTGATGAATTTATTAACAAAATGCCAAATGGATATGAAACTATAATTGGTGAAAATGGTGTTAGATTGTCTGGAGGTGAAAAACAAAGATTATCTATAGCTAGAGCGATGTTAAAAAAGAGTAAAATTATATTATTAGATGAAGCAACATCCTCTCTTGATTCTGAAACAGAAGAAAAGATCCAAAATGCTATAAATCATTTAACTAAAGGTCGAACCACATTAGTAATTGCTCATAGATTATCTACTGTAATTAATTCTAATAAAATTTATGTTATAGATGGTGGAAAAGTAGTTGCAGAAGGAGATCATGCAAATTTACTGAACAAGTCAGATATATATAAAAACTTTTATCAAAAACAATTAGCAAAAAATAATGAAATTAATTTATAGAATAGTTAGTGAATTATTTTTACTAATTTCTCCTATAATAATTTTATATAGAATACTAAAAGGTAAAGAAAATATTTATAGATTTTCTGAAAGATATGCAATCAACTCAAAAAAACGATTATCAGGAAAATTAATTTGGTTTCACTGTTCTAGTGTTGGTGAACTGTTAAGTATAATTCCATTAGTTGAAAAGTTAGAACTATCACCAAAAGTAAAACAAATACTAATTACTACTACAACATTAAGCTCTTCAAAAATTTTTGAAAAACTTAAACTAAAAAAAACTGTCCATCAATTTTTTCCAATAGACAATTTTTTAATAATTGAAAAATTTTTAAATTATTGGAAACCTTCAATTCTATTTTTGTGTGAATCGGAAATTTGGCCAAATTTAATAAATAGAGCTAAACATAAAAAAATAAAACTTATTTTATTAAATGCAAGAATGACACTCAGATCCTTTAAAAAATGGAAAAAGATTAAAAATTTTTCTCGTCAAATATTCAATAAATTTGATAAATGTTTTTCTCAAAATAATGAGACATTTAAACGTCTAAAGATACTAGGTATAGAAAAAATTTATAATATTGGAAATTTAAAATTTTCAACGAGCAAAAAAGTAATAAATGAAGTTTTGGATAAAAAAACAAGTAATTTTTTAAAAACTAAGAAAATTTTAATTACAGCTGCAAGCACTCATTTTAATGAGGAAAATTTTATCTTTCAAAATCATTTATATTTTAAATTTAACAAAAAATTTAAAAATATAATTTCTTTAATTATTCCAAGGCATATTGAAAGAGCGAACGAGATTAAAAAAGAAGCAGAAAAACTCTCACTAAAAGTTCATTTGCGAAGTTCTAGCGAAATAATAGATTCTAATGTAGATATTTTTATTATAGATACATATGGTGAGTTAAATAAATTTTACAGAGTATCTAGTTTAGTTTTTATGGGTGGCTCTTTAATTAAGCATGGTGGACAAAATCCATTAGAACCCGCAAAATTTGGATGTAAAATTATTCATGGTCCTAATATACATAATTTTAATGAAATATATAAAAAATTAGACACGATGAAAATTTCGAAACAATTTTTTAATTATAATAAGGGGATAAAGATAATAGAAAATTCATTAGATAATAAAAAATTAATACCTGGTAATAAAATAATTATGCAATATGGAGAAAAAATTTTAAATTCAACATATTTTGAAATTATAAAATTAATTTAAAGTGAAATTCTTAAAACCAAACTTTTGGAACAAAAATAGTTTAATTGTTTTTATACTTTTGCCGTTTACACTTATAACTAGATTTTTAATATTTGTTAAAAGTTTTAAAAATTCTTATGAATCTAATAATCCGACAATATGTATAGGAAACATATACTTAGGTGGGACAGGAAAAACTCAATTAGTTATTAAGATAAATGAAATATTAGTTAAGAAATATAAAACTTTTGTAATAAAAAAATATTATCAAGATCAAATCGATGAACAAAAGCTACTCGCAGAAAGAACAAATTTAATTTTACCAAATAAAAGGCTCGATGGACTTAAAAAAATTGAAACTTCAAAAAAAAATATAGCAATTTTTGACGATGGTTTACAGGATAAGTCCATTAAATATTCTTTATCTATAGTATGTTTTAGTAGCATTAGTGGTGTAGGAAATAATAAAATTTTACCAGCAGGACCATTAAGAGAAGATTTAAGTCAATTAAAAAATTACAATGTTGCATTTATCAATGGAAAAAAGAATAGTGAACTCGAAAAGAATATCAAATTTCATAACGATAAAATAAAAATATTTTATGGAAAATATTTTTTAAAGAACAAATTTGAATTTAATTTAAAATCAAAATATTTAGCTTTTTGTGGACTTGGAACTCCAGAAAATTTCTTTGAACTTTTGCGAAACAATAAAATTAAAGTTGCAAAAAAAAAGATTTTTCCTGATCATTTCGATTATAAAATTTCTGATATTAAAGAAATAATTGAAATAGCAAAAAAAAATAAACTAAAAATAATAACTACTGAGAAAGATTATGTGAAAATAAAAAAATTTAAAAAATTTGATATAAAGTTTACTAAAATAGATTTATTAATAGATAACAATTTAGATTTTAAGAAATATATTTTTAAAAATTTATGAAAATAATTAAATATTTTATTCAATTCATTTTAATTATGACATTATTTTTTATATTTAAAATAATAGGATACAAAAATTCATCTAATCTGGGCTCAAATATTGGAAAAATATTTGGAAGAATTATTAAGACAGATAAAATTATAAAAAAAAATCTGGATATTATTGAAAAAAATTTAAATATAAAAATTGAAAATAAAGACAAGGTAGTAGATGAGGTATTTTCTAACTATGGGCGAATACTATCAGAGTATGTTTATTTAAAAAATTTTAGAGAAGGTAACTTAAGAAAATATGTAAATATTGAAGGCAATAATTATTTAAGTGAAATAAAGGAAAAAAATAAAAAGGTGGTATTTGTTTCTGGTCATTTTAATAATTTTGAATTGATGGCAATGTTTTTGGACAATGCTGGTGTTAAAATTTCGGCAATTTATAGACCATTAAATAATATTTTTTTGAATAAAGTGATGGAAAAAATTAGAATAAAATATATTTGCAAAAACCAAATTAAAAAAGGGATAGGTGGAACTAGAGAATTATTAAATTATCTTAATAAAAATTATTCAGTTGCTCTTATGATCGACCAAAGAGTTTCTGAAGGAATTAGGTCTAATCTATTTGGAAAAGAAGCATTAACTACAACAATTCCTGCTCAAATAATTAAAAAATTTGATTGTGAAATTGTGCCTGTTTATATTGAAAGACAAGATAATATTAAATTTAATTTAACCATAAAAAAACCAATTAAATTTGACAACAATTTAAGTATAGAAGAAATTACTTTAGAATTAAATAAAATACTTGAAAAAATGATTATAAATAAACCTTCTCAATGGATATTAACCCATAATAGATGGAAATAAATTTATTTAATTTTTTCTCTTTTATCGTTAGCTTCTATATGAGAAAAATAAGCTTCTTGAAGATCTACATTCCAATAATTTAAATTTTCTAATAATATTTTTTTTCCTGAAACGGCACAGATGACATGAGTACCATTTTCAATAATTTCAAAAGAATTATCTAAATATTTTAATCTAGCTATTTTGCCATCCATTATATAAAAAAGTATACATGAGAATTGCAATAATTGGTAGTGGTGGAAGAGAGCATGCAATTTGCCAAAAAATTTATATCTCTTCAAAGGTGGAAAAAATATTTTGTATTCCTGGAAATGGTGGAACAAAAAAAATTGCTGAAAATATTAATATTGATCTTAAAAATTTTGAAAAAATAAAGTCTTTTTTAATTAAAGAAAAAATTGATTTTACAATTATTGGGCCTGAAGAGCCGTTGGTAAAAGGTATTGTTGATTTTTTGAGAAATAATAATTTAAGAGTTTTTGGTCCAGATAAATACTGCTCTCAGTTAGAAGGGTCAAAAATTTTTACAAAGAAAATCTGCGAAATAGAGAAAATACCTACTGCAAATTTTAGAATCTTTAAAGATTTCAAATCCTCGATCAATTTTTTAAAAGATCAAGTATATCCTTTAGTTGTAAAAGCTGATGGACTGGCGGCTGGTAAGGGTGTTTATATTTGTGAAAATTTTCAAAATGCTAAGATAGCAACTGAGGAAATTTTTGGTGGTAAATTTGGTAAAGCAGATGAAATTTTAATAGAAGATTTTTTGAGTGGAGAAGAGATGAGTTTTTTTATCCTCTACGATAACAAAACATTTAAAATTTTTAATACAGCTCAAGATCATAAAAGAGTTTTTGAAGGTGATAAGGGGAAAAATACTGGGGGAATGGGAGCTTACAGTCCTTCAAGACTTATTGACAAGGATCTTGAAAAAAAAATTATAAATACAATTATTTTACCTACTTTGAATCATTTAAAAAAAAATGGTGGTACTTATGTTGGTTTTTTATATGCAGGTTTAATGATTAAAAATAATGACCCATATTTGATAGAATATAATGTAAGGATGGGTGATCCAGAATGCCAAACAATTTTACCTTTATTAGAAAATGATTTTGCAGGGTTAATCAATAAATGTATAGAAGGTGATTTAATCAATGAGGAAATTAAGTGGAAAAATAAAAAAAGTATTTGTGTTGTCCTTACCTCAAAAGGATATCCAGATGATTATAAAAAAAATGTATTAATCAAAAATTTAGAAAATTATGAAAATAGTGAAAACCAATATATTTTCCATGCGGGAACAAAATTTTATAAGGAAAAATATTTTTCAACTGGAGGAAGAGTATTAAATTTTGTTTCACTTGATAACGATTTTAAATCCGCGAGAAGCAATTCAATTAAATTAATTGAAAATTTAAATTGGGAAAATGGTTTTTATAGAAAAGATATAGGTTTCAGAGTTATAGATAAATAATGAGAATAATTTCAGGAATAGCAAAAGGAAAAAAATTATTAACACCAACAGATAAGAAAACAAGACCATTAAAAGATATGGTTAGGGAGGCAATATTTAATATTATAAAACATTCTAACTTAATCGATTTAGAGATCGATCAATGTAAAATTTTAGATCTATTTTCAGGTGTTGGATCATTTGGTTTAGAAGCAATTTCAAGAGGCGCAAAAGAAGTAGTGTTTTTCGAAAACTACAAGCCAACAGTTAAATTATTGATGAAAAATATTGATAATTTAGAATTTTCAAAAAAAGTTAAAGTTTATAATGAGAGTATTTATAATAAAAATATATTTGAAAAAATAAAAAAAAATTTTAATATTATATTTTTAGACCCACCTTACAGAGATAAGAATATAAATATTACTTTAGAAAACTTATTTAGTTCAAAATTATTAAATTCAAATACGTTAATAATAATTCATAGACATAACAAAACTTTTGATAAATTCGAAAAAAATTTTAAAATTTCAAGGCAGGAAATTTATGGAACTTCAAAAATATTATTTGGTTATTTTAATATTTAAGTATTTTAAATGTTTCATTTTTTACTTGTTCTACTGCAGGCTGATCTAAAGGATTAATTTTTAATAAATTAGATAACAAAATTACCTCTAGTGTAAAAAAACAAAAAAGCTTACCCAATGTTTCTTCATCTCTTTTTTTAATAAAAAAAGATCTAAATGGTATTTTTTTATTTTTAAATATGTTTTCAGTAGCAACACGTTGGGCATTTAATATATCAAAAGCTCTTTTGTTTTTTAAAAATTTAAAATTACTTCCTAAAGCTTGTTTGTTAAACTTTAAAGTATTTGAATCCTTGACTATAAATAATGTAAAAAAATTTGATTTAAAGCCATCCAAATATAATTGAAGTACACTATGATTATCTTTTGGCATTGAGGAAATTATTGGAAGTATTCCTTTTGATTTTTTGCCCAAACTTTCAGAGACTAGTTGCTGATACCATTTAAACAAATCTTCAGAATTTGGATCATAATTTAAAATTATTGAATTAAATTTTCCTTTTTTTATAAAATTAAATGTACTTAAAACGTTATGAGTCAATTGTTGTAAAAAATTTTTTTTTATAATTAAATTGTTATACTGTTTAAATTTACTTTCATCTAAACCCATGAGTTGCGAGGGCAACATTCCTACTTCTGACAAAACTGAAAATCTTCCACCTATAAAGTTTTTATGTTCTATTACTTCAGACTTAAGCTTTTCAGCTAAATTTTGTAAGTAATTGTTTGTTTTTTCTGTGATAAAAATATTTTTATTTGTTTTGTGATAAATAGCACTAAAGTTTGAGGCGGTTTCCAAAGTATTTCCTGACTTAGAAATTATTATATTTAATACTTTTTTTTTGCTTTTATTTTTTAAATTAAGATTGTCAAAAAAAACTAATTTTTTTTTTATCTTATTCGTTAAAAAATTATATATTGCTTTTGCACCCAAACAAGATCCACCCATTCCTATAATATTAATATCCTTGAACTTCTTATATTTATTTATAAATTTTTGGTTATAGCTATATTTATAATTTTTTTTAAAGCTGATTAAAAATTTTGGCCAAATTTCAGTATCAATTTTTTTTAAATATTTTATTAATTTTGTTTTATCTTTAAATTTAATTTTCTGATCAAAATTTACTAAAGTTATATTTTTGTCCATTATTGTTCTATTTTTTTAATTATAGATTCTTGGAGCGTTCCGCTAGATGTTGTTACTGAATTTGTTTTAGTTTTTTGTTGTGATTTTAATTTTTTTTCAAAATTAAAGTCATCGTTATTTGATTGTGCCTCTCCTTTTGGTGTAGGTAAATCGTCAATATCGGGCGGCATTACAAGGGGATTTTTCTTTTCAATTAAAAATTCGTCTGCTTTATCAGATCGTTTTACATTACCTGTGCATGCAGATATAAAAAAAAATAATACTAAGATTATTATAAAGTTATTTTTCATTTTTTTTTTTGAATATTTCTAAAAATATTAATGTAAATATTCCAATTGTTATAAATATATCAGCAACATTGAAAACAAACCAGTGATAACCATTATAATTTAGATCAATAAAATCTGGTACTGCTGAATAATTAACTCTATCGTATAAGTTGCCAAAAGAACCGCCTAAAATCATTGAAAAAAAAATTTTTTGTGTTTTGTCTGCAATAAATAATAAATAAATTATTACTAAATTTACTGTTAAGATTAAAGTTGTAATAATATTGTATGTTATTGCGTTATCGAGTTGGAATAGACCAAAACCTATTCCTGAATTCCAAACTAATATAATATTTAAGAATGGATTAATTGAAATATCAAATATTTCATTACTTTGAGCTATATTTAAAACATAAATTTTAGAAATTCTGTCTAAAAAAAAAATAAAAAAAATTATTAAAAAATTTAAAATAAATTCTTTTTTTATCATATTGTTAAATATAAATTATCCATGTCTCTCACATTTACCTTTTCTTATTTTCCAGCAAACATTACATTTATTTCCTTCTGCCTTATAGGTTTCTACATAAATTTCCTCATTTAAAGCATTATCAAGCAAAACTTCTGCTCCGGACGTAATACAAAGTTCAGAAAAATCAAAATCTTTAGCAATATTATATAAATCTTTATTAAGTTTAATTATAATATTTGCTTCTAAACTTGACCCTATTAACTTATCTGCTCTTTTACTTTCAATACTTATATTTGCTATATCTCTTACTTTTTTTAATTTTTCCCATTTTTCATATAAAATTTTGTTTTTCCAATTTTCAGGTGTTTTAATAAATTTTTTTAAGTGAATACTATCATTACTATTTTTACTTACTAATGAATAGATTTCCTCAGTTGTAAAAGAAAGAATTGGAGCAAACCATTTAAGCAAGCAATCTAAAAGCACATTCAATAATGTAATACAGTTTTTTCTTTTTTCAGAATTTATATTGTCACAATAAAGAGTATCTTTTCTTATGTCGAAATAAAATGCTGAAAGATCTACTGTGCAAAAATTTAATAATTCTTTATATAAATTATGAAATGTATAATTATTAAAATTTTTGTGAAAATTTTCATTTAAAATAGATAACTTGTGGAGCATATATTGCTCTAATTCTGGAAGTTTATTTATATCAATTTGGTTAAAACTTTGTTCTGAAAATTTATCATTAAGATTTCCTAATATATATCTGAAAGTGTTTCTTATTTTTCTATATGCTTCAGCATGTTGCTCAAGTATTGAATAATCAATTCTAAGGTCTTCTGCGTAATTTGAAGCTGCAACCCAAACTCTTAAAATATCTGCTCCATATTTTTTTAAAATTTCTTCAGGAGCAATTACATTTCCTAAAGATTTTGACATTTTAAGACCTTTTCCATCAACTACAAATCCATGTGATAAAATTGATTCAAAAGGTGCTTTGCCTCTAGTGCCACAAGATTCTAATAAAGATGAATGAAACCATCCTCTATGTTGATCTGAACCTTCTAAATACATTGATGCTGGCCACTTAAGATCCTCTCTTTTTTCTAATACGAAAGAGTGTGTTGATCCACTATCAAACCAAACCTCTACAATATCTTTAGATTGAACATAATCCTCTGATTTGTATTTCTCTCCTAAAAATCTCTGAAAGTCATCTGAAAACCAACAATCTGAACCTTCTTTTTCATAAATCTTTGCGATATTTTCAAATACTTCATCATCTATTAAAACTTTATTATCTTTTTTTGAAACAAAAATTGGTAGCGGAACACCCCAAACTCTTTGTCTAGAAACACACCAATCAGGCCTTGTTTCAATCATAGATTTAATTCTTTCTTTGCCCTTGCTTGGATAAAATTTTGTTTCGTCAAGTGCTTTTAGTGCTAATTTTCTTAAACCATGGCTTTCCATAGAAATAAACCACTGCTGGGTAGCTCTATGAACTAAAGGTGCCTTTGATCTCCATGAATGTGGATATGAATGTTTTAATTTTCCATTTGCAAGTAATCTTTTCATCTCTTTCAACTTTTCGATCACTATTGGATTTGCTTTAAAAATATGAGTTCCCTCAAATTCTAAAATATGTTTTGTATATCTACCATCATCATCAACGGTCTCTAACGCTTTAATACCGTTGTTTATACATAAATTGAAATCATCAGGACCATGGCTTGGAGCACAATGGACAAAACCGGTTCCTTGCTCTGTAGTAACAAATCTTGCTTCTAACATTGGAACATCATAATCATAACCAATATCAAAAAAAGGATGATTGCAAACTACCCCTTTAAAAATTTTTCCAGGTAATTCTTTAAGTATTTTATATTTTTCAATTTTACATTCATTGATAAAAGATTCTAAAAGATCTTTAGCTACTACAACTTTATTTTTATAAAAATCATTATCATCTTCTAATTCTATTACTAAATATTTTAAGCTTTCATTATAAGCTAAAGCTTTATTTGCTGGAATAGTCCATGGGGTAGTTGTCCAAATAACAATTTGGCAACCCTCTAAATCTTTTACATCTGTTTTTTTAATTATAAAGGATACATAAATCGTATCAGAAGTGTGGTCCATATACTCAACCTCTGCATCTGATAATGCGGTTTTCTCTACAGTTGACCATAAAACAGGTTTGTAACCTTTATAAAGACTTCCTTCTTTTAGAAATTTTCCAAGCTCTCTTACAATCTGTGCCTCTGCATCAAAACTCATTGTGGAATAATAGTTTTCCCAATCTCCAATTACACCTAGCCTCTTAAATTGATCTTTGTGCACCTTAATCCACTTATTTGCAAAATCTCTGCATTCTTTTCTAAATTCAACTACAGGAACTTCATTTTTATTTTTTTTATTTTTTTTATATTGCTCCTCTATTTTCCACTCTATTGGTAGACCATGGCAGTCCCAACCTGGAACATATACGGAGTCTTTATTATCCATTTGATGAAATTTAGTTATTATATCTTTAAGAATTTTATTTAAAGCTGTGCCCATATGAATATTGCCATTTGCATAAGGTGGACCATCGTGTAAAATAAATTTTTCATTACCCTTGCTATCGTTTCTTAAATTTTCATATAAATTGATCTTATCCCAAAAATTAATGAGCTCAGGTTCCTTTAAAGGCAAATTCGCCTTCATAGAAAATGCAGTTTTTGGGAGATTCAGGTTTTCTTTGCTCATGATTTAATTCAAACTTTTATTCGCAACTTTGATATCTTTTTTAATTTGATTTGTCAGCTCTTTAATACTTTTAAACTTTTTTTCAGGTCTAATAAACTTAATAAATTCAACTTTTATTTTTTGATTATATATTTTTTGGTTAAAATTAAATAAATTAACTTCTAATAATATTTTTTTTTGATTAAAAGTAGGTCGATAACCTAAGTTTGCTATTCCATTTATTTTTTTATTTCTTCTATCAAGTTTTACCCTCACAGAATAAACTCCTGGTTTAGCAATTATATATTCTCCAATATCAATATTACATGTTGCAAAACCAATTTTGCTACCAACTTTTCTACCTTTTTCTACAGTGCCTTCAATTTCCCAATTTCGGCTTAAATATTTGTTTGCTTTAGATAAATTTCCATTCGATAAAAGCTTTCTAATTAATGTTGAAGAAACTAATTTATTATTTTTTTTTAATGGAGAGGGTATAATTAGTTTATAATTACATTTATTTTCATAAAATTTGAGTAAATTTACATCACCTTCTCTTTTATTGCCAAATTTAAAGTTATTGCTTACAAAAAGAAATTTGGCTCTGATTAATTTATTCAAACAATGTTGAACAAAAAATTCAGCTTTAATCTTCGAAAACTTTTTAGAAAATTTTTGATCAATTACAAAATCAACTTTCTGCATTTTAAGTTGATTTATTTTTTGAGAAATATTCATTAATTTAAAATTCTTTAAATTTTTATTAAAAAACATTTTTGGCATAGGATTAAATGTAATAACCCCAATTTTTTTTTTATATTTTTTTTTGAATTCATTTGCTCTTTTAAACAGTTTTTGATGTCCTATATGTAACCCATCGAAATTTCCAATAAGTATAATTGAATTAAAATATTTATAAGGGATGTTAAAATTTTTAAAAACTTCCATTTTTTACCATTTTAAATTTTGTTGAATATAATCTACATCAACTTGATGCTTTTCGAAAAGTTTATTTAATTGATTTTTATCTTCATTCTTATGAATACCATTTAAAATTAGTAGAGAATGAAAATTTTGTATATTCGCTCCCCTTATATCGGTATTTAAGTTATCTCCAATACATAAAACTTTTTTGTTTTTTATATTTGAAGATTTTTGATAAACTAATGGATATGGTTTTCCAAAATATTTAACTATACCTCCAATTTCTTCGAATACTTTGGCAATTGATCCAGCGCAATATTCTCTAACATCTCCTCTATCAACAATTAAATCTGGGTTAGTACAAACCATTTCCTTATTTTTAAAAGGAAATAAAAAATTCTTATAAAATTCAATATCGTCAATTTCATCAAATAAACCTGTGCAAAGCAAATAGTCTGCCTCTTCAGCTCGTTTTTGCTTTAATGATATAAAATTTTTAAATAATCCAATATCATTAGTTGAACCTAAATGAAAAAATTTGAGATCCTTTTTTTCTGTGCTCAAATAATTTAGAGAACATTGTCCTGAAGTGTAAACCTTCAGGCTCTTTTTATCATCTAATCCTAATTTTTTTAAAAACCTAATAACATCCGAGTTTGGTCTGGGAGCATTAGTAAGTAATACATATTCTTTTCCTAAATTGTCTAATTCAGATAAAACATCAATTGCATCACTATTTAAAGCTATACCATTATGGATAACTCCCCATATATCTATAAAAAATAGGTCAAAGTCATTCGCTACTTTTTTGAACCCTTTATCAGATAAATTAATAGCCATTTTTTTAAAGTTACTTAAAAAAGCTATATATTCTTTGATTTTTTAAAGCAATAACCATCTTGAAAATGTCCAGCACTATATTTATATGTCCTCACATATTTATAGGAGAATTTATGAAGTTTAAACCTTTACATGATAGAGTGCTAATAGAAGTTCTAGATAACCTTGAAAAAACTTCTGGAGGCATCATCATTCCAGATTCAGCTCAAGAAAAACCACAAGAAGGCAAAGTAGTTGCCGTAGGCGGAGGTGCCAAAACTGAAGATGGTAAAACTATTCCAATGGATGTTAAAGTTGGAGATAAAGTTCTATTTGGCAAATGGTCAGGAACTGAAATTAAAATCGATGGTAAAGAATATAGCATAATGAAAGAGTCAGACATTATGGGTATTTCAACAGGTAAATAATTTAAAGTAAAGTAAGGAGAATAATATGGCAAAAATAGTAAAGTTTGACACTGAGGCTAGAACAGCAATGCTAAAGGGTGTTGATATTCTTGCTAACACCGTAAAGGTAACTCTTGGTCCTAAGGGAAGAAATGTTGTAATTGACAAATCTTATGGTGCACCAAGAACTACAAAAGATGGTGTTTCTGTAGCAAAAGAAATTGAGCTTGATGATAAGTTTGAAAACATGGGAGCTCAAATGGTAAAGGAAGTAGCAAGTAAAACAAATGATGAAGCTGGAGATGGTACTACTACTGCTACAATTTTAGCTCAAGCAATTGTTAAAGAAGGTTGCAAATATGTAACTGCAGGCATGAATCCAATGGATGTTAAAAGAGGAATTGATGCAGCTGTAGAAACTGTTAAAGAAAAATTAATTTCATCTGCAAAAAAAGTAAAAGACAGTGATGAAATTGCTCAAGTCGGTACAATATCAGCTAATGGTGATAAAGAAATAGGTAACATGATCGCCAAAGCAATGCAAAAAGTTGGTAACGAAGGAGTAATTACTGTTGAAGAAGCAAAAGGAATTGAAACTGAGCTTGATGTAGTTGAAGGAATGCAATTTGATAGAGGATACTTATCTCCTTACTTCATTACAAACGCAGAGAAAATGACAACAGAATTGGAAAATCCATTAATTCTTTTGCATGAAAAAAAATTAACAAACCTCCAGCCAATGGTTCCTTTATTAGAAGCTGTTGTGCAATCTGGAAGACCATTAATGATAATTTCAGAGGATGTAGAAGGTGAAGCTTTAGCTACTCTTGTCGTGAACAAGTTAAGAGGCGGTTTAAAAGTTGTAGCTGTTAAAGCTCCAGGATTTGGAGATAGAAGAAAAGCAATGTTAGAAGATATTGCAATTTTAACTGGAGGAACAGTAATATCTGAAGATTTAGGTATAAAACTTGAAAATGTTAAGTTAACAGATTTAGGTTCTGCTAAAAAAGCGAAAGTGGATAAAGAGAATAGTACGATCGTAAGTGGAACTGGTAAAAAATCTGATATCGAAGCAAGATGTACACAAATCAAACAACAGATCGATGAAACAACATCTGACTACGATAGAGAAAAGCTTCAAGAAAGATTAGCTAAACTTGCTGGAGGTGTTGCTGTTATTAAAGTTGGTGGAGCTACTGAAGTAGAGGTTAAAGAAAGAAAAGATAGAGTTGAAGATGCACTTAATGCAACAAGAGCAGCTGTTGAAGAAGGAATAGTTGTTGGTGGTGGATGTGCATTGCTTTATGCATCACATGAGCTTGATAAAGTCAAAGTAAAAGGTGACGATCAAAAAGCTGGAGTCGAAATTGTTAAAAGCGCTCTTCAAGCACCTATTAGACAAATTGCAACTAATGCAGGTGTAGATGGATCAGTAGTTGTTGGAAAATTAACTGAAGGAAATAAACCCTCGCATGGTTATGATGCACAAACTGAGCAATACGTTGATATGTTTAAAGAAGGTATCATTGACCCAGTAAAAGTTGTGAGAACTGCTTTACAAGATGCTGCTTCGATTTCTGGATTATTAGTAACTACAGAAGCAATGGTTGCAGATAAACCAGAACCAAAAGATGCAGGTCCAGCTGGCGGAATGCCTCCAGGAGGAATGGGTGGCATGGGTGGCATGGGTGGCATGATGTAATCCCAAATTTTTACACAAAATAAATTTAAAAAACCCCCACGTGTTGGGGGTTTTTTTTTATACTAAATTAACTGTTAAAAACCTTATCTACCAGATAAAGCCCTAAAGCAACGGCAGGCCCTATTCCAAATGCAAACAATAGAGTTCCAATTCCAACTGTACCACCTAAATACCACCCAACAGAAACAACACTAATTTCAATAAATGCTCTTACAGCAGCAATTGGTAAATTTGATACTTTTTGCAAACCAATCATAAGACCATCTCTTGGGCCTGGTCCTAAATTTGCAACCAAATATATTCCGCCACCTATACCAACTGTGAGTACAGCAACTACTGCTAAAATTATTTGTGAAATATAGCTTTCGGGAGAAGGAACAAAATTAATACACAAATCAATCATTCCAGCTATAATTAATGCATTTAATATTGTACCCATGCCTGGTTTTTGTTTTAATGGTATCCACATTATTAAAACAACTACACTAATAATAAATGTTATAACTCCAATAGAATAATTTACATTTAAAGAAATACCTTGAGCAAGAACACTCCACGGGGAAGCTCCACTTAAGGAAACAATCAGCAAGCCCTCACCCAATCCAAAAAGTGTTAGACCAAAGCACAAAAAGAAAAAGGTTGAAATCTTTGGCTTAAAATTAAATGGATATTTTGAGCTCCAACTAGTTTTAGGAATTTTTTTTATTGATAAAAACATAAAATAATAATTTCTTATATATCTTATAATAAATAATTAATATAAAATTTAAGAATGAAAATTAAATTTCACTCTATTGTTTTAGCATTAATTATTTCAATTTGTACATTTTCAAATTTATATTCACACACAGGCCATTATAAAAACCTAAAGTTAATAGAAATGGATATTTATAGAAACGGTGAAATAATTGGATACAGTAATTATTTTTTTAAAAGCTATGAAGATATTTTTGAGGTTACTAATGAAACTCAATTTGAAGTAAAAATAGCTGGAATAAAATTATTTTTTATAAAAAGCATAAGTAAAGAGAGTTACCAAAATGATCAATTGATAGAATTTAAATCTGAAACCATGCAAAATGATAAAAAAAAATTTGTAAATTTAAAATATGACAAATTAAATGATAATTTTAATATTATAGGTTCATCCTATGAGGGGATTGCTGATAAAGAAAATATAGTAGGAAATTGGTGGAATCATAAAATACTAACTACTAATAGTCAAATCAGTCCTTTGTCGGGGAGTGTAAAAGAACAAGAAGTAATATTTATCTCAAAAGAAACCCTAAAGATTGGCGATAAAAGTTTTGAGGTTGATCATTTTAAATTAAAATCTACTGATGAAGAACTAGAAGAGGATAAGAAATTAGATTTTGATATTTGGCTCGATAGCAAAAAAAATATTATTATAAAAGTTGAATATAATAGACTTGGTAAGTGGCAGTATATTCTAAAAAATGTTGAATAAAGTTTATAATTATTTACCAGCAACAGTAATATCTTCTATTAATATTGAAGGTGAATTTGTTGAATAATTAAACTGCAAATCATTTGCCAAAATAATTCTTTTAAACATATCATTCAAATTCCCAGCAATTGTTACCTCACTCACTGGATATGCAAACTCTCCATTTTCTATCATCATGCCTGCTGCCCCTACTGAGTAGTCTCCAGTAACAATGTTTGTTCCATGACCTATTGTTTCAGTAATATAAAATATTTTTTTATTTGAATTCATTAAATCTTTTAAATTCCTATCTCCATTTTCAAAATATAAATTGGTTGTTCCTCCACTTCTTCCGTTTGAAGATAAGTTTAATTTCCTTCCATAATAAGTATCAATTAAATAATCGTTTAATACTCCATTTTTAACTAAAGATAAGTTTTGAATTTGAACGCCTTCATTATCAAAATATTTCGATCCATTTCCTCTTTCAATGTCACTTCTATCAATAATATTAATGTTTTCTGAAAAGATTTTTTTGTTTAATTTATCTTTAAGAAAAGATGTTCCTCTATAAATTGATGAACCTGTTATTGCATTACTAAAATAGTTTAAGAAATTTTTTGCAATTCTTTTATCAAATATTACAGTAAATTTCCCACTATTTATTTTTTGAGGTTTTAGTTTTCTAATTGCAAAATTTGCAGCATTTGATCCTAATTCTACTGGTTTAAGTAAATTTTCAAAATGTCTTTTAGAAGTATACTCATAATCTCTTTCCATATTCCCGTTGCTTTTTGAAACAACTTCACAATAGGCAGTAAAATTGGATGTTTTATAACCATTTTTAAATCCTTTGCTATTTCCTAATATCACCTCAGTTTTACTTTCAGAGAATGATGAACCATTAGTATTAACAATTTCTGGATTTTTAAACGCAACTTCTTCAGCCTCTTTTAAATATTCAATTTTTTTACTATTTTCAATGTGAGTATCATCTAACAAATCTAATTCTTTAGAGCTTTTAAAAAATAATTCTTTATCTGGTAGAGAGTTAAAATCATCATCTGGTGTAATTTTTGCTGCATCTATGCATCTAACAATTAATTTTTCTAAGTTTTCCTTATTTAAATTAGAGGATGATACTGATGTCCTTTTTTTATTAATGTATGCGGTTAGAGATAATCCAATATTTTCTGCCCTATCTGACTCGTCTAGTTTTTTATTTCTAAAGCTTACTGTTTCTGATGTATTTTTTATTAGAGCAACCTCAACATCAGTTGCGCCACTTTGTTTAGCTTTTGATATACATTGATCGACGATATCACCTAAATTATTATTATATTCTAACATTTAATTTAAAGTTGGGTTCCACCAACAGTCATCTTGTTGATTAATAAAGATGGTTGCCCTACTCCAACGGGCACACCTTGGCCAGCTTTACCACATGTTCCAATGCCAGGATCCAACATCATATCATTACCTACCATCAAAACTTCTTTCAGAGCCGAAGGACCATCGCCAATTAAGGTTGCCCCTTTGATCGGTGAGCCAACTTTTCCATCTAAAATTTCATAAGCTTCAGTACAATTAAAAACAAATTTACCTGATGTGATATCTACTTGTCCTCCTCCAAAGCTAACTGCAAAAATTCCTTTTTTGACAGATTTAATCATTTCTTCTTGTGTATGTTTGCCATTTAACATTATTGTATTTCTCATTCTTGGCATAACTACATGTTTATAACTTTCTCTTCTACCATTGCCTGTTGACTTTGTTTTCATTAATCTCGCATTCAATCTATCCTGCATAAAATTTTTTAAAATTCCATTTTCTATTAAAACAGTTTTTTCTGTAGGGGTACCTTCGTCATCTATACTTAAACTACCTCTTCTATTTTCTAATGTGCCATCATCTATAATTGTAACCCCTTCACTCGCAACTCTTTGACCAACTAAGTTATGAAAGGCAGAGGTTTTTTTTCTATTAAAATCACCTTCTAGTCCATGGCCTACAGCTTCATGTATAAGTATAGCTGGCCAACCGGGGCCAAGCACAACTTGCATTTCACCTGCGGGTGCTGGTTTGCTGTTTAAATTTACTGATGCAATCCTCAAGGCTTCGTCACATACATTTTTCCAATCAGCCTCTTTCAAATAAGCATCGTAGTTTTGTCTTCCACCAATTCCATAAACAGCTGTTTCTTTTCTGCCATTCTTTTCAAGCATTACTGAAAGATTAAATCTAACAAGTGGTCTCTCATCTGTTAATATTTCTCCACCGTTTCGTATTATTTCAATTGATTTATGTTCGCCTAACAAAGTTGCAGTTACTTGTTTGACTGAATTATCTTTTTTTCTTACATATCCATTAACTTGATTTAAAATTTCAATTTTAGACTTAAAATTTTTTGCTTCAATAGGATCTTGCTCGGTATAATATTTTTTATTCGTTTTTTTAATTTCGAAATTGTATGTTCCATTTGAGGAAGATAAAGTTGATTTTAAATTCTTACTAGACTCGTTTAATGATTTTTTTGTTAAATCACTTGAATGAGAATATGCAACTACATCGCCTGTTACAGCTCTCAGGCCATAGCCCAAATTAGAGTTATATGAAGATGATTTAATTTTGTTATCATCCAATACTATTGCTTCTGACTTTGAGTCCTCTAAATATAATTCACCATCATCACACTTGTTAAGTGTCTCTGAAACAATACTATTTGCACTAGAAACATCTAATTCGCTATTTTTAAGAATTTTTGACATGTTTGTAATTTAAGAAACAATTAAATTTTTTCAATTAGGCGTTTTTGCTTATTTAAAATCTATTTATAATGAATATATGCATATTTAGATATGAAGATATTTTTCAATAATTCCTGTTCTATTTGTCGCTCTGAAATCAATGTCTATAAAAATCAAGATATAAAGAAACTGGAGTGGATTGATATTACAGACAACAAAAATGCTGAAAAAGACACTCAAAAAACTGCTAAAGACCTGCTGAGAAGATTACACGTAAAATCAGATGGCAAGGTATATTCAGGTGCAAAGGCTTTTATAATTTTATGGAAAAGTATGCCGAAATTTAAATTACTTGGAAAAATTTTAAGCTTGCCGATTTTATATCATTTATTTTCTTTATCCTACGAAGTTGCAGCTTTTTTTTTATATCTTAAAAATAAAAAACAACTTAAGAATTAATTTTGAATAATTAGAAGTATTTGGCTTACAAACGACATTAAAACTAAAAACCCTAAAAAAACGATCAAATACATATAAGTGATAATTTTGTTTTTTTTTCTTCTGAGTATTACAAATTTTTTATCATCTAGAAATGAGATATCTCTTTTACCAAGAACCGGATAATCATAGCTCCACCTCCAAATCGAACTACCTAATCTGTTATCTAGTTTATTGTAATAATTTATCCATGAAACAATCCAAAGGAATATTAAAAATATAAAAGTTAATGTTAAAAAAGTTGTTATCATTTAATATTTTAATTATATTAAAAATATAAAGTATGTCTATCTGGGGAAGTTTAATTGGTGGTATGATCGGATTTTCACTTGGAGGGCCTTTTGGGATGCTATTAGGTTCGCTTTTAGGTGGAAAAATTTCGAGAGCAAGAGCTAGTGCAAGATTTTCTAATCCTGCACAAAGTCAGCAAATGTTTGCTTTATCATTAATTGTTCTATCTGCAAAACTTAGTAAAGCCGATGGCCAAGTGAGCAAAGAGGAATTGATTGCAGTTAAAGATAAATTAAAAATACCAGATAATGAATTAGATCAGGTTGGAAAAATATTTAACCAAGCAAAAAAGGAAAGCGCTGGATATGAACCTTATGCTCAACAAATTGCTCAATTCTATAGTGGTAATATAAATGTATTGGAAGAAGTAATAAACATATTATTCTATATAGCAGAGTCTGATGGTGAGGTAAGTTCATCTGAACTTAAAATGATTGAAAATATTTCAAAAATTTTTGGTTTAAGCGAGACACAATACCAAAGTATTAAAGAAAGTAGAAAGGGATCAGATAAATTAAACCCATATATAGTTTTGGAAAGTAAACCGGATGATGATTTACAAACAATAAGAAAAAGATATCTTGATTTAAGTAAGCAACATCATCCTGATTTATTATTAAGCAAAGGAGTTCCTAAAGAAGTTATTGAGGAAAGCAAAAATAAAATGAGAGCAATAAATAGTGCTTGGGATCAAATTCAAAAGTTGAAAAAAAACTAAATGATAAAAAATATTATTAAAATTATTTTATATATAAATTTGATTTATTCTTCTTGTTTTGGTTTAGTAAACGCTTCAGAAGTTTATCACAAAAATAAGTTAGAAAAATATTTTTCAGATCTAAAAAAATCTAAAAATTTAGATGAAGCAATTAGTATAGAAAAAAATATTTGGACTTTGTGGAATTTACATCCAAACAATCAATTTTTAACTAATAAGTTAGAGTTAGGAACTGAACTTATGGAAAATGGCCAACATAAGTATGCATATAAAATTTTTTCTAACATTATATTTGAAGATCCAAATTGGTCTGAAGCTTGGAATAAAAGAGCAACAGTACTTTTTTTAATGAAGGAGTATGATTTATCCTTAATAGATATAGAAAAAACGTTAAATTTAGAGCCTCGTCATTTTGGTGCTTTATTTGGTAGAGCTCAAATTTTTATCGACCAGAAAGAATATCAAAAAGCACTAAATAATTTAATTCAAACTAAAAAAATCTATCCTTTATCAAAAGGAAGCAATATAATTCCTAAACTTGAAAAAATTTTAAATATTGAAGAAATTTAGTTATCTTTTTTAGATCTCATCCTTGCTATCAATTGAGTAAGAGAGTCAACCATCATATCAGATGCTTTGAATATTTCATTTGACTGAAATTCATTAGAAATATTTTTTTCAGGATTTGTTTTATCTTCAATAATAATTCCTTGATTTGGAGAATTATCTTTTATGTAAATTAGTATTAACCACTCATCATCTTGGCTTTCATCCCATTTAATAAAAATTTCACCACTTTCAAACCTTTTGTCTATACATCTAAAAATCGACATATGTCTTGTGATATATCTTTTATTTAATTGAAAAACTAAACTATTTGCACTTCTATAAAAACTTTCCAGTGCAAATTCTATTTTTTGTCTGTCTAGATTATATTGTTTTTCTTTTTCTAATAACGTTTCTCTACTATCGCCATCTTGAATTTCAACACCAAGTGCTTCTACTCTTTCTCTAATTTTTTGATCTCGTATTTGCTGATATTTTTCTTTAAGTTTTGCAATTCTATCTTGAAGACTTTCGTAGTCTTCTCTTTGTTCCTGCAGTGAGATTTTTTCAAGCTTTTCAAGCTCCTTAATTTCTCTAATTCTAAATTTCTCAATTTGTTTTTCTAATCTTATTTCTTGGAGAAATCTTTTTTGTCTTTCAGCTTGCTCTTTTCTTATAAGAGCTTGTTCTTTTCTTAAAAATAATTTTAAATCTCTTGCTCTTTCTTTTTCCAATCTTTGTTCATCTTTAAGCTGTTTTTCTTTTAATTTTAAAGCTCTTAAGTTTTCTTCTTCTTCTTTTCTAATTCTTGATTGTTTCTCTTTTTCTTCTTTTTCTAATTTTTGGATAATAGTTTTTTGTTTTTCCTCCTCTCTTAAAACTTTATAAGAGATAATCTTTTTTTCTATTCCGGTAAAAAAACTTTCAATTTTTTTATCAAGAGTTGAAAAAAAAGAAAATTTGATTTGAGGAAAAGTTGTAAATCTATTTTGAATTCTAACTATTTTAAGAATTAATGATTCTTTTGTGTTTTTTAATTTTTTGATTGGAAGGAACTTTTTTTTATTATTTTTTTTTTTTAAATTTTTCCTTTTTTTTTTTACTTTTGTTCTTCTGTTTAATATTTTTCTTTTCTTTTTAGAATTTCGAGATTTTTTGATTATTTTATTTTTATTATTTTTTTTTGAAAATTTTTTTTTTATTTTTTTCTTTTTTTTCATCGAATAGTTGTTTTACTACCAACAAATTATGAATAAATATAGTCTCTAGTATTAGGAACAGCAGAATGTTTTTTTATTAGTTGCATTTGAAATACAACCTGATCTCCCCATTTGAATGCCATTTCACAACCAGCAAGATAAAATTCCCACATTCTTAGGAATTTTTCATCAAACATTTCTAATACTTTTTCTTTTTTACCTAAAAATCTTTCCTTCCAATGTCTTAATGTGTGAGAATAATGCATTCTCCAAACTTCCAGATCTGACATCATTAAACCTGATTTTTCAATAGGTTTTGTAATCTCGCTTAGACTTGGCGTGTATCCACCTGGAAAGATATATTTAGTTATCCAAGGATGTGGATCCCTCGGTGGATTAATCGAACCTATAGTATGTATTAAAGCCACTCCATCCTCGTTTAATAATTTCGAAACTGAATTAAAGTATGTCTTATAAAATTTTCTACCAACGTGCTCAAACATTCCAACGCTTACAATTCTATCAAACTTTTCATTTAAATCTCTATAGTCTGTTAAACTAAAACGGACTTGATTTTCCAGTCCACTCGCCTTTGCTTTTTCAACACTATGCTTATATTGGTTTTCAGATAAAGTAACTCCAAGTACTTCACATTGAGATTTTTTAGCTATCTCTATTGCAAGAGATCCCCAACCAGAACCTATGTCTAAAACTTTTTGATTTGGTTTTAAATTTAATTTTTTTATTATATGGTTGATTTTATTTTTTTGGGCTTGTTCTAAGCTATCAGTTTCATTTTTAAAATATGCACAAGAGTACTGTCTTTTTTCATCTAAAAATAAATCATATAATTTTTCTGAAATATCATAATGATGAGCTACGTTAGATTTAGATTTTTTTTTCAAATTAAAGTTTGTTAAAAATCTATAAGTTCCTCTTAGTTTATTAATAGCTGCATTAAAGGAATTTGTTTCATTTCTACCAATATTTCTTAGTGCTATATCTAAAAATTCTGTAAGTGTTCCATTTTCAATTATTATAGATCCATTTGTATAAGCTTCACCAAAATATAAATCTGGTAAAAGTAGGAGTTTTGTGTGTAAACTTTTATCTAAAATTTTCAGAGTTATAGGATTTTCTTTAATAGGTTTACCAATCAAATGTTTGTTCTTGTTGGCATCAATTAACAAGAAACCATCATCTTTAAAAAGATTATTTAAAAATTCAATTAATTTCATAAAACTAAATTTTAAAATTTAATGAGTTTAATTCAAGAATAAGTTTTTCTTTTTTTTCTTTATCTAAAATGCTTATAGGAGGTAAAATGTTATTGTATTCACTCTCTTTTGTTCCCATTAGAGTGTGGAGAGCCGATACTAAATTAAATTGATCAAATACTGCTCTTACCTTACATAGTCTTTCATTTTCAGTTTGCTCTTTGTTATTATTAAAATCATCAAAAACTTTTCTAGCAAGTTTACTGGTAACATTACAGGTGGCCGTTATAATGCCTGAGCAGCCCAATTTTAAACCTTTCAATAATTTAGACTCAGAACCAGGCAACATTGAAAAATTATCAATTTTTAATGTTTCAAATAAATTGTAAGAGCTATCTTTAACACCAATTATTTGTTTTGGAAATTTTCCAACAAGTTTTTGCACACATTCAGAACTAAATTTATAGCCACATAATTTTTCAAAATTATATAAAACAATTTGAATATCTTGATGAGTATTTATTATTTTTGAATAAAAATTGAATGCTTCTTCATCACCATACTTGTAATAAGCTGGTGGCATAATTAAAAAATTTTTAAAACCTAAAGACTTAGAAATTGAAATTAAATTAATTGTTTCATTAAGAGAATTTAAACCTGTCCCAATCAAATAAGCATCTTTGTATTTACTCTTTGATAGTTCATTCAATAAACTAATTTTTTCTGAAACAGATAAAAGTTGAGCTTGGCCGGTGCTACCAAAAATAGCTACCCCATGACAACCATTATCTATTAAGTTTTCAGCGTGTTTAATTGTTTTTTTTACATCTAGAGCCAAATTCTCATCTAATACTGATAGCCCCGCCGCATAAATACCATTAATTTTACTCATAAATAAAATTTATATTAAAATTAGTTTTAGTAAAGATTATAAAATTAGAATGAAAATTTTAGCTGTTCAAAACAGAATGGGAATTGGCGATATGGTAATTTTTTTACCATTCATCGAAGCTGTATCCAAAAAGTTTAAATCACCTGTAAGTTTATTAGTTAAAGAAAGTTCTAAAGCAAACGAATATCTTCAAAACACAAAATATATTGACGAAATAATTCCATTATTGCGAAACAATAAAAATTTAGAGCATGACGGAATTATTGGTTTTTTTAAGTTAGCTAAAAAATTAAGAAAATATAAATTTGATAGTATTTTCATTTTTAATTCATCAGCTAGATTTAATTTAATTGCTAAAATTGCAGGTATTCAAAATATTTATCAATATCCCGTTTTCAAAAAGAAAAATCAGCATATTATCAAAACTGCACAAAAATTTATTAAAAAAGAATTAAATATTTTAGTAAAACCAAATCCTAAAATAAATATTGGAAAGAAACAGATTTTTTTAGCTAGAAAAAAATTTAAAATTAAACCAAAAGAAAAAAATATCCTTTTAGGAATTGGTGGATCAGGTCCAACTAAACGAGTTCCAGCAAAAAAGTTTATTGAGTTAATTGAGTTGGTTTCAAAAAAATATAAATCTAAGTTTTTTTTAGCCACTGGTAAAAGCTCAGAAGAACAAAAGATATTAAAAGAAATTTTAAAATCAAAACACAAAAAAAAATGTCAAAGATTAGATAATTTATCAATCAAAAATATATTGCCACTTATAAGTAATTGTGACATTGCAGTTTGTAACGACTCTAGTTTTAGTCATTTGTCTTCTGCTCTAGGAATTAAGACAATTGTATTAATGACAGACACTCCATTAATGTATGGAAGTTATAGTAAATTTATGCACCCTATTATTCCTGATGGAGAAAAAGATGTTACTCACAACACTCTTGGCAAAAATAAAATTAGTTCAAAAAAAATTTTTAATAAGTTTAAAAAATTGATTAGGTAATATCTTTTAAAACAATCTCTTTTGCTTCATTAACCAAACTAGATAATCTAGTAGTTTCTGGTGAGATATCTGGATGAATTTTTTTTTGAATTTTGGCATGAGCTTTTTTAACATCATCTTTGGTAATTTTTTTACTTCTATCTAAATTTAATATTTTATAGGCTTCATCAATATTAAGAGTTGAATTATTCATGCTGGATTTATGATTAAAAGAAAATCTATTTGATGATCTTAAATACTGTATAAGTCTAAATAAGCCAATTAGTTGATAAAGAGTAAGTCCTTTTAATTTTATTATTCCAAGGCTTAATAGAATTAATGGTAGTGAAAACAAAAATCTCCCACCAAAAGCTAATAAAATAGCAAGAAGTAGTGATCCTATAAAAATTAAAATTCTAAATGCTTTAGATATTTTTTTTGCTGGAGCCCTTGCAATAAGTCTTAATAATAAATAAATAATTACGAAAGCAATTAAAGTAAAAATTATAACATTCATCTATTATGAAAATACCACAGTTAACCAAAAAACCTGAATTAAAATCTTGTCACAATGTTAATTGGGAAGATAACTATAGTTGGATTCATCAAAATAATATTTTAGAGGTCTTAAGGGATAGCTCAAAACTTTTACCAGATGTAAGAAAATACCTCGAAGAGGAAAACGCTTACACAGAGCACCATTTAAAAGATACAAAAGATATTCAAAAAAAATTATTTGATGAGATCAAAGGTAGAATAAAGCTAGATGATGAGTCTTTGCCATATAAGGACAAGATCTACGAATATTGGACTAAAACTACCACAAAAGGAAATTACTCTATAAAACTTAGAAAAAAAATTGGATCAGATAAAGTAGAAGAAATCTGGAATGGTGACAATGAGAAAGAAAATTTAAAAACTGAGTATTTCGGTGTTGGTGACCTAGAGGTAAGTTATAATGATAAATATCTTGGTTACTCTTTAGATTTAAAAGGATCTGAATATTATACTATTTATATAAGAGATATTGAAACCAATGAACTAGTTACAGAAAAAATTGAGGAAACGAGTGGCAGTATTACTTTCAGCTTAGACGATAAATTTATTTTTTACTCAAAATTAGATGAGCATCATAGACCTAGAAAAATATTTAGGCATAAATTAGGAACTTCAGTTAAAGATGATCAATTAATCTTTGAAGAAAAAAGTGAAGCTTTTACTTGTGGGATCGGTGTAAGTTCTGATGAAAAATATTATTTTATATCAACATCAGATCATAATACATCTGAACAATATTATTTTTCAAAAGACGAAGAAAATCCAAAACCAAAATTAATAAAAGAAAGAAAAAAGGGTGTAATTTATTCTGTAAATTCTTGGGATGGAAAGTTTTATTTACACACAAATGAACAAGCTGAAGACTTTAAGATTGATTATTGTGAAGATCTAAAAAATCAAAATTGGAAATCTTTTATTACAGCTAAAGAGGAAGTTTTAATTGGTGGACTTGTTTTTTTAAAAGATTGGATAATAAGATCTGAAACTTCAAATGCTTTAGGTAAATTAATTATCAGAAATCCTAAAACTGGTGAAGAAAATGATTTAAACTTTGTAGATGAAAAAGTTATAGTTCCTGGCATATCATTAAAACAAAGAGATAAAAATACTGATGAAGTATATCTATCTTATTCTTCACCCAAAACTCCTGGCAAAACATATTTATATAATTTAAAAACAAAATATAAAAAATTAGTTAAAGAACAAGAAATTCCATCAGGTCATAATCCAGATGATTACATTGTAGAAAGATTGGAGTGTCCTTCTCATGATGGAAGATTAGTTCCTATAACTATTACAAGACACAAAAAAACAAAAATTGATGGAAGTGCAAACATACTTTTATATGGTTATGGATCTTATGGTAGTTCAATGTCACCTGGCTTTTCATCAACAAGACTAAGTTTAATTGATAGAGATATAATTTGGGTAACTGCTCATATTAGAGGTGGAATGGAAAGAGGAATGAAGTGGTGGAAAGAAGGTAAATTATTAAATAAAAAAAATACCTTTAAAGACTACATTGCAACAGCAAAATTTTTAATTGATAAAAATTATACTTCAGAAGGAAAAATAATTGGAATGGGTGGATCTGCTGGTGGATTATTAATGGGCGCTGTAGTTAATGAAGTCCCAGAATTATTTTTAGGTATGATAATGGCTGTTCCTTTTGTTGACTCATTAACTACGAACCTTGATCATTCATTACCATTAACAGTTGGTGAATTTGATGAATTTGGAAATGCAAAAGAAAATAAAGAACACTTTGATTATATTTATTCTTATGCTCCATATAACAATATTAAAAAAATGGATTACCCACATATTTTTATTACGACTAGCTTAAGTGATAATAGAGTTTTGTTTGATGAGCCTGCAAAATTCACAGCCAAACTAAGAGATTGCAAAACTGATAATAATTTACTTTTATTGAAAACAGAAATGAACGCAGGCCACGGTGGAAAAACTGGAAGAGATAGTGCTATCGAAGAAGTTGCATTAGATTACGCATTTGCATTAAAAGTTTCAGATAAAATTTAATTAACCTGCTTGAAAATCTAAAATTCATTACTACATGAGTTTAGTAAGTCGCCTGATGGGGCTTAAATAAATAAACTTGCTTAAAAAGGAGGATATATATGACAAGTAAGGATCTATCTATATTCAACTCATTAAGACCTTTTTCGATTGGTTTCGACGATATGTTTGACCAATTTGAAAGTATGTTGGGCAATGGAGGTTTGACTATGCAGTCAAATTATCCACCATACAACATTAGAAAAACAGGTAAGGACAACTACGCAATAGAAGTTGCTCTTGCTGGTTTTAGTAAAGATGATGTTGAAGTTGAGTTTGAGGACAATTTATTAACGGTAAGAACTAAACAGGTTAATAAGTCTGAAAACAAAAATGAAGACGGTGAGGTAATTCACAGAGGTATTTCACAAAGACAATTTGCTAGATCATTCACAATTGCAGATGATGTGAAAGTAAATGGTGCAGAGTTAAAAGATGGTCTTTTGACAGTAGCTTGTGAAAGAATTTTACCAGATCATAAGAAAAAAAGACTTATTGAAATTAAATAAGTAATAAACCTTGCTTGTGGGGATTTCTCCCCACAAGTTTAAAATAATTTATTTATTTGGTAAAGTAGCGTTTAGAATAAATGCTAACAATCCTGCAGGTATTAAACCTGTTGTAAGCAATAATCCTAATTTAATACCTAAATCTGGTACATGTGCAACAAATTCAGGAAATGCATATAGTCCTATTCCAAAAGATAGAGATAATGCCAAAATTAAAACATTTCTTTGGCTCATTTCTGATTTTGAAATTAATTTAATTCCTGCTCCAGCAATTAATCCAAACATAATGATAGCTGCTCCACCGATTACTGAGTCCGGCATTGCAGCAATAATTCCACCAAGCTTTGGAAACAATCCTAATAAAATTAAAATAACACCAGCGACTGTACCAACGTGTCTACTAATCACTCCAGTGAACGCAACTAAACCAGCATTTTGTGAATAAGAAGTATTAGGCATAGCATTAAAAATTGATGCAAAAGCCGTTCCAACTCCATCTGCCATTATTCCACCTGAAAGTTCTTTATTAGTAGCTTCTCTATTTGCTCCACCCATTGTTGTTGCGCTAATGTCTCCGATAGTTTCAATTGTTGTAACTATAGACATAAATAGCATTAATATTACAGCGCCCCACACAAAGTCTATTCCGTATTGCATAGGCATTGGGATAGCAAACCAGTCAGCAGCTGCAATTTTTTCCCATCTAACTTCTCCAAGCATAGCTGCAACTATGAATCCTGCAACTATTCCAATTAGAATTGATGCTGCAGACACCATTCCTTTTCCTTTAAGATTTGTTAAAAGTGCAACTATTAATACTGTACCGGCTATTGTTAAATGATGCCAATTTGCAAAAATTTCTGGTTTGTTGTTCATCAACCACACTCCACCACCAGCATATTTAAATCCAACTTTAAGAAGACTAATTCCAATCATTAATACAACTATTCCAGTTACTAATGGAGGAAACATATGACGAATTGGTTTTAACATTTTTCCAATCCATATTTGAAAAATTCCTCCTATAAATGCAGCTGTAAATATCGCTCCTAAACCAAAAGCTTTGAAAGGCAGCATTATTGGAATAAAAGCGAAACTAGTACCTTGTATTATCGGCAGTCTTGAACCTATATCTTTATAACCGACCGTTTGTATAATTGTTGCCACACCAGCAGCAAACAATGCCATTTGAATTAAAAAAATCTTTTCTCCAGTAGTCACTCCAAAAACACCAGCTACAATTAGTGGAACTGTTATGTTCCCAGCAAACATTGCAAACACATGCTGAATACCTAATGGTATTGACTGATTGAGAGGCAACTTTTTATCAGCAGCTCTTGAAGTTGTAACTTTTTTCTTTGCCATATATCCTCCATTTACTTAAGAGGACCCTAACAAAACGCATATTAATGTAAATTAAAATGAATTAAAATTATCTAAGTAAACAAGGTATATTTTACTAAATTAGCTCAAATTGGTTTTTTTAATTATATACATCCACTTGAAGAAAATTTTACAATTGTCCCACTTGAATTAATTTCAAATTTTCTTTCACAAGGAATTCCATATTTTTTTGTTTTATAAACTAAAATTTCATTTCCATTTTCACTTATGAAATCTGAAGATGGTGCTCCAATTTGCATTCTAAGCTCGCTTACAGGTTTGCCAACAAACATTCCAAATTTTTCATTTTCTTTTTCAACTACTTCGTCAGATTTTTTTTTAATTGTTTGGCAACCTGATACTAAAATAAAAATAATCAGTAATGAATTTATAAACTTCTTTTTCATTATCATTTAATAACAATAAATTGTGTCATAAATAAAATTAAATTGTTGGTTGTAAATATATCATTATTAACCACAATTTGATCATAAATTGACGTATTTATTAGGATTTTTTAAAACGAATCAATTACTGTTTTATCAAAGTAAGGGAGGTCTAATGTTAGATAACTACTTTAAATATAAACAACATAAGACGGACTTTAAAACAGAAGTTGTTGCAGGTGTGTCAACTTTTTTGACCATGGCATATATAATGTTTTTAAACCCGCTTATATTGTCAGAGGGAGGCTTCGATAGGGGCGGTGTATTTACTGCCACGGCTTGTGCGACGGCACTTGCTTGTTTCATCTGTGCTTTCTACGCAAAAACTTGGCCTGTTGGACTAGCGCCTGGAATGGGAATAAATGCATTTGTTGCCTACGGTGTATGTCTTGGAATGCAATACACACCTGAAGAAGCTTTAGGTGCTGTGTTGGTCGCTGGTGTAGTGTTCTTAATAATATCGCTAACACCAATCAGAGCTTGGTTGATTAACTCAATTCCAAAAAGTTTAAAACTTGGAATAGGTGCTGGAATTGGATTATTCTTGGCTATAATAGGATTCCAAATCATGGGATTAACTTCTGATAATCCTGCGACTTTGGTTGGCCTTGGAGATCTTTCCAATCCACTTCTATTGCTTGGTGCTGGAGCTTTTGTTTCAATGATTGTAATGGAACAAAAAGGCATTAAAGGAAATATAATTATTGGAATTGTAGGATTTAGTGCAATCGCTTGGATAACAGGCTTAGGAGATTTTTACGGTGTTGTTTCACCACCACCGTCAATGACTTATCTCTTCAAGTTTGATTTAGGTGCCGCATTATCAGCTTCAATGGTTACAGTAATATTTACTTTATTCTTTATCGACTTTTTTGATACAGCTGGAACACTAACTAGTGTTGCAAATGTTTCTGGAAAAATAGGTAAAGACGGTAAAATACAAGACATTGATAAAGCAATGCTTTCAGACAGTGTATCTACAGTTGCTGGTGCCATGATGGGTACTTCTACTGTAACTACTTATGTTGAGTCAGCTGCGGGAGTTAAAGCAGGTGGTAGAACAGGAATGACATCTTTAGTAATAGGTATTCTATTCCTATTGTGTCTATTCTTCAGTCCACTAGCTACTAGCTTACCAAAAGAAATAGATGGAGCTGCGCTTATATATATTGCAACACTATTTGTCAGAAATATAACTGACATAGAGTGGGATGATATATCTGAGTCAGGTCCTGCTGTTCTTGCTATGATAGCAATGCCATTTACATATTCTATATCACATGGAATTGCTCTAGCATTTATTTCTTATGCTGCAGTAAAACTTGTTACAGGTAAATTTGATACAAGTCCTGCAATATGGGTAATTGCTATAGCAAGCGTAATAAGTTTTGCTATATAAATTAAATAGATAAATTAAATTTTTAAGAAGGCGGTCTTTTTAGATCGCCTTTTTATTTTTGGTGTTTTTTTTTAATATCTTCAATTCTAATTTCTTCATAGATTTCAAAAGGCTGTACAATCCATGGATTTGCATCTAATTTTACTGCACAAAAATCAGGCTCAAAAGTTGATTTTTGTTTTTTCCATAATGTTGCAGTTTTAATATCATCAATTTTTCCTTTGATTGGACCATATTGCTTTAACCAATCGATACTTTTGTTGAATGTAATTCCTGTATCGGATAAATCATCACATAATAAAATTCTTCCACCCATATTAGGAGCTATTGAGCTCATTTCTCTTGAGAAAACAATATCGCCTTGTTCATCTTCAATTCCTTTTCCACTGTAAGACTCTACTGCAAGATATGCGCACTTCAGTTTAAATATTCTACTTAAAACGTCTATCATAGGAGCTGCTCCCCGCATTATACCTATTAATATTGTAGGCTTATATCCGCTCTCATCAATTTGAATAGCTAGTTTCTCAACAGTTCTGTTGTATTCCTCCCAGCTTACAATTAATTTTTCTGACATTTAAAAAAGATTAATTTTTGAAAATAAAAATTATAGCCGCTAGAATTATCAAAGCAACTATTGATGCTACTAAATAATGCAACCTGTGAATGTTTCTGCCTCTAAGATTAAAATAATGTCTTGCTAAAACTGAAATTATTCCAATTAATACAAATATTGCCCAATTATATTTATGATAAACTAAAAAACTAGAGTGGCCTGACAACATTATAAATAATACTAAAAAAGTAGAATAATTATTATGTATTGATCTTTGTTTTGCTGCTAGAGAGAGACTCATATCAAATTTTTTGGATCTTTTGCTACTATTTATAATATTCATTTGGTTAGGAATTATAACTGTAAAAACGTTTGCGAACATATTTGAGCCAATTATTAATCCTACGCTTAAGATTGCAAACTTTGGGCCAAATATTTTTGTTAAGCCAAAAGTTAAAACGGTTAACAATATTAACATTGTAGCAAGAAATAAGAACTCATTTTTAATTAAATCGGATTTACATAAAAAATCGTATATAAACCACGAAATTACCAAGGAGAGAACTGAATATAAAATAGCTGAGGTTGGTGAAATTATTAGCACCCTTTTATCAACCATCAAAACGCCTGCGTTGTAGTAATAAATTACAAAAAGAAGTAAAATTCCGGTTACAAATGTTAAGTAACTTTGCCACTTAAATATCACTAATTGTTTAAGATAAATACTATCAGGAGATGTTTTAAGTCTTGAGAGCTTATAAAAAAAACCTGAATGCATCAAATAACCTTCACCATCGATGTCTTTACTAGTGATTTTTTTATTTAATTTATTGTCTAAATAATTAAATAAAAAACTGTTACCCACCCAGAGGATAGCAAATAGTACGTGCGCCCATCTTAAAATAACCTCAGACCATTTTATTGTATAGGTTAAAATATCCATTTAGTATTTAATTTTATCTTTTTTGTTATCCCAAATTTTAAATGCTTCCAAAGCTTCATCTCGATGCATTTGATACATTTGAATTTTTCTTTTATTAATTTCTTTATTTATTTCTGAGTAAATGAAAGAATCATCAAAATCAATATTCTTTGCATCCAATCTTGTGTTTGCATAATAGATATTTTCAATATGTGCCCAATAAATTGCGGAGAGACACATTGGACATGGTTCACATGTTGAATAAAGATCGCATTCTTTTAGAAAAAAATTATTTTGGTTTTGACATGCATTTCTTATAGCTACAATCTCTGCATGAGCAGTTGGATCATTATTAGACGTTACTTGATTAAAACCTTCAGCAATAATTTTATTATTTTTGACAATTACACAACCAAAAGGTCCTCCACTTGCTTTTGCGCTCTGAATTGATAGCTCTATCGCTCTTAACATGAATTTTGATTTATTTTCCATTAGATTTAATTTTTCTTTTTAATTTGTTTATACTCATTAATATTTTTTCAGGAGTTGCAGGTGCATCAAGTTCAGGTATTTTCGTATAGTTTGAAATAGATGCTATTGCGTCTTTAATTGCAAAGAAAACACTCATAGCAAGCATCAATGGAGGTTCTCCTGTAGTTTTTTGTTTGTTAACAACATTTTCAACATTGGAACCTCTTTTAAAAATTTCTACATTAAATTTATCTGGAGTATCTGTTACAGCTGGAATTTTATAAGTAGATGGTGAATAAGTTCTTAATTTTCCAGATTTGTCCCAAACCACTTCTTCCATAGTAAGCCATCCTTGTCCTTGAACAAATCCACCCTCTATCTGTCCAAGTTCAAGAGCTGGATTAATGGCATTGCCTGCATCATGAATTATATCAACTCTGTCTACTTTATTTTCTCCAGTAAGTGTATCAATTGTTACCTCAGTTACAGCTGCACCATAACAAAAGTAATAAAATGGCCTCCCTTTAAATTTCTGCTTATCAAAGTTTATTTTTGGGGTTGAGTAAAAACCAGATGAAGATAATGAAATTCTATTTAAATAGGCTTCTTGAATAATTTTTTTAAAATTGAAAGTTCTATTACCGATATAAATATTTTCATTTCTATATACAGGTTCAATTTTAGATAAAATATTATATTTTTTTTTAATAAAATTATTTAGATTAGTTTTAATTTTTTCTGTTGCGTTTAATGTTGCTGCTCCATTTAAATCTGTTGTAGATGACGCTGCACTTGCTGATGTGTTAGGAACTTTTGAGGTATTTGTTGATGATATTTGCACTTTTTCAAATGGTAATCCAAATGTATTTGCAACAAGTTGGGCTATTTTTGTGTGTGTACCCTGTCCCATTTCGATACCTCCATGATTGAGGTGTACACTTCCATCAGTGTATATGTGTACTAATGCACCAGCTTGATTTAAATGAATTGTTGTAAAAGAAATTCCAAATTTGACTGGGGTTAGAGCTATCCCCTTTTTTTTAAATTTATTTTTTAAATTAAAATTTTTAATTTGATTGTATCTTTTTTTATAATTAGATTTATCTAACAGACTTTTAAAAATATCATGTATTACGTTATCATTAATTTTCATTCCATAATGAGTAATATTATTTTCGTTTTGACCATAAAAATTTTCTTTTCTTACATCACTTGGATCTTTTTTTAAAAATCGTGAAATATTATCTATAATATTTTCTATTGCCATCATACCTTGATTGCCCCCAAAACCCCTAAATGCTGTTGAGGATGATGTATTTGTTTTACATAAAAAATTTTTAACTTCTAAATCCGATAAATAGTATGCATTATCTAAATGTAATAAAGCTCGTTCATTAATTGCATATGAGAGATCAGGAGACATTCCACACCTAGATGCAAGTTTTAATTTTAGTCCTTCGATTTTCCCGTTATCATTAAATCCTACTTCATACTCAGAATAAAAATCGTGCCGCTTACCTGTTAATATAATATCATCATCTCTATCTAGTCTAAGTTTAATTGGTTGCTTTGTTTTGTGGGATAACAATGCACAAATAGCTGCTGTCATAAAATTTGTTTCTTTACCGCCAAATCCACCGCCTATTCTTCTCACTGTAACTGTTATTGAATTACTTTTCTGTTTTAGCATCTTTGCAATAATTTGCTGTGTTTCAGAAGGATGTTGGGTTGAACTATAAACCTGCAAATTTTTGTCTTCTTGGGGAATTACTAAACAAACTTGTCCCTCCAAATAAAAATGTTCCTGGCTACCTGTATTAAATTTACCAATTAATTTATTTTTAGACTTATTAATTTTATTTTGCGGATTTCCTTTTTTGATAATTCTTGGATTAAAAAGAAGATTATTTTTTTTAAGTGCTTCTTCAATGGTTATAATAGGTTTTAATTCTGAATAAGTAATTTTAGCTTTTAAAACTGCTTTTCTTGCAAATTCTGTGGTAGTTGCTGCAACTGCAAATAGTGGTTGGCCAAAATATTCAACTTTTGTTTTGGGAAATATTGGGTCTCCATCAAATACTGGGCCTACATCATTACGTCCTGGAATATCTTTAAAAGTTGCAACCGATATTACTCCCTCACTTTTTTCTACATCGCTTAAATCAATTTTTTTTATCCTAGCATGAGCTTTCTCACTCCATCCAATTGCACCATGTAAAGTATTAGAAGGTTCGGCAATATCATCAGTATATTGGGCAAAGCCAGATACATGCTTTGATGCACTATCGTGTGGTATGCTTTGACCTTTTAATAATTCCTCGTTTCTCATTAATTAATTCTTATTGTTTGTTTGTTCTTTATTTCATAGAAAGCTTTTAATAATAAATTTTTAGCTACAGCCAATCTATACTCACTGCTTGCCCGCATGTCATCTAATGGCGAAAAATCTTTATTTATTAAATCAATAGCATTACTAAATGAGTTTTCAGTGAACTCTGAATTTACAAGTTTTTTTTCAATTGCTGATGCTCTTTTAGGGATAGCAGACATGCCACCATAAGCTATTGCAGCTTTTGTGATTTTATTTTTTTTAATTAAAAAACTAAATGACCCACAAACTGAAGAAATGTCATCATCAAACCTTTTTGAAATTTTGTAGGCTTTAAAAATATTATCTTTATTGATTGGTATTTTTATTGAATATATAAATTCACCTTTTTTCAGTTTTGTTTTTCTATAAGAAATAAAGAATTCACTTAAAGAAAAGGTCTTTTTTTTATTTTTTCCTTGAACAACTATTTTTGCATCAAGTGTTAGCAATAGAGGTAGTGTATCTCCGATAGGTGAGGCTGTTGCTATATTTCCTGCTACTGTACCTACATTTCTTATTTGTAAAGACCCATATCTTTTTAAGATATCATGAAAATCTAAAAAATAATTTTTAATAATGTTTTGAAATTCAAAAAGCGAAGTTGTGGCACCTATTTCTAATAAATTTCTATTTTTTTTTATAAAATTTAATTTTTCAACAGAATTTAACGAGATAATTGTTTTAATTTCTTTTCTAAATTTTGTTACTTCAAGAGAAAGATCTGTTCCTCCACTCAGAATTTTAGCATCAGGATATTTATTTAATATTTTTTTTAAATTGCTAATTGTTTTTGGCGCAAAGAATTTTTTACCTTTATTATTAATTTCAATATCAGTACTTTTAATATTTTTTAATAATTTAATAATTTTAATTTTATCCTTTTTAAATTGATCGAGATCATTTTTGTTGTTTAGGCTTTTTGCTGCGTCAATTATTGGCCTATAGCCAGTACATCTACATAAGTTTCCTGATAAAGCTTCTTCAACAATTTCATTATTAATCAATTTATTATTTTTATGCATTGAAAATAGAGACATTGTAAATCCAGGTGTACAAAATCCACATTGGGAACCATGAAATTTAATCATTGCCTCTTGAACAGGATGAAGACTTTTTCCATTACTTAAATCTTCAATTAATATTAATTGTTTTCCATTTAAAATTGGTAAAAAACTAATGCAAGCATTTATAGCTTTATAAACTATTTTATTTTTATTAAGCTCACCTAATACTATAGTACATGCACCACACCCTCCTTCTGCGCAACCTTCCTTGGTGCCAGTCATTTTTAAATCATTACGAATATAATTTAAAATAGTTTTATTTGGATCGGGATTCTTTATTTTAAAAATTTTATTATTAAATAAAAATTGGATTGTATCGGAAACCATCAGCTCCCTCTGTATGTTGAATAACTCCAAGGAGATACTAGCAACGGAACATGATAGTGCTCATTATTTTTTGAAATCCCAAATCTTATAATAACATCATCTAGGAATGGAGTAGTTTCAGAGTTTAGAATACTTTTAAAATAATCCCCTATATAAAAAACTAATTCATATTTTCCATTTTTAAAATTATCTTTTTCAACAAGAGGACCATCTGATCTTCCGTCAGAATTTAAAACTATGGAGTTCAATTTTATCTTTTCATTGCCATTGATATAAAATAAATCAACTTTTATTCCTTTTCCTGGTTTTCCAGAATATATGTCTAAAACATGAGTAGTTAATTTGGCCATATTGATTATTGTATATTACACAAAAACAAATAATTAATATATTAAAACTTAAATAAACGTCCAGTATGAGCTTAGAAAATGATCTTAATAATTTAAATAGAGATAAATTTATATCTTTGTTCGGAGTTATTTTTGAAAAAACACAATGGATAGCTGAAAAACTTTTGGAACATAAGCCGTTTAAAAATAAAGAAGATTTAACAAATAAAATGTTCCAAATCTATGAGGCAGCCCAAAAAAATCAAATTTTGGATATTTTAAGATCTCATCCTAAATTAGCTGTAGAAAAAAACTTAACTAAACATTCTAGTGCGGAACAATATCATGCAAATTTAAGAAATTGTTCAGAAGAGGAATATAATGAGTTTAAAAAGCTCAATAATGAATATGAAAAAAAATTTGGTTTCCCATTTATTATAGCTGTAAAAGGTAAGGACAAAATTGAAATATTAAATAATTTTAGACAAAGAATTAATAATGATGTAGAATTAGAGTTCAAAGAAGCAAAAAGCCAAGTTAAAAAAATTGCTCTATTCCGAATTAATGAATTGTTTACAAAATGAATAAATTAAAATTTAAAAATACTGTTAATTTAGCTGAAACAAAATTTGGTTCAAAAGTTATTTACAAAACTGATGAGTTTTTTGGAGCAGCAAATAGAATTCTTAGTTCGTCTAAACCAGTTTTTAAAGAAGGAATTTATGACAAGCATGGAAAATGGATGGATGGTTGGGAAACAAGAAGAAAAAGGAAAGATGGTCACGATTTTTTAATCATAAAACTAGGAAGACCTGGTAAAATATTTAATGTAGATATCGATACATCTTATTTTTCAGGCAACCAACCCTCTCAAGCTTCATTAGAAGCATGTTATTCAAAAAAAACTCCTACAAAAAAAACAATTTGGAAAACTATCTTAAACAAAAAAAAACTTGCCCCAGATAGAAACCATAATTTTAGGATAAATAATCATTCAACATTTAATTTCATTAAATTAAATATTTTTCCTGATGGTGGTGTTGCGCGACTAAGACTTAATGGAATAGTAGATTTAGAAAAAATCAATTTAAGTGGAAAAAACGTAAATTTAAGCTCTATTTTAAATGGGTCTACAATTATTGGTTGTAATAATGAACATTTTGGTAGAGCAGAAAATGTTCTTAGTCCTGGAACTGGTATTAACATGGGTGATGGATGGGAGACTAGAAGAAGTAGAGGTAAAAATTTCGATTGGATAATTATTAAATTTGGTAAGCCCGGAATAATTAATAAGTTAGAAATTGATACTCACCATTTTAAAGGAAATTATCCAGAGTCTTTTTCAGTTCAATCAGCATTAATACCAAATAAACTAAATGTAAAAAAAATTTTAACGAATTCAAAAAATTGGAAGATCTTTTTAGGAAAAACTAAATTAAAACCTCATAAAAAACACTTATTTAAAGGTAATGCTAATAAAAAAAATAAAATAAACTGTTTAAAAATCAACATATTTCCTGACGGTGGTATTTCAAGAATAAGAGCATTTGGAAAAGTAGTAATATGAAAATAAAAATTAACGCAAAGAAAGTAAATAAAAAAAACTTTAAAAAGTTCGGACAGGTTATTGATACAAATAAAAAAAAATATTTCAAAATTAATAATGGATATGCAAAAAGATATGATAATCTTGGAAAAATAGATACATCAATTAAGAAGGGTAAAACTATAGTTAGTATTTTTTCTGCAAAAAAAAGAAGTTTTCCAATGAAAATTGATATGATGGAGAAGCACCCTTTAGGAAGTCAAGCATTTGTACCAATGAAAGAGACTTCATTTTTAGTTTTTGTTGCGCCAAAGGGTACTCGACCGAATTTGAAAAAAATAGAATCATTTAGAATACCAAAACAAACAGGAATAAATTTAAATCCAGGTATTTGGCATTTTCCTCTTATATCAATGAAAAATATGAAT
>QCNR01000005.1 GCA_003210075.1 Pelagibacteraceae bacterium AG-426-G09
AAATACCTGCTCTCATTCCAGATTTTAATGAGTTAGCTATTATTAAACTTACAGTTGGACCTGGTACTATAACAACTAAGAAACTTGCAATTAAAAAATATATTATTTCCATTGAATGTGTTTTTGATTGAAATTATAGTATTTACATCATGGGTCTTCACTTTTCACAAGAAGAATTTAAATCAAGAAAATCTAAAGTTTTAAATTCAATGAAAGAGCAAAATATAGATGCTCTTTTAATGTTTAGACAAGAATCTATGTATTGGCTAACTGGTTATGACACTTTTGGTTATGTTTTTTTTCAAAGTTTAATTTTAGATCAAAAAGGAAATGTAATTCTATTAACTAGAGCACCAGACCTAAGGCAAGCACAAAATACTTCCAATATTGAAGACATTAGAATTTGGGTTGATAAAGATGGTTCTAATCCAACTGATGATCTTAAAGTTATTTTGGATGAACTTAATCTTAAAGGAAAAAAATTAGGAGTTGAGTATGAAGCTTACGGTTTAACAGGTAGAAATGCCTTAAGACTAAATAAATCTTTGGAAAATTATTGTTCTATTGAGGATAAATCAGATCTAATTACAAAATTAAGAGTTATTAAATCAAAAGAGGAAATTGTTTATGTAAGAAAGGCTGCTGAACTTGCTGACAAAGCTTTAAATGAAGTTTGGAAACATGCAAAAGCAGGAGTAAGTGAGTCAAAAATATTAGCTGAAATGAATAGAGTTATATTTGAAGGTGGTGGAGATTATCCTGCTAATGAATTTATCATTGGTTCAGGAAAGAACGCCCTACTCTGTCGTTATCAAGCAGAAAAACAAATTTTAAAAAATCCAGATCAATTAACTATTGAGTGGGCTGGTACGTATCGCCACTATCACTCTGCAATGTTTAGAACTATTCCGATTAATAAAGCTGATCCTAAGCATCACATAATGCACGAAGCTTGTATAGAGGCATTAAAAAACTGTGAAAGTAAATTAAAACCTGGAAATAAAATTGGAGAGGTTTTTGATATTCATGCAAAAACATTTGATGATCTTGGTTTCAATAAAGCAAGAATGAATGCTTGCGGTTATTCCTTAGGAACTACTTTTTCTCCTAATTGGATGGATGTTCCAATGCTGTATACAGGTAATCCATATGTCATAGAGCCAGGCAACGTTTTCTTTATGCATATGATATTGATGGATTCTGAAAATCAACTTGCTATGAATCTCGGTGAAACTTACCTTGTTACAGAACAAGGCAATGAAAGATTGGGTAAACAGAAATTAGATTTAGTTGTTCTTTGATTACTTGTTTTGAACAGCGCAAATATCTTTAATCACTGGAACATTTGCACAATCACCACATTTAGTAACCTGTACTAAACAACCATCATCCATTACTTTAACATCAACAACTCTATCGCATTTAGAACATGTAGATGAAATTGTTAAACCACATTTTTTACAATTATATGTTTGTGTATCCATAAGACTTAAATAATAATTGTAGAATTTTATTCAAGAAATTTCAGTTTGAATGATAATCATTCTCAAAAAAAAAATTTTTTTATTGAAAAAAAAATAATAATGATAATCATTATCAAAATTATTTATCTCATATCACATGTAAAAAAGGAAATTTCTTTACCTTGATTCGGCGTATCAATATTTGTTGTAATTTCATGAAGCATTTCACCCGTGGATTTATTTATAAAAACAGACTCTGAATACTTTTCATCATTTGTTAAAACTCGAAGTAAAATTGTATTATCTTTTATAATTTGAGTATCATAAATTGCACCGTTTGGAGCATTAGTGAAAAATTCGGATAGACCACTTATCTTTAGCTCTTGAGATTTGATTGCTTTTATATTTATTTTTCTATCTTTATTATCTTTAATCTGATCTGCACTAAATTCTTTGTAATCGTATATTTCATTTTTTAATATTTGCTTATTAAGTTTGCAATTTGAATTCTTATTATAATCAATTGTAACATTCAGGAATGCTGCTTTAGCACTTAAATTAAAAATTAATGAAATTAAAGTTATAAAGATTATATTTTTCATTTTAATTAAATTATTTATTTACTTGTTCCTTGACGTATTCAACACAAATCTTTTCAGCTTCTTCTCTAGGTAAATCAGGATTTAATTTTTTTTGTCCCATTAAACAAGCTTGAATACTTTTGCTGATATTAAATGAACTGTATTTATCTTTAGCTATATATAAAAGTGCTAGTGCCACTATTATAAAAATTATAGATTTATATTTTTTCATTAAATTTCTGTTGTTGCTCTTAATCTCTCATAAAATAAGCGAGTGTAAACCCCTATATTTAATAATAAATCTGTTGGTAGCTTTGTAGGTTTAACTCTGTTTTCAATTATACTGATTTTGTCAGAGTCTTGATTTGAAGCCATTAATGCTATTTGCTCTCCAAAAAATGTTCCTGTTCCAATTCCTGATCCATTATAACATCCAGCCACAAAAACATTATCATTAATTTTTTCAAAAATTTGAGATCCGTTTCTACTTCTGCAAACTACACCTGACCAAGTACTTTCAATTATATTGCTTGGTAAATTGGGAAATCTTTTATTTATACCCTTTTCATGAATTTTTTTCCTAGCTTCTAGATACCCACTAGGAAAATTATTTGGATTAATTAATTCAGCTGTATTTCTGATTAATATTCTTCTATCTTTTGTCATTCTTATGGTGGCTCCCATTGGTCTGATTGGTAATACACCCCACTCTTTTGGTCTTCCTATATTTTCATATTCACTATTACTTAATGGTCTTGTTAAACTTGCTGTCAGTGTTAAAGGGAAACTATAATTTTTTTTAACCTTTAAAGATCTTAAAAAACCATTTGTACAAAATATGATTTTCTTTGTTGAAATTATACTGTTTTTAAAAATACACTTAATTTTATTAGAATTTATTTCCCATTTTTCTAGATGAGTGTTTTCAAATAATTCAACATTCTCAGGCAATGTATCAACCATCGCTCTTATTAATTTTCCAGGATTTAATAATATTCCTCCAGAGGTGTGAACACCTACATTATAAAATGAAGTTCCTAATTTTTCCTCAAGATTGTCTCTGTATAAAATTTTGTTATCAAAGTTAAGAGATGATAATAGATTGCTAAATTTAATAGCTACTTTTTCATCAGATATTTGAGATGATGCAAAGTATTTTCCACATGAATTCCATTCACAATCAACTTGATATTCTTTAACAAATCTTTCAACTGAACTTATGCCTTCTTGAAAAATTTTTATTTTTTTTTTATAATTTTCAATATCGCTACTGGATGTGAATCCATCGTTTAATGTTGTATCAACTAAATAACCAGAATTTCTCGCACTAGACCCCTCTCCAGCTAACTGAGAGTCAATTAAAACTATTTTTGATGATTTTAAATTATTTGCCAGTTGTCTTGCGGCTGATAACCCTGTGTATCCTGCTCCAACAATTAAATAATCACATGTTAAATTATTATTTAATTGTTTAATATTAGTTCTTTTAGGCAAACTGTCGATCCATCCACAATTTGGATCATTTAAAATAGACATTAAATTTAAATTGCTTGAGATGCAGATGTAAAATTATAACCAAAAGTATCTGCAACAGCTTTGTATGTTACTTCACCTTTGCAAACATTTAGACCAGCTAAAAAGTTTTTATCTTCACTTAAAGCTTTTTGATAACCATTGTTTGCTAATTTTATCAAATAAGGAAGTGTTGCTTTGTTTAATGCAAAAGTTGAAGTTCTTGGAACTCCACCCGGCATATTTGCGACACAGTAATGCACTACATCATCTACTATATAAGTAGGATCTCCGTGTGTGGTTGGTTTACTTGTTTCAACACAGCCACCTTGATCAATAGCAACATCAACTATCACAGACCCTCTTTTCATTAATTTTAACATATCTTTAGTAATTAATTTAGGTGCTTCAGCACCTGGGATTAAAACACCACCAACTAATAAATCTGCTTCAGCTACTAACTTATTTAAATCTATTTTATCACTTTGTTCTGGAATAATTTTATCTCCAAAAATTTGAACTAATTGTTTAAGTCTTTCCTCAGATTTATCAACAATATGAACTTTAGCTTTCATTCCTGTCGCTATTGTAGCAGCGTTTTCTCCTACAACTCCTCCACCAAGGATTAAAACATTTGCTGGTTCACCACCTGGTGCTCCTCCTAGTAATATTCCTCTTCCTTTTTGATTTTTTTCCAAACAATGAGCTCCTGCTTGAACTGACATTCTACCAGCAACAGCACTCATTGGTGCTAACAATGGAAGTCTTCCATTGCTGTCTGTTACTGTTTCGTAGGCTATACAAATTGATTTACTCTTTACTAAACCTGCTGTTAGTTCTTTTGCAGCTGCTAAATGTAAATAAGTAAACACAATTTGATTTTCTTTAATCATTTTGACTTCATTTGACAAAGGTTCTTTTACTTTAACAATGATTTCTGCATCGTTAAAAATGTCTTCTGCTTTATCTACAATTTTTGCGCCCGCACTAATATAATGATCATTTTCAAAACCAGCTTCGAAACCTCCGTTACTTTCAACTAATACTTCGTGACCATTTGAGGTTAATTGTTTTACGCTGTCAGGGGTTAGGCCAATTCTATTTTCTTGAGGTTTTATTTCCTTCGGAAGGCCAATTTTCATTAAGAACTAATTTTTTTTTGATTTTGAATAATTTGTAATTCCTGTTCTTAGTTTCTCGATAATTTCATCAATATGTTTTTTCTCACAAATAAACATTGGTGCAATTATTAAACAGTCTCCAGTTGCTTTGAAATTAACTCCTGCATCATAACAGTGTTTGAAACAAGTAAAGCCAGCTGCTCCAGGCTTTTTATCCATTTTGATATCTATTCCACCCATCATTCCATATCCTCTTATATTGTCTACAACATCAATATCTTTTAATGAAAATAATCCCTCTTGGAAATATGGAGCTAAGTTTTTTGCTCTGTTAAAAATATCGTCTTTTTCAAATATATCTTGCACAGCCAATGCTGCTGCAACTGATATTGGAATTCCTGAATAAGTATAACCATGAAATAATTCAATCGAACCTTTTGGTGCGTTATCGACTATTGCATCATAGATTTCTTCTTTACATGCAACTACTCCCATTGGGCTAATTCCATTAGTTGTAGCTTTTGCCATCGTCATTAAATCAGGAGTAACGTTGTATTCTTGAGATGCAAATGGAGAACCTGTTCTTCCCCAACCTGTGATCACTTCATCAAAAATCAAAAGGATTCCATGTTTATCACATATCTCCCTTAATCTTTGTAAATACCCTTTTGGTGGAACTAATGTTCCTGTCGATCCAGCAATTGGTTCAACAATACATGCGGCTATATTTTCTGCACCAAAGTTTGTACAAATTCTTTCTAAATCTTCAGCTAATTCAACTCCTGTTTCAGGTTGACCAGAAATAAATTTATGTTCAGGTAAATGTGTATGTCTCATATGAACAACACCTGGCATCAAAACACTTGCAAATGTTTTTACATTATTAACCATTCCACCAACTGATGTCGCTCCAATGTTCATACCATGATAGCCTCTTTCTCGGCCAACAAACCTAAATCTTTGACTGTCCCCTCTTGCTCTGTGGTAAGCAACTGCAATTTTAATTGCTGTCTCAACTGCTGTTGATCCGCAGATTGTATAAAACATTCTATTTAAATTTCCTGGTGTATGCTTTGAAATTCTAGTTGCTAATTCAAATGATCCTCCAAATCCTTGTTGGAACGGTTGAGCATAATCTAATGTTTTTAATTGGTTTGTAATAGCATTTATAATTTCTTCTCTTCCGTGACCTAAAGGATTACAAAATAATCCTGAGCTTGCATCTATTTGTGTTTGTCCTTGGTGATTTTTTAAATAAACACCTTTGGCTTCAACAATAAGTCTAGGGTTAGCTTTAAAATCTCTATTGGAACTAAATGGCATCCAATGTTCATTTAAAGAATTAGGTACAGATGGTTTTGAACTCATAATTTTTTTTAACAGTTATTTGAATGAATAGACTAAAATATTATTTTTTGCACTAACAAATCACTCAAATATAATTCAACCTATAATTGAAATAAAATTTATATCAATACTCATTTTGGGCGCATTAGAATTCTTTCGTTTACATTGTTTCAAAATTGATTTTTACTCACATTTATAAATTAAATTTAATTTAACAAAAAAGAGGAGAATAAATGAGAAAAATTATTAGTTTTATTCTAGGAAGTATTTTTGCTCTTAACTTGATGGTTTCATCTGCATTTTCTGCAGCGAATGAAGTTAGGATTGCATTCTTCTTAGAATGGGCAACTCCAAACCAAGAAGCTAAAGTTAAAAAAACTTTTGATAAAGCTTTTGGTGTACCAGTAAAATGGACTAACTTTGCAACTGGTGGTGAAATGACAGAAGCTATGCTTTCTGGTGATATAGATATTTCATACTCGCAAGGTCTTACTCCGTTTGTAAACGCTGTGAACGCTAAAGCTCCAATTAAATTGGTTGATGTTGCTGTACTATATGGAATGGGTGGTACTACTTGTGTAGTAGCTAATTCGTCTGGTATTACAAAATCTAATGCTTCTGAATTAGAAGGTAAAAAGGTTGCGGTTCCTCTAGGAACAATGGCTGATTACGTATTCAGAGAAACAATGAAAGCTGTTGGCGCAAATGCTGATGCTATGCAAGTAATCGATATGAACCCTGAAGATGGTTCTGCTGCAATAGTTAACGGTGACGTTGCTATGGCATGTTTATTCGGAGGTGCTTCAATTGAAAAAGCTCTAGAAGTTGGAAAAAGAGTACTAACTGTAGATGAAGCAAAAGCTGCTGGTATCGCTGGTATTGATATTGTGTCAGTTACAAATAAATTCTTAAAAGAAAATCCAGGAATGGTTTCTACTTTTATTGAAGTAACTCATGAAGCAAATGCTGCTCACAGAGCTGGAAAATCAAACATGAATATAATTGCAAAAGACGCAGGAATGAGTCTTGATGCAACTAAAGGTCAAATGAGTGGATTTGAGTTTCCAGATGCAAATACTATTAAATCTAAATACATGAACAAAGGTGGTATTTTAATGAAATACCTAGATGTAATGGGTAATATGTTTGCAACTGCAGAAAACCCTGCTTTAAAAGACTACTCTAAAGTAGTTACAACAGATTACTTACCAGGTTTATAATCGGGTAAATAAAAAAATTAATAGGCGCCAATTATATAAATTGGTGCCTATTTTTTTTATAAAATTCTAATATATTGATCACAATGAGCAATTTAGTTTCTCAAGATTTAAACATGATATTTAAATCTCCAAAAGGAGAAACTGTTCACGCTTTAAAAGATGTTACCTTTACTTTAAAAAAAGGTGAACTTTTAACTGTTCTTGGACCATCAGGTTGTGGAAAAACAACTTTGTTAAATATCACCGCTGGTTTTTTAAAACCAACTTCTGGAATTATAACATTAGGTGGAAATGAAATTAGTGGTCCAGGTGTTGAAAGAGGAATGGTTTTTCAACAAGGTGCTTTATTTGAATGGTTAACAGTAGCACAAAATGTAAATTTCGGATTACGAATGAAAAAGGTTGATCCAACCACTACCAAAAAAAAAGTTGAAGAATGGTTGGATATTGTTGGTTTAAAAGGATTTGGAAATACTCCTACTTATCAATTATCTGGAGGAATGCAGCAAAGAGTTGCTCTAGCGAGATGTTTAATTAATGATCCAGAGTTAATTTTAATGGATGAGCCTCTTGGGGCTTTAGATGCATTAACAAGAGAAAAAATGCAATCATTAGTATTAAAAATTTGGAAAGAAACAGGAAAAACAATTATTTTAATTACACATTCAGTTGAAGAAGCTCTTTTGCTTGGAGAAAGAGTTTACGTCATGGCTCCAAGACCAGGTAGAATACATAAAGAATACAATCTTCCATTTGCCTCTAGAGGGTTAAAACAAGACTTGAGAGAAATAAAAAATGACAAAGAATTTGTAAGTAAAAGAGAAGAAATTTTATCTATGATTTGGGATATGGAAGAAGAGATAATGGGTAAAGATACAAGATGATAATATCAAGTCTTACATTTTTGATCATATTTGCAGTTATAGGTGCAATTCTTTATGGACAAAGATTAATTAAAACAGAAAAGTCTGATGCTGTTTTTGGAAACCCTGAAAGATCTAAAGGTGGTATTCATTGGGTAGTTGTTGGAAGTAGTTTTCTATTATTCTTATGGCTTTACTATTCTTGGGATATCGCAAAAGCTTTTTATCCAAAGTCAGCAAATGAGATTTGCCAGGTCGCAAAAGTAAGAGAGTCTATGCTCTCCTTAAAATATCTTTTCCCTATTGACGAAAGGCAACATAAAAGTACAGCTATAATTCACAGAGAAAATGAAAATATTCAGAATTATATTTCTGAAATCTCCACAAATCCAAATTTAAGCCAAGTTGATAAAGATATTTTTATAAATATTTTAAATAAAATTAAATTGTCAATTCCTTATTTAACTAACGAAAAATATCTAGAATTTGAAACAAAGACTACGATTGATAAATTAACTGATAGGATAAATAATTTAACAAACGTATTCCCTTCGGATAACTTTCCTCCACCTTTAAGTTTAGAGGAAGAACAAAAGTTGAATGAGGGGTTAAGTAAACAACTAGGATGGGGCGCTACAGGCATGGAGATACCGCCATTACCTGAAACAAAATTAGGCCTTAAATATCACTCAGCTGCTGATGAATTAAGATTAATTAGTGATGAATTTTTCCAAATTAGAAATCATAACCCGCAATACAAATCATTAATGAATGATATTAAATCTAATATTAAAAATCATCGAGATAAATTAAATGATAGTCAGGAATTAGAAATAACATTACTTAAAGAAATAAATAAGTTAAACAAAAGAATTCAATTTGCTAGTATTTTTCCACCAAGCACACTTGTTGAATTTGAAAAAGCAGTAAGAAATTTTGAGAATGTTCAAAAGAAAGAGCAAGGCTCTATTGCAACAAAAGATATATTCCTTTTTCCTGGAGGAACTATAGTTAGTAGTGGACCAACTTGTGCTGAAGATGGTCCTGGTAGATGGCTGCCAAAACCATCAGATACGTTTAGAATTTTTGCTGATATGCTTAAACCAAGTGTTGGGTTTAAATTTGTTCCAATGCTTTGGTATGAAATGATGGGTGTAAATAAAATCGTTGGTTTTATTCTCCCAGATTGGATAGCTGATATTATGCCTGGAAAATATCCTATTCACAGTTCCGATGGACAGGTAAAACCTAATTTTAAAAGCAAAGTATTAGATGTGGTTACTGGAAATTTTGAAGCATTTAAAATACCTGTGCCTATTGGACATATATGGGACTCGTTTTTACGGGTGTTTTTAGGTTTAGTTTTTGGGATAATCTTGGGTGTCCCACTTGGAATATTTATGGGTTTAAATAGATTTGCTAAGGGTTTTTTTGACCCATTGGTGGAGTTATATAGACCTGTTCCACCTTTAGCCTGGGCTCCATTAGTTATTACTGTTTTTGGAATTGATAATGTTGGAAAAATTTTCTTATTATTCATGGTCTCATTATCTATCATGATTATATCTGCTAGAGCCGGTGCATCTGGAACACAATTGTCAAAAATCCATGCAGCGCATTCATTGGGTGCTTCTAGATGGCAAATATTAAGAGAGGTAATTTTTCCAAATTCGCTCCCTGAAATTTTAACAGGAATTAGAGTTGCTGTTGGAATGTGTTGGGGAACTTTGGTTGCTGCAGAGTTTTTAGCGGGTACTACTGGTATTGGTTTTGTTGAAAACGTAGCTAGAAAATATATGCAGTACGAGGTTATTTGGATTACTATATTTGTAATGGGAATGTTAGGATTGCTGTTTGATATTACCATCAGAAAAATAATAGATAAAACTATTCCATGGAGAGGAAAAGGTTAATGGAAAAAACAAGGTTATCTATTATGGTAAATTCTCATGAAGATTAATTTGGTAAAAAAGTTAATAATAGATATTTTTTTAAAGCATGGTTTATCAAAAAATCACTCCAAAGTTTGTTCAGAAGCAATAATTAATGCAGAATTAGTAGGTGCACCCTCTCATGGATTAGCAAGACTTTCTTCGTATTGTAAAAGAATTAAAAAAAAAGTTATTAATCCAAAGCCAAAAATTATAGTTAAAAAAATTTCCTCCTCAGTTACAAGCATAGATGCAGATAATGCTATTGGATTTATAGGTGCAGATATTGGAATTAATTATGCAATTAAAAACGCAAAAAAAACTGGCATCGCATTTGTAGCTGTTAAAAATAGTGGTCATTATGGTTTGTCTGGATATTATGGAGAGAAGGTAGCTAAAAAAAATTTAGTTGCATTTTGTTTTACAAATGCACCACCTGCAATAGCACCCTATGGTGCAAAAAAAACTTTGTTTGGAACAAATCCAATTTGTTTCGCAGCACCAACTGGTTCGAAAGTGCCTTTTGTTTTTGATACCTCAATATCAATGATCAACAGAGGTAAAATAAGAAGAGCTGCTAAATTAGGAAAAAAAATACCTACTGGAGTAGCCTTAGACAAATATGGAAATCCAACTACAGATCCTAAAAAAGCTTTAGTTGGTTTACAGCTTCCTATAGCAGGATTTAAAGGATCAGGCTTAGCATGGATGATAGATATACTTTCTGGTGTTATAACAGGAGCAAATCATGGAGGAAAAGTTAAAGATCCTTTTGATGACTTTTCTGGACCACAAAATATTGGTCATTTATTCATTGTTTTTAAACCAAATTTATTTGTTAAAAATTATTTAATAAGGATAAAAGAAAATTTGAAAAGAGTTAAAAAATTACCAAAAATTAAAGGAATTAAAAGAATATATTATCCAGGTGAAAATAAATCTGAAAGATTTAAAATTAATTCAAAAAAAAATATTTATATTCCTCAGAATATATTATCAGAAATTAATAAATTAAATAAAGGCTGAACCTAGCCATGCTAAAGTAGCAATGGATAATGACAAAAAAATTATATTTAATGGTTTATAGTGTTTCTTATTAAACAACGATATATCCTAAAATTGCAATTGAAAAACAGAACATCCCTAGTAAAACTCTATTCTGAAATCTTTCTTTTTTTTTCTCTTCAAATACTCTTTTTTTAAGAACATCTATATTTACTTTGCTTGGGGACAAGTCTTTTTTTTCAGAAATTCTTTCTGGGTATTCAGAAGTAATCACAGATGTTCTATTTAAACTTTCAGTACTCATTTTTTATAAATTAAATTTAATCACTCAATAGTAATGATGTTAAGATTTGAAATGTCCAAAATGGGTTGACAAACTTATGTGAATGACCAAAATAGGTAGATGGGGGAAAAACATCAGATACCAAGTATTGTAAACGCGATTGATAAATCTCGTTTAAAATTAATAATTTCAGAGAATTATTTGAATTTTGCTCCAGAGTATATGTCCTTTTTAGGAGAGTGGATTACAGGAACCTATAAAGCATTTAATGACGCTGATAAGTACATCATTTTGGGTTATCTATTTAGAAAAACTGTTTCTTTCTATTATGAAAATTACATAAAAGTAAGTTATGAAGATTTTTATAGAACTGATCACTTTGATATTGAAAAGATAAATATTGTTGAAATAGCAAAAGCACTTGGAATACCAAAAGAAACTACTAGAAGAAAAGTTACCGAACTTGAAAAAGCAGGTGTTCTAAAAAAAAAAGGCAAACATTTAACTATCGATAAAACAGCTATTAAGTTAGTAGAGCCAATTAATACTATGAAAAATTTGACCTCAGTTTTTTATTTAATTTATAAAATTTGTTTAAATGAAAATTTAATTAAAAAAGAAATTACTAAAGAAATGATTACAAATGCTATGAAATCAAATTTGACTTATACCTGGTATCATTATTATAAATTTATTTTTTGTTGGCTATATAATTGGAAAAAATTTTTTAATAACGATACTGAAAAATTTATAATTTGGTGTATTCCTATGCTGCATAGAGCAAATAAGATGAAATTAGATAAAAAAAATCCCAATATAAATATTTCTTCATGGCGATCTGTTATTGAAAAAATAGAAACTCAGGGGATAAATACAATGTCACTTTCAGATATAACCGGAATTCCAAGACCAACTGTAACAAGAAAACTTAAAACCCTGATTTTAAACAAACACTTATTCATAGATAAAAATAAATTAATTCATCCAGGTGATCAGGGTAAATATAAAGCTGAAATGTATAATATACAAAATAATGCTTTAAATGAATTTAGTGATTTTACTTCTAAAATATTTAATCAAATTATTTTAAAGTGACTTTCTTAATATCCAAATAAATATAAATCCTGTGATATACATTATTAAAGCATACGCAGCAGTTGGAATCATATAAACTATTTCATTAGAAATTTCAGTTGCAACAAAAATTGCAAGAGTTCCATTTTGAAGACCACATTCTAAAGAAATGCATTTTACTTGTTGAATTCCTGATGCAAATTTTTTTGCAAGAAAATATGCTATAGCCATCATCACTATATTTAAATTCAATACAACCAATCCTGCCTGAGCCAAGTAATTAAAAATATTGTCTCTCTCCTCGATCCATATTGCTATAAAAACTATTAAGAATAAAAAACCAGTAATCTTATTAATAATTGAAGTTCTCGATGATATAAAGTTATCGGCAAAGTTTCTTATTATCATTCCAATAAACACCGGGACAGCTACGACTAATGCCATTTTTAATGCAGTGCTTGTAATATTAATATCTTCAGATTCAAAACTAATTCCAATTAAGTCAGCTGAATTAAAAACAATTAACGGCACTGTTATAATGCTCAAAATACTTATAATTGCTGTCAGTGAAATTGATAAGGCAACATCTCCGTTAGCAAACTTAGTTAAAATATTTGAAGTAATTCCACCAGGTGCAGCTGCTATAATCATTACACCAAGTGCAATTTCAGGTGATGTACCTAAAAATTTTATTAATATAAATGCAACTATTGGCAAAATTATTAATTGACATACCAATCCTAATAAAAAATCTTTGGGTGTTTTTATAACCCTTGTGAAATCTTGTTTTGTAAGTCCAAGACCAAGACCCAACATAATCAATGCTAGCGCAATTGGTGCTATTTTAGTAACAATTTCCATCTATTTATAAATATCATAAAATCATAAAATTGTTAAAATTTCTTTATTGAATTGCGAAAAACAAATATAAGAAATTTCATGTTATCAGATAAAAAAGTTGTATGTCCTCACAATTTGCTTGAAAAAGCAGGTGTTAAAAAAGGGATAAAAGCTGCAATAGTGAATGCTGGTAAACCTCTGCCCATGTTAGCGGTTTTAGATGCTGTAAATGAAAAGCTCATAGAACCAATACTTATTGGAAATAAAGATGAAATCCAAAAATGTGCTGAGGAGTTGAAATGGGACATTTCACAATATGAAATTATTCATGAACCAATTGAGAACAATACAGCACAAATTGCAGCAAAGTTAGCTTCTGAGGACAAAATTAAAGTTATCGTTAAAGGACATATTCATACAGATATTTTGATGAAAGAAGTTCTAAAAAGACAATATAAATTGATTAATAAAACTCGTTTGAGTCATGTTTGGCATATGACACTAGAAAAAGATGACAGTCCACTTATCATTACTGATGGAGCTTTAAACGTTGCTCCAAATGCAAAAACTAAAATGCATATATTAAAAAATGTCGTAAATTTTGCAAAAAGAATTGGAATAGAAAAACCAAAAGTAGCAATTTTATCTGCTACAGAAGAAGTTATCGAAAGTGTTCCAACAACTTTAGATGCAAAAGAATTAACAGAACTTGCTAAATCAGAAAATATAGATGCTGATGTTTTCGGTCCATTAGCATTTGATAATGCCATTTCTAAAAAATCAGCAGCAATAAAAGGTATTAAAAATGTAGTTGCCGGACAAGCAGATGTTTTATTAGTTCCAAATGTGGAAACTGGAAATTCGCTTGTTAAAATGATGATATATTTTATGGGAGCTTGTGCTGCTGGAGTTGTGGTTGGTGGAAAAGTTCCAGTAGTCATAACAAGCAGATCAGATGATGCACCGGCAAGGCTTGCATCTATTGCTGCTGCGGTAGTTGCATTAGACTAGTTGTTTTGTTGAAAATTATAATATAAAAACCTTAAAAATTATGTCTATACAATATTTAAAGAAATCACCCAAAACATCATCAACAGATGATACCAAAACGACAGGCATTGTTCAGAATTTACTTAAAGAACTTGAAAATACTAAAGAACAAGGATGTATAGATCTCACTAAAAAATTTGATAAATATGATGGTGATATAATAGTTTCAAAAGAAAGAATTGAAGAAATAAAAAAAAATTTGGATCAAAAAACTAAAGATGACATACAATTTTCTTTCGATCGTGTAAGAAAATTTGCAGAAGCACAGCTTAAAAATTATGGTCAAGATTTCGAAGTAGAATTATCAGATGGTTTATTTGCAGGACAAAAGCTTATACCTATTAATACTGCTGGTTGTTATATTCCAGGGGGTCGTTATGCACATATTGCATCAGCCGTTATGAGTGTAACAACAGCGAAAGTTGCAGGAGTAAAAAATATAATTGCGTGTAGTCCACCTAAAGAAGGAGTGGGTGCTCATCCAACAATAGTTTATACTGCAAATCTATGTGGTGCGGATGTTATTTTAAATCTTGGAGGTGTTCCAGCTATTGCAGCAATGACAAATGGTTTATTTAAAAATCCACCTGCAGATATAATTGTAGGACCTGGTAATCAATTTGTGGCGGAAGCAAAAAGAATTTTATTTGGAAAAGTTGGAATAGATTTATTTGCAGGACCAACTGAGATAGCAGTAATTGCTGACAAAAATGCTGATCCTGAAATTGTTGCTGTAGACTTAGTTGGACAAGCTGAACATGGTTACAATTCACCTGCATGGCTATTTACAACTAGTAAAGATTTAGCTGAAAAAGTTATGAAAAGAGTTCCTGAACTAATAGCAGAATTACCTGAATTACCAAGAACAAGCGCTGAAGCAGCCTGGAGAGATTATGGCGAAGTAATTCTTTGTGATACAAATGAAGAAATGGTTAAAATTAGCGATGAGTATGCGCCTGAACATTTAGAAGTTCAGACGGAAAATTTAAAATGGTTCCATGAAAAATTAACAAATTATGGATCTCTTTTTGTAGGAGAAGAAACTACAGTTGCATATGGTGATAAATGCTCAGGTACAAACCATATATTACCTACAAAAGGTGCTGGAAGATATACAGGTGGTCTATTTGTTGGTAAATTTATTAAGACACTTAGTTTTCAAAGAATGACAAAAGAATCTACTAAAGAAGTTGGTGCTGCCGCTGCAAGAATTTCGCGATATGAAGGGATGGAGGCTCATGCAAGAACGGGCGATGTTAGATTAAGAAAATACGGATTTTCAAATTAATTAATTTTTATTTAAAAATAAATCTAAATATAAAGCAGCTGACCAAGAAAAGTTATAGGCACCCATAGCATTTCCATTTTTACAACTGTAATACTCATGAAATCCTTTTTGATTTACTAAACCAATTGTTTTTTTTTTGACATAATTTGAAAAAATTTTATCTTTATTTTTTAATCCCTGGTAAATTATCCAATTACAATTTATCCAAATAGGTCCTCGCCAATATCTTTTTTCCTCAAAACTTTTATGATCTGGTTTTATAGATGAAAATATATATTTTTTACCTTTGTTATACTTTTTAAGACTTTTTATAACTTTTTTATTAAGTAAATTATTTTTAATATCTGCGTATAAAATAAAAAAATTTGTTATTGAAGGTACTATAATTTTTTTTTTATTTTTTACATCATAAGCATAAAAAATATCTTTTTTACTATCATATAATTTTATTAATTGTTTTTCAGATTTTTTCGAAAATTTTTTCAAATTTGAATAGCTTATATTGTATCTTTTTAGTAAAATAATTAGATCCTTGAGAGCTCTCAAAAAAATAGAGTTAAAGCCTATGTCAATTACATTAAACTTTGAAATTTTATAAAGTTTGTTTGGGTTATATTTATTAGCTTTAAGATGATTTTTGATAGTAACATAACGATCATAATCAGTTTTAAGAGGTCTTTGATCTGGATTGACGACTTTGATATCTCCCCTTTTATATTTTAAATTCTTTTCTACTTTAACTTTACTCATGGGATCATCCCAAATAGACGAATTGTCATAACCACTTTCCCATGGATGTAATATTGATATTAAGCCATTTTGCTTGGGATCTCTAAACTTTATAAACCACTCAATATATTTTTTTAATTTTTTAACTATTTCTTTGACTCCTCTTTTTTGTTTATCGCTAATTTTATTACCTTCTAATATTTGTCTTAAGACACTTACTATTATTGGTGGTTGAGTTATTCCAGATGATGCAATTTTATTACCACAGTTCCAAACTGTATGATTTGGGAAATATTTTGTATTTTTGTCATGAAACAAAATGTGTGGAATCATTCCATCTTTCCATTGTCCTTTTAATAATGTTTTAATTTCTTCTAACGCAAAATTTAAATTAAAGTGGGAGTAACCTAATGCGATAAAAGCTGAGTCCCAATTCCACTGCGCTGGATAAAGTTTATTATTAGTTGGAAGTGTGTAACCAGATCTTCTATTATTTAATAATATTTTTTGAGCAATTTTTAATAGTTTTGTCATTAGTTCTAGCCTTTTACACTGCCTGCAGTTAGTCCACTAACAAGATATTTTTCAAAATATACAAATATAAAGAGAACGGGCAATGTTACTATTACCGAGCCTGCCATTAAATACTGTCTGGGCGTTTCTGCATCACCACTTAAATATTGGATTGCCCTTGATAGAGTAAATGAGTTTGGATTATCTAAAAACATTAAAGAAAATAAAAATTCATTCCATGCAATCATAAATACATAAAGTGCAACTGATGAAATTGCAGGTATACTTAGAGGTAATATTATTTTTATAATAATTCCAAACCAACTCAATTTATCAAGAATTGCAGCTTCCTCTAATTCTTTAGGAATACTTTTAAAATAACCTTGAAGCATATAAATTGCTACAGGCAATGTTGTGGCTGTATAAACAATTAGTAACCCACTTATAGAGTTTCTCAAACCTAATTGACTAAACACTGTATACAAAGGAATTACTAAAACTATTGCAGGAAACATGTAAATTATCAATATTGATGTTGACATAAATGTTTTGCCAAAAAAATTAAGTCTAGCTATCGCATAAGCTGCCGGAATAGCAAAAATTAGAGTAATAAACACAGTTCCAAGGGACACAATAGTACTCGTTAAAATATATTTACCAAAATTGTAAGATGTAAAAATCACAAAATATGATTTAAATAAATTTTTTAAATCTTGATTGAAGTCAATAGAGAAGTCTAATGGATTTACCAATAAAGCAATTTGTGTTTTAAAACTAGTAACAAGCATCATATAAAAAGGAAAAAGTATTACAAATGAAAAAAGAACTATTCCAAATAAAGTTAAAAAATCAAAAAGAATTAATTGTGTGGAATGTTCATTGTTCAAAAATTTGGAATTATATTTTTTTGTTTTTGATACAAAAAAATATAAAATAAATACTATTCCTATATTGTACCAAATTGGTAATTTATTAATCAAAAAACCGTCCACATAAACGAAAATTAACGCAAAAAATAAAAATCTAACAATAAAATTTAATCTTTCACGTATAAACATATTTAAAAAAGAAAATAAAAATCCAAGTATAAATATAATTTGAGTATTAAAGTTTTCTAATTTGAGTCCCTGTAGTGTAACCAGTATTTTCCATATAGATATTAAACTTAGTAGGAAAAATGAGGAAATTATAGAATAGATTAAAATATTTTTAATTTTCATCTACCCTCTTCCCTAAAAGTTTAAAATAAAAAAACATAAATAAAAGTAAGAGCAAAACAATTACGATTGAAACTGCTGATCCCATTCCAATATCTGATATTGCAAAACCTTGTTGATAAACATTAATTGGTAAAGTTCTTGTTCCAGATGCACCACCAGTAAGTAAAAACACATCTTCAAATTTATTAAAGTTCCAAATAAATCTTATCATGAAGAGTATTGAAATTACTGCAGTAATTTGAGGCAATGTTATTTTAAAGAATTTTTGGAATGGGCTCGCACCGTCAACATCAGCAGCTTCATATAGATCTTTTGGTATGGCCTGAAGACGTGCAAGAATAAATAAGAAAGCTAATGGGAAATATCTCCAAATTTCAAATATTATAACTGTAGTAAGTGCAAGTCTTAACTTGAAGCTAAATCCAAGTATATTTATATCTAAATACTTTTGACCAAGTAAATTAATTGGAGTGTCTAAAATTTGAAAATTCACTAATAAGCTATTCAATGTTCCACTATTAGGATCAAGTAAGAGTTCCCATGTATATGCAAGAGCTACAACAGGTGCCACATAAGGAAACAACAAAACGCTACGCATAAATGTTCTTCCATAAAACTTTTGATTTACCATCTGTGCAGTTAAAATTCCAAATAAAATAGAACCTACAGTGCCAAAAAAAGTATAATAAAAAGTTGTAAGCAATAAATCGACAAATTCGTTCTCAAAAATAACTTTTTTAAAATTTTTTAAAGTAAAGTTTGTATTTAATAATATATTATCAGAGTCTCCTGAAAGCCTAGGTTTTGAAGACTTTAAATCTTTCTTATCGATTTTTGCACTATCCTTAATTTCAAAAATAATCTCAAAATTTTCTCTATATTTAGCGGGCCAATTTTTAAAATCACATTTAACTTTATTTTTTTTAAAATTACATCTTTCATCTAAGTTTAGTGGTTTGAAATTATCAGGAAATTTATCCTCGAATTTAACATTTCTTATTTCTTGTAATAGTGAACTATTTCTTAATTTATAGACTATTTTAATTTTATTTTGTTCATCGGGGATGGTTTTTACAATTTCTTTTGCTCTGGGCTCAGGAATTCTTATATCTTTAAGCTGAACTTCTTTAAAGCTAATCCAAATATTTGCAAAAATTGGAAAAAGTATTATTGCAAATACCAAGCATACTGCTGGTAAAGTTAATATATAAGCAGTTCTTTTTTCTGAATTTGATAATTTTTGTTCCATAAAAAAAAGCGGATAAAATATATTATCCGCTTTTTTTAATAATTTAAATTGTTAGAATTTCGCTAACTCAGCATTAATTTTATCAACTGCTTCATCAACAGATATCTCGTCATCAATAAACTCTCTTGTGATTCTGTTAATAAATTGAGCATTGATAATTTTTGATGCCCTTGATAGTTCACCTTCTTTAACGCCCCATCTGTTTGCTGTATCAAGACCTGCTACAATGTTATTTATAACATCTGCAGAATAAAGGTCGGTTAAAGGTGCTTTTCTATCAACACCTACTGGAAGATTACTCCATGCTTTCGTATACGCTTCAGGATCAGTTGAATTACCTCTTCTAACTGGAAACTTTCCTTCAGGAGCAATTGATAAGGTGCTTGTATAACCTTCATCCATAGAATACATGATAAACTTTTTAGCCTCATCAGTATCTGCATCAGCTGTTATTCCAAAATATCTTATATCAGCCCACGCAGCACCTTTTTTATTATTTGGTCCACTAAAGTTAGTTATAAAACCAGTTTTAGAAGCTAATTCAGGTGAAGTAGGATCGCTATTTATTGTTGGTGGAGCAGAATCTCTTAAGCCAGCCAACTCATCCATAATAAATGGAGACCATATTATCATTGGAGTTTTTCCAGCGAAATAAAGTTCTCTTGATTGTTTCCAATAAAGTTCACCAGATGGACTAGCGTTAGCTAATTTCTTATAAAACTCTAATGAGTTTTTTAAAGCTTTACCTTGTTTTTTTGTTCCACCTTTTTTAACTATGTTTACACCATTTGCTAACAACACATGTTCAAGAACCTGACTCATAAAGTTTTCATCAGTTTTCGTTGCAGCAACAAATCCAAACATATCATTACTTGATAAAGCATCTATTGCTTTTTCTATGTTTGCATAATTAGTTGGTGGCTCCAAACCAGCTTTTTCAAAAAGGTCTTTTCTATAAACTACCATTTGTGTCCAACCATCAACTGGAACAGCAGCGATTTTAGAACCTTTTTTTGCCATCTTTAAAGCACCTGGGGCAAATGTTTTTTTGCCAAGTGCCTTAACTACATCGTTGTTTGCATCAACGTCTAATATTCCTGCCTCTGCCCAAGGTAACACATATTGAAGTGTATGATAAATCACATCAGGTAAGTCACCTGCTGCTGCAGCTGCAGTAGCTCTTGTACCTAAATCTTTTTCCTCAATAGGAATAACTTCGACTTTAATTCCTGTTTTAGCCTCAAAAGATTTAGCCATTGCTTCCTGCTTTTCCATTCTTGCAGGCTGGACTTCTGTAGTCCAAAATTTAATATCCGCGTAGCTAGCTCCCGAAATGAAAAGTGCTAAGATGGATAATATTTTTATTATTTTACTCATTTTTTGTCCCCTCTCTCTGTTTAAAAAAAAGAAATATAGAAAAATTTGAAAACAGTTTCAACAGATAGAACTTTCCATTTTGGAATACCTGGTCAGACATTTTTTCATAATAGAATCGTTATAAATTAAGAAATGAGATTAACAATTTTGAGTTGTATTAATATCTTATTCTAAGACCATTTTCGTCAAATAATAAAACATTTTTTAAATTAAAACCAAGCGTGTTGTTGATTTGAATATCGCTAGAAATTTTTGCACATAATTGATTATTTTCACTTACCATGTAAACTATTTTTTCATTTCCAAGATTTTCAATTAATTCAATTTTTGGAGTAAAATTAAATTCTTGATTTTCATTTAAAGTTAAATGCTCAGGTCTAATACCTATATAATAATTTTTTTTATCTAAGTTTATTCCACTAAAAGAGATGCTATTTCCTAAAATATTTATTTTGTTATTTGAGACAATGTTCTCAGAATTAATTCTAAAAATATTCATTTTTGGAGTTCCAATAAATTGAGCAACAAAAATATTATCTGGATTTGTGTAAATTTCATTTGGTGTTCCTACTTGTTCAATATTTCCGCTATTTAAAATTACAATTCTATCTGCTAAAGTCATCGCTTCTACTTGATCGTGAGTCACATATATCATATTTGTTTTTATTTTTTGATGAAGTCTGGAGATTTCGACTCTCATTTCTGCTCTAAGAGCTGCATCAAGATTAGACAAAGGTTCATCAAATAAAAAAATTTTTGGATTTCGAGTTATCGCTCTTCCAATTGCAACTCTTTGCCTTTGACCACCTGAAAGTTCTTTTGGTCTTCTTTCTAAAAGATCTTCAATTTTAAGTGTTTTGGCTGCACTAAGAACTTTCGTACGAATTTCTTCTTTAGTTTTTTTTTCTATTTTAAGTCCAAAAGACATATTATCATAAACATTCATATGTGGATACAAGGCATAGGATTGGAATACCATTGCAGTATGTCTTTTAGATGGATGCATTTCATTAATTACTTCATTGTTAATTTGAATTTCGCCTTCATCTATTTGTTCTAAGCCAGCAATCATTCTAAGGAGTGTAGATTTACCACATCCAGATGGTCCAACTAAAACTAAAAATTCATCATCTTTGCCCAGTAAATTGAAGTTATTAATAACTTTATTATCTCCGAAAGATTTGCCTACATTTGAAAATTTAATATTTGCCATAAATAAATTTATTTTATTAACTTTAATACATAGATGTCAAATCAATTACAATCTCAATTAAAATGTATAAAGCTAAAGATCCCATAAATAAAATTATAAAAGCATTAATGGCCTGCCAGGTTTTTTGATTATTTAGCTGTTTTGATAATAATTTTGATAAATATCCTAATGAAAAAAAGAAAATAAATGAAGATAAAGATGCTCCCAGTCCAAACAAATATTTATGCGTAATATGAAAATTTTTTGAAAAATTTCCTAAAAAAAAAACTGTATCTGAATAAACATGAGGATTAAGATAAGTAAAACTTATTGTTTTCAAAATTACAATTTTTAATGGGGATTTATTTTTTTCAATATTAAGAGTTGTTTCTTTATATTTAAATTTTAATTTATCAATAATGAAATAAATTAGAAAAATAAGTAACAGAATATTTAAGATCAATTCAACAATATTTGTGAAATAATGCTTAAAATATTCAAATAAGAATATTCCAATGAATATAAGAATTAAGTCCGATAATGCACAAATTAAACAAACTATAAATATAAATTGCCTTTTTAAACCTTGTTCAATTACAAATATATTTTGAGCTCCAATTGCTAAAATTAAGCTAAATCCAGTAAAAAAACCGAGACTTAAAAATGTCATTTAAAAACAAAAAATTAAAAAATACTTTCTACACACATTGCAATACCCATGCCACCACCAATGCAAAGAGTTGCAAGTCCTTTTTTTGATTTTCTTTTTTGCATTTCATGTACCAGAGTAACTAACACTCTAGCTCCAGATGCTCCTATTGGGTGACCTAACGCAATTGCTCCACCATTTACATTTACTTTCTCAGTATTAAAACCAAGTTCTTTATTAACAGAAATTGCTTGTGCAGCAAAAGCTTCATTAGCTTCCACTAAATCTATTTGATCTTCAGTCCAACCTGCTTTTTTAATTGCTAATTTTGAAGCTGGAATAGGTCCTGTTCCCATTATTGAAGGATCAACTCCGCACTGGGCCCACGACACAATTTTAGCTAAAGGTTTTAAATTCTTATCTTTTGCTGTTTTTAAAGTCATTAATGTTAAAGCTGCAGCTCCATCGTTTAAACCTGAAGCATTACCTGCTGTAACAGTTCCATTTTCTTTAAAAACTGTTTTAAGAGTAGATAATTTTTCTATATTAGTTCCAATTTTAGGATATTCGTCTGTATCAAACATTTTTCCGTTTTTTAACTTTATCGGAACAATTTCATTTTTAAATTTATTTAGTTTGATTGCTGCTGATGCCTTGCTTTGAGAATTAACTGCAAATTCATCTTGTTCCTTACGAGTAATTTGGTATTTTTCTGCAACATTTTCTGCTGTTACTCCCATATGGTATTGATTATAAACATCAATTAATCCATCTATAAGCATAGAGTCTTTCATTTTACTTTCTTCATTTTTTTCACCTTTTCTTAGAACTTGATAATGTGGAGAATTAGTCATGCTTTCTTGTCCACCTGCTATAATAATATTTGCATCGTTTAATTTTAATGAGTTATAACCCAATGCCACTGCAGCTAAACCAGACCCACAAACCTGATTTATTGTAGTTGCAGATTTTGAATTTTCTATTCCTGAGTTAATTAATGATTGTCTAGCAGGGTTCTGCCCTGATCCAGTTTGTAAAACTTGCCCCATATAAACCATATCTACTTCATTGTTTTTAAGATTTGAATGTTCTATGCACTTCTTAATTACTTCTGAACCTAATTGAACAGCTGAGTGATCTGATAAACTTCCAATAAACGAACCAATCGCTGTCCTGAAAGCTGAAGTGATGACAATATCTTTATCGTCTATCTGTTTACTCATAATTATTATTTATCACTCAAATTAGAAACAAACAATATGTTCTATATGTATAGGCTTTCGAATTCCAAATTTATCGTTAATTTGATGTTGATGAACATGGTGCGAGTGAACAAATACCGGTAATAAATTATTAGTATTAGTTTTTAAAGTGTAAATAAAACTAGTACCTCTAAATTTTATATCAATAACATCAAATTTTAAATTACTTTTATCATCGTGCTGTAAATCTTCAGGCTGCAAAAGTAATTTTACATTTGTTCCAATCTCGACAGGATTTACAAAATTTCCTGTGATTACACCTAGATCCTCATTTTCTAAACTTTTTGGACTAGTAACTTTTGCAGGAATTAAAACACCTCTATTAAGAAACATAACTACTTTTTCTGAATTTGGAAAATGATATACATTGTAAGGATCATCAAATTGCTTAAGTTCTTTATCTAAAATTACGCCACATTTATCTCCCAAATAAAATGCTTCATAAGAATCATGAGTAACTATAATTGTTGTTATCTTAAGCTTTTTAAGTATTTGTTTCAATTTTACTTGTATCTCCTCTTTAAAACTTTGATCAACGTTTGAAAGGGGTTCGTCCAACAATAATAAATCAGGGTTTGAATTCAGCGATCTAGCTAGTGAAGCTCTTTGTGCTTCTCCAGCACTAATTTGATGTGGAAATTTATTTAAGATATTTTCTAAATTTAAAATTTTAATTAATTCATTAATATTTATCTGATCTCTATTACTATTTCTTGAAGATAATTTTATATTTTTTTCAATTGTGTAGTGAGGGAATAAACTATTTTCTTGAAACGAAAGAGCAATCTTTCTATCTTCTGGCTCTACATGAGTTTTTTCTGAAGATAGAGTTTTTTCTTTAAGAATTATTTCACCTTGAGATATTTTTTCTAATCCTGCAATAGATCTTAAAATGGTTGTCTTTCCTATCCCAGACGGTCCAAGCAAACATACAATATCTCCCTCATTTTTAATTGAAAAGGAAACATTTTTAACTTTTTCTGAACCAGAAACTTTAAATGTAGTATTTTTAATTTCAAAAAAATTATTCACTTCTCTCTCTTAAGATATATTTTGAAGTAAGTAAAATAAAGAAACTTGCGATTATAATCAAACATAAGGATGGTACTGCAGCAGCCTCTAATAGATCCTCGGAAGCAGAAATATAAGCCGTAGTTGCGAAAGTTTCAAAATTAAAAGGTCTTAAAATTAGTGTGATTGGTAATTCTCTAACTATTTCTAATGAAACCAATATAATTACAAACAAAAGAGAATTTCTTAAGTAAGGAATGTGAATATTTAAAAAAGTTTTTGTTTTAGAATATCCAAGAAGATAAGCACTTTCATCAACAGAAATATTCATTTTCTCATATCCAGACTTAATTCCATTAAAAGCTAATGAATAAAATCTTATACAGTAAACTATGACTAAACCTAAAACTGACCCTATAAATATTTTTTTTATAGATAAAAAACCTAATGTCTTAATTATATTCTCATCAAACCAAGCAACAAAAGTAATAAAAGCTATCGCGAGAATTACTCCAGGTATAGCATAACCGGAAATTGATAGAGTAGATAATACATTTAATATTTTTTTATTTGAAACTCTATTTCCATAATTAGATATTAAAGCAAAAAATATTAGTACAAGACTTGATAAAAAAACTAAATATAAAGTATTTAATAAAAGATTAATTATATTTAAGTCATATAAATTTTCTGGAAATTTAATTGTCCAGTATAACATTTGACTTAGCGGAAATAGAAAACTTATAAAAAATAAAATAAAACAAAATGAAAATGCATAATAAGCCTTATAGCCATAAAGTTTAGTTTTTTGCTTTTTCTTAAACCCGCCCTTAGCCTCCAGATGATATCGTGCTTTTCTTCTAGATAAATTCTCAGTTAGGAACAATATAAAAATAAACAATAAAAGAAAAAAAGATATACGATTTGCAAATGCTAGGTCATCAAAGGCTATCCAGGCATTATAAATACCAGTAGTTAGAGTGTTTACTGAAAAGAAATCTACAGCACCAAACTCAGCTAAAGTCTCCATTGCAACTAATGATAGTCCTGCAACAATAGCAGGACGAGCGGCAGGCAAAATTATTGAATAGAAACATTTTAACTTTGAAAAACCAAGATTTTTGCCTAATTCTATTAAGTTTTGTGATTGATACAAAAATGAGGATCTTGCAAGTATGTAAACATAGGCAAAAAGAGAAAATGAAATTGATAATATTAAACCTAACATACCACTAAATTTTGGAATATGTTGATTATAATTTCCATCTCCAAATAAAAATTTTAAAATTGTAAATGCTGTTCCATAATTTTCAAAAAATGCAAATAAAGAGTAAGCGTAAATGTATGGTGGTACAGCAAACGAGAGAATTAAGGCCCATTTAAAAAAATTGGATCCTGGAAATTCATAAAATGAAACTATATACGCAGAACCTACTCCTAAAAAGAAAGTTAAAAATAAAACTCCGAATAAAAGAAATAAAGAATTAAAAACATATTCCAAAAAAAAAGTTTCTTTAAGAATTTCATAATAGTTAGATGTATCCTGAAAAAAACTTGAAAATATAGTTATGATTGGAATTATAACAATAATTGAAATTAAAAAAGAAGATATGAACCAAACGTTTGTTCTCATAATTTATAATCCGCCTTATAAACATGGAAAGTATTAGTGTCCACGAAAAGGGAAAGCCAATCGTGGACACTATTTAAGAAAATCAAAAATTAAATACTTTTAGGATATGCGGAACCTCCTTAGCTTTAACTTCTGAAAGTTTTCTTTTATTTATTCTTTTATCAATCTTTTTACACTCTGCAGCACATGGAGAACATGGCTTAGAAGATTTATTGTAATCGATATCAGAAATAAATTTTGTTTTTTCTTTCATCTACTTCCATCCAGCAGCTGTCATTATTTCTACTGCAGCAGCTTGATTTTTTCCATAAGAAGCTAACTTAGTTTTCATGTCTTGTTTGAAATCTAATCCTAAGTTGTTTACTACTAATGGACTTGGTGAAACACCATCAATCATTGGAAACTCAAAAGTGTTATTTGTAAAATGTTCTTGAGCTTCAGGTGTTAGTAGATACTCCACAAGTGCAATAGCGTTTGCTTTGTTAGGAGCGCCTTTTACTAAAGCTGCACAACTAACATTCATGTGAGTTCCTCTATCATTTTGATTAGGGAAGAAAGCTTTAACTTTTCCAGCAGCTTCTTGTTGTTCTGGACCTTTTTTACCTGACAACATAAGAGCTAAATAATATGTATTTGCTACAGCAATATCAGCTTCTCCAGCAGCAACTGCCATAATCTGAGCTCTATCATTACCCTCGGGTGTTCTTGCCATGTTAGCAACAACTCCTTCTGCCCATGCGGCTGCAGCTTTTTTACCATTGTTAGCAATTAATGAAGCTACAAGAGATTTATTGTAAATGTTGCTAGATTTTCTAATTACTAATCTACCCTTCCATTTAGGATCAGCTAGACCTTCATAAGTCATTCCAGATAACTCAGCACCAGTAACTCTTTCAGGTGAATAATAAATTATTCTTGCTCTTTTTGCGATTCCAACCCACTTATTTGTTCTAAAAGTTTTTGGAACAGCTGCTTTGATAGACGCAGAAGTTAATCCAGATTGAAGTGCACCTTTAGAGTCCATTGCACCACATCTTCCAGCATCTGCTGTAATATAAAGATCTGCGGATGAGTCTGCGCCCTCTTCAATTATTCTTTTTTCTAATGCGCCTGATTTACCGTTAATTAAATTTACTTTAATTCCCGTTTTCGCTGTAAACTTTCCATAAAGTTCAGCATCAGCTTTATAATGTCTTGCATTGAAAATATTTACTTCAGCAGCTATTGCAAAAGTTGATACAAACAATGAAATTATTAAAGCTAAATTTGTTATTTTTTTCATTTATCTCCGTTTCTCCGCATAAGTTGTATGAAAATGATAACTATTCGCATTGATAATGATTATCAATATCAATGTTGTATCTGCGACGTTTTGGCTTAGTTTTCTAAAATTCCCACTCTGAAATTTTACTATATAAAAAATTCCTAAATGCTTGAACCCTAGCTACATTTTTCATTGATTGAGGGTAAACAAAATGAGCCTCAGTTATCGGACCTTCAACACTAGGTAAGACTTTTACAATATTGGGCTGTTTAACAGTTAAATAATCAGGAATAGCAGCCAATCCAACTCCACTTTGGACCGCTAGTAATAAACCATAAACGCTATTCACCTTCATTATTGGTTTTCTCTTTTTATTATCCTTCATTCCAAGTTTTAATGCCCAATCAGGATCATATACTGGAGAAGGTGCACCTCTACCAAAAGAGATGAAACTATGCTTATTAAGATCATTTATGGTTTTAGGATAACCATGTTTTTCGAGATATTTAGGTGACCCATAAATATGATAATTAATATCTATTAACTTTTTTTGAATGTAATTTAGCTGTTTTGGTCTTCGCATAAAAATTCCAATATCTGCTTGTCTTGTGCTTAAATCCAGCTCTTTGTCATCAAAAATAAGCTCAACCTCAATTTCTGGATTTAATTGCATGAATTCTTGAATTCTTGGTGTAAGCCATGTTGTTCCAAAGCTGACAACTGTTGTAACAGTTAATTTTCCTGAGGGTTTAGTTTTTTTATCCCCTAAAGTAGTTTCCACCTCTTTTAGTTTTGAAATTACCTCATGAGCCGTTTTAAATACATATTCTCCATTTTCTGTTAGTGTTAGGCCTCTTGCGTGTCTTTCAAAAAGTTTTACTTTTAAATCATCCTCCAGTGATTGAATTTGTCTACTTATAGCTGATTGGCTTAAATTTAAATTAATAGTAGCGCTAGTAAAACTACCTGCCTCAGCTACAGCATGAAATATTTTTAATTTATCCCAATCCATTTTATTTATTTACATCAATTATATATCTGCCAGAAGTTTCTCCCTTAAGCATCTTTGGAAAAATATCTAAAACTTCTTCTAAACTTATTTCTTTTATAGATTTATTTAATAAATCAAAATCAATTAATTTTGAAGCCTCATTCCATAAAAAATTTCTTCTTATTGAAGATATATTTACTGAATTTATACCCCAAAGTTTTACACCTCTGATTATAAATGGCATTACAGTTGTATTTAGTTTAATATCAGCAGCATTACCACAAGAAGCAACTATTCCTGATTCTTTTGTTTGCGCTAAGACGTTCGCTAGTACTTGACCTCCAACAGTATCAACTGCTCCGTCCCACAAACCTTTATCAAGTGGTCTTGGATCTTTAGTCAATTCACTAGTATTTATAAAGTTTTTAGCACCTATTGATCTTAAATATTCGTGATTAGTCTCTTTACTAGTTACAGCAGTTACATTGCACCCTAGTTTATTTAAAATCATTACTGCGATACTCCCTACTCCACCTGAAGCACCGGTAACAATTACATCTTGAACTTTTTCTCCTAATAATAATTCCTCTCTAGTTAATTTTGCAACAAATGCACATTGTAAAGCAGTGAGTCCCGCTGTTCCTAATATCATAGACTGACGTGTTGTTATTTCTTTTGGTTTATTAACTAAAAAATCTCCATTTACTTTTGCGTACTGTGAGTAACCTCCAAAATAAATCTCTCCGACTCTCCATCCTGTTAAAATTACTTCATCGCCAGATTTAAATTTTTCATTATTACTTTTTTCAACTTTGCCTGAAAAATCAATTCCAGGAATATGGGGAAATTCTTTAACTAATCTTGCACCATTCTTAAGAATTAAAGCATCCTTAAAATTTATTCCTGAATAATCAACTTTTACTAAAACATCTCCATGTTTTAAAAAACTATGTTCAATAGATTTTACTTCTCTTGTAAAATTTTCTGATTCTTGATTGATTATTATAGCTTTAAATTTATCCGCCATACTTAAGTTTATAGCGAAGATTTACTTACTAATAAATCTTAAATATCTGTTTTGAAAACTTAAATCTTCTTTAAATTGACCTAAATAATAATTAGTAACTGTTGTTGCATGTTCCTTTTTAATACCCCTCATAGTCATACACTGATGAGTTGAATCAATTGAAACAGCCACTCCTTTTGCATCTAGCGCTTCCATTAATGTTGTTGCGATTTGCATAGTTAGTCTTTCTTGTGTCTGAAGTCGCTTTGAAAAAATTTCAACTACTCTTGCCAGTTTGCTTAAACCTACAACTCTATCTTTTGGGATATAAGCTACATGAGCGACCCCAATAATTGGTGCCATGTGGTGTTCACAATGACTGAACACAGAAATATTTTTTTGAATAACCATATCGTCATAACCCTCAACATCTCCAAAAGTTTTTTCTAATACTTTTTTTGGGTCCTCGTTGTAACCTTTAAAGTATTCTTTAAATGCTTTAATAACTCTTTTAGGAGTTTCGAGAAGACCTTCTCTACCAGGATCCTCTCCCATCCAATTTAAAATTTTGATAAACGCTTCTTCAGCTTCTTTATCTGTAACCTTTTGGTTAATATCTTTAGCTGTATCTTTGACTAATTTCATAAGACGTTCTTATATATAATTATTAAATTTTTTTAAATATTTAATATAACTATAAATATGCTACATAACAGCCACTATGTTTAAAAAAAGAGAGAATGTTCATGAAATTGAGGAGGGAGACTTATTGTCGCCTAAGTTCGATAATGATGGTTTAATTCCTGTTATAACCACATGTTTTAATACAAAAGAAATATTAATGCATGGTTACATGAATGTTGAAGCTTTAAAATTAACATTAGAAACAAAAGAAGCGCATTACTGGAGTAGATCTAGAAAATCAATCTGGCACAAAGGGAAAACAAGCGGTTTTGTTCAAAAAGTGATGGAGGTAAGAATTGATGATGATCAAGATGCTGTTTGGCTTACGGTTGATATTGGTGAAGGGTCAAGTTGTCATGTTGGATATAGATCATGTTTCTATAGATCTGTTCCTTTAGGAAAAATAGACAACGCAAGAGAAATTAAGATGAAATTTGAGGAAAAAGAAAAAAAGTTTGATCCTGATAAAGTTTACAAGGATCAACCAAATCCAACTAAAATTTAAATGAAAATACTAAGTCCTTTTGGTCCCAAATTGGGACAAATAAAAATTCAATCAAAAATTATATCTTTATTAAATAAAGAAGTTGATAAGATTGTTGAAAGTAAACTAAAAATTAAAAATAGTGATTATTCAAAAAAAGTTGTTGGTCAAGTTTATCAGGAAATCCAGATTTCAAAAAAATTTATTAATAAATACTTAAAAAAATTTATTACAAAACAAGTTTCAAGTTATTTAAAAAAATCAATTAATATAAAGCCTAAAAAAATTGTTATTAAGAATCTTTGGGTAGTCAGACAGTTCAAAAATGAATATAATCCAGTACACTTCCATGATGGATATGTCTCAGCAGTAGGTTATTTAATGGTTCCTAAAAATTTAACAAAATCAAAAAAAAATTTAAAAACAAATGGAACAATTGATTTCATTAATGGTACTAAAACATATTTAACTAACAGTATTCATAACCATATACCTAAAACTGGAGATATGATAATCTTTCCAAATAATTTAATGCATACCGCATATCCATTTAATGTGGATGGTGAAAGAAGATCTTTTTCTTTCAATATTGATTTAGATATTAAAACAAAAAAAATTTTAAATGGCTGATAAACAAAAAAATGTATTAGGTGAAGACCTTGAAGAATGCTCTATGAACCCACTTACAGGATGGTATAGGGATGGTTGTTGTAATACAGATAATAATGACAACGGTGTTCATACAGTATGTGCTAAAGTAAATACAGATTTTTTAGAATGGCTTAAAGAAGCTGGCAATGATTTAATTACACCTCACCCAAACTTCGGATTTCCTGGATTAAAAGATGGTGACAGTTGGTGCGTGTGCGCTGGTTGGTATGCTAAAGCAGTTGAGGCTGGTAAAGGTTGTCCAATTTATTTAAAAAAAACTCATGAGAAAACATTAAAGCTAATTCCAATAGAAATTTTAAAAAAACACGCAATAGATTTATCTTAATCTACATATTTCCATATTTAGGACCGCCCCCGCCTTCTGGCGTAACCCAAGTAATATTTTGGGAAGGCTCTTTAATATCACATGTTTTGCAGTGAATACAGTTTTGAGAATTAATTACAAATTTTGGTAAATCATTTTCATACTGAACTTCATAGACTCCTGCGGGACAATATCTTTGGGCAGGTTCATCATATTTATCTAAAGTATATTTTATAGGAAGTTCAGGGTCTTTTAATTTTAAATGTACTGGCTGATTGTCAGTGTGATTGGTCCCTGTCAAATACACAGAACTTGTTTTATCAAATGTTATAATATTGTCTGGTTTCGGATAATCAATTTTAGGCATTTTATCTGCCATTTTTAAAGTTTCGTGATCAGCATGCTTATGTCTTAATGTAAATGGAAGTTTTCCTCTAAATAAAATTTGGTCAATGCCAGTAAATATAATTCCTAATATTAAACCCCAACTAAAACTTGGCTTAACGTTTCTAGCCTTATGGAGTTCTTTATATACCCAAGAATTATTAAATTTTTCTTCATAAACAGAGAGATTTTTACTCTCTTTAATGTGATCAATTATCGCTTCAGCTGCAATCATTCCACTTTTCATAGCAGTGTGAGAACCTTTAATTTTAGGCATGTTTAAAGTTCCGGCATCACAGCCAATAAGCAATGCACCAGGCATATACATTTTAGGTAAACTTTGAAGACCACCCTCAATAAGGGCTCTCGCACCATAGGATATTCTTTTTCCTCCCTCTAACATTTTTTTAATTGCGGTATGAGTTTTAAATCTTTGAAATTCATCAAAAGGAGATAAATGAGGATTTTGATAATCTAATCCAATAACGTAACCAAGATATACTTGTTTATTTTGAGCATGATATACAAAGCTTCCACCATAAGTATTTTTATCTAATGGCCAACCTGCAGTATGCATTACTAAGCCTTCTTCATGATTTTTTTCATTTACTTCCCAAATTTCTTTGAAACCAATTCCATATTGTTGCGGATCTTTTCCTTTGCTTAGATCAAATTTTTTTATTAACTCTTTACCTAAATGACCTCTGCAACCTTCTGCAAAAACCGTTACCTTCGCATGAAGTTCCATTCCAGGTTCAAAACTGTCTTTTTTATTTCCCTCTTTATCTAAACCCATATCTTGAGTTGCAACTCCTTTTACAGATCCATCATCATTATATAAAATCTCACTAGCAGGAAACCCTGGAAATATTTCTACACCTAATGCTTCAGCCTGTTCTGCAAGCCATCTACATAAATTTGCAAGACTAATAATATAATTTTTATGATTTTGTTGAACTTTAGGTAATAACCAAGTAGGCCAGCTCAAAGATTTTTCTTTTCCTAAAAAAAGAAATTTTTCTTTACTTACTTTAGTTTGAATTGGTGCTTTTAATTCTTTCCAATTTGGGAATAATTCATCTAAGGCTCTAGTTTCAAAAACATTACCTGATAAGATGTGTGCACCAATTTCAGATGCTTTTTCTAACAAGCAGACATTAATATCTGGATTTAACTGCTTGAGTTTTATAGCAGTTGAAAGTCCCGACGGTCCGCCACCTACGATTACAACATCGTATTCCATCACTTCTCTGGACATAATGTTATTTTTTATAGTATTTGTTATTTTTGTATAGTGTTTAATTTGTTCAGCTCTGCTAGGAATTTTGGCAGTGCATCAAACAAATCAGCTTCTAAGCCATAATCCGCAACACTAAAAATTGGAGCCTCTCCATCCTTATTTATTGCGACAATTATCTTGCTCTCTTTCATTCCCGCTAAATGTTGAATAGCGCCAGATATTCCTACCGCAATATATAAATCTGGAACTACTACTTTCCCTGTTTGACCAACTTGATGATCATTTGTTATATATCCTGCATCCACAGCAGCTCTTGAGGCACCTATTGCTGCGTTTAATTTATCTGCAACATCTTGTATTAATTTAAAATTTTCTCCACTCTGCATCCCTCTTCCACCAGAAATAACTATTCGTGCAGTGCCTAACTCTGGTCTATCAGATTTAATTTCTTCCTTTTTAATAAATTTTGTATGATTTGATTGTTCTCCAGCATCTCCTTTAACTATTTCAGCAGAACCTCCTGATGTTTCTGCGGGTTCAAATGATGTAGGTCGTATTGTAATACATTTCTTTGCATCATTACTTTTGACTGTTGCAAAGGCATTTCCTGCATAAATAGGTCTTAAAAATGTATCAGCAGATATAACTTTTATTATGTCGCTCACTTGAGAAATATCCAATAAAGCTGCTATTCTTGGCATTAAGTTTTTACCAAAAGTATTTGCTGAGCAAATTATATGTGAATAATTCTCAGCATGTTTAACTACAGCAGAAGTAAAATTTTCAGCTATATAGTTATTATAAATTTCGTTATCCACATGAATTACTTTTTTAACATTAGGAATTTCAGAAATTGATTTTGCAACAGTCTCTGAGTTATGACCTAAGACTAAGACATGTAAATCTGGATCTATTTGAGATGCCGCAGTGATTGCATTTAAAGTAAATGGTTTTACTTCCTTATTATTATGTTCTGCTATTAAAAGTGATGACATTATATTACTTTAGCCTCATTTTTTAATTTTTGAACTAATTCTTCAACATTTGCGACTTTTATTCCCGCTTTTCGTTTTGGTGGTTCTTCAACTTTAATTTGATCTATTCTAGGCTTAGTATCAATACCTAAATCTGCAGCATTTATTTGTTCAATTGGTTTCTTTTTAGCTTTCATTATATTCGGCAAGGAGGCATATCTTGGTTCATTTAATCTTAGATCACATGTTATAATTGCTGGAACATTGACCTCTATAGTCTCTAATCCTTCATCCACTTCTCTTGTAACTTCTAGAGTTTTATCTTTAACTTCTATTTTTGATGCAAATGTTGCTTGGGGCCAATTGAGTAAAGCCGCCAACATTTGACCGGTTTGATTGCAATCATCGTCTATTGCTTGTTTACCCATAAAAACTAGATCTGGTTTTTCTTTATCTACTATTTTTTGCAAAATTTTTGAAACAGCTAAAGGTTCGATCATACCGTCAACTTTTACATGTATTCCTCTATCAGCACCAACAGCTAATGCTTTTCTTACAGTCTCTTGTGCTTTTTCTTCTCCAACAGTTATTGCTACAATTTCTTTTGCTTTTCCAGATTCTTTTATTTTTACAGCTTCTTCTACTGCATTGTCGTCTGGTGGGTTTGTAGACATTTTAACATTATCAGTTACAACACCACTATTATCTTCTTTAACTCTTACTTGTACATTGTAATCAATTACTCTTTTTACTGCGACTAATATTTTCATTATGCTCTCAACAATTTATTTTCTGGATCGTATGGACTTTCATCTAGAATTGTTGCTTCGTGCATTTTTCCTAAAATGTCAATCTTCAATTTTTGCCCAGGATTTCCTAGCTCTGGTTTTACCATTCCTAAGGCGATAGATTTATTTAATCTAAATCCAAAGTCACCTCCTGTTGCTCTTCCGATGACAGTTCCGTTTTCATAAATAGGGTTATTTCCTAACACATCAGCATCTGTAGTATTGTGAATTTCAAGTGTTACTAATTTATTTGCAAATCCTTTTTCTCTCCATTTATTGAGAGCATCTAATCCAATAAATCTTCCTTTATTTGGATGAATAAATCTATCTAGTCCACTTTCATATGGTGAATATTCTATTGATAATTCTGTACCAACTAATTTATAAGATTTTTCAACTCTAAGACTATTCATCGCTCTAATCCCGTAAGGTTTTAATCCTAAGTCAGTTCCAGCATCCATCAATTTATCAAAAATATGATTTTGATACTCAATTGGATGATGTAATTCCCAACCTAATTCTCCAACAAAGTTTACTCTCATAGCATTAACTGGAGCTTGTCCAACATCTACCATTTTTGAACTTAACCATTTGAAATTTTCATTTGAAAAATCATCAGTTGATACTCTTTGCATTAAATCTCTAGCTTTAGGACCTGATACAACTAAAACTCCCATACTATTTGTTAAATTTTCAAATATAACAGACCCATCTTTTGGCATCCATTTATGTATCCAGTCATGGTCTAATCTTTGAAAAGCCCCAGCTGATACTAAATAAAAACTATTTTCAGACTCTCTCATAATAGTAAATTCAGAGTGAACACCACCTTTAGTATTTAAAGCATGACATAAATTAATTCTTCCAACTTTCTTTGGTAATTTGTTTGCAACAAGTTTGTCTAAAAACTCTTCTGCCCCTGGTCCTTTAATTCTACATTTTGCAAAAGCCGACATATCAAGTAAGCCAACATTTTCTTTAACATTTTTACACTCTCTTTCTATTGCTTTAAACCAATTAGATCTTCTAAATGACCAATCATCCTCTTGTTTCATTCCATCAGTTGCAAAAAAGTTTGGCCTTTCCCATCCAAATTTTTGACCGAATACTGCTCCAAGATTTTTCATTCTGTCATAACACGGTGCGGTTCTTAAAGGTCTTGCTGCCCCTCTTTCTTCATCAGGATAGTGGATTATAAAAACATTTCTGTAAGCTTCTTCATTCTTTTCTTTTAAATAAGCTTTAGAACAATAATCGCCATATCTTCTTGGTTCAACTCCAAGCATATCAATTGTTGGTTCTCCATCAACAATCCACTCTGCTAATTGCCAGCCAGCTCCGCCTGCGGCGGTTATACCAAAACTGTGTCCTTCATTAATCCAAAAGTTTTTTAATCCCCAAGCGGGTCCAACAATTGGATTTCCATCTGGAGTATAGCAAATTGCTCCATTATAAACTTTTTTAACACCTACCTCACCAAAAGCTGGAACTCTATGAATTGCTCCTTCAATATGTGGCGCTAGCCTATCTAAATCTTCTTGGAATAATTCGTATTCAGAATCTTTTGTTGGTCCATTAATATAGCAACATGGTGCACCATCTTCATAAGGGCCTAAAATTAAACCACCTGCTTCTTCTCTCATATACCATCTACTATCACTGTCTCTTAAAACTCCCATTTCTGGAAGACCATCTTTTTTTCTTTTTTGAATTTCAGGATGTGGTTCTGTTACTATGTATTGATGTTCGACTGGTATAACTGGAATATCAAGTCCAACCATTTTTCCTGTTTGTCTAGCAAAGTTTCCTGAACAAGAAATTATATGTTCACATTCTATTGAACCCTTATCAGTCTCAACCACCCAACCATCTTTCGTTTGCTTCATTCCAATGACAGTTGTGTTTCTATAAATTTCTGCACCTCTATTTCTTGCTCCTGTTGCAAGCGCTTGAGTTAAATCTGCTGGTTGAATATATCCATCTTCTGGATGTTGAATTGCTCCAATTAAATCTGAAGTATTACAAAGAGGCCAAATTTCTTTTACTTGATCTGGAGTTAAAAATTTTACATCAACACCAATTGTTTGTGCTACACCAGCATACTGATGGTATTCGTCCATTCTATCTTTTGTACTTGCTAGTCTTATGTTTGATACAACACTAAATCCAACATTTTTACCAGTTTCCTCCTCTAAAGTTTTATAAAGGTTAACTGCATACTTGTGAAGTTGTCCTACTGAATAACTCATATTGAATAAAGGAAGCAGTCCAGCTGCATGCCACGTTGATCCTGAAGTTAATTCTTTTCTTTCAACAAGAACAACATCTGACCAACCTTTTTTGGCTAAATGATAGAGTGCACTTACGCCGACAACTCCACCACCTACAACAACTACTTTTGCTTTTGATTTCATAGCTCGATTCCTACTAAATTTTCAATAATTTCGAAACAAATTTCTTTAGATCGTCTGCTACAGTTTATCCTAGATCGAAGATCCTGTGGGGATTGGTTGAGATACTGCTGTAGTTAACCAGCAGTCATTTAAAGGTCCGTCACCTAAATATTTCTCTACTTGCCATTTGAATTTATAATATTTTTTATCTTTATCTAAGACATTTACCTCAAAAGTAGCCACTTTGTCGTTATTGTATACTTCTACTACTTCATGATCTAAATGGTTTATCAACATTGAGTAAGAATCGCCTTTTAACATTTTTTTAAAATTTTCTAAGGGTCCAGTGTATTTTTGATTTTCAGGATGAGCAAATTCCCAGGTCTGTTCAATACCAGAGTCCATTTTAGGATTATCATTTTCCATTAATCCGCGTAATTGTATTTTAATAACTTGGTATGGTTCAATACCATTATTTGGTTTGACTATTTCAGCATGAGTAAAATTTGAACTTAAAATAAATAATATTAGTACTTTAATTAAATTTTTCATAATTTTTCTGCTGTATTTCTTACATCGTCAAGAAACTTTTTTCTTTTTTCATCTGAAACAAATGGAACAGAAAAATATCTTCTATAAATAACATCCGTAATTCCACAAATATTGAACACTCCTCTTCTCAATCTTTTTGTTGGCATATTTAAAAAAAAAGTTCTAATTGCAAATTGAGGGGATCCATAAGTACAAAATACGATTGCCTTTTTGCCTTTTAAGTTGCCTACTGGGTAACCGTAATTTCCAAAGATTTTTTTGAAAGAGAAAGCCCATGGTGGGGATAAAACTTTGTCTATCCAACCTTCAACAATTGCTGGCATTCTAAAGTTCCATATTGGAGCTATTAAAACAATTGCGTCCGCTTCTTCTATTCTTTTTCTATGATCAAGAACAGTTTCATCTGGTTTTTCTCCTGCAAAAATAGGATTAAAATTTTCTTTGTATAAATCTACGCTATCAACTGTATGCCCAAGATTTTTTGCAGTTTCTATAAAAGTATCTTTAATTGCTGCGTTAAATGACTTATCATTATAATGACCATAAACTAAAAATGCTTTGCTCATGAACTCAAAATACATATATCATTAGATAGATCAACAAATTAAAAAATGAAAATTGGATTTATAGGACTCGGAAACGTTGGTGGAAAACTTGCAAGTAGCTTGTTTAGAAATAAATTTGATTTGACTGTGTTTGATTTAGACAAAAGTGTCGCTGATGAATTTAAATCAAAAGGTGTAAAAGTTGCAAATTCTGTTGGTGACCTTGTTAAAAATGTTGACGTTATTATCACATGTTTACCTTCCCCAAAAATTTGTTCAGAGGTTATGCTTAATGAAAATGGAATATTAAAAAATATTTCAAAAGATAAAATTTGGATTGAAATGAGTACAACTGATCAAAAAGAAGTCAACAGACTAGGAAAACTAATCAAAGAAAAAAAAGCAATTCCTTTAGAGGCTCCAGTAAGTGGGGGCTGCCATAGAGCAGCTACTGGAAATATAGCAATATTTGTTGGTGGTGAGAGAAAAACATTTGATAAAGTTCTTCCCTTATTAACTTGTATGGGAAGAAAAATACTTCATGTAGGAGAATTAGGTTCGGCTTCAATATTAAAAGTGATTACTAATTATTTAGCATCTGTACATCTAGCCGCTTTAGGTGAAGCTTGGACTATTGCTAAAAAGCATAATTTAGATTTAAAAAAAGCTTTTGAGGGAATTAAGATTTCATCAGGTAATTCATTTGTTCACGAAACTGAAAGTCAAGTAATATTAAATGGTTCTTATAATATTAACTTTACTATGGATCTTGTTGAAAAAGATATGTCCCTTTTTAATAAACTTTCAAAAGATCAAGATATTGAATTAGAGATTGCTCCTTTTGTCTTGAATATTTTTAAGGACGCTAAAGAAAAATTTGGGTCTAGAGCTTGGTCATCAATGGTTGTTAAAAGATTAGAAGATAAATATGGTATAAGCTTTAGAGAAAAAGGATTCCCAGATGAGTTAGTTGATAATGAACCTGAGGAAAAAGGACAGGAGGTTTAAATGTTAGATAAAAGAAAATTTTATATTAATGGTAAATGGGTATCTCCTTCAAAACCAAATGACCTGGAAGTAATAAATCCCTCAAACGAAGATCCCTATGCTGTAATTTCACTTGGATCAAAAGAGGATATTGATAAAGCGGTCAAAGCCGCAAAAACTGCTTTTGAGAGTTGGAAAAAAACATCAAAAGAAGAAAGGCTTAAACTATTAGAAAAGCTATTAGAAGTTTATAAAAAAAGATTTAATGAAATGGCAAAAGCTATTTCGGATGAAATGGGTGCACCAATGGATTGGGCTACAGAGGTTCAAACAGGATCAGGCCAAGCTCATTTAGAGGATTTCATTTTAAGATTAAAAGAATTTAATTTCGATGAACATTTTGACTCTAAATCAAATAATCATATTTGTTATGAACCAATAGGTGTTTGTGGATTAATCACGCCATGGAACTGGCCTATTAATCAAATTGCATTAAAGGTTGTTCCTGCACTTGCAACTGGATGTACAATGATTTTAAAACCTTCAGAAATTGCTCCTATATCAGGAATGCTGTTTGCTGAAATGATCGATGAAGCTGGCTTTCCTGCGGGTGTTTTTAATTTAATTAACGGAGATGGTGCTGGAGTTGGCACTCATATTTCAGGTCATCCTAATATTGATATGGTTTCATTTACAGGATCAACTAGAGCAGGAAAATTAATTTCTAAAAATGCCGCCGAAACAATTAAAAGAGTTTGCTTAGAGCTTGGAGGAAAAGGTGGAAATATAGTTTTTGCAGACTCTTATCCAAACGCTGTAAGAGATGGAATTAGAAATGTGATGAGCAATTCTGGTCAATCATGCGATGCACCAACTAGAATGCTTGTTGAGAAATCAATTTATCAAAGAGCTGTAGATGAAGCAGTGGATGAAGCAAATAAAATTCAAGTAGATGTAGGTTCAAAGAAAGGTGATCACATAGGTCCGGTTATTTCAAAAACTCAATACGATAAAATAATTAATTTAATTGAAAGCGGTATATCAGAAGGAGCAACTTTAGCAGCAGGAGGGCCTGATAGACCAAATGGGTTAAATAAAGGATATTTCATTAAACCAACAATCTTTACTGATGTTACAAATGATATGAGAATTGCAAAAGAAGAAATCTTTGGGCCTGTCTTATCAATTATTCCTTTCGAAAAAGAGGAGGAAGCAATTAAAATTGTTAATGATACTTCATATGGTTTAGGAAATTATCTACAAACAGAAAATAAAGAGAAAGCTCATAGGGTTGCAAAAGAACTTAGATCAGGTTGCGTTTATATTAATGGAAAAGGAGCTGATCCAGGAACGCCATTTGGTGGGTATAGACAATCAGGTAACGGACGTGAAGGTGGAGTTTGGGGTTTAGAAGAATATTTAGAAGTAAAAACAGTAACAGGCTGGAAATAACCTTATTAAATCATAATGCATTTAATACATAGAGGTATTGTAAATAAAAATTATAAAGAAAACTTACTAAATTCATTTAAAACTTCATTTAAAAAAGGCTATGGAATTGAAACAGATATTCATGCCACAAAAGATGGTGAGTTTGTTTGCTTTCATGACTTTACTTTAAAAAGAATTCATAAAATCAACAAAAGTATAAAAAACTTAAGTTATACCGAAATACTCAACTTAACTAAAAAAAATCCAATACCACTGCTAAAAGATTTATTGAAACTTTCAAAAAATAAATTTGATTTATTTATAGAAATTAAACCACTTTTTTCTAATAAATTATTAAGAAAATTATTATATGAGACTAAAAAATATAAGAAATGTGTATTTATTTCTTTTAAAGAAAAAAATATTTATAGAATAATAAAAATAAAAAGAAAAACAAAAGTTGGACTTTCATATTCTCCATCAACTAGTATTAAAATAATAACAAAAAAATCTAAAAATAGAGATGTCAATTGTTTAATTTTAGATAAGTATTTTCTAAAAAGTAGTGAAATAAATAAAATAAAAAAAGAAAAATATTTTTATACAATTAAAAATAAAAAGGATTTTAAGAAATATTCAAATAGTAATCTTATTTTTGAAAATTTATAAATTTTTTAAATAATTAAGTCTTCCGATAATTTCATCTCTATCCATATAATAGCCCTGTAAATGTCTATTACCTGAATTTGGATCAAATTCGGTTCTGCCGTGAAGCAATCTTCTGTTATTAAAGCAAAAAATATCACCTGGCTCTAGTCTAAAATTAATTTGAAATTTACTGTCGTGTAATAAATTTCCAAATCTGTGATGTGCTTTATATACTTTTTCCATTATATCTGGGTGACAATCAAGAGTATCAAGTGTTGCAATACTGTATCTAATATCATTATAATCTCCATCCTTTGTTAAAGATATTGCTGTACCATAAACGCTTCTTATCGCCTCTTGGGTATAATCTTTATCTCTAAATTTTAATGGAACATTAACAAGTATATCAAAAATTTCTTTTTCATTTTTTCTCAAATAATCTGCTACCGCAAATGCATCTACAGCTGAAGAGTCTCCTCCTTTAGCAGAATTAACTAAACAATGTAAAAACTGATATCCTGGAGGATTTTCAAACCAAGGTAAATCCATATGATTTCTTAATGCGTGAGCTGTATATGCTGAATTATTTGGTTTTGGAATATTTATTACTTCAAATGGTGTTTTAAAAAAAGTTTCTCTAGTATGGCTTATTTTATTTAAAACAGGTAAAGCAGACTTTTCGTCTGTTGGAGCGTTTTTAATTATTGCTATTCCCTTATGGTGCAAAAGTTCTAACCATTTAATTAAACCAACATTAGTTTCCATTATTTCATTATGATTTATAATTATTGTCTCTAAATTTTTTTCAAGTGAGCAATCCCATAAATCATAAGGAGAAACATATTTCTTTTTATTTTTTATAGTATAACAGTTTTCTCTTAACCAATTTGGATCATAGTAACTTGTATGATTGCCTTCACTCCATTCTACTTCTAATTTACCATCTTTGTTTATATTTAAATTTTTTGCACTTAATTTTTCAGAGACATTTAAAATGCTAAACATTCTATGTCTAGAATCTGGATCGTGAGCTGTTGGACAATTATCTCTTAACCACATGTAATTAAATTGACTTTTAATCCCATCATTCCATTCAACTTCTAAAGAAGTTCCATTCTTTGATACATTCTTAATATAAAAATTTTCACTCATGCAAATATCTTCAATTCTTAATAAAACTCATAAAATTTTCAATTCAATTAATAGTTGAATTATAAAAGGTTATCTTGAACTTTTTTATAAATCAATGTCTAATGCTCTTTGTTATATAACTTTTATATGGAGGGAACATATGAGAAATCTTAAGAATATTCTCCTAACAACTGTTTTAGCATCTATGCTTGCGGTGTTTACTACATCAGCAAATGCAAAATGCAAAGCTAGATTGGGAGACTTTGATTGGTCTAGTGCTAACATTCATACAGCAATAACTACATTTATTCTTGAAAAAGGATATGGTTGTGAAGTTTCTGTTACAAAAGGAAGTACTACTCCAATAATGGCCGCTCATTATGACGGTCAATTAGATGTTATTACTGAAGTTTGGTATGACAATATTATTGGTAATTATAAGCCTCACGAAGAAGCAGGTACAATTATCCATATGGGTACAAATACACCAGACTCTCAGCAAGCATTCTATGTAGATAAAGCTACTGCTGATAAATACAATTTAAAGTCTGTTGAAGATATGAAAGATCCAAAAATAGCTGCGCTATTTAAAGATCCAGAAGATCCTTCAAAAGGAAGAATGACTAGCTGTATTTCAGGTTGGACTTGTTACACAGTAAACTTGGTAAAACAAAAAGAGTATGGTCTAGATAAATACTATACTAACTTTGACCCAGGTTCAGGTGGTGCATTAGATGCTGCGATAGCAGGTGCATTTGCAAAGAAAAAACCAATCTTTACATACTACTGGGCACCAACTGGTTTAATGGGTAAAGTTGATCTAGTAAGATTAACAGAGCCTAAATTTAATCAAAAATGTTGGGATGATATGTCTGTAGTTGTAGAAGACATCAAAGCTAATGGTCCAGACGCTTACAAACCTTCTTGTGCATGCGAATATAGAGATATGGCTTTAACTAAGTCTGTTCTTGCAACATGGGCAAAATCTCATCCAAAAGAAAATGAGTTCATTGGAAAATATACAATACCAACAGCTGTTGTGAACAAAATGTTGGCATTTTATGAAGATGAGTCAGGTGGTGATATGGAAGCTACTGCAATAGAGTTCTTAAAATCGGAAACTATGTGGAAAGACTGGGTACCAGCTGATGTTGCTAAGAAAGTTTCTGCAGCATTATAATCACTAAATAAAATATAATGAGAGAGCCCTTCGGGGCTCTTTCTTTAATTAAAACCGACATATGGAAGTACTAAAGAAAAATAAAAAAATAATTTTTAACGTTGGATTGTTATTCGTTTTCGTATGGTTATTAATAACTAGTTACAGTCAATCAAAAAGAAAACCTGAAAATATTAGTGAATTATTAAATGATTTTTCTTGGCTTGGAGGTAAGTGGCCTAAGTGGTTAGATTTACCATTAATGAATTGGATTAATGTTGGTTTTAAAGCACTAAATGAAAAATATGGTTATATATTTGAAGCTATAAACAATGTTCTTTTATATATGTTGATGCTTGTAAAGAATTTTTTAATTCAAGCACCGTGGCCATTAGTAATACTTGGAGTAGTTGTTTTAACTTATTTTGCGAGTGGAAGAAAAATTGGAACAACTGTATTTGTTGGTTTCTGTACATTTTTTATAGGTTTTCTTCACCCAATATTTTGGCAAAAAGCAATTGAAACAACTGCAATAATGTTAATTGGAATTTTTCTTTGTGTTATAGCTGGAATTCCTTTGGGAATAGCAATGGCAAGAAGTGCTAGAACAAGAAATGTAATTTTACCTGTTTTAGATTTAATGCAAACAATTCCAAGTTTTTGCTACTTAATTCCAGGTATAATGTTATTTGGACTAGGGGCTGTTCCAGCAATTATTGCAACTTTTATTTATGCTGTCCCACCTCTTGTTAGACTTACAGATTTAGGAATAAGATTAGTTGATAAAGAAGTTATAGAAGCAGCTGATGCTTTTGGTGCTAGCAAGAAACAAAAATTATTAGGTGTTCAATTACCTTTAGCTTTACCGAATATTATGCAAGGCATTAACCAATGTACTATGATGGCATTAGCAATGGTAGTAATTGCATCCATGATAGGAACTAGAGGTTTAGGTGATGAGGTATTGTTAGGCTTACAACAATTAAATGTGGGTAGAGCTGCAGAAGCTGGTATTGCAATAGTGCTATTAGCTATTGTTTTAGATAGAATAACTCAATCTTATGGAGAAACTTTACAAGAGAGGACTACACCTGCTAAAAAGGAGAAAAAATAATGTCTAAGATAGAAATAAATAACGTTTACAAAATTTTTGGCAATAATCCTAATTCCATTTTACCAATGGTAAAGGATGGAGCAACTAAAGAGCAAGTGCTTGAAGAAACTGGTCATACTGTTGGTTTAGATAATGTTTCTCTTAAAATTGAAGAAGGAGAAACATTTGTATGTATGGGGCTATCAGGTTCGGGAAAATCAACATTAATTAGACATTTAAATAGATTAATTGACCCAACTGATGGAGAAATTTTAATTGAAGGTACAAATGTAATGAGCTTGAACACTGAGAGCTTAATTGATTTTAGACGACACAAAATGAGCATGGTCTTTCAAAGATTTGGTTTGTTTCCTCATAAGACTGTTTTGCAAAATGTAGGTTATGGTCTTGAAATGCAAGGAATTGATGAAAATAAAAGAAATAGTGTAGCGATGGATAAAATCCAAGCAGTTGGATTAAATGGATTTGAAAACCAATTTCCTGCACAATTGTCTGGGGGCATGCAGCAAAGAGTTGGTCTCGCAAGAGCATTAGCTACAGATACTGATATAATGTTAATGGACGAAGCATTTTCAGCATTAGACCCGTTAATTAGAAGCGATATGCAGAAGCAACTTTTAGATTTACAAGCAGAATTAAAGAAAACTATAGTATTTATTACTCACGATTTGGATGAATCATTGAGACTGGGAGATCACATAGGGATTTTAAATGCTGGAAAATTAGTTCAAGTTGGAACTCCTGTTGAAATTATAATGAATCCTGCTGATGACTATGTAGAAGCATTTGTTAAAGATGTTAACAGAGCAAAAGTAATTAAAGCAAAAATTATTATGATACCTGCTGCTCAAGCGAATGGCATAGATAAATCAAATTTAATTAAAGTTAATGAGGATCAATTTATTGAGGAATTTTTACCTCAAGTAGTATGTAATAATGCAAATTGTGAAGTAGTTGATAGACAAGGTAACACAAAAGGGTACATAACTAATAAGGAATTACAGAAATCATTATCAAAGTCATAATTAATGACTACTCAATCATTGAAAAATAAAAAAATAGTTATTTCTGCTGGTGCATCTGGCATTGGACTTGCAACTACAAAAATCTGTTTACAGAGGGGTGCTACAGTTTTTGTTTCTGATATCAATGAAAAATTTATCAACAAATTAAGAAAAAATTTTAAAAACAAAAAACTTTTTATTTATCATTGTGATGCCTCAAATGAGAATGATGTAAATGACCTATTTGATAAAATTAAAAAAAAAACAAATAAAATTGATGCTTTAATAAATAACGTTGGAATAGCAGGCCCAACTGGAACAATAGAAAAACTAAGCTCTTTTGATTGGGAAAATACTTTAAAAGTAAATGTTATCAGTCATTTTTATTTTACAAAAAATGCAATTCCACTTTTAAAAAAAAATAAAGGTGGAACCATAATCAACCTTTCATCTGGTGCTGGTATAATGGGTTTCCCTCTAAGGTCTCCATATGCTGCAAGTAAATGGGCAATTGTTGGTGTTACAAAAACTCTAGCTATGGAGCTCGGTAAGTTTAAAATTAGAGTTAATGCAATTTGTCCTGGAACAATCAAGGGTGACCGAATGGTAAGAGTAATAAGAGATAAGGCAAAGTTTTTAAAAACTTCAAAAAAATCGATTGAAAAAGAATTTATTTCAATGGCATCGATGAATAGTTGGATATATGAAGAAGATATTGCACAAATGTGTAGTTTTCTAATTTCAAAAGATGCAGAAAGAATTTCAGGTCAAATAATTGGTGTTGATGGAAATGCTACGCGTTTAGATTAAAAATGCTTAGTCAGTTTTAATTTTTCTCTAGTTTCAGAAGGTGTCATTATAGAAATTCCAAGATCACTTACAATTCTAATTGCTTTTTCAACTAATTGAGCATTGGTTGCAAGTTTTCCTTTTTCTAAATATAAATTATCTTCTAAACCAACTCTTGGATTTCCTCCCATTATTGCGGTTTGAGCAACAAATGGCATTTCATTTCTTGAGATTGCAAATCCAGACCAGACAGCATTTTCTGGCATTATATCTTTCATTGCTTGCATTGCTAAAGGTGTAGCAGGAGCTCCCCAAGGGATACCTAAACACATTTGAAACATTGGTGGATCGTCTAATAAACCTTCTTTATATAATTGTGCACCGAACCACATATTACCCAAATCAAAAGCTTCTATTTCAGGTTTAACTTTAATTTCTTTTAATCTTTTTGCAGCTTTTCTTAAATCATTTGGAGTATTAACTGTAATAACAGAGCTATCACCAAAGTTCAGAGTTCCACAATCGAGAGTACAAATCTCGGGTAAAAATTGTTCTGCATTAGCAATTCTCTCCATAACATTTGCCATATCTGTCATTGGTCCAAACTCTAATGGATTTTTCCCTTGTCCAATATCTAAATCACCACCCATGCCTGTAGTTAAATTTAACACTACATCAGTTCCACTAGAACGAATTTTATCTACTACTTCTTTATACAATTCTAGACGTCTACTAGGAGTTCCATCCTCTTCTCTAACGTGAATATGTGCAATTGCGGCCCCTGCTTTTGCAGCTTCTATAGCTGCATTTGCGATTTGATCAGGAGTTTTTGGTAAATCTGGATGTTTAGATGCTGTATCTCCAGATCCAGTAACAGCGCATGAGATAAATACTTTATTGTTCATTTTAATTATTAGATTTATACTATTAAATTAAGTCTTGGGAAATAAAAATATGTCAGTACATGTTGCAAATGTAAAAATTAAATCGGAATGGACAGATTATAATAAACATCTAAACATGGCCTATTATGTTTTAGTATTTGATCAGGCATGGGAAATTTTACTTGAAAAATTTGGTATGGGTGAAACTTCAGCTAAAGCAAGTGGTATGAGCACAATGGTTGTTGAAACAAATACAACTTATAACAATGAGGTTGGTGAAGGTAAGGAAGTTGAGATAATTTTAACTTTTTTTGATCACGATACAAAAAGATTACATTACAAATTAGAAATGATAGATAAAGAAACAAATAAATTATCTTCAACAATTGAAATGTTGTCTTTGCATGTTGATTTAAATAAAAGGAAAGTAGCTGAGTTTGATGAAGAAAGAACTAACCTTATGGATGTATTTATTAGTGAGAATAAAGAAAAATTTAAAAGTGATAATTTAAAATTTACAGGTAAACTAAAAAAATAATATGCAAGTAAATTTATTATCTGGAGCATTAGGAGCTGAAGTAAAAGGGATTGATTTAAAGGACTCCTCTGACAAAAACTGGGAAATAGTTAACAATCTGATGCTTGAACACAAAGCACTTTTCTTTAGAGATCAAGATATTACTTGTGAAGAACAGATTAATTTAGCAAAAAAGTTTGGGCCACTTGAAAGACACGTCTATGTTAAAGGCTTGAAAGACCATCCAGAAATTTTAAGAATTGTAAAAGGAGCTGAAGAGAAACATCAATGGGGTGAAACTTGGCATACTGATGTAAGTTACAATTCAAAACCAACTAAAGTTATTATTTTAAGATCTAGAAAAATTCCTCCTGTTGGTGGAGATACTATGTTTTCAAATATGGAGATTGCATATGAAACTCTTGATGAAGAAATTAAAAAAAAAAATTGAGGGAAAAAAAGCAATTCATAGCTCATTAGGTGCCGCAGCATTTGTAGATAAATATACAGAGATGGAAGGAAATGGAAATTTAGATGAATACTCAAATGAACATCCAATGGTGAGAATTCATCCAGAAACAAAGAAAAAAATTCTTTATGTGAATTCAATGTATACAAAAAAAATAATAGGGATTGATAAAAAAGAAAGCGATGAAATATTAAATAAGATTTTTGAACATCAAGAAAGATTGGATTTTACATGTAGATTTAAATGGACAGAAAATGCGGTTGCTATTTGGGATAACAGAAGTACTCAACATCAGGGTTTAACTGATTTTTTTCCTGGTAGAGGCCTTGGTCATGAAAGAGTAATGGATCGAATTGCAATTGAAGGAGATCATCCAAAGTAAATGGATATTATTGAGAAAATTATAAGTAACTTTAAAAACAATAAATCACTTTATATTGGAGAAAATGTAACAATTGCTGAACATATGATTCAGTCTGCAATGATGGCTGAAAAATCAAAAAGTAAGGGTAATTTGGTGTGTTCATGTTTATTGCACGATTATGGTCATTTCATATTAGATGATCCTGATGAATTGGTTAGAAATAATCAAGACGGCAAACACGAAGATATAGGTTATGAGTATTTAAAAAGATTTTTTAGGAAAGAGATAGTTGAACCTATTAAACATCACGTTACAGCTAAAAGATATCTTGCCAGGGATAAAAAATATTACAATCGGTTATCTAAAGCATCTGTAGTAAGTCTTAAACTTCAAGGAGGCCTGTTAAACAACAAAGATGCAAAGGTATTTGAAAAAGAAGAGTTCTTCAAAGATGCAATAAAACTCAGAAAGTTTGACGAAGCTGCAAAAAAAATAGGCGTCAAAATAAAAGATATCATTCAGTATAAAGATTTATTAAAAGCATCGCTAAAATGAATTATGATTATTTAATAATTGGTGCAGGATCAGCAGGATGCGTACTTGCAAATAGACTAACAGAAAATGGTAAAAATAATGTAGCTATATTTGAAGCTGGAAAGCCTAGTGACATTTGGAAAGTTAAAATGCCCCTAGCAATTTTGTATACAATGCATGATCCAAAGTATAATTACAAATATTACTCAGAACCAGAGCCTCATTTACATAATAGAAGATTATTTTGTCCAAGAGGTAAAATGATTGGTGGATGTTCTGCTCATAATGGAATGGTATTTGTAAGAGGAAATCCAAACGATTATGAGAGATGGGCATCTTTTGGATTAGACGACTGGTCTTATGAAAGAGTTCTTCCTTATTTTAAAAAAATTGAAACATGGTCTGAAGGTGAAAATGACTACAGAGGTGGAAATGGAATACTACCAGTAAACCAATCTAAAAATAAAAATCCTTTATTTAAAGCATTTATCGAGTCAGCTGGTGAAGCTGGTTATAAAATAAATGATGATATGAATGGTAAAGAACAAGAAGGTTTTGGAATGTACGATGTTACTATTCATAAAGGTGAAAGAGCTAGTGTTTCTAAATATTATTTAAATCCTGCAAAAAAAAGAAAAAACCTCAAGGTATTTACGGAGTCTTTTGTAGAAAAAATTATTTTTGATGGCAATAAAGCTATTGGGATTGAGGTCAAAATTAAAAATAAAGTTGAAAAAATATATGCAACTAAAGAAGTAATTTTAAGTGGTGGAGCTATAAACTCTCCTCAATTACTTATGTTGTCTGGAATTGGTCCAAGCCAACACTTAAAAGATAAAGGAATTAAAGTTGTTCAAAGTTTAGAGGGAGTTGGAAAAAACCTACAAGATCACTTAGAAACCTACGTTCAACAAGAGTGTAAAACTAAAGATACTTTATATTCTTATGTTAATAAAATTAATATGATTAGAATAGGCATTCAATGGTTTTTAAATAGAAGTGGTCCTTGCTCTACCTCTTTTTTAGAAGCAGGTGGCTTTTGTAAATCATCTTCTGAAAGAGAGTATCCAAATATTCAATTTCATTTTTTTCCTGCTTTTGTAATTGACCATGGATTAGTTGATCCAGATAGACATGGTTATCAATTACATGCGAGTCCAAACCATCCAAAAAGCAGAGGTCATATAACTTTAAATACTTCTAATCCTTATGATTATCCAAAAATTCAATTTAATTATCTTGAACATGAAGATGATTTAAAACAAACAATTGAAAGTATTCATGTAGCAAGAAAAATTTTAGGACAAAACTCTTTAAAACCATTTGCAGGAAAAGAGATTGGACCAGGAGAAAATGCTCAAACTAAAGAGATATTTGAAGAATACATTCGTTCTAAAGCTGAGACTGCTTATCACCCATCTTGTACTTTAAAAATGGGAGTAGATAATATGGCTGTTGTTGATCAAAAACTGAAAGTTCATGGTGTAGAAAATTTAAGAGTAGTTGATGCTTCTGTTATGCCTGAAATTACAAGCGGAAATTTAAATGCTCCAACGCTAATGATTGCTGAAAGAGCATCAGAATTTATTTTAAACTAAAATTATTTATTTTTGAAAGATTTTTTTTGATTGTTTTGTTGATGGATCAATAAATTTATCTGATTTAATATACCTTTTATATTTTGGAAAATTTTTAATAAAATTTTTTTTATTTATATTTAAAAATTTTTTTATTTTATTTATTGATTTGTCGTTACTATATAAGTCTTTAAAGTTTATTCTTAGAATATATTTTGTATCGTAATTATTCCAATTCGAGTAAAATAAATTTAAAAAAAGAAAATATTTTTTTTTTAATTTTTTTTCATCTTTAAATAAATTAATGAACATGAAAGGAAATAAATCACCCAAATTACTTAAACCATTTCTTATAAAACCTCTTGATTTCATTGAATTATAGATACTTTGGAAATCTCTTTTTATTAAAATTATTTTAATATTATTTTTTTTTAAAAAATTTGAGGGCTTATATATGTGTCTCAAATTAATTTTGTATTTTTTTTCAATATATAAATTTGTTTTTTTAAATTTATTTAAATAATTTATTAATGTTATTGTTCCACATCCACCAGGAGAAACAACTAAACAGTCAGGTTTTTCATTTAAATTTAAAAATGAGATTTTAATTTTAGTTTGAAGGCCTCTTAAAGGATATACAAATAATGATGGCATTATTAATTTAAATTAATCTTTATTATTATTTCTATAAACAGAAATTAGACAGATAATTTCAAACATTATAGCTGATGCTACCATTGCTGTAATTTGATTTGGATTATCTTTCGTGGGCATTAAGCAAGCAACATCACCACCGATAACATTTTTTCCTTTTAGACATTGAATAAGTTTTCTTGCTTCGTCCATATTAAATCCTTTATAGGCCGACTCAATATTTGCAACACCTGGTGCAACAGAAGGATCTAAGCAATCTAAATCAAAAGTAACATAAATAGGATTATCCCCTAGTCTATCTAAAATCATTTTAGTACATTTATCATGACCCCACTCTTTATATTCATCCATGGTAATTACTTGATAACCATTGTCATAACTTGCTTGTAACCAATCTAGAGTTCTAGGATTTCCTCTAATTCCTATTTGAGTACTTGTGTGTGGATCAACATTTCCTTGTTTTACCAAATATGATGCCCAATGCGCAGCCGATTTTTTTGCACCTAAAAAATGATCTAATTTTTCAAAACAATCTGTGTGTGCATCAAAATGAAGAAAAGTTATTTTTTTTCCCTTAGTAAGTTTTGAATTTTTTTTTGCTAAGCTTTGAACAATTCCTCCAGTTATAGAATGATCTCCACCTATGGATACCACCGGTTTTTCTGCTTGTTCAATTTGATCATAAAAAGCAGAAATTCTTTCAATACATTTTTCATTATTGTTTGCTTCTGGAAAAGGAACATCTCCAAGATCATGAATTTTATTTTCTTTCCAAGGATCAATTTTATAATCAAAATGAGATCTTTTTAACATTGCTGAAATATTTCTAACTGCTCTTGGTCCTAGGTGTTGATCTCTCTCTGTTGTTCCATTTCCTGTGCTATGTGGAACGCCAACTAGAGCTATATCACAGTTTTTTGGATCAGGATCATTTTTGCATCTAAATAAAGTTGGTATACCCCACCAATAGAGGGTCTCCATCATTATCTTATCTTCTTCTGAAAACATAAATCGAATATGACATAAATTTTTAAAATTTAAAATTTATTTTTTTCTGATATACAGCGTAAATGAGTACTCCAAATAATAATCCTAAAGGAATTTTGCTTATCCTTTCAGGTATGGCTCTATTCTCAATTCAAGACTCATTAATTAAATATATTTTTGAAGAATCTGCTCTTTATGAATTATATTTTGGTAGAACATTAACTGCTTTAATTTTACTGTTTATATTTTTAAAAATTACATCTCAAACATTAGTACTTAAAACTCATTATCCGCTATTAACTTGCTGTAGAGTAATATGTTTCTTTTTTGGTTTTAGTTTCTTCTATATTTCGTTAACATACATGTCGCTTGCAATGGCAAATGCATTATTTTTCTCAAGTCCATTCTTTATTTCGATTTTAGCCATAATATTTTTAGGAGAAAAAGTCGGTATAAGAAGATGGCTTGCTATCTTAATTGGATTTATAGGAGTTTATATTGTTTTAAATCCAGATTTTGAAAACTTTAATTACATGAAGTTAGCCCCTGTTGCATGTGCACTTTGTTATGCAATATCTATGACAATAACAAAAATTACCTCTGATAAAGACAATGTTTATTCACAAATGTTTCATTTATATATAGGTGCAATTGGAATAAGTATTTTATTTTTTATTTTCACCGGGAAAGGACAATTTAATACTTTTTCAGATCCGACCTTTCAATTTATTACGAGAGAATGGTTTACAAATCCAACTTATGCATGGCCATATATTGTAGCAATGGGATTTGTGGCTGCAGTTTCTTTTTATTGTGTATTTTCAGCTTACTCCGTTGCATCACCGTCAGTAGTTTCTTTATTTGAATACTCTCTAATTATTTGGGCAATTATAATTGGCTATGTATTATTTAATGATGTGCCGACAATACGAACTTTTGTAGGTGTTGCTTTAATTATTGGTGCTGGTGTTTATATTTATTTAAGAGAAAAAGTAAAAGATCAAATGATTGTTACTGATACTCCTAACAGATGATAAAAAAAAACTATATTCCTACTATCAATATTTCTAAAATAAATTTTGAGAATATAAGTTCAAAAAATAATAAAGTTCTGAAACAAATCCAAAAAGCTTGTATTGAAGTAGGATTTTTTCAAATAGTTGGCCATGGAATAGAAAAAAATTTAATTCATAAGATATCTAAAACCGCGCATATATTTTTTAATTCCAAAGTAGAAAATAAATATAAATTAGCACCAAAAAAATGGAATAAATCTAACAATAATATTTATCGTGGTTATTTTCCAAGCGATGTAAATGGTAAAGAGGGATTGGATATTGGAGATCCATTGATTTCAAATTTGTTTGTTAAAAAAAATAAAAGAAAGAAGATAGAAAAATTAAATCTTTCAAAATCATTAAATAGAAATTCTATTGAGGTAATTAATAAATATTATGGAAAAATCTACAATTTGAGTGAAATGTTATTTAAAATTATTATTTCTGTATCTAAGAAAAATCCAGAATTATCAAAAGCTGCATTTCAAAGAGTAAAAACTTTAAGCACTTTAAGGTTTAATTATTATCCAAATCAAAAAAAACCTGTTGAAATATCTAAACAAGACGGAGTAGCACTTGGATGTGAAACTCATGTAGATAGTGGGATTTTTACAGTTCTTTATCAAGATAAAAAAGGTGGTTTACAAGTTCAAAATAGAAAAACTAAGAGATGGTATGATGTGCCTTTTAATAAAAATGCACTAGTTGTAAATACAGGTCTAGCGTTAGAATATCTTACAAATGGCAAATATAAAGCTACAAATCATAGAGTTCTCTGGAATAAATCAAAAAGATTATCAATACCATTTTTCTTTGAGCCATCATTTGATTTTAAAATGAATAAAACCTTTTTTGGTAATAAAAAATATAACAGGTATTTAGGGATTAATTACGATAACTTCCTTAAAAATTCTCTTAAAAAATTTATTGAATACAACAGATAGTTATTTTTGCATTATTCTTTCGTACTCAGTTTTAATACAAGAATTTTCTATATAATTAGCATTAATTGATTTTGCAAATTTATTTCCATTTTTACTCGTAATGCCTAACTGTAACCAAATAGTCTTTGGATTGTAATTAATTGCCTCTTCAACAACTTTTTCAGCTTCTGCAGATGGTCTAAAAACATCGACTATATCAATAGGTTTTTTAATTTCAGATAAATTTTTTACTGTCATCTGACCTAGTATCTCTTGACCTGCTGCCCCAGGATTTACTGGAACTACTTCAAAACCAAACTCAAGCAGGTATTTCATAACAATATGAGAGGTTTTTTCTTTGTTTGCACTTGCGCCAACTAATGCAATTACTTTTGAATTAGTAAAAATTTCTTTTAACTTAATGTCCTCTATTTGTGCTTCCATTTAGGTTTTCTTTTTTCTAAAAATGCTGAAATTCCCTCATGAGCATCCATGGCCATCATGTTTAATGTCATCATCTTGCTTGTATATGTATAAGCTTTTCTTAAAGGCATTTCTAATTGTTTGTAAAATGCTTGTTTACCAATTTTAATTGTTAAATTTGATTTGGAGGCAATTGTTTTCGCAATTTTTAGTACTTCTTTATCAAGTTTAGATTTTGAATAATGATCATTAATTAAGCCTATATCTTTTGCAAAATCTGCTTTAATTGGTTCACCAGTCAAAAGCATCTTCATCATTCTTTTTCTGTGAATTTTCCTACTTACAGCAACCATTGGTGTGCTACAGAATAAACCAATATTCACACCAGGTGTAGCAAATGTTGCATCATTTGAACTATAAGCTAAATCACAACTTGCCACTAACTGACATCCAGCTGCATAAGCTGCTCCATGAACTTTTGCAATAACTGGTTTTCTTCCTTCAACTATTTGGATCATTACTTTTGAACAAAGATTGAATAATTTTAAATATTTTGATCTTTTTTTTAATCCTCGCACTTCTTTTAAATTGTGGCCCGCACTAAATCCTTTTCCACCTCCTTCTAAAATTATTACTTTTGTATAATTATCCTTGTCTAGCTTTTTTAAAGTATTTAGTAGTGTGGTTAGTGTTTGAAAGGATAAAGAATTATAAGTTTTAGGGTCATTTATAATTACTTTTTTAACTCCAGAGCTTATTTTTTTTATTGAAATATTCATATATCTTATAATTTATCTCCATCAAAAACTGGAATATTCTTATATTCAAAAGTATTCAAATTGTCTATGCAGGCTACATTATATTCATAATTATCTGGATTAGTATAAGATCTATGATGAGTATAAATACCACAGTTTTTACAAAAGAAGTGTTCAGCGAGATATTTCTTGCCAAATTTATAAACAGTTAATTGATTTTTACCTTTTTTAATTTTTAAATTTTCTAATTTAATTTTAGCCATTATGTAACCTCTTCTTTTACATAATGAACAATTGCATCTTACTAGTTCTTCAACTCCATTTTCTAAATTAAGTTCAATTTCAACTCTTTTGCAATGGCAGGTTAATATTTCTATTCTTTTCAAAACTACTTCCTTATTTTAATCTCGTATTTTTTTCTCATCTTTTGTAAGTTGAGCAAATACTCGTCCCTAATTTTTGCAATTGTTGCAACAGATTTTCCTTTAGCTTGCTTTCTTGTGCCAGATATTACTCGGTTTGATAATTGTTTTGAGAGTTTTGGAGCTTTAAGTTTTGTCCATGGAAGTTTTAAAGCAGGCCCAAATTGTTCTAACATGTGTTTCATTCCAGCACTTCCACCAGCTAAATGAAATGTAAGAAAAGTACCCATCAACGACCATCTCATTCCTGGTCCATCTTCAATAGCTCTATCTAAATCTTTAGTTGACGCATAACCTTCATTTACAATGTGAAGTGCTTCTCTCCAAAGTGCTTCTTGAAGTCTATCAGATAAAAAGCCTGGTAATTCCTTTTTTAACATTATTGGATTCATAGATATAGATTCATAAAATTGTTTAGCCTTATTTAGAGTCTTCATGCTTGTTTTTTTTCCTGGAACAATTTCTACGCCAGGCAACATATAAACTGGATTAAAAGGATGGGCAATTATTGCTCTTGAGGGATTTTTGCATTTTGAATAAATCTTTGATGGCAGTAGTCCCGACGAGCTCGAAGAAATAATTGCATTAGATTTAGAATATTTACCAATTAACTCCATTAGTTTAGTTTTTAATTTATAATTTTCTGGAGCGCACTCTTGAATAAAATCTGCATTTTTTAATGCATCTTCTATATCTGTAACATAACTAAAATTCGTTAAATTTAATTTATTTTTATTAAATAGTTTTTTTACAAATGGCCATGCTCTTTTAACTTCTAAAATAACTTTTTTCTTTAATTTTGGGTCTGTATCATAAACAATAACTTTTTTATTATGTGCAAGAAATCTTACAATCCATCCTGATCCTATTACGCCAGCACCGATTACAGCAATTTTATTTATCATTTAATCAGCTAATCCATCTGATCTAGCTATATTTCTTTCAATATGTATTGGTAAAACTTTTCCATATATAGCTTTTGAATGTTCTGGGGTGTTTACTCTCCATGGGTCTAATACATAAGCAGGTATACACATGTATCTTGATTTCTTACCCTCTACTTTTGTTACCCTATGCAATGTAAATCTTCCTTTAAATATTTGAAGATCGCCCGGTTCCAATTTTAATTGTTTTACTCTTGTTCTGTCACCATTTATAACTTTTTTAACTTCATCAAAGTTTTCGTTGCCTGGTTCTCGAATATTAGGACAATATTCGAATATTCCACCTTTTTCAGGCTTCTGAATCATTAAACTTAAAGTAAATTCACAACTATCAAAATGCCAAGGAAGTATTCCATTTGGCTTCATTACATTATAAGCATGACATGCTAGAGGATCAGCCCATCTATAAATTGGTGACACACCAAGACATGCAGATACAAAATTCAACAATTCATTTGTCTCATATAAATATTTCATTTCAGATTTTTTTGGAAAGCAATCAGAATTTAAATAACCATTATATCTATTCATAAAAATTCTTTTTGGATGATCTTTGGGTAAAGTTGCGTCATCTTTTGAGTACAAATAAGCATTTATATTTTCTTTTGACATATAAACTTCATCTAATTGTTTTTCTAATTCTGAATTCATTATTTCTAATGATTTTGGCAAAATAAAATTGGGTATTGTTGAACAACTAGTTTCATCTAGCTCTTTTTTACATTTTTTAATAAGGTTTTTAATTGAAGGGGAATTTAAATTGTGAATTGGGTATTTATCTAAATCAACTATAGATTTAAGTCTTTCGTTCACTTTAGATCACCATCCTCTCGCATTTTTGCTCTAATCTTTGTTGCAGAAATTTTTTGAATTTCCTCAGGTAAAACTATTTCCTCAATTTTATACCCAACACCTCTTCCGTAACAAATATTAGTTATATTAGGCACAAGTATAATTTTAAATCTACCCTCAAATTCAGGATTTAACCTTTCCTCTATTTTATTTTTTACTGTTTCGAAATCAAAAGGATTATCATCAACTCCTTGAACATCTCTTATTTGAATACAAACCTGACCTGTTTTTTTAATTATTTCCTTGAATAAAGTATAGTGACCATCATGAAAAGGTTGCCATCTTCCTAACATTTGTGCTGTTGGTTTTTTATTGTCCCACTGATATGTCATTTAATTATCTCCTTATGAATTTTTTGCACCCAATTTTTTGCATCGAATGTATCTACTTTAATATTAAAATTTTCTGGCTTAACAAACATTTGATTTGTGTCATCAAATCTACCTTTTTCAATAGTATCCATCCAAATTGTAAAATCTGCTCCAAATAATTTTCTTGCTTCTTTGGTCGGGCAAACAAAATCTGCCACAACATAATTGCCTTCATCTCTTAGTTTTTTTGCTAAATTCCTCATTCTATTTGCTTGTCTAACTCTTCCTTCAGCTGAAAAATCCCAATCATTATATTCAGTTCTTATTTTATCAGCATTTAACCACTTTGCATCTAATAGAGGCACTAATTCTTTTGCCAATGTAGTTTTACCCGATCCAGGCAAACCCATTATTAAAATAATTTTCATTAAATTTTTTCTAATGGATGATGAGACATCAGCTCTAATCCATTTTCTCCAACTAAATATTGCTGTTCAAGTTTTACACCTTCTTTCCCACCAACTTTGCCGATATAACTTTCAAGTGTAATAGTCATATTTTTTTCAAAACTGCCACCTTGTTCTCCTCCATCAGTTGGATATCTTAATTGAGGCCACTCGTCACAAAGACCAATGCCATGAAGCATACATGAATATCTATTTCCATAATATTCTTCTGGCAATACCCAAGATTTGCTCACAAACTCTTTAAAAGTCATACCAGGTTTAATTAATCTCGAATTATGATCAATCTGATCCATTGCCATAGAATATAATTTTTTTTGATTATCATTAAATTTATGACCAACTACAAAAGTTCTAGAAATATCTGCACAATATCCATAAGGGCCTACCATATCAGTATCAAATGCTACGATTTCTCCATTTTGCATTACCTTATTACTACTCTCTTGCATCCAGGGATTTGTTCTTTCGCCTGATGAAAGTATTCTGCATTCAATCCATTCTCCACCATACTCTATGTTTGTTTTATGTAATATTGACCAAAGCTCATCTTCGGTCATTCCTGGTTTTAATTCTTCTCTCATTTTTCTTACACCGATTTCAGCAACATCTATTGCAGATTTCATACATTTTAGTTCTTCTTGTGATTTAATTACCCTCGCTTGTTCAAGAATTAATTTTGCATCCACGACATTTATACCTTCTTTATTAAGGTCACTAACCGCAGGTCCATTTAAAACATCAATTGCAACTTTTTTACTTTTAAAATATTTATTTGAAAGATCTTTAATTTCTTTAATCCATTTTTTTAATTGTAAATCTGCTTGATCTCCATTGCTGAAATAATCCCAAGTTATTGCTGGCCTTATTTCATCTATTAAATTTAAATGTTTTGACAAAATTTCACAGTTAAAATATTCATATAAAATTGTTGGTCCATGCAATGGAATAAAACAATATCTTGTAAGATTATGCATATTATAAACACTCATGTTTACAGTATCTAGTGCATATCTAACATTTACAGGGTCGAATAAAATACAAGCCTCTAGATTATTTTTTTCTAATTCTTTTTTGACTCTATCCAATCTATAAAGTCTTAGATTATCAAAATTAATTTCATCTTCTCTCAGTCTTTTTTTTGTAAGAAATTTATGATTTGATTTTGTCTCTGGAGCTATCTTTCTTTTAAATCTCATATCAAATTACTCATGTTTATTAATTAAAAGTATATAAAGTATAATCAGCCACAAGTTCTTCTCCTGCTTCAATATCTCTAGTTGATACGATAAACATATACTTTGCTTCTGGTTTTTCCTTTAAATTAAAATATAAATTTTCTCTGTCGTTTTTTCCATCTTTAAGTGGTTCAATTTTTTTAGTTGGATCAATTTCATCTCCAAAATTAAATTTAGGTATTACATCAGATACCATTTTCATTATATTTGATTCCTTGGAGTGATTGTAAAAACCTCCTAATGGAGTTCGAATATATTTTCCTTCAAACATCTCGTCTCTAATATGGGTTAAACCAATAAAAGAATTTTTCTTAATTTTTATGGTCGCAAATAATCCTAAACCTTCAATCTTTGAACTTTTTATTGTTAATTCATTTGGTAAAGGTCTATACATTTTACTCCAAATTTTTAGCTACCCATTTGTGAAAATGGTGTGTCGGATTATCCATTATTGGTGAGAAATTTCCACCATTATATGATGGTGAATTTCTTCCATCCTGCATTCCCTCAATGATATTGAGGTCTTCTGTTTGAATACTTTTCCACAAATTATAATTTTGTTTTCTAAGAGATTTGTATTTACTGGAATTTGCTGCTTTTTCTCCTACATAATAAATTTCCATGTGTTCTTTTGTATATTTATGATCTACTGGTTCTAACCAATAAGCATAAAAATGATCTTTATGTATTCCAAGCATTACATTTGGAAATAATGCAATATATTCTGCAATATGCTCTTGATCTTTAGGCCAATTGGGAAAACATGGAAATTTTTCTTTTCCTTTAAGTCTTGGATTGTAGACTTTCGTTCCTTGTCCAGCAAACCGATTGGGCAATCCTTGTATATGATAATGATCCTCTATTTTTGAATAAGAGTTTAAGCCTGGATGAACCCATGGTAAATGATAACTTTCACAGTAATTTTCAATGGCAAATTTCCAGTTACAATTAGCATTCAAATTAAAATATCCATAGTCATTTGAGTAAACCATTAATTCTCTATCTTTAACTGGCCAAAATTTTTCCCATCTATCACTCAATGGTTTAATATATTCCTCAAACTCTATTTCATTTTTATTTAAATTAATGAAAATCATATCGAGCCATACGTAAGATTTTACCTCCTTTAAACCGCTTTTAGATTTATCAAATTTTTCACAATCATGTTTGTTCATTCCGCCTATATGAGGTGTGGCAATTAAATTACCTTTTGTATCATATGACCAGGAATGATATGGGCATCTAATTACAGTTTTAATTTTACATTCTTTTTGCAAAATTTTATATCCTCTATGACTACATACGTTATGAAAAACTCTTACTTTATCTTCTTTATCTCTTAAAATAATTAACGGAATTCCCAAAAGATCAAAAGGTTTTGCGTCACCTTTTTTAGGAATGGCGCTTGATACTCCAATAACTACCCATTTATCCTCAAATAATTTTTTTCTTTCAAGTTTTGTATATCTTTCACTTGTGTAACATTCATTTGGAAGTCCATGTGAGTCTTCAATTGGATTGCTTACAACATCTAATTTTTTTTTGTCAATTATTTCATAAATTTCAGACATTATTTTATAACCTCATACAAACCAAGCCATGCATTTACATCTTTGCTTGCAATATAATCCGACTTAAAAAATTCTATCTCTTTCCACTTATTTTTTTTTGCTTAAGTTCATCCAATTTTTTATCAAATCCATATTCCTCATGAATTCCTTCATTAATTGTAAAACAAATTAAACCAGAATTTTTTGTAATTCTTATAAACTCATCTAATGCTGGAGGTTTAACATGTCCAAAAGTAAATGTTCCAACACACATAACTGCATCGTAAGTATTGTCTTCATGATTAATTTTTTGGTTTAAATCAACTTTTTCTAATGATTTATAAAGCCCCGGGGGTACTAGATCTAAAAGTTTTTGTGATAGATCGGCACCATAAAAATTAATAAAACCAAATTTTTTTAATTCAGCACCAACTAAACCGGTGCCACATCCAGCATCAAAAATTTTAATGTTTTTATCTTTTGCATGTTTATTAAAAACTTCTGAAGTTTCTTTTGGACCTGTATAATTCCAATCAACCATATCTTTATCATATTTATTTTCTTCTCCCCACTCATCATAATACTTCATTACTTCATCTGTTTTTTTTAATTTATAAATTGGTACTTTATTTCCTACATCTTTTTGAGCCATTAGCTTCTCATCTTTTGTCCACTTGGATCGTAGAGTGGTTCTTTAATTATTGAGCAATTAAACAAATCTCCATTAATTTCTATCTGAATTCCTTTATCAGATTGTATTTCATTTTTATTTACATAAGAAAAGGCAATGCTTTTATTAACATAATGAGCAAATCCACCAGAAGTAACGTATCCAATGCTTTTATCTTTTTTCATAACGGCTTCATTGTTAGTCACATCGATATCATTTGTTTTAACAATTAAAGAAACAAGTTGATTTGAGCTATTGTCTTTTATAGCATTTTCTTTTCCAATAAACTCTTTATCCCAATTTATAAATGTATCTAAACCGGTCTCTTTTGGAGTAAAATCAGGTCTATAATCTAATGTCCAAGCTCCCCAGTTCTTTTCCAGCCTCATTGACATCAATGCTCTTCCTCCAAAAGGTTTTATATTAAATTCCTTTCCAGCTTCCATAATTTCTTCATAAAGTTTTAACTGAAAATGAGGAGCTACATAAATTTCATAACCCAATTCTCCAGTAAATGAAATTCTATTCACAATAGCAGGAACCCCTCCAACAAACATATATTTAGAATCTCTAAACTTTAGTTTAGAATTCGAAACATCATCTCTTGTTATTTTTTGTAACAATTCCCTCGACTTAGGGCCTGCAATTGACAAACCATGAAACTCATCCGATCTATTTTTGTATGATAAATTAAATTTATTTGTATGGCTTTCAAACCATCTTCTATGCATCTCTTGTGCGGCACCGGAGCCAAAAACCATAAATTCGTTTTCGTCAAAACAAGCAACTGTTAAATCACCATACAATTTTCCCCTATATGACAGCATTGGCGATAAAGAGATTCTTCCTGGTTTAGGCAATCTTCCAGCTAAGATATGATCTAAAAATTTTCTTGCGTCGGGTCCTTTGAATTCATGTTTAGAAAAATTTGCAACCTCTATAACTCCCACATTTTCCCTGACATTTATTACCTCTTTAGAGACATAGTTGTGTGATCTTGATCTTTTAATTGTTGGTTCTTCGTGAGCATCTTCTTTGTTGTTAGCAAACCACAAAACATTTTCTAAACCAAAACTATCACCCATTACTGCACCTTGATCTACAAAACGATCATACAATGCTGTTGTTTTCTGTTTTCTGCCTTTGGGTAAAGTTTCATTGGGAAAAGTCATAATAAATCTTCTTTCATAATTTTCTGAAGATTTAATGGTTCCATATTGTGGAGATGCATAATCTCCAAATCTAGCCACATCCATCGCCCAAACATCAATTGAAGGTTCTCCATCTATAATCCATTCTGCAATACATTTTCCAACTCCGCCACCTTGGCAAAATCCCGCCATTACGCCAACAGCAACCCAATAATTTTTCAAACCAGGAACAGGTCCAATAAGAGGACTTCCATCTGGACCAAAAGTAAAAGGCCCATTAACTATATTTTTTATTCCAGCCTTTTCCAAAGCCGGCATTCTCTCAAAACCGATGGCTAATCTGTCTTGAATATTATCAAGTTTTGGCTCAAGTAATTCATGACCGAAGTTCATAGGAGTTCCTTCTACTTTCCAAGGAGTGGATTTAGGTTCATAAGTTCCAAGCAACATTCCTTTTCCTTCTTGTCTAAAATAAATATTTCCTTCAAAATCAGTTCCTATCGGTAATCTTTGATCTCCAAGAGCCTCAATTTCAGGAATTGCTTCAGTTATTAAATAATGATGTTCCATCGGTTGAACAGGAAGATTTAGTCCTGCAAGTTGACCTACTTCTCTTGCCCATAACCCTCCTGCATTTATAACCATTTCTGCATTAATATTTCCCTTATCTGTAATTACATCCCACGAACCATCTTGTTTTTGTTTAGTGTCCTTCACAACTGTATGAGTATAATATTTTCCACCATGAACTTTTGCTGCTTTTGCAAATGCATATGTAACGCCTGATGGGTCAACTTCTCCATCTATAGGGTCCCAAAGCGCTAAAAGATATCTTGAAGGATCAATTAATGGATTTTTCTTTTTAACCTCTTCAAGCGAAATAAACTCTTGATCAAGACCCATGTATCGAGCTTTTGATCTCTCCCTTTTAAGATAATCAGCCCAAACTTCATTGGATGCTAAATAAAAACCACCACTTGGTTTAAATCCAGTTGAATGACCAGACTCTTTCTCAATCTCTTTATATAAACCTATTGTATAAGCCATCATTCTTGAAATATTTGGGTCTGATGAAATTACATGAACATTTCCAGCTGCATGCCATGACGAACCTGAAGTTAATTCATTCCTCTCTAAAAGAATACAATCCTTTAGCCCGAATTTAGAGAGGTGATATAGAATTGAACATCCTACTACACCACCTCCAATTATTACTACTTTTGCATTTTTTTCCATTAACTTCTTTTTTTATAAAGTTTTTGCAGCATCAGTATTATGTTTTTTCAAAGTAGGATCAGTTCCATGAGCATAATGTTTGGACATGTCTGGATAATATTTATAAGCAATAGGTTTTCTACCTAATGCTACAGCCATTTCTCTAACATGGTGAGGTTCTGCTCCACAGCATATTCCAATAAAATTAACTTTCATATTTGAACATTGTTTTGCAAACTCTGCCATTTCAAATCTATTACAATATAAATTATCCAAAGCAACTGGGAACGCATTGCCGCCGGGAATACAATCACATCCTTCATCAACTTGATTTAAAAAACCAGGACGTTGTTCAGTTGTTCTATATGGTACAGGTAGTGCTGCAACATGACAAGAAACAGCTTTTCTTATTTCTGGTAAAAGTTTCATTGTCATCTCTGGACCTCTAAAACAATTTGTGCCAACTACATCTGCTCCGTGATCCTCTAATATTTTACAACCATCTGCTGGACTAGCGCCATCTCTAAGACCACCAGCACTTCTAAATGCATAATTGCAGACTGCAATTAACCCAGCATCTTTAATTGCCTTAAGTGCAATTTTCATTTCTTCAACCCAAGTAATTGTTTCTGCTATTACAAAATCTACTCCTGCATCTTTTGCCCAGCCAACTTGCTCTTCAAACATTTTTTGACATTCGATGTTACTTTTTTTATCATTAGGATCATAAACGTTTGTGTTTGCAACATTGCCAGCTACTAATAAATTTAAATCTTTAAATTCATCTCTTGCATCTTTTGCAATTTTCAAAGCATTTTTTTGAAGTGGCTCTAAAAGATTTTCTTTACCAATTATTCTTAGCTTTTCTCTATGCCCATAATAAGTAAATGCTTGTACTACGTCACTTCCAGCTCTAATAAATTCTCTATGTAATTGAGTAACTACTTCTGGATGTTCTAAAACAACTTCTGGAACAAATGCTCCGGCTTGTAAATAACCTCTTCTTTCCATTGCAAATAAATATCCTTCAGCGCAAAGAACAGGTCCTTCATTTAATCTTGTTATTAAATCTTTTGTCATTAATCCTCCTATAAATTTTTGATTTTAAAAAAAAAGATTATCGACTCTGGAAATAATTTGAATGTAATCTGTAGTGATGTCTATTTAAATATAAATCTTCAAAAGCAAAATATCCAAGAACGCAAAATTTTTTTATAAAATTGTAAATTCCTTTAGACATCAATTTAAAGATTACATCTGAAAACTAGGATTAGCAAAACATTTTGTCTACAACTAAAAGTTGTAACAAGTTTGCATTTTACTCTTAGATATGTTCTCATAACTTTCATTAATTAATTAATTAAAGGGAGAATATGAAAATAAAAAACATAATTATTTCTGCTTTAGTGATACTTGGTTTCACATCATTTTCTGGAATTGCAAACGCTAAATGTGGAAAGCTAGTTATTGCTGAGCAAAACTGGGCGTCAGCTGAATTAATGGCTAACGTAGATAAAATTATCTTAGAAGAAGGTTATGGATGTGACGTGGAACTTGTTCCTGGAGCTACAATGCCAACTTTTACTTCTATGAATGACAAAGGGTCACCTGACATGAATCCAGAACAATGGGCTAATGCAGTTTATACACCATTAAAAAAAGCAGTAAGTGAAAAAAGATTAATCATTGCTAATGGTGCGCCAATTACAGGTCTTGGTGAAGGTTGGTGGTTAAATCCAGCAGCTTTAAAAAAACACCCAGAGCTTAAAGGTATGACTGCTGTTCAAATTTTAGAACGTCCTGATTTATTTCCTGATAAAGAGGATCCTTCAAAAGGAGCTTTCATGGGATGTCCTGCTGGATGGGGATGTCAGTTAGCTAACGCAAATCTTTTTAGAGCGTTTGAAATGGAAAAAAAAGGTTGGAAGTTAATTGATCCAGGTTCAGCTGCAGGTTTAGATGGATCTATTGCAAAAGCATCTGACTCAAACGAACCTTGGTTTGGATATTATTGGAACCCAACATCTATGGTAGGTAAATATAATTTACAACCAGTAGATTTCGGTGTGCCATTTGCTGGTAGAGATAATTGGGATAACTGCATAACACTTGCAGAGCAAGATTGTGCAAATCCAAAACCAACAGCTTGGACAAAATCTGAGGTTAACTCTATTGTAACAGCTAATTTTGCAAAAACTGGTGGTAAAGAAGCTTTAAGTTATGTTGAAAAAAGAGTTTTTCCAGGTGAGGTAATGAATGGAATGCTTGTATACATGGCTGATAACCAAGCAAAAGGATCTGATGCAGCAGTTGAGTTTTTAATTAAACATGAAGATGTATGGACTAAATGGGTATCTTCATCAGCTGCAAAAAAAATCAAAAAAAGTTTATAATAACTTAAATATAACGAGCCTATTTAAAAATAGGCTCGTTAACAGAAAAAATAATTATGGAATTTTTTACTGAATTTCCAGAGCTAGGTAGACGTTCACAAATGGAGCTAAGAAAAGGTATAGACTTAGCTTTTAGAAATTTTTCAAGAGAGTACGGAGATGGAATTGAAGCTTTTTTTGATCCATTATTATTTTTTTTAGTTTCATTAGAAAAACTATTATTATCAACGCCATGGGTCATAATTATTGGAATAATTTGTGGTTTAGCTTGGTTAGGTTCAAGAAGTTGGAAACTTGTTGTTGGAAGTGCAATTGCATTCTTGTTAATTGGTTATTTTGGAATGTGGGAAGATTGCATGGCAACTGTCGCTATTATTACTGTGTGTACAATAATATGTATAGTAGTAGGTATCCCAATAGGTATTATTATGGCTAGATCTGCGAGAGCTGAGCGAGCTATTTTACCTGTATTAGATATGATGCAAACAATTCCAAGTTTCGTTTATCTAATTCCAATTTTGATGTTGTTAGGAATTGGAAAAGTCCCAGGACTAATTGCGGTTTGTGTTTATGCTGTACCTCCAATAATAAGATTAACCAATCTTGGTATCAGAGAAGTGGATAAGGAGACTTTAGAGGCTAGTGAGGCATTTGGTGCCACCACCGTCCAAAAACTAAAGTCGGTTCAAATACCTTTGGCTTTACCAACTGTCTTTGCTGGAGTTAACCAAACTATTATGATGGCACTTGCTATGGTGGTCATTGCGTCTATGATTGGAGTAAAAGGGCTAGGAGTGCCAATTTTAAGAGCAGTTTCTAACCAATATTTAGCATTGGGTTTATTTAATGGATTAGCAATAGTTGCTCTTGCAATCGTATTCGATAGAGTCACCCAAGAGTACGGGCGAAGGATTCAGAAACACAGGGGTCAAAGAAAGTAAAATCTTCTAGACAGTTATTGTAAAATAAATAAAGATCTCGAATGAATTTTTCAATTGAGATTAGTCCATCTACTGACCTTGAAACGTTGCCATCATTAAAGGATGTTTATATTACTCTTTTGCCTGGTGGTAATTTTAAAGATACGGCAGATCAGGCTGAAAAATTGGTTAAAAAGGGATTTAATCCAATTCCTCATATCCCTGCAAGATCAATTGAGAGTGAAGCACAACTTAAAGAATATGTTTCTAGATGCAAAGACGGAGGAACTAAACAAGTCTTAGTAATTGGTGGTAGCAGAGAACCTATTGGGCAGTTTGATAGTTCTTTCCAGCTTCTGGAAACTGGTTATTTTGAGGATATGAAGATTGGAATTGCTGGACATCCCGAAGGAAGTCCTGATATATCTGATTCAAATTTAGAAAAAGCTATGAATGATAAAAAGCCTTATGCTGATTATATAGTTACTCAGTGGTTGCTAGACCCTCAGCCAATCATAGATTTTATATCTAAACAATCAGTACCAGTTCATGTTGGAATTACTGGACCTTTAAAAATTACAAGCTTAATAAAGTTTGCAAATATTGTTGGGGCAAAAAATTCCTTAAACTTTCTTAAGTCTAATTTTAGTAAGGCGTTAGATTTAATGAAACCTAAAGACCCTAATGATTTAATTGGGAAAGTGAAATCGCATACTGATAACTTCCACATTTATACATTCGGCGGCTTGAAGGAAACTAACAAGTGGTTGATGGAGAATAAATATGTCTAAAGAGTTTGATTACAGTAAGATGAGGCATGTAACGTCAGTGGATCAATCTGACAGAAAGGTTCCGTATAATTTAAGACAAAGCGGACCAACGAAAGTAGAAATGCTAATTTCAACAAGGGTTAGAAAGTCACCCTATTGGCATTTATCTATGAAAGCAGGTTGCTGGAGAGCAACAGTTTATAATCGTATTTACCATCCAAGAGGGTATGTAAAACCCGAAGATGGTGGTGCTATGGTTGAATATGATGCAATTGTAAATCACGTAACAATGTGGAATGTTGCTGTTGAAAGACAAATACAAGTTAAAGGTCCTGATGCAGAAAAATTTGTTGATTATGTAATTACAAGAGACGCAACTAAAATATCACCGATGAGAGCTAGGTATGTAATATTGTGCAATCAATATGGTGGAGTATTAAATGATCCTATACTTTTAAGAATTTCAAATGATGAATTTTGGTTTTCTTTATCAGATAGTGATATTGGAATGTACTTACAAGGTGTTAATGCAGATGGAAGGTTTAATTGTGAAATACATGAGATTGATGTATCGCCAGTTCAAATTCAAGGACCAAAATCTAAAGCCTTAATGCAAGATGTTTGTGGTGACCAAGTTGATTTTGATAATATTCCTTTTTATGGATTAGCGTCAGCTAAAATTGGAGGTAGAAGTTGTATAATTTCTCAATCTGGTTTCTCTGGAGAGGCTGGATACGAAATATATTTAAGAGAATCTACCTTATATGCTGAAGATATGTGGAATGCAGTTCTAGAAGCAGGTAAAAAACACAAGTTAATGGTAATTGCTCCAGCACACCATAGAAGAATTCAAGCTGGAATATTGTCATGGGGCCAAGACATGGATCATCAACATAATCCTTACCAATGTAATTTAGGATACCAGGTATCTTTATCAGGAAAAGGAGAATGGAATAAAAAAGGTGATTATGTCGGTAAAAAAGCTTTAGAAGCAATGGGTGCAGATATTAAGGCTGGCAAGAAACCTTACAAACTTCAATTAGTTGGATTGGAACTAGGTGGTAAACCTATTGATGACTACGCTCCAGACTTTTGGTTAATTTCAAATGATGAAGGGGGTGAACCCGTCGGATTTGTAACTTCTCCTTGGTGGCACCCAGAAAAGAAAACTAATATTGCTATGGGTTATGTACCATATGATGGTACATTAAATGCAAATGGTTTTCCGAAGGGTAAAGTTGGGACTAAATATAAAGTTCATTTACCAGAGAAATATTCTGATAAACCAGGTCAACCAGTTGATGCTGTGATAGTAGATATTCCATTCAAAGAATCTTTTAACGCAAACACAAGAGAAGTAGTTAAGGGATAATATTTATTTTAAGGGGAAGTATAACTTCCCCTTAAATAAAATTAAATATTCGACATTTCTAATATAATTCTATAATAGATAATTTTGTAATGAGCATCACACTAATAGTTGTATGTATATTTATTATTATTGCTTTAATTATATTTCCACTAATAGTGTCATATATTGCAGAGAGGGATGAGAAAGAAAAATGATTTTTTCACAATTTATTAATATCTATTTAAATGTATTAAAAATAAATAAAAACTATTTTAATAATAAAAATAATTTCGGCGAGGCTGCTATTTATTTTGCTATTTCAATAATAATTATAAATGCATTGATAAGTATTATTCCTAACTCTGCTTTTCTAGAATTTATGAGTTCTTATTTTAGTTTAGGAAAAATACCAGGACCATCTCTTAAAGCTGCCGTTATAACATCAATCATTGGATGGTTTATAAAGTCTTGTTATATTCATTTCGCTGGAGTTGTTTTATTTCCAAATAAAAATACTAATTGTAACTTCAGAAAAACTTTAATTTTAACTGGATTAGCTCAATCCCCATTAATATTTAATTTTTTAGTATTAAATCAAGTTATGTTGCCTTTAGTTTTTGTAACATATATTTGGTATAATATTTGTTTAATTGTCGGGATAAATGTAGTCTATAATTATAAAAATATAGTTAAATCTTCTTTTATTGTGCTGGCGCCTTTAATATTCTTTTTTTTATATATTCTCTCAAATTTAGCAGGTAGTTCAGCTACACTAATTTAAATCGGAAATATAGTTTTTGATATTTTACAAGAGCTACAAAGTTTATATCCCGTAAGAATGAAATTTTGTTTAACACTTTCATCTTCTTTTTTGCATTCCTCACAAATGTTATCTATTTTTTCGTTTTTATTAATTTTATGTTCTTCAGTCATTATCTGTTAATCCAGCTCCTGCTGATTTATCTCTTAATTCATCACTTTCATCTACGAAAGTTTCATTAGCGAATTTAGTCATTTGTTTCCACTCATCTTCGCTAAAAGAATTGTTATTATCCATAAAATTAATCAATACTGTATTAGCATTTTCCCATATCTCATTTTTGGAATAGTTTCCAAAAATACTTTGATTAAAATTTAAGATAAATTCTTTTTCATCCATTTTTAATAATATTTTTTTACCTAAAACTTCAGACGCTCTACTTGCAAAAGATAAAAATAAAATTGGATAAGCAATTTTATTAAATTCAATTGAATTTAGTTTTTCTAAAGATTTAACTTGATCTAAAAAACCTATTCCTAAACTAATCGGACAATGAAATTTATTCTCAGAAATATTAGTTTTTGATAAAAGTTTAATTTGTTGAAATTTATTTCGATCATATATCTTTAAATACTGATTAAGATTTTTGAGACCCGGTAAACCAAAAAGTTCTAATTGCTTAACGCTCTTACCTATTTCTTCAGAGACGCCCCAGCTAAAACCTTTTGCTCTTAAAGCACGCTTTGAAATAGTATCAATTTCACTCAAAGATCTCATTTAATTTAAAGTTTCATAAACCCATTTATCATCAAAGTTTTGTAATTGATTGGGAAGTGGTGCTCCTTGAAACATACAAATTCTTAACCATTTATCTGATCTTGGATCAAATTTAATTGCTCCAAAAAATGACAATTTAAATCTTAGCATATCTATTGGCATTAATTGTTGTCCTATAGTATTGTCTAAAATTTCAGAGTAAGGAAATTTTTCAATTATAAATGCCCTCCTTACTACATGTCTCAAATCATCATTTTCTATTAAAAATTCTGCAATAGGTAAATTATTTTTTGTTACTATTACTCTTTGGTATAATTTTTTAATGTCTCTCGCGATTGCCAAAGGCTGTTCTAATTCAGATCCGCTTACCTCAAATCTGCTACCTAAACGAGGTTCCTCTTTATTTTTTGAAATAAACCAAAAATTATGATTATTTTCTTTTTTAGTAAAATCTAATTTTAAAATATCAGAATAATTTTTTTCTAGAATTTCTCTAAGATCAGATGTTTTTCTCTCTGTGGGTATTGTAAAATATTTTTCTTCATCTGAACTCATCTTATCTTTAAATTTATTTACTATTTCATCAAATGGTTCCATAAAAATCGAAACTAAATATTCTAAACATTCTTCACATACTTTATTTTCAGCCCACTTATAAATTTCATTAAATAAAAATTTTTGATTAATCTTAATTGACTCTAAATAATTTATAGTTTTTTTTAGATCTTCGTGTAGTTTTTTAATCTTATTTTTTTGAAAATCGCTATCAGTATTCCAGTTTTCAACATTTTTAATTGATTTTTTTAGACATGTAAGAAAGATGTTAAATTTATTTTTATCTACATTTTCAATTTCTCTTATTTTTTTTAAGATAGTTTCTCTGGCGAGAACCCAGTTATTTAACAAAGTTGGATGATTAACTATAAATGGTGCCATACCAAGTCCAGTTGAGTTACCAATTCCAAGACCTTTTGCAATTTCTATATCAAGTTCTTTAAATTTTTTTGGGTTTTTATTCTTTGCTATATGATTTATTTGATCAAAAGTAAATTGTCTTACTAAATAAACTAACATCATTTCCAATCTGAATGGCCCTTTAATTTCTGAACGATTTTTAACTCTGAATCTGTCAGCTAAACCAAATTTACCAGATCCATAAACTGCTGTGGTTCTATATAAGTATCCAACTTTTGATAAAATATTTTTGTCTGGTTGCCTTCCATTAGATAGACTTTCTACAACTTCATTAAATAGTCTTACTGATCTGTTTGCTCTTGAAAGAGTTAATTCTTTGTAACTTAATCTTCCAACCTCTTGTTTTGGAACGTTTTTATTGAGTCTTTCAATATCTTGCTTATTTGGAATTCCGTCATGAAGTGCAAATGCAGCATCCCACTTTGTTGCAATAACTCTGTCAGATCTTTCATCATCTTTAAGTTTATTTGCAAAACAAACTAAAGAATAAGTTCTATTATTTTTAGAAAAAGAATATACCGCTCTGCCATAACCTTCTTTATTTAGTTCAAATAAATCCCTTGAGTACTTCCAGTCTTTAAATTCCTCTAAAAATGATCTTAAAAATGAAAGCTTAGACTGATGAAAGCAACCCAGTCTTGAAAGTTTCATTATTTCTTTCGGTGATCTTAATTGAACTTCCATTAATTCATTCTCTTATAAAAATTATACCAATTATCTCCGAGGATTCCGTTAATTTCATTTTTATTAAAACCAACTTTAGATAAACCGCTTTCTAAATTGACAAATCCTCTTGCGTCAATAAACCAATCAGGCTGTTTAGGAAATCCTGAATTATTTTTTGTGCCTTCGCCAAAATTTTTTGCTTTAGCCCAGGTTCCGTTTCTCATCCATTCAACAACAGAATCGGGCTGATTTAAACATAGATCAGATCCAATTCCTATTCTTTCTACTCCCATTAGGTCTGCTGTTTTTGCTACCATTTCACAAAAACTTTCTAACGAGCAATTTGTTCCATCTTTAAGATGATGAGGATATAAAGATAGTCCCAACATTCCATCATTTTTAGATAAAATTTTAAGCAATTCATCTGACTTATTTCTTTTCGCTGCATACCAAAAAGTAGGATTTGCGTGAGTAATTGCAATTGGTTTCTGACTTATATTGATTGCATCTATTGTGCTTTTTTCTGCTGAGTGTGACATATCAATTACAAGACCGAGTCTATTCATTTCTTTAATTACTTCTTTTCCAAAATTTGTAACTCCGCTATCAACGTTTTCAAAACATCCTGTGGCTAACAAAGACTGATTATTGTATGTTAGTTGCATAAATCTACAACCTAGATCGTAAACTTTTTCTACTAAGCCAATGTCGTCTTCAATGGGTGAACAATTTTGAAAACCAAAAAAAATTGCAGTTTTTTTTTCATTTTTAGCTTTTTCAATATCTTTGTAAGATTTTCCTAAAAAAATTAGATCTGAATTTTCTTTAAAATATGTGTTCCACTCATTAACTCTAGAATTGAATTCATCAAAATCTTCATGATAGACAACTGTTACATGTACAGCATCTAACCCAGCCTCTCTATTAATTTGAAATACTTCTCTTGACCATTTGCAATATTGAAGATTGTCTATTTTATAATTCATATTTTTAAAGGTATATTAGATTAAAAATATTTGCTATTAAATGAATAAAATGCCCCAAAAAAATAAACCTTTAGTATCAATCATTATGGGTAGTCAGTCAGACTATGAGACTATGAAATATGCTGAAAATGTTTTTAAAATTTTAAAAATTAGATTTGAGACAAAAATTGTCTCTGCTCATAGGACACCTAAAAGATTGTTCGAGTTTGCCTCAACTGCTGAAAGGAACAAAATTTCAGTAATAATCGCTGGAGCGGGTGGATCTGCTCATTTACCAGGAATGGTGGCTGCCATATCTCCAATTCCAGTAATTGGTGTTCCAATTGAAAGTAAAAAACTTAAAGGATTGGATAGTTTGTTATCTATAGTTCAAATGCCTAAGGGAATTCCTGTTGGGTCGGTTGCTATAGGTAAAGATGGTGCAATAAACGCAGCTTTATTCGCTGCTTCAATTTTGGCAGTTAGTGACAATAAAATAAAGTCAAGATTAAAAAAATTAAGATCCAAACAAACTAAATCTGTTAAAAAAAAACCTAAATAAGAAAATATGTCAAAACTAACTATTGGAATTTTAGGTGGTGGTCAGCTTGGAAGTTTGCTTTGTTTAGGTTCCAAAAAACTTAATATAAATACAGTTATATATTGCGATGACAAGGATGCGCCTGCTCAAATTTATGCTAGTGATTTCATTTTTGGCGATTACAAAGACAAAAAAAAAATACAAGAATTTATTGATAAAGTAGATGTGGTTACTTATGAATTTGAAAATATTCCTTTTGAAACATTAGATTTTATTAGTCAATTTAAAGAAGTTAAACCAAAGCCTGCTATAAATAAAATAGTTCAACACAGATTATATGAAAAAGATTTCATTAATAAGTGTAATATTAGCACTACTAGATATGTTTCAATAAAAGAGAAATCTGATCTTAATTCAAATATAAAATTAATTCCTGGACTTCTTAAAACTTGTAGACTGGGTTATGATGGTAAAGGACAATATAAGTTAAATAGCACATCAGATTTAGAAAATTTGAATATTGATTTTTCTCAAGAATATATTCTTGAAAAAATGATTAATTTAAAAAAAGAGTTTTCAATTATATTAACTAGATTTGGTCACTCTATTCACGCTGTTTATGAACCTATTGAAAACGAACATGAAAATCAGATATTAAAATATTCAAAAATACCAGCAGAAATTGATGAAAAAATAGTAGCTAAAGCAAAAGATTGGGCATCAATAATTGCAGATGATTTAGATTACGTGGGAACAATATGTGTAGAATATTTTATAGATAAAAATGATAATTTATATGTTAATGAAATTGCACCTAGAGTTCACAATTCAGGTCATTTAACAATAAATGCATATAATATAAGTCAATTTGAAAATCATATAAGAGCAATCTGCGGATTGGGAAAGCAAGAGTTAAAAAAATTATATAATGCAAAAATGATTAATATTATTGGTGAAGAAATTGTCTCATACCGATCTAAAAAATATTCTGATAATGAATACTTTTTTGATTATGGAAAAAAAGAAATTAAAGAAAATAGAAAAATGGGTCATTTAACTGTTATTCAAAAGTAAACGTGTGACAAAATTTTTTATTTTTCTATTTATTTTATTAAACTACTCGAATAATTTGTTTGCTATGGATACAAAGCCCTTTCACCATCTTTCTGATGGAACATTTAGAAATCCAGAAGGTTCACCTGTCAGGGACTCCTCCTTTAATTGGAGTTTTAAAATATTCAATGAAGAAAAGAAAAAACTTGATACTACAGTTCCTAATGATCATGTTATAAAAAAAGCTGATGTATTGAATGGTTTAATTAAATACAAAAAAGATAACTATATTGCTTGGATTGGACATGCTACCTTTTTAATAAAATTGGGAAATACAACAATTATAACTGACCCTGTTTTTGAAAAAAATATGGGACCATTAATTTTTGGTCCAAAAAGATTTGTAGATCCTGCTTTAGAATTAAATGAATTAC
>QCNR01000006.1 GCA_003210075.1 Pelagibacteraceae bacterium AG-426-G09
ACAAGTAAACTTATGTATAAAGCATCAAGTGGTTGCATAGAACACCTAAATATATTTTTAGTTTCCAATATAAATTCAACTTTAAAATCTTTAAGAGAAAAAAACTTTTGGATTTATGGTTTTGATGCATCTGGAAAAAAGAATTTAACTGACATCGAGTTGAATGGTAATAATATTTTAGTATTTGGATCCGAAGGTTATGGAATGAAAAAACATACAGAAAAATATCTAGATTTTATTGTTAAGATTGAAATTAACAATAGAATAGAAAGTTTAAATCTTTCAAATACTGCCTCTATTGTATTTCATCACATAAATACAAATAAAAAATAACTTGATCTTATTTAAATAAGGATTAAAAAACCTGTCATGCCCCTATAGCTCAGCTGGTAGAGCAACTGATTTGTAATCAGTAGGTCCGCGGTTCGAGTCCGTGTGGGGGCACCATTTTTTTTAAACACTATAATATTTTCTATACCAATTAACAAAACTTTTGATACCTTTTTTTATTTCAGTATTAGGATTATATTTGTATAAATTTTTAATCTTTTTGATTGAAGCATTAGTTTTTTTTATATCTCCTTTTTGAAGAGGTTTGTAAATTTTGTTCGATTTAATACCAAGCTCAGATTCTAAAACTTTAATATATTTCATCAATGGTACTGGCTTATTATTTCCAATATTAAGAATTCTAAATGGACAAAATGATTCTGATGGATCATTGTTTTTTGTTTTATTTATAAAATTCTTTTTTGTAATTTTATAAATTCCATCAATTATGTCATCAACATATGTAAAATCTCTAATATGATTTCCGTTGTTAAATACATGGATAGGTTTTTTATTTAATATATTTTTTGTGAATAAAAATAAGGCCATATCAGGTCTTCCCCATGGTCCGTATACAGTAAAAAATCTAAGACCAGTTGTTGGTAATTTATATAAACTACTAAAGGCATGAGCCATTAATTCATTTGATCTTTTTGTTGCAGCATAAAATTGTATGGGATGATCAACATTATCGGACTCTGTTAATATATTTTTAGTTGAATTTCCATAAACGCTACTGGTACTTGCGTAAATTAAATGTTTTATATTAAATTCTTTAGATAAAATTAAGATGTTTGAGAAGCCAACTAAATTTGATTTAACATAATCTAGAGGTTTTTTTAATGAATGTCTTACTCCAGCCTGAGCTGCCAAATTAATAACTATTCTTGGCTTATATTTGATAAATATTTTTTTTAAAGATTTGTAATTATCAATAGAGGTCTTACAAAAGATAAAATTTTTATTTTTTTTGTGTTTAAGAAGTTGTTTTAATCGATCTTTTTTTAATTTTTTACTATAATAATTATTTAAATTATCAACTCCGATTACTGTGAAGTTCATATCTAAATATTTTTTTGTTAGATGAAATCCTATAAATCCTGCGCAACCAGTTAAAATAACTTTCATAAATTATATATTATTTTTTTATTTATATTAAACATGTTTGTATAGAAAAATTAATTAACGTCCAACTTCATTTCTTATTTGTTCAATTTTTATTTTTTTTTCAATGGAATTATTTTTATTATAAAGCAAATTAAATTTTATTTTTTTATTTTCATATACACGAATTTCAACAGCATTACGAACTTCAAAGTTATCAGCAACAGCACTAATAGGTCTTTTTTTGGGATTTAAATTTTTTATATAAATATTAGATTTATTACTAACAATCTTACCTTTCCATCTTCTAGGTCTAAACGGACTAACAGGTGAAATTGCTAATTTATTAGAGTTTAAATTTAATATAGGTCCATGAACAGATAAATTATAAGCAGTGCTACCCGCGGGAGTACAAACTAATAATCCATCACCCCTTAGTTTTTTAATAATATTTTTTGATCCATTTTTTACAAGCATAGATGCAGCTTGTTTACTTTGTCTTAAAATTGAAATCTCATTAATTGCTATAGATCTTTTAATTTTTCCATATTTATTTTTAACTATCATTTGCAAAGGAGAAATTTTTATTAAATCGGTTTTTAAAAAATTTTTAAATATATTTTTTTCATGAAATTTATTCATTAAAAAACCATAATCTCCAGAATTTATTCCATAAAAGGGTTTTTTGTATTTATAATATTTTTTTAAAGTTTGCAGCATGAAACCATCACCGCCAATTACAATAATAAAGTCGGATTTAATTAAACTTGTAAGTTTAATTTTTTTTTCTAATTTATTTTTAATTATTTCCGATTTTTTATTTTTATCAGAAATAATAAAAAGTTTTTTCATTTCAATGGTGCCCTCGGCCAGACTCGAACTGGCACTCCCAAAAGGGCAAGGATTTTAAGTCCTTTGTGTCTACCAATTTCACCACGAGGGCATGAGTTATTTTCATGAGTATTTATGCTAATATTTATAATTGAGCAAGTTTAATTAGACAATATTTTTTTTAAATTAAAAATTATTCTTTTAATATCCTTTATTTTTAAGTCAGGGTACAATGGTAAACAGAAAATTCCTTTATTTAATTTTTCTGTGTTTTGTAAATTTTTATGATCCCTTTTTGTCATAAATCTGTATCCATTCATTTTGTGAATTAAGTGAGGATAAATTTTCCTACATTGAATTTTTTTTTTATTCAACTGACTAATAATATAGCTACCTTTAGGATGGTATGCTGTAAACAAATGGTAAACGTGTCTGCATTGTGAATTTTCATTTGGTAAAATTAATGAGGTTTGTTTAAGTTGATTTAAGTAGTATTTAGCAATTTTTCGTCTTTTAATAATATTCTGATCCACATATTTTAATTTTACATTTAAAATTGATGACTGAATTTCATCTAATCTAGAATTTATTCCATTTTCTTGAGCATAATAATCATTAAAATATTTACTTTTACTATTAGTAGTTTCAATACCGTAAAATCTTAATCTTTTTATTCTTTGTAGCAACTTAACATTTTTCGTTGTAATAAATCCTCCGTCTCCATATGCTCCTAGTATTTTTGTTGGATAAAATGAGAAACATCCCAAATCACCAAAATTACCAACAAAATTATTTTTAAATTTTGCGCCTTGTGCTTGGGCACAATCCTCTATGACTTTTAAATTATTTTTTTTTGCAATCTGGTTAATTCGATCCATATTGCATGACTGACCATATAAATGTACAGGTATTATAGCTTTTGTTTTAGAATTAATTAATTTTTGAATTTTATTATAATCCATCAAGTAATCTTGACCAGTATCTACAAATCTTGGAATTGCTCCAACATTAACAATTGCTGATACTGTAGGTATTGCAGTATTCGATACAGTTATTACTTCATCCCCATATCCAATGTTTAATGATTTTAATGCAATTATTAATGCTTCGGTACCACTGCCAACAGCAACACCATATTTTGTTCTATTCTTTTTTAGAAAGTTTTTTTCAAATTTTTTTAATTCTTCTCCAAAAAAAACATTTCCTCTCTTTAAAGATATATCGATTGATTTAAGAAATTTTTTATTTAACCTTTTATACTCAGATTTATATGACCAAAAATTAATCATTTTTTCTATAATTCAACATGTGAAAACCATTCACCATTAAATTTTTTTTCTTTTTTAAAAATCTCTTCTTTATGATTCCAGGCAAATAAATAGGCTGCATCTGGTTGATTGTTGTAAAAGTGATCCATTGCGACTATTGGAATATGCGTACCTGGACTATATTTTCCAATTTTTTCATGTGTAGTATCACAAATATAATCGATCTGACTATTATTTATTTGGCAATAGTTTAATATAGTTGTACTTTTTGATGTAGCTGCATATCCGCATATTTTTTTATCATTAGATTTTAATTCATTGATTTTTTTAACTATTTTTGATTTCGATAATTCACAATTTTTTTTAAAATTTAAGCAGGACTCAATTGTATCTAGAGAATTAATTTTTTCTTTGTCGATAAGATTTAACAATTGTTTTGATTGTTTTGTATTTCCTTTTCTTTTAATTATATATCTCATAGAACCACCATGTGTGATTTGAGGTAATGCATCTACTAACTCAAAATCATATAAACTAAAGATTTTAGAGATGGATGACAAAGAAAACATATATATATGCTCATCATAAATTTGATCATAGGATGTTTTTTCGAACATTGATCCCAGGTAAGGCTCTTCAAAGATAAAGGCGCCACTTTTGGATAGCAAAAGATCAATACCTTTAATTAGGTTATTTAAATCTGGTATATGGCAGATACAATTTGAGGCAAAAATTGCATCTGTTTTACCTAAAAAATTTTTATACTTAGAAGCGTTTTCAGAATTAAAAAACTCGTTTGTCGTTGGAACTCCGTCAGCTTTGGCAAGATCAGCTACATTTTTTGAAGGCTCAAATCCTAAAATATTATCTTTCAGATCAATAAAGTTTTTTAATAATGTTCCGTCATTTGAACCTATCTCTATTAATTTTGAATTTGAACCTAAATAATTGTTTTTCAAATATTGAGAAAATTTTCTAAAATGTTCTTTCATATACTCTGAACTCCCAGTAAAAAAAGGGTATTTTTCATTAAACATTAGTTCTGGCTTTGGATGGTCATTAAGTTGAAATAATGAAAGATCTTTTGAAAAACCAACTTCCATTTCAAAGAAAAATTCTTTATCAAAATTTTTTTTTTCAATAAAACCATTTGCAATTGGCATTTTTCCAAAAGTCATGAATGGCTCAATAGCTTTATTTGTAATTTTACATTTCATTTTTTATATTTTTAAATAAATTAATTGTATTCTTTATATCAGTTATTATTTCTGAATTTAAATTTAATCCAGCATTTTTAAGTTTTTTTGTACTTACAATAAAATTAATTTTATTCATAATTGGTGAGGAGATATATTTAATTTTAACTTTTTTTTTATATCTTTTTATTTTAGCTATAATTTGACCAACAGAATAGTTACCTGATAAAGCATTATAAGTTTGATTATTATAAAAATTTTTTTCTATACAAAATTTAAATACTTTAAATGCATCTCTTACTGACAAATATGGTCTTACTTGATTATAGGCAGTTTTATAAATCGTTATTCCCCTATTTAATGATGCATCTAAGCAAAATTTATTGACAGCTGTATGAAATCTCATTCCTTTTGAAATTCCTGTGATTGTTCCAAATCTAAAAGAAACAAATTTTATTTTTCTTTTAATCTTATTAAGCATTTTTTCTTCAATTAATTTTATGTCAGCATATGGGGATTGTGGTTTTATTAAATGAGTATCGCTTTCACTTACAAGATTTGATGATTTTCCATAGATGCTTGTTGAAGATATATGAATTAGTTTTGACTTATTTTTTTTACAATAATTGATTACAGTCTTCATGCATTCTATATTATTGTAATACATTTCGTTTTTATTTTTAAAACTTGCGGCTGCTGTAGTTATTGAGGCACAATGTATTATTAAATCAACATTTTTAAAATCATTTAGAGATTTTTTATTTGTAAGATCCCTCTGAAAAAAAAAAATTTTAGGTTTATTTTTAAGATTAAATATAGAATTAAATCTATTAGATTTTAGATTATCAATAAGTATTGCGGTTTTTACTTTTTTTATTTTTGATAAATTTTCTACAACATAGGAGCCTATGTGACCACATGAGCCTGTAATAATTATTTTCATTTTTTTTTAATTATTTTTAAAAAATGTTTATATTTTACTATATAATCTTTGAAATCGTATTCTTGATCACAAAATACCATCAAAATTGAGTAATCTGTTAAAAATTTAATTTTACACCAAGTTAGTGGTTTTATTAGATAGGCTTCCTTTTTTCTATAGTCTAATTTTTTTTGGAACTTTAATGACTTATTTTCACAGTAAAGTTCAATTTTACCATGAATAGGCATTATAAATTGAGAACATTTTTTATGAGCATGTTTTGCCCTTGTAAAATTTTTATTACCGTAAACTAAAAAAATCCTTTTAACTTTAAAAGGAATATCTTTTTTCAAAGAAAAAGGGATAAGTGTACCACTTTTTTTTTTAAAAGATTTAAAATGGTTAAATTTTATGTTTTTCATTAAATTAGAATTACTTGATAATTAATCAATTATCACTATTTATTTTTTTGGCTTTATCAAACCCAATTCTTATCATTTGATCTATATCACCATAATAAAATTGTCCTTGTCTTCCAATTGAAAAAAAATTACTAATACCAGAAAAAAATTTGTTTGTTTCATTTAGTGATTTTTCATAATCTTTTCTATAAATTGGATATACATTAGATACTTTTAATACTTTATAATCTATAATTTCTTCCTTGCCTATAATGTTATCTTTTTCAATTGATGCCATGCACATATCATAAAGGTCACTATCCTTCATTGATAATAAATCAGAATTTGGTAGACAAGATATTTCTACTGAAAGAATATTTTTATCTTCAGGACTTGTATTATTGCTAAATGAATTCATTTCAGAAATTCGATTGTAAGGTTTATTTATATAATAACAATATTGACAATTGAGAACATTTTTTCTTTTTGTAATTAAATAAACAAGTATCAAAGATAAATATTGAAGCTTAGATGATTGATCTAAAATTTCTATAGATGGTTTAGGTAAAATCTTAGGAACAAGTTTATTAATAGGTATTGTTGAAACCACACATTCACAGTTAATAAATCCTTTATTAGTTTTAATTTCAAATTTTTTATCATTATTTATTTTTATTTCTTCAACTGTTTCATTTAATAAAATTTTGCCGCCTTTATTTGTCACTATTTTTGAAATTCTTTTTGCAATTTCTCCAAAACCTTTTTTTGGATAGTAGCTAGGCAAACTTTCTCTTTGAACTAAAGATAATTTACCTGGTTCTCTCTTAGAGATTTCAAGATATTTGCTGATTAACAAATGTTTAAGTGTTTTTGCAAAATCCATTTTTTTACTAGATGGTATAACTCTATGTGAAAGTTCTGAGGTAGGAATTTTCCAGAATTGTTCTGTATATGGTTTAAAGAAATTTAAAAAAAGATACTTTCCAAAATTTCCAATTGCCCACTCCTCTATCGTAAGTGTTTCTTTATCTTTTGGTTTAACAAAAAGACTTGAAAGATATGATTTAGCAAAACTCAGTGAACTTAAAATAGGAGAGATAAGGCCCATTTGAAGAAGTACACTTTTTGCTGACAATGGATAGTCGACATATCTACCCCTAAACCACATTTTAACTGATCTTTTAGAAAAAGGTATTTCCCCTTCTTCGCCTTTAAAAAGATTCATAACGGCATTAAATACTTCTTTATCCTCACTAAAAAATGAATGAGGACCTATATCAAAATAATAGTTATCCACTTTAACTGATCTTGCTAATCCTCCCACTGAATCGCTTGACTCTATAATTATTACTTCTTTGCCATTTTCAGCAAGTTTCCAGGCAGCACTTAGACCTGTTATTCCACCGCCTATTATTACTATTTTTTTCATGTCAAAACTAAATATTAAATTAAAAATATAAAGTAAATTAATTTCTTTATAAAATATACTAAGATATAAGAAATAATTTAAATTTATTATGAATAAAAAGAAAATAATTATTTTTACAGGTGGAAACGGTAGATTTGGGAGAGTATTCCAATCTTTAAATAAAAATAAAAAAATTCTTTTTCCAAGCAAAAGTGAATTCAATATTCTTAGCACTAATAACATGAGAAAATATATTAAAAGAAAAAAACCAAATTATATAATTCATGGTGCGGGTCTCTCCAGACCTATGTCTGTACATGACAAAAATATTGGAAAAAGTATTGATTTAAACATTGTTGGTACCTGCAATATTGTAAAAGTTTGTGTAGAAAATAATATTAAACTAATTTATTTCTCAACAGCATATGTATATCCAGGCAAAAAAGGAAATTACAATGAAACAGACGCACTTAAACCAATAAACAATTATGCTTGGTCAAAATTAGGAGGTGAGGCTGCTGTACAAATGTACAAAAACTCCTTAATTTTAAGGCTGTCAATGACTGAAAAACCATTTGTTCACAACAAAGCATTTTATGATTTCAAAACAAATTTTATGTTTCACATAGATTTTGCAAAAATATTATTAAAACTAATTAATAAAAGAGGAATAATTAATGCTGGTGGTAAAAGTCAAACTGTTTACAATTTTGCAAAAAAACAAAATTCAAAAGTTGGCAAAGTTTCTTACAAAAAGTTTTATGGAAAGAAATCATCGATTGACATATCTATGAGTATTTTTAAATTAAAAAAATTATTGTCCAAAAAGTAATCAAGCCTCCTAATATTGTTATAATCAAATTTTTTGTAATAATACCTATTATAAAAGAAATTAAAATAGCTATTACTTTTGGATCGTTTAACTGTACTAACTGATTTTCTTGATTTAAAAAAACTGCAGGAAATATTATAGCGGGGAAAACTGCAGACGGTACATAAGTAAGAATTTTTTTAGTTCTCTCACTCATTTTTTTTGGATTTATAGCTAAAACTGAAACTAATCTGGTTAAATAATTTATTAAACCTGCAATAATGATTGAAAACCAAATACTCATTTTTTTTTTATTTTAATTAAAATTGTTGCACCAATTAGTGCAATTATACTTGATAAAATAATATATGCTTTAAAAGGTGCATCAAAAAAAACAATGGATGAAATACCTGACAATATAATAACTATTAAGTGATCAATTTTTCTTAAATAATTAACTAATAATGCAAGAAAAGTAAGTGGAATTGTAAATGTTAAACCTAACTCCTCTGGAACTATTGATCCTAAAAAAATACCTATAATTGTTGTTGCTTGCCAAATAAACCATAAGGTAAAACCTGAGCCAACAAGATAATAATGTTTAAATATATTATCATTATTTTTTTTAAAATATTCATTTGATACTGCAAAGGCTTGATCTGTAAGTAAATAAGATAATCCAATTTTCCAATATATTGATAAATGGTTTAAGTGTTGACTTACCACAGCTCCATATAAGAGATGTCTTGTGCTTACAACCGATGAGGAGGTTATTGCAACTAAAGATGAAGCTCCAGCTGAAAACAATTGAAGTATTACTATCTGACTCGCTCCACTAAATATTATTACCGATGTTGCATAAGTTAAATAAGGTCCAAAACCAAGCTCAATGCCTATTGCACCAAATATTATCCCAAATGGTACTACTGGTATCATTAATGGCATAACATCAATTACACCTTTAAAAAAAGTATTTGATTTTGAATACATTTATCTAATTGGATTTAATGCTTTTAATAAATAAGATTTATCTAAATCACAATCTTTATAACCTTGTTTAATTACGTTAAGATATCTTTCTGTTGGATATCTGAACTCAGTTTTATTATTCATAAAATAAGTCATTACTTTTTTATTATAATAATAAAAATATATTTTTTTGTATAAAATTGGAAAATCTTCATAAATATCTAGTTTTTTCTCATCACTTTTTGAAATTTCAAACAATCCACCAGGAACAATTGAGTTCTTTTTTTTTTCAATGTCCGCAGCCCTATAATTGCTTCTAAAATTAAGTTTATAACCCCTAAGTTCAAATTTTTTCAGAAAAACTGAATCTTTGCATCTTCTTTTCATTTGAAAATGATTTAGATTACTACCATATGCAAAATATAACATTAAACATCCTCAATGATTTTAATTGATTTGGAATTAACAAAATTTAAAATTTCTTTGTTACATTGGTCTAATTTATTTCTATTAGAAGACCTAAGAACTATTGACACGCCAAGCTTCCCAGCTTTAAAGAAAGGATAGCTGCCAATTTCAACATCTTTATTTTTATTTTGTATTTCAGTAATTGATTTTGCAATTTCACTTTCAACAGTTCTAAGACTGATTGTTAAATTTAAAATTGGATCGCCACCGATCAGTATATTATTTAATCCACCAATCATTGATTGAAGAATTGATGGCACCCCCGGTAAACAAAAAACGTTATCAACATAGAACCCAGGCGCACCACTTGTTGGATTTAAAATTAAATTTGCTGTGGTAGGCATTTTTGCCATTTTTTGCCTTCCATCATTAAATTCACCTGGTTTGTAATATTTTTCTAAAATAGAATAAGCCTCTTTATGAAAACCATAGTTTAAATTAAATGCTTTAGAAACAGATTCAGCTGTAATATCATCGTGAGTAGGCCCTATACCACCAGTAGTAAAAATATAATTAAACCTTTTTCTTAAATTGTTAACTGTTTCAATTATGATTGCCTCATCGTCAGCAATTATTCTTACTTCTTTGACTTGAATACCAAGGGAATTTAACCACTTTGCTAAAGTAGAAGTATTTATATCTTTAGTTCTGCCCGATAATACCTCATTACCAATTATAATAATTCCAGCAGTTATTTCTTTTTTATTTGTCATTTCTCAATATAAATAAACTAAAATGAAATTTACCAACAGTTTAATCAAAGGCAAATTAATTAAAAGGTATAAAAGATTTTTTGCAGATGTTGAAGTAAATAATAAAATTTTAACTGCTCACTGCCCAAATACTGGATCCATGCACGGTTTATTGGATAAAGGAAATGACGTATGGATTTCAAAAGCAGACGATCCTAAGAGAAAATTAAAATACACTCTTGAAATGATTAAATCAAAAAACAAAATTATTGGTGTTAATACTCATAGAGCAAATCGAATAGTTGAGCACGGATTAAAAAATAAATTATTTAATGAGTTTAATTCAGTAAAAAATATTAAGCCAGAATTTAAATATTCTGATGATACAAGGTTTGATTTTTTATGTGATAAATACCTTATCGAAGTTAAAAATGTAACTCTTAACAGAAATGATAGTATCGCAGAATTTCCTGATGCTGTCACATTAAGAGGGTCAAAACACTTAAAAAAATTAACAGAGTCTATAACAAAAGGATATATTCCGTATGTATTATTTCTAATTCAAATTCAGAATATTTCTAAATTTAGAATAGCAAAAGATATAGATTCAGATTATTATAATAATTTTCTTAAAGCAAAAAAAAAGGGGTTAAAATTTATTGCATATAGATGCAAATTGAGTTCAAAAAAAATTGTAATTGAAAAAAAAATATTAATTGATCATGACTAAATATAAAGAAAAATTTGAAAAAATGAGAATTGCTGGGAGTCTAGCTTCAAAAACTTTAGACATGTTAATAGGATATATTAAACCAGGAATTACAACAGCAAAAATTGATCAACTAGGATTTGAATTTATAAAAGATAATGGAGGTTTTTCAGCTCCACAGTTTTACAGAGGTTTTAAAAAATCACTTTGTACTTCATTAAATCATGTTGTTTGTCATGGAATTCCTTCTGATCGTATTTTAGAAGATGGTGATATAATTAATATTGATGTAACTGCAGTTGTCGATGGATATCACGGGGACACAAGTAGAATGTATGCTGTTGGAAATCCTTCTGTAAAATCAAAAAATTTAATTGATGTGACTTATGAATCAATGATGAAGGCAATAAAAATTTTAAAACCTGGGATTAGATTAGGAGATATTGGGCATGAGATACAAAGTTATGTAGAGGAAAAAGGGTATTCTGTTGTAAAAGATTTTTGTGGACACGGTATTAGCAATACATTCCACGAGACACCAAATATACTCCATTATGGAAAAAAAAATACAGGTCTAGAAATTTATCCTGGAATGACTTTCACGATAGAACCTATGATAAATGCTGGGAAGTATGAAGTTAAAATTTTAAATGACGGTTGGACTGCTGTCACCAAAGATAAGTCTTTATCTGCACAATTTGAACATACTGTGGGAATAACTGAAAATGGATATGAAATTTTCACAGAATCTGTTAAAGGATATAATAAACCCCCATACTTATAATGATTGATAGATATTCTAGAAGTGAACTAAAAGCCATTTGGTCTGAAGAAAATAAATATAAAATTTGGTTAGATATTGAAATTGCTGCTGCTGAAGCAATGGAAAAATATAAAATTATACCCAAAGGTGTTTCTTCTATCGTAAAAAAAAAAGCGAAGATTAAGGTAAAACGAATACATGACATTGAGAATAAAGTTAAACATGATGTAATTGCATTTCTTACATCAATTACCGAACAAGCAGGTATAAAAGCAAGATACCTTCATCAAGGGATGACATCATCTGATGTTTTGGATACTGCTTTTAACATACAATTAAAACAGTCTGGAGAAATTTTATTAAAAGATATTGATAAAATTCTTTTAATTTTAAAAAAACAAGCAAAGAAATACAAATTTACTCCATGTATTGGAAGAAGTCATGGAATACATGCAGAGCCAATAACCTTTGGTTTAAAACTAGCTTCATTTTACGAAGAGTTTAAAAGAAATAAAAAAAGACTAGCTAGTGCAATTTTTGATATTTCTACATGCGCTTTATCTGGTGCCGTAGGAACATATGCAAATGTTGATCCTAGAATTGAAAGTTATGTTGCAAAAAAATTAAAACTATATCCAGAACCAATTTCAACTCAAATTATTCCTAGAGACAGACATGCTCATTATTTTTCTGTTTTAGGGATTATTGCAGGAAGTATCGAGAGAGTGGCTATAGAAATAAGACATTTACAAAGATCGGAGGTTTATGAGTTACAAGAATTTTTTTCTAAAGATCAAAAAGGTTCATCAGCAATGCCACATAAAAAGAATCCAATATTAAGTGAAAATTTAACTGGTCTCGCTAGAGTTGTAAGAAGCTACACTATTCCAGCGCTTGAAAATATTGCCTTATGGCATGAGAGAGATATATCCCATTCCAGCGTAGAGAGAAATATTGGACCAGATGCGAATATTACATTGGATTTTGCTTTGATAAGATTATCAAATATTTTAGACAAAGTGATAATTTATCCAAAAAAAATGATTCAAAATATTAATCTAACAAAAGGTTTAATTTTTTCACAAGAAATTATGTTAGAGCTAACAAAAGCTGGAATAACTAGAGAAAAATCATATAAGCTTGTTCAATCTTATGCGAATAAATGTTTTGCTGAAAATAAAAATTTATTTGATTTGATATCTAATGATAAAAAAATTATGTCTATTATCAGTAAAAAGAAATTAAAATTAATTTTTAATTATTCTACACACTTTAAAAATGTTAACTTTATTTTTAAAAGAATATTCAAATAATGAAAAAAGGTAAAAAACTTTATGAAGGAAAGGCAAAAATTATCTTTGCTTCAGCTGAAAAAAACTTGGTTATTCAACATTTTAAAGATGACGCGACAGCATTTAATAATCAAAAAAAAGCAAATATAGAAGGCAAAGGTATATTAAATAATAGAATTTCAGAACATATTTTATCTGCGTTAAAGGATGTGGGTATTGAAAATCATTTAATTAAACGTCTTAATATGAGAGAACAACTAATTGATTTAGCTGAAATTATACCTATTGAATTTATTGTAAGAAATATTGTTACAGGATCTTTAACTAAAAGACTAGGCATTGAGGAAGGAACTATTTTAAATAAACCATTGATTGAGTTTTGTTACAAAAATGATCAATTAGGGGATCCTCTAGTTTCAAGAGAGCATATAGATGTGTTTGGATGGGCTACATTATCTGAACTTAATTTAATTACCGATCAATGCCTACGTATAAATGATTTCTTACAAGGAATGTTTAGAGGGATTAATATCAAACTCATTGATTTCAAATTAGAATTTGGAAAACGAAAATCTGATGGTAAAATTATTTTAGCAGATGAGATAAGTCCAGATACTTGTAGATTGTGGGATGCTGATACAGATAAAAAATTAGATAAAGATAGATTCCGAAAGGATTTAGGAGATGTTGTTGAAGCTTATCAAGAAGTTGCGAGAAGATTGGGAATTCTGCACGAGCAAGTAAGCAATGTAAGACCAATCAAATTCCCAAAACCTACTGCAGTTAAAATTAAGAAAAAATAATGAAAATAAAAGTAATAGTCACTCTAAAAAAAGGTGTCTTAGATCCTCAGGGAAAAGCAATTCTACAAACTTTAAATGGAATGGGTTATTCTAATATCGATGAAATAAGACAGGGAAAATTTTTTGAAATTAGCGTAAATGAAGATAATGAAGCAAAAGCTAAAGCACAAGTTGAAGATATGTGCAAAAAACTGTTAGCTAACCTTGTGATTGAGGATTATAAAATTATTTAGCCACCAATGAAATCATCAGTAATTATTTTTCCAGGTTCAAATTGTGATAGAGATATGGATGTAGCTCTTAAAAAATTTGGATTTAAGAACACAATGGTTTGGCATGATAATCAATCAATACCAAAAAGTGATTTAATAGTATTGCCTGGTGGGTTTTCTTATGGAGATTATTTAAGATGTGGAAGTATTGCTTCAAAGTCAAAAATAATTAAGTCTGTGATAGATTTTGCTAATTCTGGAGGATTGGTACTTGGTGTTTGTAATGGATTTCAAATTTTAACCGAAACAGGTTTACTGCCAGGTATTCTTCAACAAAACAAATATTTAAATTTTATTTGTAAAAATATTTTTGTAAAAATTAAAGACAAAAAAAATAAATATTTTAAAAATATAAAAAAAGATATTTTAGAGTTACATATCGCCCACAATGAAGGAAATTTTTTTTGTACTGAAGCAGAATTAAAAAACCTAGAAGACAATAATCAGATAGCTTTAACCTACTGTAGTTCAAATGGATTGGAGGATGAGATTAACAATCCAAATGGTGCAATCAAAAATATAGCAGGTATATTTAATAAAAATAAAAACGTCTTAGGAATGATGCCCCACCCTGAAAGAATGATTGATAAATTTCTCTCTGGAGAAGATGGTTCATTATTTTTTGAAAACCTATTAGGAAATTTAAAATAATGCAAGTTACAGAGTCAGTTGCAATTGACCATGGTTTAAAGAAAGAGGAATATTTTAAAATTTGTGAATTATTAAAACGAACTCCAAACATAACCGAGCTTGCAATTTTTTCAGCTATGTGGAATGAGCATTGTTCATATAAATCATCAAGAATTCACTTAAAAAAATTGCACACGCAAGGAGAGCAAGTAGTTCAAGGTCCAGGTGAAAATGCTGGCATAATAGATATTGGTGATAATGATGCAATTGTTTTTAAAATAGAAAGTCATAACCACCCATCTTTTATTGAACCTTATCAAGGTGCTGCTACAGGTGTGGGTGGTATAATGAGAGATGTTTTTACTATGGGAGCAAGACCTATTGCCAATCTAAATTCCATTCACTTTGGATCACCACAACATAAAAAAACAAAAAATCTTTTAAGAGGAGTTGTAAAAGGAATAGGAGGTTACGGAAATTGCATTGGTGTTCCAACTATTGCAGGACAAACTTCTTTTGATGAGTCATACAATGGAAATATATTAGTCAATGCTATGACTATAGGTTTAGTAAATAAAAATAAAATATTTTATTCAAAGGCAGCTGGTTTAAATAAACCAGTCATATACGTAGGCTCCAAAACGGGAAGAGATGGAATACATGGGGCAAGTATGGCGTCTGCTACATTTGATGATAAAATTGATGAAAAAAAGCCTACAGTGCAAGTTGGAGATCCATTTACAGAAAAACTTTTATTAGAAGCTTGTTTAGAACTGATGGAAGATAATTCAATTATCTCAATTCAAGATATGGGTGCTGCTGGACTAACTTCTTCAAGTATTGAAATGGCATCAAAAGGAAACCTAGGTATAAAACTAGATCTAAGTAGAGTTCCATGTAGAGAAGATAAAATGTCTCCTTATGAAATAATGTTATCGGAAAGCCAAGAAAGAATGTTAATAATTTTGGAAAATGGTAAAGAAAATCATGCAAAAAAGATTTTTGATAAATGGAATTTAGATTTTGCAGTAATTGGAGAAACAACTGATTCTAAAAAAATAGAATTAATATTTAATAATTCTAAAGTTGCTGAAATTCCAATTGACCTACTAGCAGAAAATGCTCCTGTCTATGATAGAAAATGGAAAAAAACAAAACTTCCACAAAAACTTAAGTTTAATAAAGAAAATTTTAAATCTTTGAATATATCTGATTGTTTAAAAAAGATTTTAAGCAATCCAAATATATCAGAAAAAAAATGGATCTGGGATCAATACGATCACACAGTAATGGGTGATACAATTCAAAAACCAGGTGGTGATGCAGGTGTTGTAAGAGTTCATGGAACTAAAAAGGCTGTAGCTGCATCAGTAGACTCTTCAGCATCATATTGTTACTCCCATCCTTTGAGCGGTGGTAAACAAGTTGTTTGTGAAAGTTGGAGAAATTTAATTTCAGTTGGTTCAAAACCCATTGCAATAACTAATTGTTTAAATTTTGGAAATCCAGAAAAAGAAAAAAATATGGGAGAATTTGTAGAGTGTGTTGAGGGAATTACTGAAGCAAGCAAATATTTAAATTTTCCAGTAGTTTCTGGAAATGTATCATTTTATAACGAAACTAAAGATAGAGGAATTAAACCTACACCTGCTATTGGAGGAATTGGATTAATAAAAGATTATAAAAATATGATTACAATGGATTTAAAAGATGTTGGTAATCCTGTTTATGTAATCGGAAAAACAGAAGGTCATCTTGATCAGAGCATTTTTGCAAAAGATATTCTTAATGAAAAAAAGGGACCTCCCCCAAGTATAAATTTATGCAATGAAAAAAATATTGGTGAAACTGTATTAAGCTTAATTGAAAAAAAATTAGTAATTAGTTGTCATGATGTATCTCTTGGAGGAATATTAACTGCTATTTCTAAAATGTGTATTAAAGGAAATAAAGGATTAAAAATTAACAATCTTAAAGGATTAACTAATAAATATGAGTATTTCTTTGGGGAAGACCAAGCTCGTTATTTAGTTGAAATACCAAGGAAAAATCTTAATAAAGTCGTTGAAATATTAAACAATAATTCAATACATTTTGATGATTTTGGTATTATTCAAGAGAAAAACCTCACTTTTAATAGTGATATAAATTTACCTATTGAAGAATTATCAGATGCGCATAAGTATTGGTTAAAGGATTATATGGATAACTAATGGCAATGAATTTAAAAGAAATTGAAAGTTTAATTAAAGAAGCTATGCCAGATGCAACTATTGAAATTCAAGATTTGGCTGGTGATGGCAATCATTACTCAGCTACAATTACATCTTCTCGATTTACAGGTAAAACTAAAATTGAGCAACATAAAATGGTTTATAGTTCATTAAAAGGCAAAATGGGTAATGAACTTCATGCATTAGCCATTAAAACAAAGGAGAATTAAATGGATCAACAAATAAACGACTTAATCAAAAATGAAATAGATAATAATGAAGTATGTCTTTTTATGAAAGGTACACCAGATGCCCCTCAATGTGGTTTTTCAATGGCCGTATCTAATATGTTAAAAATTTTAGATGTAAAATTTAAAGGAGTAAATGTTTTAGAGGATCAAAAGCTAAGAGAAGGAATTAAAGCATTTAGCGACTGGCCAACAATACCTCAGCTATATATAAAAAAAGAATTTATAGGTGGGTGTGATATAGTTAAGGAGATGTTCGAAAACGGTGAACTTAAAAATTATTTAGACTCTAAAGGAATAGAATATAAAAAGTAATTATCTAGAATAATATTCTACAACTAAACTTGGCTCCATCACAACTGGGTACGGCACTTCTTCAAATTTAGGTATTCTTACAAATTTTACTTTCTTATTTTTCTCATCTACTTGAATATATTCAGGAATTTCTCTTTCTTTACTTGCCATTGCAACATCTATAATTGCGAGTTGTTTTGATTTATCTCTAATCTCAATAGTATCTTCTTCTTTAACTTGGTAACTAGAAATATTTACTTTCTTACCATTAACTTTTACATGTCCGTGATTTATTAATTGTCTTGATGAAAAAATTGTATTAGCAAACTTTGATCTGTATACTACAGCATCTAGTCTTCTCTCTAATAATCCAATAAGATTTTCAGCTGTATTTCCTTTTGCCATGATGGCTTTTTTGTATAGATTTCTAAATTGTCTTTCATTCATATTGCCATAATAAGATTTCAATTTTTGTTTTGCTTGCAATTGAACTCCAAAATCTGACGGCTTAGCAGATTTTGTTTGACCGTGTTGTCCTGGTGGATAAGCTCTAGAGTTGAACGGGCTTTTGGGTCTTCCCCAAAGGTTAACTCTTAACCTTCTATCTACTTTATGTTTAGAATTTAATCTTTTTGTCATTGAATAAAAGGTCTTATAAGCAGAAGATTTGTTTTGTCAATCAACCTTTTTTTTAGTTAAACCTGCAAATACACTTGATAATATGCGAGTTTCTTTTTCTGAAAGGTTTAATTTAAAAAATATACTTCTTAAATTTTCTAACATGATGGGTTTTTTTTCTATAGGATAAAAAAAACGTCTTTCTTCAAGTTTTTTAATACATAAAGAAAGCATATCATTTATATCTTTTTTTGTAGCATTCTTAATTTTCTTAGATTTTTTAAATTTATCTTTATTAATTGATATTAAACCGCTCACTATGTGTGCTATTATGATAAGACTATGTGATAGATTTAAAGATCTAAAATTTTCATTACTAGGTATCTGTAAAGTATAATCTGCATAACTTACTTCGTTATTACTCAAACCAGAAGCCTCTGAACCGAATAAAAAAGCAATTTTTTTTGATAAATCAATCTTTTTAAGATCAGAAACAGTTATATGTTTAATATTTTTATTTCTAAATCGAGCAGATGTTGCGATTAGAATATCAACTTTACTTAAAGAATTTTCAAGGTTATTAAAAACTTTGGTTTTGTTTATAACATCTTTTGCCCCAACAGATGTTGCTATAATTTTATCATTAGGAAAAATTGGTTTAGGGTTAATTAACAACAATTTACTAAAGTTAAAATTCTTAATAGCTCTAGCGCACGCACCAATATTTTCAGATAATTGAGGCTTATGTAAAATAAATGAAATGTTATTAAAAGACATTATGTGCTTGCTGGAGCATTATCTTTAAATAATTTATAATCTAAGCTATCAATCAATGCCTTAAATGATGCATCTATAATGTTAGGTGAAACCCCAATTGTAAACCAATTTTTTCCTTTTGAGTCAGTGCTTTCGATAGAAACTCTAGTTGTAGCTTCAGTACCTGTGTTAAGAATTCTTACTTTATAATCTACAAGTTTAAGATCTTTTAAATATTCAGAATATTTTGCTAACTTGTCTATATTATTTCTTATTGCGTTGTCTAATGCATGAACTGGACCATTGCCTTCTCCTTCACATAAAATTGAGTTATTGTCGACAACTAATTTTGCTTTAGCGAATGATACTATTTCGACTTTAGATTTTTTCTTTACAGTTACTTCGTAATCGTTAATTGAGATATATCTTGGTATGGTTCCAATAATTCTACGAGCCAATAATTCAAAGGATGCATCAGCACCATCATAACTATAACCAATAAATTCCCTTCCCTTAACTTCATCTAATAGTTTTTTAATCTTTGGATCATTTTCTTCAAAATCAATACCAATCGATTTTAATCTTGAAATTATATTTGATTTTCCTGATTGATCTGAAACAACAATATTTCTTGAATTTCCCACTAATTCTGGCTCTATATGTTCGTAAGTTTTTGGATCTTTCTGAACTGCTGAAACGTGTAAACCACCTTTGTGTGAAAATGCTGAAGCACCAACATATGGCAAATGTTGGTTAGGTTTTCTATTCAATATTTCATCTAATAATCTAGAACATTGTGTAAGGTTCTTAATATTTTTTTCTTTAATATTAGTTTCAAATTTTTCTTTATAAACATTTTTTAAGTGTAGGCTTGGAATAATTGACATCAAATTAGCATTTCCACATCTTTCTCCTAATCCATTAATAGTTCCTTGAATTTGTCTTACACCTGCAAGTACTGCTGAAAGTGAGTTTGAAACTGCATTCTCGGTATCATTATGTGCATGAATTCCCAAATTTTTTCCAGGGATTACTTTTATTACTTCCGAAACAATCTCAAATACTTCATTTGGTAAAGTGCCTCCGTTTGTATCACAAAGAACAATCCATCTAGCTCCATTTTCGTAAGCTGCTTTTATACAAGAAAGTGCATATTCTTTATTATTCTTATATCCATCAAAAAAATGCTCTGCATCAAACATGAATTCTTTTTTTTTATTAACAAAATGTTTAGTACTTTCAGATATATTATCTAAATTTTCTTCTTTAGAAATTCCCAGTGCCACATCAACGTGGAAATCCCAAGATTTTCCCACTAAACAAATTGCTGGTGAATTTGTGTTTAATAATGCTGATAGTCCAGGATCATTTTCTGCGCTTCTTCCAGATTTTTTTGTCATTCCAAAAGCAGTGAGTGTAGAGTTTTTAAGTTTTTTAATTTTTTGAAAAAATTCAGTATCTGTGGGGTTAGCTCCAGGCCATCCTCCTTCTATATAATCAACTCCTAAAGTATCAAGAGAGTTGGCTATTTTTATTTTATCATCAATAGAAAAATCAACACCCTGAGTCTGAGCTCCATCTCTAAGTGTAGTATCAAAAATAAATATTTTTTCTTTACTCATTTATATTTCCATGTTGTTGTATCACCTTTGTCTTCAATCAGAATACCATTATCAAGTAATTCTTTTCTAATCTTATCTGCTAACTCAAAATTTTTATTTTTCCTTGCTATATTCCTTTCATCTATTTTTTTTAAAATTTCATTTTCAGAAATTTTTATATTTGCTTTCTTATAAGAATTCCATTTTTTATTATCCTCTAATAATAAGCCAATATAATTACATGCTTGGTTAAATAATTTCTTATCTGCATCGTTACCTTTAATTCCTCTAGAATATAACTCATGTAATTTAGCAATATATCCAGGTGTATTTATATCATCCAGCAGTGGTTTTAAAATTTCATCTGGTATTGGATTGATTTCATCTACCTTTGTATAAATAGAATACCATTTGTCTAAAGTATTTTGACAATTTTCAATTAACTGATCATTCCAGTCAAGGGGTTGTCTATAATGTGTATTTATTAAAGCTAATCTTAAAACCTGACCACTAATTTTATTTTTAAAGTCTTTAATTTTTAAAATATTTCCCTGTGATTTTGCCATTTTTTCGTTAGACATTGTTATAAAGTTGTTATGTAACCAGTATTTTGCGAAAGATTTAGTTTCGTTAGCGCATCTTGATTGTGCTATTTCATTTTCGTGATGAGGAAAAATTAAATCTCTTCCTCCACCATGAATATCGAATTCATTATTTAAATATTTTTTAGACATAACAGAACATTCCAAATGCCAGCCTGGTCGGCCTTCACCCCAAGGGGATGACCAGTAAGGTTCATTATTTTGTGAAGGCTTCCATAAAACAAAATCTGCAGGATTTTTTTTATTCTCTGAAATTTCTACTCTAGATCCGGCAAGCAGTTCATCTAAATTTTTATTTGATAATTTTCCATAATCTTTAAATTTTTGAACCTCAAAATATACATGATGGTTTTTTTCATAAGCAAAACCTTTTAAAATCAAATTAGATATCATTTTAATCATTAAATCAATATTCTCAGTAGCTTTTGGTTCTGCTGTTGGTTTTTCACAAAATAAATACTCACAATCATTATGAAAATTTTTTGTAATTTTGCTTGTAAGTTCTGAGATTGATATTTTTTTTTCTTTCGATGATGTAATGATTTTATCATCAACATCTGTAATATTTCTTATGTAAGTCACAGAACTATCATTAAATTTTGATTTAAGAATCTTAAATAGAATATCAAAAACAACTAAAGGTCTTGCATTGCCAATATGTGGATCGTCATATACTGTTGGGCCACATACATACATGCCTACTTTTTTTGAGTCTATGGGAATAAATTTTTCTTTTTTATTTCCAAAAGAATTAGTTAAATATATATCTTTGCTCATTGTTTCTAGGAATATACTGAATTATGTGTTTTGTGAATCCTAGATTATCTAGGAATTATACAGACTGGAATTGGCTCCATTTTATGGAGATTTGAAAGCCTTATTTTTTCATATTTTTCTCTATTTGGTGATTTTGGATCATTCATAGCTAACTCTATATCCTTATAACTCATACCAAGCTGTCCTTCGTCTGTTCTTCCATCATCCCATAGTCCATCTGTTGGTGGTGCATCAATTATTTCTTTCAAGATATTTAATTCTTTTCCAATTTCCCAAATCTCTGTTTTATTACAATCGGCAATAGGTGAAATATCTACACCGCCATCTCCATATTTTGTATAAAAACCAACTCCAAAATCTTCTACTTTGTTACCAGTTCCTACAACTATACCGTTGTTTGCTGCGGCTACCTGGTAAAGTGTTGTCATTCTTAACCTTGCCCTTGAGTTTGCAAACCCGTGGTCATTTTTAAAATTTGATAAATTATTTTCAAAAGATTTAAATAACTGATCTAATTCTATTACATGTCCTTCTACGTTACTAAAATTTTTTATTAGCCAATCTTTATGTTTAATACTTAAATCATGTTGAGATTTATGCTGTTTAATTGGCATACATAATACTATTGTTTTTAAACCTGTCATCGCGCTCAAAGTACTAGAAACTGAAGAGTCTATACCGCCAGAAACACCAATAACTAATGATTTAGCACTTACTGGCATATTTTTAACATAGTTATTTATCCAGCTAGAAATAAATTTTATTTTTTCTTTAGTATTCATGATTCTGATAATAATTATTTTTTTTTAAGATACAGCTTGTATTTTTGTCCTGCTGTAAATTGTATTCTTTTTAATTTCGTCAGATATTAGAAATGCCAGTTCAAGGGCTTGATTTGAGTTAAGCCTTGGATCACAATGTGTATGATATCTGCTAGACAAATCTTGATCAGATATTTTTTGAGCTCCACCTGTACATTCTGTCACATTCTGACCTGTCATTTCAATGTGCAGACCTCCTGCAAAAGTACCTTCTGCTTGATGAACGGCAAATACATTTTTAACCTCATTTAAAACATTATTAAATGGTCTAGTTTTAAATCCAGTTGTTGATTTAATCGTATTACCGTGCATTGGGTCGCACGACCAAACAACATGAACACCCTCTTTTTTAACTTTTCGAATTAATTTCGGCAAAAATTTTTCAACCTTGTCATATCCAAATCTAGAAATTAAGGTAATTTTACCTTTTTCATTTTTTGGATTTATAACATCACATATTTTCACTATTTCATCTGGATCTGAAGTAGGTCCACATTTAATCCCAATAGGATTTTCTATTCCTCTACAAAATTCTACATGTCCACCATCAAGTTGTCTTGTTCTATCACCAATCCACACAAAGTGCGCTGATGTATCATGATGTTCACCTGTGGTTGAGTCAACTCTTGTCATGCTCTCTTCAAATGGAAGAAGTAGAGCTTCGTGGGATGTCCAAAAGTTTACAGTTTTTAATCTTCTATTAAACTCAGCAGTTATTCCACATGCTTCCATAAAAGCTAAAGCATCTGCAATTTTATCTTCAAGTTCCTTAAATTTAGCAGCCTGTGGACTATTTTTTATATATCCTAAATTCCACAAATGAACTTTTTTAAGGTCTGCAAATCCACCATGACAAAAAGCTCTAATTAAATTCAATGTTGATGCCGCTTGAGAATATGCTTTAAATAATCTTTTGGGATCTGGTCTCCTCGATTTTTCTGTAAATTCAATACCATTTATATTATCACCTAAATAACTAGGTAGTTCAATATCTCCTTGTTTTTCAGTTGGAGCACTTCTTGGTTTTGAAAACTGTCCAGCTATTCTTCCCAATTTCACAACTGGTAAAGATGCAGAATAAGTTAAAACTAATGACATTTGCAACATAGCTTTAAAATAATCTCTTATATTGTCAGGATTAAATTCAGCAAAACTTTCTGCACAATCACCGCCTTGCAATAAAAAAGCTTTTCCATCAACAACCTCGGCTAATTGTTGCTTTAAGTGTCTTGTTTCACCAGCAAAAACTAATGGAGGAAAAGATTTAAGTTTATTTAAAACAGAATTCAATTCCTTCTCATCCTCATAACTTGGAATGTGTTTAACGGGATAATTTCTCCAACTATTTAATTTCCATTTTTTCATATTCAACTAGAAATTGTTTTAACAGAGTTTATCAATTATTCAACAGTAACAGATTTTGCTAAATTTCTAGGTTTATCTATGTCATAGCCTTTATTTAACGCAGAGTGATAAGCAAGTTTCTGCAAGGGTATGGTAATTAAGAACGGTAATAAATCGTCGTTTGTATTTTCTACTTTAATTGATTGCCAGATATTTTCATGAACAACTTCATCTTTACTTTTATTTGTAATCAGGAGTACTTTTGCACCACGAGCTATTACCTCTTGCATATTAGAGATTGTTTTTTTAAAAAAATCATCTCTTGGTGCTAAAACTACTACAGGCATTCCATCTTCTATTAACGCCAAAGGCCCATGCTTCATCTCACCTGCTGGATAACCTTCAGCATGAACATATGCTAATTCTTTCAATTTAAGTGCGCCTTCCAAAGCTATAGGGTAAGAATAACCTCTGCCTAAAAACATTGATCCTTTTGCATCTACAAAACTTTTGCAGACTGATTGAATTTGGTCCTCAGTTAATAGAGTTTTTTTTACATTTTTTGAAAGTTCTAGTAGTGATTTAACTTTAAAACTAAAAGTTTTTTTATCTACTTCTTTTCTTTCACAAGATAATTTTAGACAAAGAATATAAAGAACCAACATTTGACCCAAAAAGGCCTTGGTAGAAGCAACACCTATTTCTGGCCCACAATGTATTGGTAAAACAAATTTTGAGTCTCTTGCAATAGAGCTTTCGACTACATTCACAATTGAACATGTTTTAACTTTATTTTTATTACATAAGTCTAAAGCTGCATATGTATCAGCTGTTTCGCCTGATTGTGATACAAAAATATACAGACAATCTTTCTTAAATCTATTTTTTCTATATCTAAATTCTGAAGCTATATCCACATTGACATCAAGAGTAGTCATTTGTTCAAACCAATACTTGGCTACTAAGCAGGAATGGTAGGCTGTACCACATCCTATTAATAATATTGATGAAATATCTTTTTCTTTCCATGGAAAATTAAAAATATTTATTGAATTACTAATTTTATCTATATATTCGTTGATACAATTTTTGATTGTTATTGGCTGTTCATCGATCTCTTTAGCCATAAAATGTTTATAATCTCCCTTTTTATATTCCTGCTCATTTTTTGAAAGTTCTAAAATTTTTTTATTAATTTTGTTTCCTTTTTCATTAAAAAATTCAACTCCATCTTTTTTAACAATACAAAATTCACTATCATCTAAATAAGTAATTTTATTTGTCATAGATTTTAAGGCATAAGAATCTGAACCTAAATAGTTTTCATTGGGCCCATATCCAACTGCTAACGGAGAACCTCTTCTTGCTCCAACAATTAAATCTGGTTGATCCTGAAAAATAATTCCTAAAGCAAAACTACCATGAACTCTTTTAAGCATTTTAATTATAGAATTTTTCAAATCATTTTTTTTTAAGTAATCAGTTATCAAATGAACAATTACCTCTGTATCTGTTTGAGATTTAAATACATATCCTTTTTTAATTAAAAGTTTTTTAAGAATTGTTGAGTTTTCAATTATTCCGTTGTGAACAACTGAAACCTTGTCAGATGAATGAGGATGTGCATTTACTGTACTTGGCACACCATGCGTAGCCCATCTTACGTGTCCTATACCAACATTACCTTCAATATTTTGTTTTGAAAGATTATTTTCTAATGCGTCCACTCTTCCTTCGCACTTAACTTCTTTTATTAAACCTTTTTCTAAAGTGGCTATTCCAGCAGAGTCATAACCTCTATATTCTAGTTTTCTTAACGAGTTCAATATAGAACTTGAAACATTTTTTGTACTAGTTATTCCTACAATTCCACACATTTATTTTTTTCTTTTGTAATTTTTAATTTCGACTTGTTTTGATCTTGTAAGTGCTAACGACTTTTTATTTACACTTCTTGTAATGACAGATCCTGCGCCTACAACGCTTTGTTCATTTATAATTACTGGAGCTACTAAAGATGTATTTGATCCAATAAATGCTTTATCTTTTATTATTGTCTTACTTTTTTTAACGCCATCATAATTACATGTAATAGTCCCCGCGCCTATGTTAACATTTTTTCCAAGCTGTGAATCTCCAATATACGATAAATGATTTACTTTTGAATTTTGTCCTATTCTTGTTTTTTTAACCTCTACAAAATTTCCAACCTTTGCTCCTTTTTCTAAAATGGTACCTGGTCTAAGTCTTGCGTATGGACCTATTGTTACATTGTTTTTAACCTTTACATCTTCTAAATGAGAAAAAGATTTCACTGATATATTATTTTTTAAAATAACCTTTCCAATGAAAACTACATAGGGTTCTATAGAAACGTTTTTGCCTATCTTGGTTTTGTTGGAAAAAAAAATAGTTTCAGGAGATATCATTTTCACCCCTTGTTTTAGAAATTTATTTCTTAATTTTTTTTGAATTAATTCTTGCTTCATTTGAAATTATATATATTTAAGTAAATAGTATAATTAAGTCACAAATTATTTCTTATTAATACTTTTAAAAAATGAGTCAAAAACTAACGATTATATTCGATCTTGATGGAACTCTTGTAGAGACTGCCCCTGATCTTATTAGTGCTCATAATCATGTAATGGCTAAATATGGCTTTGAAACAAAAAAATCAGAGGATATAAAAAAACTTGTTGGTAAAGGAGCAAATTCATTAATAACAAGATCTGTCTGGGGACAGGCTCAAGAAAATTTTAAAAGAATTAATGATCAGATGCTTAAAAAAGAGATGGTTAATGAATTTTTAGATTATTATACAAAAAACATTTGCGTTGATAGCAAGATTGTAAATGGAGCTGAAAATTTTTTAAAATGGTGTAAAGAAAAAAATATTTCATTAGGTGTATGTACCAATAAACAAGATTATCTATCAGTTGACTTGTTAAAAAAATTAAAAATTAATCATTTCTTTGAGTACATCGCTGGAAGTAATACTTTTGACTATTGTAAACCAGATCCAAGACATTTAACGAATGTAATCGAAATAATGCAGGGAGATTTAAAAAAATCAATTATGATTGGTGATAGTGAAACAGATGCAGAAACAGCTAAATCAGCAGGTGTGCCATTCATATTATTAGAAAATGGATACACGGAGAAAAATCCGTCTGAAATACATCATGATCATTTAATCAAAGATTTTATAGGTATTGAGGCAATAATAAGCAAATATCTCTATCATTAATATTGATTAAATTTTAAGCTAGCTGTAAATAATTACCCGAAAGGAGTTATTGTGATTTTACACACAGTAAAAGTTTATCCATCTAAAAAAAAACTTCCAAAAAAAAATCAATTAGCTTGGAAGATCGCAGAGATTGCAAGTGATAATGCAAAACTTAATGAAGATTCAATCCAAATGGCGATTAATAGAATTATTGATAATGCATCAGTTGCAATAGCCTCTTTAAATAGAAAATCAGTAATTTCATCTAGAGAAATGGCGCTTGCACATCCAAGAAAAAACGGAGCTACAATATTTGGCGTTAATTCAAAAAAAAAATTTGATTGTGAGTGGGTAGCTTGGTCTAACGGTACAGCAGTAAGAGAGTTAGACTTTCATGATACATTTTTAGCTGCAGACTATAGTCACCCAGGTGATAATATTCCTCCCCTAATAGCTGTGGGTCAACAATTAAAAAAAAGTGGAATAGATCTATTAAGAGGAATTATTACTGCATACGAAGTACAAGTGAATTTAGTCAAAGGTATATGTTTACACAAACACAAAGTTGATCATATTGCTCACTTAGGTCCGAGTGTTGCTGCAGGGATTGGTTCAATGCTTAAACTTAATACAGAAATAATTTACCAAGCAATTCAACAAGCTCTTCATACTACTATTTCAACTAGACAATCTAGAAAAGGAGAAATATCAAGTTGGAAAGCATTTGCGCCTGCACATGCAGGAAAATTAGGAATTGAAGCAGTGGATCGGGCAATGAGAGGTGAAGGTGGACCAAGTCCAATCTATGAAGGTGAAGACAGTGTAATTGCAAGAATACTAGATGGTAAAAAATCAAATTACAAAGTTCCTATGCCAAAAATAAATAATGAAAAAAAAGCTATTCTTGAAACATATACTAAAGAATATTCTGCTGAATACCAAGCTCAAGCACTTATAGATCTTGCAAAAAAAATTAAATTAAAAATAAATAATCTTAATATTATTAAAAAAATAGATATTTATACTAGTCACCATACACACAATGTAATAGGAACAGGTGCAAACGATCCACAAAAAATGGACCCAAATGCAAGTAGAGAGACGCTTGATCATTCAATTATGTATATTTTTGCTGTAGCATTAGAGGATGGTGAGTGGCATCACGAAAAATCATATAGCAAGTCAAGATCCAACAGAAAAAGTACGATTAAATTGTGGAAATCAATTAAGACTCACGAAGATAAAAAATGGACTAAAAAATATCATGATCCAAATCCTAAAAATAAATGTTTTGGTGCTAGGGTGACTGTAACTCTCAAAAATGGTAAAAAAATTACAGAGCAATTAGAAAGAGCTGATGCCCATCCATATGGTTTAAGACCATTTAAAAGAGAAAATTATATAAAAAAATTTAGAATTCTCACTCATAAGATAATTACAAAAAAAGAAAGTGAAAGATTTTTAAAATCAGTTCAAAATTTAAAAAAAATAAAAAAGGGGCAGTTACAAAAACTAAATATTGAAGTAAGTAATAAAAAGTTAAAAAGAAATAATAGAAAGTCTATTTTTTAATGCACTTTATAGAAAAAAAACCTGAGGAGAAAAGATTAGATTTCAATAATAAATTAAAATCAAAAAAAATTTTAAAAGTTCCGGGAGCTTATAATCCACTTACAGCAAAATTAATTGAAGAAATAGGTTATGATGCTGTTTATGTTTCTGGAGGAGTTATGTCTAATGATTTGGGGTATCCAGATATTGGTTTAACCACTCTAAAGGATGTTAGTAATAGATCAAATCAAATCGCGAGAGTAACAAATTTACCAACTATTGTTGATATAGATACAGGATTTAAGTCTTGTAAAGAAACAATTGAAACTTTTGAAAATTATGGAATTTCTGCTGTTCATATAGAAGATCAAATCGAAAGAAAGAGATGTGGTCATCTTGAAAATAAAGAGCTTATTTCGACAGAACGAATGATTAATAAAATTAAAGAGTGTGTTAAAGCAAAAAAAGATAAAAATTTTAAAGTAATTGCTAGATCAGATGCTAGATCTGTCGAGGGAATAGAAAAAATGATTGAAAGATGCAAATCTTATATAGATGCAGGCGCTGATATTATTTTTCCTGAAGCATTAAAAGATGAGAAAGAATTTGAAAAAGTAAGAAAATCACTTAGCTCATATTTATTAGCTAACATGACTGAATTTGGTAAATCTAAATTATTAAGTTCTAAAGAGCTAGAAAATTTGGGATATAATATTGTTTTATACCCAGTTACAAGTCAGAGGCTAGCTATGAAAAATGTTGAAGATGGACTGCGTGCTATTTTTGCAGATGGACATCAAAATAATATTATAGATAAAATGCAAACTAGAAAAAGGTTATATGATTTAGTCGATTATGAAAAATATAATTCACTAGATGAAAAAATATATAATTTTAATACTGAAGGACATGAGTAATGAGTGATGAAATAAAAAAAGGCTTACTAGGAATCGTTGTGGATGAAACCGAGGTTTCTAAAGTTATGCCTGAAATTAATTCTCTTACTTACAGAGGTTATGCTGCTCAGGATCTATGTGCAAAATGCAAATTCGAAGAAGTAGCTTATTTAATATTAAATGGTGAACTTCCAAACAAAAATCAGTTAAAAAAGTTTGAAAATCAAGAAAGAAAAGAGAGAAAACTTTCTAATACAATTCTTCAAGATATAAAAAGATTTCCCAAAACTGCTCACCCTATGGATGTTGCAAGAACTGTAGTTAGTATAATGGGACTCGAAGATAAGGAAACTAAAGATAATTCAATTGAGGCAAATATGAGAAAAGTAATGAGGATATTTGCAAAAACGCCAGTTGCTTTGGCAGCCTTTTATAGAGTTAGGAAAGGAAAAAAAATTATTTCTCCAAAGAAAAATCTTTCATTTTCAGAGAATTTTTTTCACATGTGCTTTGGTAAAGTTCCAAATAAAGAAATAGTTAAAGCATTTGATGTTTCTTTAATTTTATATGCTGAACACAGTTTTAATGTTTCAACTTTCACCGCTAGAACTATCACAAGCAGCTTATCAGATATTCATGGGGCTATTACTGGAGCTATAGCAAGTCTAAAAGGACCTCTACATGGTGGAGCAAATGAAGAGGTGATGCACATGATGAATAAAATAAAAAAGCCAGAAAATGCATTAAAATGGATTAATAAAGCGCTAGATAATAAAGATGTTGTTATGGGATTTGGTCATAGAGTATATAAAAGTGGAGACTCTAGAGTTCCTACTATGAGAGAGTATTTTGGAAAAGTTGCAAAGATTAAAAAAGATAAAAAATATGAAAAAATTTACGATATAGTTGAAAAGGTAATGATTGATAGAAAAAATATTCACCCCAATGTTGATTATCCAACTGGACCAACTTATCATCTAATGGGGTTTGACACTGATTTCTTTACTCCAATTTTTGTGATTTCTAGAATTACAGGTTGGTCTGCTCATATAATTGAGCAATATGCTGCAAATAAATTAATTAGACCATTGGCTAGTTACAAAGGAAATAAACATAGAAAAGTTCTTCAGTTAAATCAAAGATAATTTGTTATTGTTCGATCTTAGCAAATCTAGAATTAAGTAAAATTTCACATTTAAAATTATTTTTTTTTACAAACTCGTCTATAGCTTTTTTTACTCCAGGCGCGTAAGATAAATTGTAATCATCACACAATATCGTACCATTATTTTTGACAACCAACATGCAATTTTCTAAGTCATTTTTAACTGTTTCATAATCATGACCACCATCTAAAAATACGTAGTCTATTTTTGACATATCAATTTTTTTTAAAACATTATTTGAATTTCCTTTAACTAAATCTATATTGTTTTTAAATTTTTTTAATAAATCTTTAACAGCTTCTAGGGAATAAGGGTTTTGTCTTTTGATATATCTAAAATAAATTTTTTTGAATGGATTTGAGAAATTAGTATTTGGAATAATTTCAGATTTATTTTCATCATTTTCTTCAAATAAATCTAATCCGATATATTTAAAATTGTCATAATGAATACTGTATAATAGCTCACAAACATTCCTAGCGGTTACCCCATGAAATACGCCAACTTCAAGAAATATTTTAGGTTTTTTTAATAAAACTTGATTTAAAAAAAAGTCTCCGTCACCTTTTTGTTTTAGACTGGTTTTTCTAAAATAATTTTTATATTTCAATTGGTTTAACTAAAAGCTTCAGTCCATGATCCCTGAGTAGAGGCTTTAGAATATTCTGTTGCTCTTCCCTCAAAGAAATTCATATGCTCAACTGCATTAAGCATTGTATCGAGCCATGTTAAAGGGTTCTTTTGCACATTATAAATTGGCTCTAGACCCAACTGTGATAATCTTCTATTTCCAATGAATCTTATATAATCTTTAACTTCTTGTGCAGTTAAACCATTCATAGGTCCCATTTCAAATGCCAAGTCAATGAAAGCATCTTCGTGGTGAACTATTGTTCTACAAGCTTCATATAATTCTTTTTTAAGCTTAGCTGTCCAAATTTGAGGTTCTTCTTTAATAAATTCTTTAAACAATCTGATCATAGAGTTACAGTGTAAAGTTTCATCTCTCACTGACCAAGTTACAATCTGACCCATACCTTTCATTTTATTAAATCTAGGAAAGTTTAATAATATTGCAAAACTTGCAAACAATTGTAAACCCTCAGTGAAAGCACTAAATACTGCAACAGTCTTTGCTATATCTTCTTTTGAATTTACATTAAAGTTTTGCATGTAATCATATTTGTCTTTCATTTCTTTATATTTCATAAATGCCGAATACTCGGACTCAGGCATGCCAATAGTATCTAATAAATGTGAATATGCAGCAATGTGGACAGTTTCCATAGATGCAAAAGATGTCATCATCATTAAAACTTCTGTTGGCTTAAATACAGTTGTGTAATGTCTCAAATAACAATTGTTAACTTCAACATCAGCTTGAGTAAAAAATCTAAATATTTGAGTTAGTAAGTTTTTTTCTGCTTGAGATAAGTTTTTTTGCCAATCTCTCACATCGTCACCTAAAGGTACTTCCTCTGGTAGCCAATGAATTCTTTGCTGAGTTAACCACGCATCGTAACACCATGGATATCTAAATGGTTTATAAACAGGATTTTCAACAAGTAATCCCATTTTTTTTGGCTTTATGATTGTTTGATTTTGATTTTTTAAACTCTCTACTGACATGATAAGCACTCCTCGTATTCTGGTTGATCATTTTGATTATTTTTTGATTTATATACATTGGATGTAACATCCGTTGATTTCGTATCATTAACATTTTCTGCTCTTTGTATTGATTTAGATCTACAATAATAGAGGCTTTTCAATCCTTTTTTCCATGCTTGAAAATGGATTTGATGTAAATCTCTTTTATGAATATCCGCAGGTATGAAAATATTTATTGATTGGGCCTGAGAAATGAAAGGTGTTCTGTCAGCACCTAAATCAATTATCCATCTTTGATCAAGTTCAAAAGCTGTTTTAAACACATCTTTTTCTTCTTTAGTCAAGAAATCAAGATGAGATACAGATCCTTGATTTGTAGTTATGCTTGACCATGTTTCATCATCATTTTTAGAATGTTTTTCTAAAAGTTTTGCTAAATATTTATTCCTAACATTAAATGAGCCTGAAAGAGTTTTATGTGTATAACTATTAGCAGCAATAGGTTCAACCCCAGGAGATGCTCCTCCACAAATAATTGATATAGAAGCAGTCGGTGCGATCGCTGTTTTATTTGAAAATCTCTCGTTCATTCCATATTCTGCAGCATCTGGGCATGGACCTCTTTCTTCAGCAAGATCTTTAGATGCTTGATCAACTTGTTCTTGGATGTTTTGGAATATTTTTTTATTCCATACTTTAGCCATTACAGATTCAAAAGGTATCATTTTTTGTTGGAAATAAGAGTGCATTCCCATAACACCTAAACCCACACTTCTTTCTTTCATTGCAGAATAAGTTGCATCACTAAATTCTTCCGGAGCTCTTTCAATAAAGTCTGTCAAAACATTATCTAAAAATCTCATAACATCTTTAACGAAATTTTTATCATCTTTCCATTCGTCATATTTTTCTAAGTTTAACGATGATAAACAACAAACTGCTGTTCTATCTCTACCTTCTTTATCAACTCCAGTTGGTAATGTAATTTCACTACATAAGTTAGATGTTTTAACTGTAAGTCCTGCAAGTTTATGATGTTGTGGAATTTGTCTATTAACAGTGTCTATATAAATTATATATGGCTCGCCTGTTTCAACTCTAGCAGTTAAAAGTCTTATCCATAAATTTCTTGCAGAGACAGTAGACTGAACAGCGCCATCTTTAGGACTTTTTAATGCCCATTGTTCATCTAACTCAACAGCTCTCATAAAAGCATCACTTACTAGAACACCATGGTGTAGGTTTAATGATCTTCTGTTTGGGTCTCCGCCCGTTGGTCTTCTCATTTCAATAAATTCTTCTATTTCTGGATGATCAATTGGTAAATAACAAGCTGCAGATCCTCTTCTCAATGAACCTTGGCTAATAGCCATTGTTAAAGAGTCCATAACTTTTATAAAAGGAATAATTCCAGATGTTTTTCCTACTCTTCCAATTTTTTCTCCAATAGATCTTAAGTTACCCCAGTAACTTCCTATACCACCTCCTTTTGCAGCGAGCCAAACATTTTCACTCCATAAATCTAAAATTCCGTGCAAACTATCTCCGGCTTCATTTAAAAAACACGAGATTGGTAAACCCCTTTTTGTTCCACCATTTGATAGAACAGGGGTTGCAGGCATAAACCATAAGTTGCTTATGTAATTATATAATCTTTGAGCATGCAAATTGTCATCGGCATAATGACTTGCAACTCTTGCAAATAAATCTTGAAATGATTCATTATGACCTAAATATCTGTCACTAAGCGTTGCTTTTCCGAAATCAGTTAAATTTTCATCTTTAGATCTATCAATTTTTATTGTGATACCTTTTGAATTTTGGAACAATTCAGTGCTGTTTGAAAGTGAGAATAAATCTAGTCTCTTATGAGAATTATCTTCAATATTAACTATGTTGTTATTGGTATATTCCGAGACAGCTTTTTTAATGGCTTGAGACAAGACTTTATTCATGTATCTTCCTTATTATAAACGTTAAACTTATGTAAAACAACTATATGTTGTGTGTTGAATAAGCTAATATACTATATAAACTATAATTCAAGAGAACATTTATAGAAAATTAGTTTTTTTATTCAACAAAAAACCAAAAAAAATGTAGATATATCCACATGTCTGAAACTATAAAAATCGACCCATTCGGCTTTAGAGAATATGACGCACGATGGTTGTATCCCAGAAACATAAATCGAGAGGGAATCACAGAAGTTGGAAAAGGGTTTGGCTCGCAAGTGATTAAAACTAAAAAAAATCCAAGGGTTGCGGTTGGATTTGATTATAGATCTTACAGTGAAGAAATAAAAGATAGTTTTGTAAAGGGTTTAATTTCGACAGGATGTAATGTTGAAGATATTGGTTTATGTCTTTCTCCAACCATATACTTTTCACAATTTGATCTAAATTGCGATGCTGTAGCAATGATCACAGCAAGTCATAATGAAAATGGTTGGACAGGTATAAAAATGGGCATCCAAAAAGGCTTGACCCATTGTTATGAGGAAATGAAAGAACTAAAAGAAATAGTTCTAAATAAGAAATTTGAAATAGGTAATGGAACTTACAAAAAGATAGATAACTATAAATCAAAATATATTAAAAACTTATCCAAAAATAAAATTAAAAAACAACTAAAAGTAGTGGCAGCTTGTGGAAATGGAACAGCTGGAATTTTTGCACCAGATATATTAAGAAATATCGGTTGTGAGGTAATTGAATTAGATTGCAACTTAGACTTTACTTTTCCTAAATATAATCCAAATCCTGAAGATCTTAAAATGCTTCATGAAATTGCAAGATGTGTAAAAGAAAATGATGCAGATGTTGGTTTTGGATTTGATGGTGATGGAGACCGTGTGGGAGTAATTGATGAACTGGGAAATGAAATATTCTCAGATAAAGTTGGTCTGCTACTTGCAAGAGAAATATCAAACCAGTATCCTAAAAATAAATTTATTGTAGATGTAAAATCTACTGGATTATATGAAAATGATAAAATTTTAAAAAAAAATAATTGTGAGACTATTTACTGGAAAACAGGACACTCGTATATTAAAAGGAAGGTTAACGAGGATAAAGCAATTGCTGGTTTTGAAAAAAGTGGACATTTCTTTTTTAATCAACCTTTAGGATATGGTTATGATGATGGAATTAACTCAGCGATACAAGTTTGTAAATTACTTGATAATGAAAAACTCAAATTGAGTAAATTAATAGATTCCTTACCCAAAACTTATCAAAGCCCAACGATGGGTCCTTTTTGTAAAGATGATGAAAAATATGGAGTAATTGAGGAAATAACAAAAAAAATTATAAATTTAAAGGAAACTAATCAAAAAATTGACAATCAAGATATTATTAATGTTTTAACTATAAATGGTATTAGATTTAGTCTATCCGACGGTTCTTGGGGTTTAATTAGAGCATCATCAAATAAGCCGTCATTAGTAATAGTAACAGAAAGCCCAACATCAGATGAAAGAAAAAAAAAGATATTTTATTTTATAGATAGTCTGCTCCAAGATACTGGAAAAATAGGAAAATACGACCAAAAGATGTAATTAAAAGATTCAATTAATAAGAGTTTATCCAAAAAGAGAGAATCATATATAAGAATGTTAAGGGAGTGGCAGAGGGAGACTGAAACCGCTCCCGATTTTATATATTTAAGTATCTATAAAGAAAAATTGACCCCACCACTAAAAGAAATATTCCAAAAAACTTTGTTATTTTGTCTTTTTCTATTCTGTGTACGGCATTAGCTCCTACTCTAGCCATGTAAGTTGTGATTGGTATAAATATCAATAATGCTGGAATATTAATAAAACCAACACTTAAAGGCAAATCTACATTTAAATATGACCCAGAAATTAAAAATCCGATAGCTCCAAATAAAGCTATAAAAAAACCAATAGCTGCGGCGCTACCAATAGCCTTGTTAATTGGATATCCAAAATACTTAAGTATTGGAACGTTCATTACAGCTCCTCCAATTCCCATTGGAGCTGACACAAACCCTGAAATAAATCCAAAAACTATTTTAGGCAGCAAATTAAAATTAGGCTTAGTATCCTGTGCTTTTTCTCTCAAAAATAATAAATAAATACTTAAAATGTAAACAACTACTGTAAAAAATAATATTAATCCCTTGGTTTTTAAAATTGATGCAAGTGATGTTCCAATAATAACGCCAATAATCACAAAAATTGCATAAGACTTTATTATTTGAAGATCTACTGCTCCGTGCTTATGGTGAGTATATACAGATACAAAAGAGGTAGGAATAATTATAGAAAAAGAAGTTCCTACAGCCAAATGCATTACATAATTGGCATCAATATCTAAAGAACTAAATATAAAAAATAAGAAAGGAACTGTTATCAATCCTCCACCTATTCCAAATAATCCAGCAAAAAAACCAACTGGAAATGCAGTAATGATCATTAAAATAATAAATAATGAATATTGATTTTCTAAGATTTGACTTATCAATTTAAATACTCGCTTCTTGTAGTTGCGGATATTTTACTTTATCTAGAATATGCTCAACTTTTTGTACATCTGCATCTCTAACACACAAATTCTCACTTAAATATCTTTTCCAAAAACTTGAACCAGATATACCGTGAAATAAACCTAATGTGTGTCTCATAATATGATGAAGCTTTGTTCCTTTTTTAATTTCAACTTTAACATAATCAACTAATTGCTTTACAACTTCCTCTCTCGAAGAAATATTTTCATTTGAATATATTTCTTTTTCAATATCAGCTAAGAAGTATGGCGAGTGATAAATTGATCTTCCAATCATAACTCCATTAACTTTTTTTAGATGATCTTTAATTTGTTCTGTAGATGTAATTCCTCCATTTATAATTATTTCAAGCTTAGGAAAATCTTTTTTTAATTTATAAACAACATCGTATTTAAGTGGCGGTATATTAAGATTTTGCTTTGGGGTAAATTTACCTAACATAGCTTTTCTCGCATGCATGATAAAAGTTTTAACACCAGTTTTCGATAATAAGTTTATGAAATTATAAATATTTTCATAATCCTCTACATTATCATAACCAATTCTTGTTTTAACTGTAACTGGTAATTTAGTACATGAAACCATTTCATTAAGACAATCAGCAACAAGATTTGGTTCTTTCATTAAACATGCTCCAAATTTATTTTTTTGTACTTTTTTACTCGGGCAACCTAAATTTAGATTAATTTCGTCATAGCCAAAACTTTCTCCAACTTTGGTTGCATTTGATAAAAGTTTAGGTGATGATCCACCTAGTTGAAGTGCAACTGGTTTTTCTTTAATATTAAATTCTAATAGTTTTTTTTTATCGCCCCTATCGATTGCCTCTGAAACAATCATTTCGGTATATAGAAGGACGTTTTTACTAATTAATCTTAAAAAATATCTCTCATGACGATCTGTGCAATCCATCATAGGTGCTACTGAGACTAATCTATTCATAAAAACTAGGAAATTAATATATTATTTAATTAACTATTTGAAGTTTCTGATTCATCAGCGACTACTTCATTATTTTCATCTTCTGTCATTTGATCTAATGAAACATCTTCATTTTGTGATTCTATGTCTTCTACTTTAACTTCGGGTGAATTGGTTAATTCTTCGAGATCTTCTTTTGAAACTTGAATTTTTTCTGGAATTTTTCTGGCTCTTTTTGATGGTAAAATAGGTACTCCACTTTTTGAAATTTCACCCTTATAAAGATTTTCAAAATCATCACCGATTTCCTCATCTTCTTCTATAGTATCATCAATTTGCTCAACATGTTTTCTTAATTTATAAACCGCACTATCAACTAATTCAGAAACTTTAACTTTTTCTTCAGCTATCTCTCTTAATGAAATAACTGTATTTTTGTCATTGTCTTTCGGTAATGTTGGTTCAATTCCTGAGTTAAGCTGTGTTACTCTCTCTTTTGCTACTAATACTAGTTGATAAGGACTATCTACTTTATCAATACAATCTTCTACCGTTACTCTTGCCATGCGTGGTGTTTATACTCCAAGTTTAACAAAATCAAGGTTTTTATTGTTTTATTGGATTTAGCTTATTTCTTATTAAAAAAAGCAAAAATAGAGAAATTGATATGTAAATTGATGAAATTATAGCAATCTGCTCTATTGAAAATCCTCTATCAATCAATACTCCAAATAAAGCGGTACCAAATGCTGTTGCAAAAACCATTAGAGCAGTTGTTAATGCTTTTATAGAACCAATATATTTAACACCATAAATCTCTGCCCAAGTAGAAGAGCCTAGTACGTTAGCAAATCCATTGGAAACACCAATTAAACCAAGAAAAACAAAAGCTGTTATAGGATGATTAAAATAAATTATCACAATAACCGAAAGCAAAAGCGGGATATTCATGAAAATTAGTAATTTTCTACTAGTAAATTTATCTATTAAAAAAACCTGATAAAAACAAAGTTATTACAGATAATATTGAATAAACCATGAATGATTGGGCAATAATAAAAGGACCCCAGTTTTTAGATTCTAATATGAAAGATTGATATACAAAGGTACCAGTTGCAATCCACGGCATTGCTAACATATTTGCGCATATTATATAAAATCTAAAATCTTTAATAACTTCAATTCGTTTCCAGTCTTTAATTTTATCATCTAGAGAATTTTCGTCTTCCTGGGTTTCTCTAGAATCGAAATTTAAATTTCTAACAAGAAAGTAAGAAGCAAGAGGAAGAAAAATTATTACAATTATCGCTATTGTTATCCAAATGTTTTTCCAATTATAAATCGCTAAAAGATATACAATTAATACTGGAAGAATAAATTCAGCAGTTGAAAGTCCAAACCATCCAGTGCTTAATGCCTTTCCTCTAGATTTTGTAAAATATCTTGAAATAGTTGTTGTTGCAGTATGAGACATCATACCTTGTCCTGCAAATCTCATTAAAAAAATTGCAATAAATAACAAAGATACAGATGATATTTTTGAAAAGAAAAAAGATGAAAAAGATAGTAATAAAATTACAAATAAAGCAAATTTCGAAATATTTATGTCATCTATTTTTTTTCCAACCCATATCAAAAGAAAGCTACTTAATAAGGTTGCTGATGCATATATCGAGCCAAACTGCCCATGAGTAATAGAGAGTTCGTTTCTTATACTTGAGTTAAAAAGTCCTAAAAAAAAACTCTGTCCAAAGCTAGAAAAAAATGTAAATATAAATCCAAATACAATTACTTTTAAACTTAAATTTTTAAACATAAAAAATTATGACTTGTAATGTTGCTTTCATCGGTCTTGGTGTAATGGGTTATCCAATGGCTGGTTATATATCAAAAGGTGGACATAATGTAACTGTTTTTAATCGCACAAAATCAAAAGCAGAAAAATGGACAAGTGAATTTAAAGGTAAAATCGCAGAAACACCTGCTGAAGCTGCAAAAGATGCTGAATATATTTTTACATGTGTTGGTAACGATAATGATTTAAGAGAAGTCACTTTTGGAGACAACGGTGCTTTTAAAACAATTAAGAAGGGTGCGATCTACGTAGATAACACTACAGCTTCTGCAACAATTGCAAGGGAGATTTATGAATATGCCAAAAAAAATGGATTTGGTTCCTTAGACGCTCCTGTATCAGGTGGTCAGGCTGGTGCGGAAAATGGAGCTCTAACAGTTATGATTGGTGGAGATCAAGCAGACTTCGATAAGGCAAAAGATAAAATAGATTGTTATAGCAAAAAAATGAAGCTTCTTGGAAAAGCTGGTAGTGGTCAACTTGCAAAGATGGTTAATCAAATATGTATTGCAGGATTGGTCCAAGGTTTATCTGAAGGAATTAACTTTGGGATGAAAGCTGGATTAAACATGGAAGATGTAATCGAAGTTATATCAAAAGGTGCTGCTCAGTCCTGGCAGATGGAAAATAGATACAAAACAATGATTGATGATAAATTTGATTTTGGTTTTGCAGTTGATTGGATGAGGAAAGATTTAAAAATTGCAATGGATGAAGCTAAAAATAATGGCTCTTTATTACCTATCACTGAACTTGTAGATAAATATTACGGAGAAGTTCAAGAAATGGGTGGCAACCGTTGGGATACATCAAGTTTAATCAGAAGATTTAGAAAGTAAAATTGTATGCAACCAGCATACTACGAAAATTTAAAAGAAATTCAAAACAAGTACTGGTCTATGTTAGATGATGCTGTTACCAATAGAGCTTCTCCTTTTAGAATTCCTGTTTTTATGTGTGCTCATCAAGATGAAATTGATGGAAGAATAGTTGTTCTAAGAAAATCTGATAGAGAAAATAATCTATTACAATTTCATACTGATCTTAGATCTCCAAAAGTACATATACTAAAGAAAAACAATAAAGCTTCACTCCTTTTTTATGACAAAGAGGAAAAAATTCAATTAAGGGTAAAAGTGGAATGTAAAATAAATAATCAAAACTCCACAACTGAAGAATCTTGGAAAAAAACTCAACATATAAGTAGAAGATGCTATTTAACAGATAGTCCTCCTGGAACTACATCGAAAAATCCTACATCTGGTATGATATCTAAATTAGAAGATTTTGATTATACGATGGAACAAAGTGAAGAAGGTTATAAAAACTTTACTGTTATTAAATGTAAAATTAAATCTATTGAATGGCTATATCTTGCAGCCAAAGGACATCGAAGAGCTAAGTTTGATTTTGAAACTAATAAAAATGTTTGGTTAGTTCCTTAATTTAGTAAGTTTTCTTCCCAAAATTTAATATTTTTATTAAAAAACTGTTTTCCTTTATCTCCACCACCTTTTGCACCTGTAAACATGCATGCGCTGTTATTATAGGCATCATAACTGAACTTTAAAGTTCGTAGTGGATCTTCTTTAGACATTTTGTAAAAATCGTCCTCTGTTTTCCAACGATCTACATATTCTAACAAAAAGTCCATGTATGATTTGCTCATTTTTCCATTATCCTCTGTATACCATTTAGGACATTTCCAAAAAATCTGTGCATATTCCATATCTTCAACTTCATAATTACCAATAAAATCATGATGCCATCCTTTTTTAACATCAACTTTTATATCTCCGCCATTTGCTTTTATTTTATTACCAAGTTCAACACAAGGTTCTGCTCTTGTATAGTTATCTGATCCACCTAAAATCATCCATGTTTTAGTTTCTTTTATCGGTTGAGGGTTTCTAAACATTCCAACGTCTTCACAGTCAGCATATAATGGTTGAGCTGCAGCAAAATATAAATCTTTGCTTATAAGTGCATCTCTTAATCTTTTTTCTGATGCTAAAATTGAAACCATTCCGCCTCTTGATCCTCCTTGAATACCAATTTTTTTTATATCGATCTTTGGATTCTTAGATAAGTATTCAAGGGCAATGAAAGGATCAATAAATTGTGACCAAATATTTACTGTAAATTGATTGCCGGCTGTACTACCCAATTGATCTCTTGCGGTAAAATGATCAATGAACATTGTTGCAATTCCTTTTTTTTGTAATTTCTTAGCCTGTTTTGTATGCCAAACCATCCACTTTGAATAAAATTCCTCAGGTCCCCAACTGCTATGGCTTACCATTACGAGAGGAAAAGGTCCGTCACCTTTTGGGTATATAATTAAAGCATCAAACTCACTTGGTGAATCTTTATACCAACCTTCTTGAATAGAATAAAAATCAAAAGCTCTATAAGATGGTATCTTTACTAACTCGCTATTTTTGAATCTTTTTTGTTGTTTAACCATGAATTCATTAAATGCAAAAGAGGGGCCTGCAATTAATAAAGCAACGAATATTATAAATATTTTTTTCAGATTTAAAGTTTACATTCAAATTAAATCTTTAGATACATCTAAAAAATTGATTTTGAGTATTTTTTCCAGTTATCTTGATAATGTTTAGTGTTTTCCCAAACTGCTTTCTTTTCCTCTTCTGTAACTTCTCTTACAACCTTACCTGGTGAACCAATAACAAGTGAGTTGTCTGGTATCTCTTTATTCTCTGTAATTAAAGCTTTTGCCCCAATGATACAATTTTTTCCAATTTTTGCATTATTGAGAATCACTGCACCAATTCCAATTAAACTATTATCCCCTATCGTACATCCATGAAGCATAACCATATGACCAACTGTAACATTTTTTCCAACTTTTAAAGGACATCCAGGATCTGTATGCAAAACACTGCCATCTTGAACATTTGACCCCTCACCTATATGAATATTTTCAATATCTCCTCTTAATGTCGCATTAAACCAAATACTAGAATTCTTGTCTAATGTGACATCTCCTATTACTACTGCGTTTGGGGCTACCCAATTTTCGCCAGAGTTTTTTGGTTTTTTATCTTTTAAATCGTAAAACATAATTTATATAATAATACATTATGGCTATAGAAACTCCAATATGTGATTTTGGTAAGAAGGCACCTGACTTTAAACTTAAATCAACCGATAACAAAATTTTATCTCTTAATGACATAAAAGGTGAAAATGGAACCTTGATAATGTTTATATGTAATCATTGCCCTTATGTTAAGGCGGTTACAAAAGAAATAGTAGAAGATTGTACTGAATTACAAAAACTTGGTATTAATGCTGTTGCGATATGTGCAAATGATGCAGAGAATTATCCTGAGGATTCATTTGAAAATATGATTGAATTTGCGAAGAAAAATAAATTTAATTTCCCCTATCTCACAGATGAAACTCAGGAAATTGCGAAAACTTATGGTGCAGTATGTACACCAGACTTTTTTGGATACAATAAAGATCTTGAACTTCAATATAGAGGACGATTAAGAGAGCTTAAAAACTTAGTTCCTGTAAAAGAGGGGACAAGTGATTTATTAAAGGCAATGAAGCAAATTGCTGAAAGTGGTAACGGACCTGAAAATCAAGTACCAAGTGCCGGCTGTAGTATTAAGTGGAAATAATTAAATGCATTTAGTTGTAACTCGAAGTTATCCTCCAGAAATAGGTGGGATGCAAAATTTAATGTGGGGCCTTACAAATTCTTTGTCAAAACACGATTTAATAAAAGTTTTTGCTGATGATCATGATAATGCAAAACAGTTTGATGAAAAAGTTTCTTTTACTATAGAAAGAATTGGGGGTCCAAAATTAATAAAAAAATATAGAAAGTCATTCTTGGTAAACAACTATCTTGAGAATAATAACAAAGTTAAAACTGTTATTGCTGATCATTGGAAAAGCTTAGAAAAAATAAAAACAAATGTAAAAAAAATATGTTTAATTCATTCAAAAGAAATAAATCATAATAAAGGATCATTCTTAAATAAAAGAGTTTTGAAAGTACTTAATAATGTTGATAAGATTGTAGCCAACTCTAACTTTACAAAAGAACTTGCTATTTCTTTGGGTGTAATGGCTGAAAAAATAATCGTCATAAACCCAGGAATTGATCCTGTCAAAGAAATAGATGACAAAATTCTCAAAGAGGCTGATAAAATACTTAAGGGGAAAAATCCAAGATTAATTACTGTATCTAGATACGATAAAAGAAAAAGCCATGATAAGATAATTATGGCGTTAAGAAATTTAAAACAAATTTATCCAAATATTATTTATACCTCTATTGGGTATGGCGAAGAAGAAGAGAATATTAAAAAGTTAACTAAAGAACTTGATTTAAATGACCAAGTTTTGTTCTTTAAAAATATTAGTACTGAACTAAAAAACGCATTAATTGCAAAGTCTCATGTATTTGTAATGCCTTCTATAACTTATAAAAAATCTGTTGAAGGTTTTGGAATTGCTTACGTTGAAGCTGCACAATTTGGTATACCTTCAATTGGAGGAAAAGATGGCGGAGCATCTGATGCAATAAAACATAATGAAACAGGATTGATTTGTGATGGTAACAACTTAGATGATATTTATTCTAGTATAGATTTAATTTTGAAAAATAATTCTTACAAAGAATTTGGTCAAAAAGCTAAGCAATTCTCTAGTAATTTTCACTGGGATAAAATTATCAAAGAATATTTAAAATTATTATGATAAGATATTAATCATGATTGAGAAATTTAGCGGAATATTTCTTTTAATTGTTTTTATTCTTCACTTTATTGGCCATGGTGTTTATGGCTTTAGATGTGTGTTTGGAACAAAATCATTCCTAGATCAATATGCAATGCATGATTCAGGTGCTATCATGACAAGGTTTTTTGGATCAATTTTTTTAGCATCCTTCATAATGGCAATGTATATAATGTTTGTAAGATCGGGTGGTGTAAATGGTACATGGGGTTTTTTCAATTTAATATTTTTACAAAACCTTTCTGCATTTATTGTTGGAGTTTACACAATTAAAATAAATAAATTAGGACATACTGAAAAGACGTCGATTGAGGGAATTATTGCTCCTGGAATTTTAACGTTATTAAGTGCAATACTTTGCTACGGATTGGCAGATAAAATTTATTCTTAATTTTTAACTGTTCTATCAAGTAAAATCTTAAGTTCTAATAGGTAGAACTCTATAATTTATCGTTTTTTTTAAAAAAATATGTCGTAAGATAAACTATGGATAAAAAAAATGCGGGTGTCGAAGCGGTAGATAAAGCTTTGCAAATTCTTAACGCTTTCAGCGAAAAAAGAGAAGAATTAACTTTAACAGAAATATCGAAACAAATTAATCAATACAAAAGTACAACATCTAGATTATGTACGTCATTACTTAAATTTGGATATATTGAAAGACTTCCAAATAAAAAATATAAACTTGGTAATGCAATAAACAGATTAATTAATGTTTACGATGACACATTTCATATTAACAATCTTATACAAAAACAATTAAATTTTATTAAAGATAAAACAAATGAAACTGCAAGTTTTTGGATCAAAAGCGACAATGCACGGATTTGCATTTTGAAAAGTGAACCAGAGAAAGATATGAGGCACAATCTTATATTGGGTCAACCTAGATCGTTGGAAAGAGGATCTAGTGGGCATATAATATCAACATATCATGATTTAAAAACACAAAATAAAAATAAAGTTCTTAAAGATGAATTTTCAATCTCTCATGGTGAAATTGACCCTGAAAAAGCTTCTGTGACTGTACCTTTATTGTCAAAACAAAAAACCTTGTTGGGTGCTATATCAGTTTCTGGTCATGTTTCTAATTTCAATAAAACAAGTACTTTAAACTTTCTATCAATTCTTCAAAATTCGAGAGTAAAGTTAGAAAAGCAAATCTAATTCAAAGATTTTAGAAATTTTTCAAATACTTTTTCAGGAGTTAGCTTATTTAGATCAACAACTTGTATGGCTTTAAAATTATCTCTTTCTATACTTACTTTTAAGGCTGTAGTATGTGATCCAAATAAAGTTAAACCTTTTACTCCTAAATGAGCTGCCATATGTGCTGGACCTGTGTCATTCGCAATAACATAAGAACTATCTCTAATTAATGTAGCAAGTTCAGAAATATTCAATGCCTTTTCATTATTTAATACAGTATCTGCGTCTATATCTTTTGTCATAGGTATTTCTAAAGGGCCAGGTGCTACTAAAATTTTATATTCATCATTAAATTTATTTTTTACCATCTCAATAAATTTATTATAGTGAGGCCATTTCTTAATTGTTAAATGTGGAGAGCAAAAAGGAAATAAAATAATATATTTTTTTAAATTATATTCTTTTTTAATTTTATCTATATTTGTACATGCCCAATTAAAATCTGGAAACATTGTTTTATTTGTTTTTACTCCTGAAACCTCCAATTGATGTTTAAACCTGTCAAGTACAGGATTTTTATCAAAATCTTTTTTTGACTTATTTTCAGGTAAAGTTGTATCAGAAGAAGACCAAATAGTATTGTTTGCATTTGGAAATAAAATTCTTTTATAAAAATTTGTCCTAGATGAATTTTGTAAATCAAAAACCTTAACAAATTTATATTTTTTGATTACACGCATAAGAGTAAAAAGATAAATTAGATTAAATCTAGACAGTCTTTTATCTAATATAACTGCCTTTAAATGTGGATTACTTTTAAATAATTCAAAATAAGGTTTGGTTGTTAATAGATATATATCATGCTCTTTGTGAAACTCAGAAATATCTTGAATAGCACCGCTAGCTTGAGCTATATCTCCTAAAGAGCCATGTTTGATTATTAAAATATTAGACATATTTTTAACAATTTAACATACTATACAATTATTTATATGAATAAAATTTTAGTAGAAGTATCAATCGGAGAACTTTTAGATAAGCTTTCAATATTAGAAATTAAACAAGAAAAAATAAAAGACACTGACAAACTTGAATACATTAATGATGAGTATAGTGTTCTGAAAGAACAACTATCTAAAAATGTTAAATCAGACGAAAAACTTAATAAATTGTTTAATTCTTTAAAAGAAATTAATTCAAAATTATGGATAATAGAAGATGATAAAAGAATGTGTGAGAAAAATTCTGATTTTGGAGAAAAATTTATAAAACTTTCTAGAGATGTGCATTTTTTAAATGATGATAGAGCTAAGATAAAATTTCAAATAAACGAACATACTGGATCTAAAATTAAAGAAATAAAAGAATATACTAAATATTAATTTAAACTCGGTATTACTTTTCTTAATTTAAAAGACAGACCCGGATCGATATCTGCATAAATTATTCCTATACCTTTTTTTTTAATTTTTAAAATTTTTCCATCTGGGGAAATTATTACACTATGACCAAAGGTTTCCCTTTTTTTTGTATTTTTACCAAATTGGTTGGGAGCAAAGATATAACAAAAATTTTCAATAGCTCTTGCTTTAAGTAAAGTTAACCAATGTTTTTGACCTGTTATTTTTGTAAATGCAGAAGGAACACTAATAAAATTCAAATTTTTTTTTGACAAGCTTCTATAAATCTCTGGAAATCTTAAATCAAAACAAATTGTGAGGCCCAGTCTTCCCCAAGGAAGTTTTACTGACACAAGCCTTTTTCCTGGAATATATGTTTTGCTCTCTTTATGCCGTTCTTTATTTGGAAGTTTGACATCAAACATTTTGATTTTATCATAATAAGCAATAATTTTTCCCATTGGGTTTATCATAATTGATCTATTTCTATATTTTTTTTTATCCTTAATTGGCAATGATCCAATTAAAATCCATTTTTTATTTTTCTTTGCAATTTCTTTTACTTTTAAAAGTAAAGGGTCGCTTCCCATGTTAAAAGTATTTTTATACAATATTTTTTTATTACTTGTTATTAAAGATGTTGTTTCAGGTGTTATAATTAAATCAGCTTTATTTTTAATCGAAAGATTTATAAATTTTATTATTTGATTAAAATTTTTACTATAGTTTTCACCTGCTGAAGATTGAATGCAAGCAACTTTCATTAATAATTATACTTTCTTTCAAGAAACTTAATAAAATTATGTATTAAAAATGTCATAAATAAATAAATACTTCCGGCAACTATGAATACCTCTATTGGTTTAAAAGTTGTTGAAATTATATACTTTGCGACACCCGTCAAATCCATTAGTGTGACTGTACTTGCTAGTGAAGTTCCTTTTAACATCAAAATAATTTCATTACCATACGCAGGAAGAGATTGCCTAATAGCAATTGGTATTTGTATTTTATAAAAAATAATTTTGCTTGATATACCTAGACTTTTCCCAGCTTCAATGTATCCTTTTTTAATTGTTTCGAATGCTGATCTTAGTATTTCTGATGTGTACGCTCCTGTATTAAGAGCAAAAGCAATTATTGCACACCAATAAGGTTCTTTTAATATTATCCATAAAAAACTTTCTCTAATGAATTCTATTTGCCCAAAACCAAAGTAAATTATAAAAATTTGGACTAGCAAAGGTGTTCCTCTAAATAAATAAGAGTAACCATATGCAAATTTATTTAATATAAGATTTGTACTCATTCTCATTACTGCAAAAAGTAAACCTATAAATAATCCAAAGAATAATGATAAAGATAATAATTTTAGTGTTACTACAGTCGCGTTTAGTAACTTAGGAAAACTATTAATCATCAATTCTAAATCCATTAAAAGCCCCTACTATATTTAATTTCTAATCTGTTTATTAATTTCATACTAAGGAAAGTAAGTAACAAGTACAAAACAGCTGCAAAAGAATAAAAAAATAATGGATCTCTGGTTGATCCAGCTGCAATATAAGATTGTCGCATAATTTCAACTAATCCGGTTACAGAAATTAGTGAAGTATCTTTTAATGTAATTTGCCATACATTGCTTAAATTTGGTATTGCTAATCTTAACATTTGAGGCAGAATAATTTTATAAAATTGTATATGTTTTTTTATGCCTAAAACTTTAGATGCTTCAAACTGTCCTTTATCTATAGACTGAATTGCACCTCTAAAAACCTCAGTTGAATAGGCACCTGAAATAATTCCAATTGCAAAAGATCCAGTAATAAATGCATTGATTTCTATATACTCGTAATAACCAAACATAGAAGCAACAAACATAATTGCACCACTTCCCCCAAAAAAAAATAAATAAATAACTAAAAGCTCGGGCACCCCTCTAATAACTGTAGTATAAAAATTTCCAATTACGTTTAATGATTTATATTTAGATAATTTTAAAGGTGTGAAGATTAGAGCAAATAAAAAACCTATTAACATTGCTGTTATCGAAACAGCTATAGTCATCAGGGTAGCATAAAATAACTCATCTCCCCAACCAGTTTTTCCAAATGCTAGAAGTTCCATAAAGACTGGCGACTATACAATATAGTCGCCAAATCTAAAATATATTACATAGAAGCATCAAAACCGAACCACTTAGTAGCGATTCTGCTTATGTCTCCATTTTTTCTTGCTTTGTTAATAGCCATATTGAAATCTTTTAAAAGTTGGGCATCTCTCTCGCCAATTGCACCACTTCCACCTTTTCTAATTCCAACACCTACTCCATTTCCAAAAGCTCCACCTGAAAATGTTGGTCCAACTAATACTACAGGTTTACCGGATTTTTCTGCGTAATCTGTAAATGCAACTGCCGCAGCTAATGCAACGTCACATCTTCCAGCAGCTAAATCTAAGTTTACTTCATCCTGAGTTTTGTAAGTTCTTACATTTACACTTCCTACATCACCAGAGTCTAAAAAGTTTTGGTGAATAGTAGCTGTTTGAACACAAACGGTTTTACCAGCCAATGCACCTTCAATAGTTTTAAGTGCTTTTTTTACAGCGCCTCCACCTATTGATAAGTTTATTCCCGAGGGTGTATCCATGCCTTCAAGGTCTGATCCCTTCATGACAGCTAGCTGAGCAACTTCATCTGCATAACCTTGTGAAAAATTAATTGTTTTTAATCTTTCATCTGTAATTGACATCCCTGCCATGATCGCATCAAATTTTCTCATAAGCAAAGCTGGTATCATACCATCCCAATCTTGCTCAACGATCTCACATTGTTTTCCGATGTATCTGCAAAGTGTCCAGGCTAGTTCAACCTCAAACCCTATTAACTTTCCAGAAGCATCTTTAGAATTCCATGGAGGATAAGCACCTTCAGTTCCAATTTTTATTGTATCAGAGTATACGTTTGTCATGATAAATAAAGAAGCTAGAACCGATATTATAGTTTTTTTGAATATATTCATTATTTTCTCCTTTAATAAAAAAATTAGTATTTCATAAAATTAAGAAATTAAAAAGAATAAATTAGTGATTTACAGATGTGTAAAAATTCCAAGAACTATCGAAACTTGGAATATAAACTCTATCTAGGGTAGCATTTCCAAAGTTTTTATTGAATACATCTTTCCAGTTTTCGACCTGTTTTGGTCTTTTGTCTTGACTGCCAACTTGTGCAGTAACTACCCCATTTGGCTTTAAAACTCTAATAATTTGATCCATATTTTTGGCTGCAAGATCTATGCAGAATTGATCATCATTAAGATCAATATATATTTTATCATATGTGTCGGTTTCAACTTTCTTAATACTTTCAAAGGCATCACCCCAAACACATTTAACTGAATTTTTTTCGGTTGCCTTTTGACCAATTGTTCCAAGATGTTTGTCACATACTTCAACAACCTCTGGATCTAATTCATACCAATCTATGAAACCAAAATTTTTAGATATACATTCCCTTGCGACTCCTCCGTCTCCTCCACCAATTATTGCAGCTCTATCTTTTGAAGAATTCAGTTTTAATCCTGAATTTACAAATGTTGAACTATACAAATGTTCATCGCATGAAGCTACTTGCAAATCTTTATCTATAAATAAAGATTTACCAAATTCTTCTAGATCTAAAATTTGAACATGCTGACCAACTTTTGATACAAAATCTTCGAGAACATCTTTTACAACATATGATTTCTGCATTCCTGGTGTGCTGGAGGTATCAAAGTAATTTTCAACTGTATGTCGGTCAAAAGATTTTTTAACAATTCTTTTACATTTAATTTCACTTTTAATTACATCTAAAGCTACGTTTGGAGAAACTTTTCCACATGTAAAAAAATCAAAACTTATAATTCCATGTTCTGGAAATGTATGAAAACTAATATGACTTTCTGCAAGTAGTGCAACTAATGTAAAGCCTTGTGGTTCAAATTTATATTTTGATATATTTAGAACAGTCACCTTGGCTTTATCTGCTATTTTATGAACTAAACCCTCAAAAAATGAAGGCTCATATTCGCCAGTTGTACCGATAATATCGAGAGTGATGTGCTCTCCTACTTTAATCATAAAAAATTATCCCCTCTTATAACCTTTTACTTTTTCTAAAATCTTTTGCATTTCTGCAAAAGTCAGATTCTTTGGCTCTCCTAGCTTTATCGCAAGAAAGTATTGGTGGCAAATGTTTTCTACTTCTTGTGCAAGTTCAAATGCCTTGCTTAAACTTTCTGCAAATGCAATCTGTCCGTGATTTGCCATTAAGCATGCCTTTCTTTTTTCTAAAGCTTTTAAAATATTTTGAGATAATTCCTTAGTTCCAAAAGTAGCATAGTCTGCACATTTAATATCGTCTCCACCCATAAGTGCAATCATATAGTGAAATGGTGGAATAGATTTACGATGAGTAGATATCGCTGTGGCATGTGCGGAATGAGTATGAACTATTGCTTTTGCTTCAGGTTTTTTTCTATAAATATCTTGATGAAAGCGCCATTCTGATGAAGGATTTAAACCTGAATTTGCAATTTTTAAATAATCATATTCAGTTTTTAAAGACATAAAAACAATATCTGTCAATTTGAGTTTTTCATATTTAATACCTGAAGGTGTTATGTAAAATCCCTCATCATTATCTATTTTAGCTCTAACAGATAAATTTCCTGATCTTAGGGGAGATAAATTAGTCGAATTAAGTTTTAAAGAATAATCTATTACCTGTTGTTTTAAATCCTCGTTCATCTTATTTATCAAATAATTTCTTAAGTCCTGAGGAAGATGCTTCGCATACTCCTTTCTCGGTTATTAACGCTGTAACATATTTTGCAGGTGTTACATCAAAAGCAAGATTCATTGCCTTACTTTTTTTTGGATAAACTTGAATTTTTTTTAAGTTACCATTCTCATCCAAACCTTCGATGTGTGATAATTCTTCAGAATTTCTCTCTTCAATTGGAATTTCTTTATAATTTTTTATATTCCAGTCAATTGTCGAGCTTGGTAGAGCAACATAAAAAGGAACTCTGTTATCATGAGCTGCTAATGCTTTTAGATAAGTTCCAATCTTATTACAAACGTCTCCATTAGACAAAGTTCTGTCTGTTCCAACAATACACATATCCACCTCTCCTCTTTGCATTAAAATCCCCCCTGTATTATCTGCAATAATAGTATTTTCAATTCCTTCCTCATTTAATTCATAAGAAGTTAAATTAGCACCCTGATTTCTGGGTCTTGTTTCATCAGCCCAAATATGAACTGGAATTCCTTTTTTATGAGCATGGTAAATTGGCGATGTTGCTGTTCCCCAATTTATAGTTGCAAGCCAACCTGCGTTACAATGAGTTAAAATGTTAACTGTATCTTTCTTTTTATTATAAATTTCTTCGATTATCTTTAATCCGTTCAAACCTATTTTTTCACAAAAAACAATATCTTCTTCACATATTTCATTGGCTTCATTAATTGCGAATTCTAAAATTTTATCACTATTTACACCAGATAATCTTTTCAACATTCTATCTACAGCCCATTTAAGATTAATTGCTGTAGGTCTTGAATTAATCAAATCATTTACAGATTGTTTTAAAAATGATTGATCATTGTTTTCAATTATTGCCAAAACTATTCCATAAGCAGCTGTAGCTCCTATTAATGGTGCACCCCTAACTTCCATATTTTTAATTGCATTAATTGCATCTTTAATACTTTTAAGATTTTTAATTATAAATTGATGAGGTAGCTTTGTCTGGTCTATTATTTTTACTACATTGTTTTCAAACCAAATGGTACGGTATTCTTTCCCTTCTATTCTCATTTTTTAATTTTAATTACTCCAAACAATAGGAAACCAATCATTTCTCATTTTATCCCCATTTTTTAAATTTATATTTTTGAAAGGTGGTGATGTTTCGCCTTCTCTATCAATAAATCTTACATCATCGCCTATAAATCTTGCAGAGAAAGCTTTACGTATTTTCTTATCATTATTTCCTGTAGTTGAATGTAAGACTTTAAAATTAAATAAAATAGCATCTCCTAAGTTCAAATCAGTATTAAAAATATTATTTTCATCAATAATTGGCATATCTATAAATTTTTCATTATTTTCATACCATGATTTATCATTAGACCATTTTGTTGGCCTTACCAGCTTTGGTAAATTATGAGATCCTTTCAAAACTTTTAAAGAATTTTCTTTTGAAACATTATCTAATGGTATCCAAAAACTACCTGTGTCATTTCCCTCTATACAATAATAAGGAAGATCTTGATGCCATGGAGTTTCCTTTTTTGTGCCAGGATCTTTTAAAAATATATGCTCATGGAAAACTTGAATACTATTTGAACCAGTTGCCTGTGCTACAATTTGTGCTGCAGGAGAATTTAAAATAAAATCTTTAAATTCTTCTATTCTTTCCCAATTGCAATAATCCTCAAAAAATCTTCCATCATTTTTATTTAAAACGTTCTCTCTTGCATGCGGGCCTGGATTTTTTATTACTTTTTCAAATCCATTTGTTAGTTTTTCTATCCAGGGCAAAAAAATTCCTTTGATTAAAATAACTCCATCTCTTTTATAATCAGAAATTAGTTGATTAGATATTTTTATTGTCACTTTTTTAAAACTCTTCCAGCTATAGCACTTAATTTTTCAATTGTATTTTTAGTTCTTTTTTCGGGTGATGTAATAATTGCAACATCTAAACAATTATTAGTTGGATCTTTAGGGTCAATGTTATTTTCGAAATTATCTATTAAATTTTTAATCATATTTTTAGCTTTAGCTGCATTGCCTAAAAGAACCTTAATAACTTGTTGAACATCAACATTTGCATGGTCTGGGTGCCAACAATCATAGTCAGTAACCATTGAAACTGATGCATATCTTATTTCAGCTTCCCTTGCTAATTTTGCTTCAGGCATATTAGTCATTCCTATTACATCGGCTTTCCAAGATCTGTATAAATTAGATTCTGCTAATGTAGAAAACTGAGGGCCCTCCATAACAACATAAATTCCACCCCTTTGATATTCAATTTTTTCTTTTTTGATTGCTTCTTCGCATGCGTTCATCAATCCATTGGATGTGGGATGAGCCATTGAAACATGAGCTACTATCTCATCATCAAAGAAAGTTTTATTTCTAGCGAAAGTTCTATCTATGAATTGATCCACAATTACAAATTTACCAGGTGGTAATTCTTCTTTTAGAGAACCAACAGCTGATACTGATACAATATCAGTGATACCCAGTTGTTTAAGTGCACTTATATTTGCTCTAAAATTTATATTAGAAGGATTAATAAAATGTCCTTTTCCATGTCTTGGTAAAAAATAAACCTCCTTATCATTATAGTTAGTCTTTAAAATTTGATCCGAAGGTTTTCCCCAAGGTGTTTTAATTTCCAATAATTCTCTCTCCTTGAACTCTTCAACATCATAAAGGCCACTTCCACCTATTATTGCTAATTTATTTTTTGACATATATAAATAATTTAAAATTTATTATATAACTCAACTACAATGAATCTTAAAGAATATATTAGATCGATACCTGATTATCCAAAAAAGGGAATTTTATTTAGAGATATAACAACTTTAATTAAGAATGAAAAAGCTTTTGAAAAAACAATAAATCAAATTATAAAAATATTAGAAAATTATAAATTTGACAAGATTGCAGCTATTGAGTCTAGGGGTTTTGTTTTTGCATCAGCAGTTTCATATTTATTAAAGAAACCATTTATTTTATTAAGAAAGAAAAATAAATTACCAGCCGAAAGATATTCTGTTGATTTTGAACTTGAGTATGGAACGGCTACAATAGAAATGCATAAAGATTCTGTTTCCAAAGATGAGAAGATAGTAATAATTGATGATTTAATTGCAACTGGAGGAACCGCTGAAGCTGGAGCTAAAATAATTGAAATGGGACATGGTAGAGTTGAATTATTTATATTTGTAATAAACTTATTTGATCTTGGTGGATGTGATAAACTTATTGAAAAAGGTTATAAAGTTGAGAATTTGATTGAATTTCCTGGACACTAATCTTTAGGTCTTAGAAATGATTTTTTTCCTGTCATTGAAGAAAATAATCCATGAAATCGCATTTTATAAATTGTTTTATTATGCTTATTAAAAGTCAGTGTGTAAAATAAATATTTTAAGGATGATGAAATCAGATTGCTTGAAGTTTTAAATAATGCTGAAAGATATCCAAAATGTTTCCTATTAAAATAAAACTTTGACCACATCCAATGCCAATTTCTTATATATTCAAGATTATTAGATTTATCTAATTTAGTAGAATATGAACCTATATGGTTTATCTCAGAGGAATTAATAATAAATATTTTTTCGTTTTTCTTTCTTTGTCTAAGACATAAGTCTGTATTCTCAAGATATAAAAAAAAGTTTTCATCAAAATATTTTTCATTACTAAATTTCGATTTATTTATTAACATCGAGAAACCATCGATACTATCCACCTCTAATATCTCATTATTTATACTTTGATATTTTTTTTTTATTTGATAATTAGGAAAATTTTTATTATCATTAATTGGTGATAATATTGAAAAATCATCAATGTGTTTAATCGACTCAATTAAATTAGCAAACGTATCAGATTTAAAAGTTACATCAGGGTTTAAAATAAACACATAATTAGTATCCGCTTTCATAATACCTAAATTATTTGATGCACCCATGCCTATATTTTCATTCAGTACCACCTCAATATTGTCATATTTGGTCTCTAAATCCCTTTTTAATTCTTTATCAAATGAATTTTCTATAATTATTTTTTTTGAAAATTTTGGTAATGAATCAATACAATTATATATGACTTTGTTTGCTTTATAACTGACAATGATAAATGTTATTTCATTTGAATTTAATTTCATAGTATTTAACAAGTATACTTAATTCATTTATTGATGTAAAAAAAATAATGAAAAAAATATTGGTAACAGGTGGATTAGGCTTTATTGGGAGTAATTTAATAAAATTATTACTTCGAAAAAAAAATAAAGTAACAAATATTGATAAAGTTACATATGCATCAAATTTTTATAATACAAAAGAAATTTCTAATAGTGCAAATTATAAATTTATTAAATGCGATCTTAATAATAAAAAAAAATTAAAACAAATCATTAATAGAGTTCGACCAAATGTTATTTTTAATTTAGCAGCAGAAACCCACGTTGATAGATCAATAGATGGTCCTAAAAATTTTATAGAATCAAATATAATTGGCACATTTAACTTATTAGAAATAATTCGAACTTTAAAAAATAAAATAAAACTTATTCATATATCTACTGATGAAGTATATGGAGATGTATTAAAGGGAAGATCTAGAGAAGATGATGCGTACAAGCCAAGTTCACCCTATTCTGCCTCAAAAGCTGCATCTGACCATTTAGTTCATTCATATATAAGAACATATAATATTCCTGCTATAATCACTAATTGTTCAAACAATTATGGACCAAGACAACATCCAGAAAAATTAATACCAAAACTAATTTACAATATTTTAAATAATAAAAAATTACCAATTTATGGAAAAGGGAAAAATTCAAGAGAATGGATATATGTGGATGATCATTGTGAGGCCTTAATCAAAGTTAGTAAAAATGGAAAAGTAGGTGAGTTTTATAATATAGGATCAAATTATAATATTGATAATTTAACTGTAGTAAAAAAACTTCTTCTTGTAGCAAAAAAGAAAATTAAGATAGGCAAGCTGGTAAAAATTAAATTTGTAAAAGATAGGCCAGGTCATGATGTCAGATATGCTATTGATAGTAGTAAAATAAAAAATAAATTAAAATGGATACCACAAATTAATTTTCAAAAAGGGTTGGAAAAAACGTTTGATTGGTATTTTAATAATCAAAAATACTATTCGAAACTTAGGAAAAAAGATATTACAAGGAGAATTGGAATAAAAAATGATAAATAAAGCAATTATTTTAGCTGGTGGTATGGGTAGCAGAATGAGTCCACTTACAAAGGCTGTAAATAAACAATTATTACCAATTTATGATAAACCGTTAATTTTTTATCCACTTTCTGTTTTAATGTTAGCAAAAATAAAAAATATTTTAATTATTGTAAATAAGGGACAACTGGAACAATATAAAAAAATAATACCTAACGGAAAAAATTTAGGAATTAAAATTACATACGCAGAACAAGATAAGCCAAGAGGTCTTCCTGATGCTTTTGTTGTAGGTGAAAAATTTATAGCGAATAACAATGTAGCTTTAATACTTGGAGATAACTTCTTTTATGGTCAAAGTTTCACAAATCAATTGTTAGAATCAGCAAAATTAAATTCTGGAGCAAAAGTATTCTTATATAAAGTATCTAATCCTGAGAGTTATGGTGTAGCAAAAATTAACAAAAATAATAAGATAATATCAATTAAAGAAAAACCGAAAAAATTCTTCTCAGATTTTGCAATCACTGGCTTATATTTTTTTGATAAAAAAGTAGTTAAATTTTCAAAAACATTAAAGCCATCTAAAAGAGGAGAGGTTGAAATTACAGATTTATTAAACAAGTATAAAAAATCTGGTAAACTTAAAGCTGGTTTTATTGGAAGAGGTGGTGCTTGGTTAGATACTGGAACAATTGATGATTTTTATAAAACAAGCGCTTTCGTGTCATCAATTGAAAATAGACAGGGACTTAAAATCGCCTGCTTAGAGGAGATTGCACTTATGAATAAATGGATTGGAAAAAATGAAATAAAAAAATCAATAAAATTTTATGGAAATTGTAATTACTCTCAGTATTTAAAAAATTTAATATAAATGAAGTTAATAAAAACAAATTTTAAAGGTCTTAATATTTATAAAAAAAAATATTTTAAGGATAGCAGAGGATACTTTTTAGAATTATATAAAAAAAAAATTATAAATAAAAATTTTCCATTTACTTGTATTTCTTTTTCAAAAAAAAATGTGATTAGGGGACTTCATTTACAAACCAAAAATGCACAAGGAAAATATATTTCTGTTCTAAAAGGCAAAGTTTTAGATGTTGTTTTGGATTTAAGAAAAAATTCAAAAACATTTGGTAAACATTTTAAAATTGTTTTAAGTGAAAAAAACTCAACCTCTATATTTGTCCCCGAAGGATTTGCTCATGGTTTTTGTGGTTTAGATAAAGAGAATTATCTTTTGTACAGCTGTTCAAATTATAGAAATAAAAAGGCTGAACTAGGTATTAAGTGGGATGATAAAGATCTTAAAATAAAATGGCCCAATATTAAACCAATTGTATCCTCAAAAGATAAAAAAAATATTTCCTTTAAGGATTATAAAAAAAAATTTATAAAATAAATTATTGGTAGCGGGAAGTGGGATCGAACCACTGACCTCGGGCTTATGAGTCCCGCGCTCTAACCAACTGAGCTACCCCGCCGTAAATAATTGTTGATTTATACTACTTTTAAATTTTGTTGCAAACAAGTTTTGGCTAAAATTTTTACTCAGACTATCAGTAAGTATCTATAGATCCAATTATATTATAATTTTTATTTGTAACTATTATTTCACCTGACGAAACCCCAATATTTAACATTTCCGAAATAACTACGTAATGTGTAACTAGTATTAAATTTTTTGTTCCATTCCATTCATTTATATATTTTCGTAAATCTTTTAATTGGCTCTTTTTATATTTATAAAACTTTTCATCATAAAATGAATTTAATGCACTGAATGTATTATAATTATTAAAAGCATGTTTTGCAGTATCCTTGCACCTGCACCACTCACTAGATAATACTCTATAGATTGGTATATTGTTTATTTTAAAAAAATCTCCAATTCTTTTAGACTGTTCAATTCCAATTTCATTTAAATTCCTTTGAGTTTTACAGTCATTTAAATCTATATTATCAGGATCACCACTTCCTGGGGCGAGAGCATGTCTTATAAAAACTATGTTTCCTCCAGATTGTAATTTTGAGATTAATTCATCATTAGAAAATGTGGATGGTGGAAAAATTATAGATAGAATAAAAGATAATATTAAAATAAAATATTTCACATATGAATCTTAATCTAAGTTCTTTAAATAACAAAATAATTAAGTGTAGAGCCTGCCCTAGGTTAATAAAATTTAGAAATAAAATAGTTAAAAATAAAAGAAAACAATTTAAAAACGAGACTTATTGGGGAAAACCAATAACAGGTTTTGGGGATCCTAAAGGAAAGATTCTATTTGTCGGATTGGCTCCAGCTGCACATGGTGGTACAAGAACGGGCAGAGTGTTTACAGGTGATAAGTCGTCAGACTTTCTATATAAATGTTTATTTAATGCAAAAATTTCAAATCAAAGTACATCAGATCATATTAATGATGGATTAAAACTTAAAAATGCGTTTATTACACCTGCTCTTAAATGTGTTCCTCCTGAAGATAAACCTTTGAAGATTGAATTAGATAATTGTTCTAAATTTTTTAATAATGAATTAAATATTTTAAAAAATCTTAAGGTAGTTGTAGCCTTAGGAAAAATTGCATTTGATACATGTAAAATTTTTTATAGCGAAAAATTTGAAATATCAAAACATGTACAGTTTGGTCACGGAAAAACATATAAATTAAAAAATGGAGTAAATTTAGTTGGGTGTTATCACCCAAGTCCAAGAAATGTAAATACTGGTCGTATTAATGAAAAAATGATGACACAGCTATTTCAAAAAGTAAAAAGGTTGGATTAATTTTCTAATTTTTTCTTAAGATCTTCAGGAATTTTTGAAGGTTTCCCGTTTTTATCAACAGATACTAAATGAATTTCTGCATCTGATATAATTTCATTATTTCTTAAAATACTTTGTTTCATCAAAAAAGATGTTTTGGTAAATGATTTAATTTCTGAAATAATTTCTAGCGTATCTTCAAATTTTGCTGGTTTTTTATATTCAATATTGCACGATTTAACTATTAGTAAAACTCCAAATCGTTCAAGTATAGATGAATTAGTATAACCCAAAGAGTATATAGCTTCTGATCTGGCACGCTCTAAAAATTTTAAATAATTAGCATAATAAACAACTCCACCCGCATCTGTGTCCTCGTAATAAATTTTAAGTGTAAAACTAAATTTTTTTGCCATAACTAATAATATTAATTATATTGAAAATAAATTTTATATGAAAGTTTTTATTATTTGGTTATTTGGAGTGATTTTGTGGAACTTTGGATACCCTGCCGCCTCTCCCTTGGAAGATGTAATAGCTGCTGTAGTATTATCTTTTATCAGCATGTATCTTAAAAAGTTTATTAAAAATTGATCAATTAGATGAAAAATAAATATTTTGATAATAGGCAATAGATCTCAATTTTGAATTATCAGTATCTGCCATTATAGCCACTCCATTTATCTCATTTACATCTAAATCATGAAATTGTTTAAAATGGTTTTTTACATTTACTTTTACTGTAACCCACTCATTTAAATTATCTATAGTTGTGGACAATACAAAATCTATTGATTTTTTAGTATAGGGGCTGGGATGTGAATTATTTACTTCTTCATTGCTAGAAAAAACATAATTCATTGCTCTATTTGATAAAGCTGTAGCGCCTGTTTTTTTTACAACAAACACTCTAGCTGCATAATCGTGCCCCTTTTTACTCTTTTCATTGATTCCTCTAAGGTCTTTTTCCACCTTCCAAGTTATGTTTAAGAAGGGAGTCTTGTTAAGGTCTATTTTAATTTCTTTTCCGAGGCCAGATGCAGCATTATCTGCTACAGCTTTTAAAAAGTTTCCATTTTCGTTGGATCCTAAAAAATACTGTGTTTTTGAGTCTGCTCCTCTCACTTTCCTAACCTCCAAAGTGCTTAATTCTTCTTTGGTGAACTCAAAGACTTTAATTTCCTCTGCCGACAATGGAGTGACTAGTAGAACAAATGAAATTAATATTTTGAAAATTTTTTTCATATTTTTAAAAAAAATTCTTAATACATTATTTTGACAAAATTTAAACATCCAAAAATCAACTTTGATCAGTATATATTAAGTATGAAGACAATTTCGATTTTTATACTTCTTATATATTGGTCAATAATGATTCTAGCCCCTGTTATGTCTAAAGATATAAAATTTAGTAGAGCAAAAATAAACCAAATCAAGATAGTTGAGCAAAAACCACGTGGTTAATAAGTAGATCGACCACCACTTATATCAAAAACAGCGGCTGTAGAGAAAGTATTTTCTTCAGAGGAAAGCCAGCACACTAAGGACGTAAATTCCTCTACTTCTAGAAATCTGCCTCTTGGTACTTTTGACAACATTCTTTGTACATGCTCTTTAGTCATTTGATCCAGAATACGTGTTTTTGCACCCGCTGGTGTAACTGCATTTACAGCAATATTTTTATCAGCTAATTCTTTGCCTAATGATTTAGTTAATGCAATCGCTCCAGCTTTTCCTGCACTGTATGCGCTAGCATTTGCATTGCCGTCTTTTCCAGCTACTGATGCAACATTTACTATTCTACCATAGTTATTTTTAATCATATTAGGCACTATAGCTCGACAACAATTAAATGTTCCCATCAAATTTATATCTACTACTTTTTTCCAAAGATCAATATCATACTCCCAAAGTGTTGATGTTGGACCAGTAATTCCTGCATTGTTAATCAAGATATCAATTTTGGTGCTTTTGGTAATTTCGTTTACACAATCTTCAACTTCTTTGAAATTAGATACATCAACAATATTTGAACTTAAATCTGGATTATTTAAATCTTTCAATGATTTTTCAATCATCTTATTATCAACGTCCCAAATTATTACTTTTGCTCCAGAATTTAAAAATCTTTTAGCTATATCTAAACCAAAACCTTGAGCACCTCCCGTAATCACAGCTGTCTTATTTTTAAAATTGAATGAAATATTATTCATTTAATCGCTCGCTAATAAGTAATATGTAACATAAGATACCAATGCACCAATCAACCACGCAAAACTTTGTAAAAATCTTAAATCTGCATTCCAAATAGTTGATGCAGCAAATATAAAACCTATAATCATTGAATATAAGCCTTTTATATGCCAACCATTGCTGTAAAAATATGTGCCACTTTTTAAATCAGAAAATATATCTTTTGAAATGTATTCTTTATTTTTAATTAGATAATAGTCAGCAATAATAATTCCAGCTATAGGTCCAAAAAATGATCCAAATGTATCGATAATTGATAAGGCTCCCGATTGGCTTAAAATTGGCAGCCATAGTCCACCAAAAAATAAACCAAGTATAATAATTAACAAACCTGCACTTGATTTGTTAAAACTCTTTGGAAAAAAATTTAATAATATGTTTTGAGCTGGAATATAATTTGCTATTAGATTTGATGATCCCGAGGCAATCAGTATAAACATAATTGCAATAACAGTTAAATAACTATTATCTATCTTTCCAATAATATCTGTTGGATTGGTAAGTAATTGTTCAACTTCTAAAAGTTGCTTAGCCATTACTATATCCGCTCCTAATACAATAAATACAGATGCAAAAGAGAATATTAATAAGTTTATTATAATAGAAAAGTTGCCTTTTAAATTTTCTGAGCTATTTTTTACATATCTTGAAAAATCTCCAATATTTAAAATTACAATTGAAAAAAATGCAAATAATGTTCCTGTAATACTAATTAGAGCTAAAAAGTTTTCTTTAGAAATAAAGTTTTCAATTGTAATGCTGAGTTTAAACGCACTAATTATTTCCTTTGAATTTTCACCCGCAAGTATAATTATAAACACAGCTAGACCTGTATACACAAACCAAGCTGAGAAATTTAAAATATACTTTATAAAATTTTGACCCTGCTTAAATAAATAAAATTGCAATATCAAAGCAAAAATAAAACTTATCCAATCAATTAAATCCATGCCCATTAAAAATGTAAGAAAAATCTCTTCTTCTAAAATAGTATCATCAACATTAAAAATAAATATTCTAATTAAATATCCAATTGATTTAGAAATAAAAAATGTTTGAACACCAAACATACAAAGACCTACAAGTCCTCTTAGCATAGCAATATATCTAGCTCCATTTATACCAAATGCGCTTCTTAAAATTACTGGAAATGGTAATCCATATTTTTGTGATGGCTGACCAATTAGATGAGAAAAAATAGCAACCAAAAAACCAGCTATGATACAAGCTGTTAATACAATAATGATATTTAAATCATATACTAAATAAAGTGATGCTATTAATGAAAAACCAATTAAACTTTGAATATTGTTTGCCCAAAAACAAAATATATCTCCACTAGTCCAATTTTTATCGTTTGGATTTATTCCAACAATATCCCAATTAGTTAGATTTATATTTGCTTTTTCTTGACTCACTTATAAGATAATAAACAATTATTTACTACTGTCCATACAACAGTGTTGGCAACCATAATACAATTTTAGGAAATACTATTATTATAATTAGTCCAATCACTTGAAGAACCATAAATTGCATCATACCAAGGTAAATATCTTTTAAATCCCAACTAGGCACAACACCTTTTAAAAAATAGGCTGAAAGAGCGACCGGCGGTGAAAGCCAGGCGGTTTGCAGGTTAACAGCAACTAGAATTGCAAACCATGTTAAATTAAATCCTAATGCCTCAATTAAAGGTAAAATTATAGGAACAATTATCATTACTATCGGCACCCACTCTAGAGGCCAGCCTAATAAAAATATCACCACCATTACAATTGCTAAAATTAAGTATCTATTCATTTCTAATGAAAGAAGAAAATCAGTTAAAACCATTGGGGTACCGAGTCTGGCAAATACAGCACCAAAGAAATTAGAAGCGGCAACTAAAACCATAATTAAAGCCGTAATTTCTAAAGTTTTTACTAACGCTTCTTGAAGTTTTTTAAAAGTAAGTTTTTTATATGCTAAAGATAATAATAAAGCTCCCATTGCACCACATCCAGCTGCTTCAGTTGGTGTGGCAAATCCAAATAATATACTTCCTAGCGCTGCAAAAACTAAAGCTGCTGGAGGTACTAAACCTAAAAAGAACTCTACCCAAACTTTTCCCATACTTTCAGCTCTCATTTCAACAGGCAGTGGAGGTCCTAGCTTAGGATTCATCATGCATCTAACTGTTGTATAAGCCGCATATAAACTTGCTAGCAATATTCCTGGAAGAATTGCAGCTGCAAATAGATCAATTACAGGTATCTCCATAATTGGTCCCATGACTACAAGCATAATACTTGGTGGAATTAAAATTCCTAGGGTGCCTCCTGCAGTAATTGTTCCAGCTGCCAATCTTACATCATAGCCAGATCTATTCATTGATTTGGCAGCCATTATTCCTAAAATTGTTACTGAAGCTCCAACAATTCCAGTTGCAGCAGCAAAAATAACAGAAACAAATAATACAGCATAATATAAGGATCCTTTAACTCTTGCTAACATTAACTGAAACGCAGAAAACAATCTTTCCATTAACCCTGCTTGCTCCATCATTATTCCCATAAAGACAAAGAGCGGGACGGCGGCGAGTGTTTGTTCGGTCATGACCATGGAAAACTGTAAAGTCATTAAATAAAAAACTAATTTACCAAATCCAAGGTAACCAAAAACAAAACCTAAGAAAATTAATGTAAATGATATTGGAAAACCAATAAATATTGAAAATAACATCACACCTATAAGAATAAAACCTAAGATAGCTGGATCAATTAAATGTGAAATCATTCTTTACCTGGCCATTTTCCTTTGGTCATAGCATAGTAACTTTTTAATAATTCAGAAATACCTTGGATTAATAAAAATATTATTCCAAACCATAAACAAGATTTTATTGGCCACATATATGGCATCCAAGTAGTATCCATTCCTCTTTCACCCCTCATAATTGATTCTTGGACAAAACCTGTTGTCATATAAAGAAATACTAATAAACCAGGAAAGTAAAAAAGAATGTATAAAACAAAATCAATTAAACCCTGATTTTTGACTTTGAAGTTCCTGTATAAAAAGTCTGCTCTTATGTGAATTCCTTTTGAAAGAGCGTATCCTGCGCCAAGCATAAATAATGCTCCATAAAAAAATCTACTAATATCATATGCCCAAATAGTTGGAGCTAAAAATAATTTTCTTGCAAGCACTTCATATGTCATTGCTAAAATAAGTGGAAATGTAATCCAGCAAACTATATTACCTGTCCATTTGCTAAATTTATCTATATTTACTATTAATGATGCCATCCAATTAGGCATATCATCTGGCATCCTAGAAGAGTCACCCCGCCTTTCAGCGATCATTTCATCTGATATATCTAATTTAGTAGGTTCCTCTGACATATGATCTAAAAAAATAAAGCGGACTATTAAAGTCCGCTTTATTATAACTTTTTTTATAACTTATGACTATATTTACTTCAATGTTGCTGCGTGAGCCATTCCTAGCTTCGCATTAGACATTTGAGCACCACTCCAGAAAGGAACTGCGATGTCAGCAAATTCTTTCATTGAAGTGTAAACTTTATTAAAGAATGCGTTTTCTTTTGCATTTTTATTTAAAGTTGCTTTCGCAGCAGCCATATATTCTGTGAAATAATCAGAAGGTGTATCCTCTAAAATTACTCCATGCTTTGTAGTTAATTCTCTTAAAGCTTTACCATTTTCATAGATTCTGTAGCTTAAAGATTTAGCTAATGAAGCATTTGCTGCAACTTCTAAAGATTTTTTCTCATGATCAGTTAAAGAATTATATAATTTACCTGTCATGTAGAAGTCAGCATTTACGACTACTTGGTGAAGACCTTGTAAATAGTAGTGTTTCAAAACTTTTTGGAAACCAAATACTAAGTCAGGTTTTGGACAACACCATTCAGCAGCATCAATAGTTCCTGCTTGTAAAGCTGGTAGAATATCTCCACCACCCATAGCAACTGATGCAATACCTATGTCTTTATAAGTTTGTCCTGGAATTCCTGGAGGAGTTCTGAACTTATACTTTCTAAAGTCAGCCATGTCTTTAATTGGTTTTGGAAACCAACCTAAAGCTTCTGGACCAACAGGTTGAAGCATAAATCCTTTAATGTCTCTTCCCATTTCTTTCCATAGTTGATCGTATAACTCTTTACCACCACCGTATTGGAACCATGATAGGAAAGCTAAGTTATCGATACCTACTCCACCACCTGCTACCGGCGAACCGAATAACATAGCGGCTGGGTGATCGCCTGACCAGTAGTGCGTCCAAGCAAAACCGCAGTCAATCAAACCTTTGTCTACTGCATCAAGAGTTTCTTTAACTCCAACTACAGTACCTGCAGGCATAATTTCAAATTTTAAAGAACCATCTGTTAATGCAGTAACAGTATCAGTAAAGTCTTTTAACATTACTACTTCATCTGCTTTTGCACTTATCACAGTTTGGCACTTTAGTGTTTTTGCTGCATTAGCATTAGATATAAATCCAAAAACTAAAGTAACAGCAAATAACGCTGATAAGATTTTTTTCATTATTATTTCCCTCTTATTAATTTAAATTAATGAACGTTTATCCTCTCAAAAAAAGACTTTGATTACAAGCGACAAATCATGCATATGTTAAATAATAATATTGTATTATGTTAATAAATTAAATTTAGATTAGAACAATTCTACTATGCAGAACTTTGATTACATTATTGTTGGTGCCGGGTCAGCTGGATGTGTTCTAGCTAATAGACTTTCTGCAAATCCAAATAATAAAGTTTTATTAATTGAAGCAGGTGGCAAAGATACTTATCCATGGATTCATATTCCTGTTGGTTATTTTAAAACAATGCACAATCCAAAAGTTGATTGGTGTTTTAAAACTGAACCTGATGCAACAATGAACAATCGATCAATAAGATATCCAAGAGGTAAAACTTTAGGAGGAAGCTCATCTATAAATGGACTTTTGTGGATTAGAGGTCAGAAAGAAGACTATAATATTTGGAGACAATTGGGAAATAAAGGTTGGGCTTGGGATGATGTTTTGCCTTATTTTTTAAAGTCAGAAAATAATGAACTAGGAAAAAGTGAATTTCACAATGACAAAGGACCAATTACAGTTGCCAACAAAAAAATAAATTTAAAACTATTAGATGAATTTCAAAATGCTGCAGAGGAATTTGGAATACCTAAAACTAATGATTTTAATACTGGTGATAATTTTGGAATTGGTTTTTTTCAATTTACAACAAGTTTTAATAAGATGGGTTTAAAGTTAAGATGTAGTGCTGCTAAGGGTTACTTGAATCCAGTAAAAAAAAGAACAAACTTAAAGATTGAGGTAAATGCACATGTGCAAAAAATAAATTTTGAGGGCAAAAAAGCAACAGGAGTCAATTATTATATTGGAGATAAATTAAATACTGTAATCGCAAATAAAGAAGTAATTTTATCTGCTGGATCAATTGGATCTCCACATATCTTACAAGTGTCCGGGATAGGTAATAGTAAAAAACTCAAAAATCTTGGAATAGATATTATAAATGAATCAAACGGTGTTGGTCAAAATTTGCAAGATCATTTAATGTTCAGACCAGTCTACAAAGTAAAAAATTTGAAATCTTTAAATAGAAAAGTAGAAAGTTTATTTGGAAGATTTTTAATGGGACTTGAATATGTTCTTAATCAAAGTGGACCGGTAACAATGGGCGCAAGTCAGGTTTGTGGATTTGTGAAGAGTGATCCTTCAAGAGCAACGCCAAATTTACAATTTCATGTTTCGCCAGTAAGCACTGATGTATTAGGTGTAACACCGATGCATGATTTTGAAGGAATTACCCCAACTGTTGCAAATATAAGGCCTACTAGTAGAGGTGAAATTAATATTACAAGCAATGACAGTAGAGTATATCCAAAAATTAAAATGAATTATCTATCAACTGATGAAGATCGAAAAGTTGCTGCTCAAGGATTAAAAATTGTAAGAAAAATAATGTTAGAGACCAAAACTTTTAAACAATATGAACCTGAAGAATATAGACCAGGAGTTCATATAACTGACGATGAAGAATTAGTTAAAGCAGGTTCTGATTATACTCAAACAATTTTTCATCCTGTAGGAACATGCAAAATGGGCAATGATGATATGGCTGTTGTTGATGATTCTTTAAAAGTAAAAGGAATACAAAATTTAAGAGTTATAGATGCATCTATTATGCCTAATATTACTTCGGGCAATACAAATGCTCCTACAATTATGATTGCTGAAAAGGGTGCTGATATGATATTGAACGGATAATGTTATCCGAGCAAATCATTATATTTATTCAAATAGTTTTAATTGATTTAGTTTTAGCAGGAGATAATGCAATTATAATAGGTATGGTTGCGTCTCAGTTTCCACCAGAACAAAGAAAAAAAATTATATTTTGGGGAATTAGTGGAGCAGTTGTACTTCGAATAATACTGACTTTATTAACTGCTTATTTATTACAAATACAAGGAATAAGACTTATTGGTGGATTGGCGCTACTTTATATTGTTTACAAACTTTATATAGATGTCATCAAAAAACAATCCGAAGATCATGAAAATATTAAAGTCGATAATTCAAGTTTCTTTAAAGCTATTACAACTGTTTTAATTGCAGATTTTACAATGAGTTTAGATAATGTTTTGGGTGTAGCGGGAGCTGCTAAAGATCATTATTTCTTATTAATATTCGGATTACTTTTATCAATAGCTATTATGGCGGTTGGAGCTACTTTAATTTCTGGTTGGATTAAGAAATATAAGTGGATTGCTTGGCTTGGATTAATTGCAATACTGGTTGTTGCTGTTGATTTGATTTATACTGATATAAAACTATTTATTTAAAAAATGTATTTAAAAAAATATAACCTTAAAAATAAAACTGCAGTTGTTACTGGTGCAGGAAAAGGCTTGGGTAGAGCATGTGCAATAGCCTTGGCAGAAGCTGGTGCAAATTTAGTTATAATTAGTAGAACTAAAAAAGATTTAGATGAAGTCTCAAAAAAAATTAAAAAATTAAAGTCAAAATGCAAGTCTTATGTTTGCGATATTACAAATTACAACGAAATTAAAAACATTATTAATAGTCAACCAAAAATAGATATTTTAATAAATAATGCTGGAAATAATATTCCTGAACATTTTACTCAAGTTAAAACAAAAAATATGGAATATCTTGTCAAAATAAATACGATAGCAACTTTCAATCTTGCTCAGTTATGTGCAATAAAAATGATCAAAGCAAAAAATAGAAAGAAAATTGGAGGAGCGATAGTAAATATGTCTTCTCAAATGGGTCATGTGGGAGGTCCAATTAGAAGTGTTTACAATATGAATAAGTGGGGTTTAGAAGGTTTAACCAAAGGCATGTCTATAGATTTAGCTAAATATAATATTAGAGTTAATACTATTTGCCCAACTTTTGTTGTAACCCCGATGACCAAAAAATTTTTAAAAAATAGAAAATTCAAAAAAGAAACATTAAACAACATTCCACTAGGAAGGTTCGCAGAATTATCAGAAGTTGCTTCAGCTACTGTTTTTCTTGCCTCTGATGCTGCATCAATGATTACTGGAACCTCCTTATTGGTAGATGGTGGATGGACAGCTAAATAATGAAAAAATTATTGCTTTTAGTAGCAATTATATTCTCCACAAATGCATTTGCTGTTGAATTTAAGGGTAAATTTTTACAAGGTCATTTTATAATTGGAATAACGGAACCAGGGTCAAAAATAATTGTAGGTAAAAAAGAAGTAAAAGTCTCTGAAGATGGCTATTTTGTTTTTGGAATTGATCGAGATAGAAAATTTGATGTAACGATTACAAAAATTATAAATGGCAAAAAAGAAAAAATAATTAAGAAAGTTATTAAAAGAAAATATAATATTCAAAGAATAGATGGCTTAGAGGAAAGTAAAGTAACACCACCTGAAGAAGTATACCAAAGAATAAAAGCAGAAAATAATAGAATTGGAGAAGCAAGAGCTATTAATTCTGATTTACCTTTTTTTAAAGATCAATTTATTATGCCAGTTAAAGGCATCATCAGTGGTGTCTATGGAAGTCAAAGAATTCTAAATGGTAAACCTAGATGGCCACATTATGGAATTGATATTGCTGCAAAGCAAGGAACTAAAATTAAGTCTTCTGGAACAGGTGTTGTTACAATGGCAGAAGATGATCTTTATTATACAGGGGGAACAGTAATAATGGATCATGGTCATGGTATCTCTACAATTTATTCACATTTAGAAACTGTAATAGTTTCTGTTGGAGATAAAATTAATCAAGGTGATATTATTGGTACAGTTGGTTCAACTGGAAGATCAACAGGTCCTCATTTAGATTTTAGGATTAATTGGTTTCAAACAAGATTAGATCCAATGTCAGTGTTGCCTGATTTGTAATCAATAGGTCCGCGGTTCGAATCCGTGCGGGGGCACCATCACTCAATAAAATCAACGTTAATTATTTTTGCAAAAGTTTAATCTTGTCCGTTAAAACACATTCACTGTGTTAGTAGTGTGTTAAGAGTGTGTTTCAGTCAAGTAGTCTTGTGTTTATCTTGTAGCCGCTCCTGTTGCAACCCAAGCTTTATATATTTCTTTATCCTCTTTGCATTTAAATGTTTTTTGAAAAGTTAAATTAATTTTAAGTCCATAATCATCAACCTTTTGCTTAATATTTTCTAATGAAACTCTAATAGGATGATAATATTCATAAATTTTATATTCATTAGTTTTTGAGTTAAAATAAATATTTCTATAATTTGTTAGAGGTAGACTGTAGGTGTTTCCTTTATTTTTTCCTTTGGTAATAGTAAAATTTTTTTGTGCTTTATTTATGTTAATGTCTTCAAAAAATTCTATTATAATTCCTGAGTCTTTATGAATTGGTTTTTCTCTATAAGGTTCCCAAAAATCTTCGTTAAAGTTTGACAAACCATCATATTTCCAATCTGTTGGTGAAAAGATTCTGCTCCAGGGATAATCATACATCAGGGTAAATTTTCTTTCATTAGTTTGAGGATCATAACATTGAAAAGCTGTTTCAGGTTTTTTAGAACATCCATTTAATAACAAACCTAGAACCACAACCCCTAAAAGCTTTTTCATTATTCTTCCAATTTATAATTTATTTTTCTTATCACCCATTTGTTATTTTTAGATTTATCAAACCAAATTAATCCTTTTGCTAAATAAAAACCATAGTTGCTATCTCCTAAATTGCATTTAGGTTTTGAATTGATTATCAAATCTTGAAAATCCTGCTGAAAAGCTTCATCAAATGTTTTGTTTTTAAAATATGATAAAGGTGGTCCTTCATTTAACTCACCGTCAAACATAGAAACAAGTTTTTCTAAATCTTTTGATTTAAAAATATCTAATATACTCTGTCCAGCGTTATAAGCTTCTTCTGCTGTGAATGTTCTTTTGTCACCGTATATTTCGCTATCTTCAAGTGCATATTGTTCATCCTTTTCTGTACAATTTTTTGTATACCCAACGTTGCACAAAAACAAACCCAGAACCACGATCCCCAAAAGTTTTTTCATTTATACAAAATTTTTAATTTTTTTATAAAGATAAGTTATACCTGTAGCACTTGAGATAGTGTCTGCATATTTAGATATATTCTCTTTAAACCAATCGTATATCTCTTGAAATTCTAATTTCTTCAAAGATTTTTTAACACTTATAGCAACTGCTAAACCAATAATAATTCCAATAAGAGGACTCGAAAAAAGACTAGCAGTCATAATAAATGACCCCATTCCTACAAAGCCTCTTAGTGTTCCTTTTTTAAATTTATTTTTATTCTTATTTTGTGTGTAAGATTTAGCTAATGAAACTAGAGCTATGATCAATAGAAGAGGATTTGCACCTACTGCACCGGCTAGTCCTAATGAAGCACAAAGTTCTGCAAATTCTTCCTTATCTTTTTTTTTCCATCCAAAAAATAATGCTACGACACCAAGAGTTGTAGAAAATACTTCTAAAAGATTAACTGTCTGCAAGTCGTACAACCAACTTTTTTTAATTAAAAATTTATCACTAATTGCTGAAACTAATTTATCGTAAGAAGCCTTATCTTGTATGCTGTGCAATGGTATACCCATTGGCGTTTGAAGATCTTTTCCTAGTTCAATGAAATAATTTTTTAATTCGTCTAATTTTGTATCATCTTTAACTGCAACTTTAACTTTTTCCCACATATCAATTGGAGAATGACTCCGATCAAATAATCTATGAAGAGCTCCACCAATATGAGTTTCGTTATAAAATTTATCTATTGTTTTTCCATAAACTGTTGGAGTTTCATTTATTATATTTGAAAAGAATTTTTCTAATTGTTTCCCATAAGGAACTGCTAATAAACCAGAAACTGCGACTGAAAGAGTATTAAATTGCTTTTTAACCCAAGACTTCATAAATAAAGTTTATCACTGTGTTAATAGTGTGTACAGAATTGAAATAACTTTCAATTAACGTTGATAGTATTTATCTTTTTGAATTTAGACTCTTGATTTGTAATCAATAGGTCCGCGGTTCGAATCCGTGCGGGGGCACCATCATTCAATAAAATCAACGTTAAATTTTTTTTACATAACTTAAATTTAAAACATGGTGTGGACATAGTGCGGACAGAAGTTTCTAAAAATACCAAAAATATTTCACCAGTTTTACAATCAAATATAGAGATACAAGAAGTATTGCTATACCAAAAATTAGTGCGACAAAATCTGAAAAGAAACCTTCAATCTTTGTCAATAATGATGGTGCTTCATTTTGTTGATTATCAACTCTTGAAACCTTTTTTTTAATTTTAAAATAATTTTTATAAAATTTAGTCTTTGGAAATACGAAATATAAAAAATAGGTTAATAATATTGAAATAAAAAAGGTCCAAATATATGTTAATTTAAGATTATCAAAATCATCAGTCAAAGACATTATAGAAGAAAAAATAAATACATAACCACCCATCAAAAAAAATATTATTGCAATTATTAATTGTCCCCAGTCTTTTTTATTAAAACCAACCCTAAACATTTTTAATGACATTAAAAAAATTAAAGCACCTATTGTTTGAATAAAGAGGAATCCTAATCCAGGTAATATAAAGTTCATATTTAAACTTTATCATTGCGGACATAGTGCGGTCAAATTAAACA
>QCNR01000007.1 GCA_003210075.1 Pelagibacteraceae bacterium AG-426-G09
TTCAGCTCGAATTTTGATCCTATTGAGAAGTAAATCTCTAGGGCAATCTATATAAATTTTAACAAAATCATCCTTTCCAAAAAGTGACCTGGTATCTTTATACCAGTCTAATATTGATTTTTTTGTATACCATTTAACTTCATAGGCTCTTATAGATCTTTGTATATCGTTTGGATTAACAAACTCTATAATTTTAGGATCAAGTTTAATTAATTTTTTATAAAAGTTAGCTTGTCCTAATTTTTTTTGAATATTAATTATTTTTTTTCTCTTTTTAATATTTACTTTTGGAATTTTTACCAATCCATCTATTACTGCTTTAAAATATAAGCCTGTGCCACCAACTAATATTGGAATTTTGTTTCTTTTTTGTATTTCTTTAATTGTTTTATAAGCAAGTTTTAACCATTGGCCGGTGGAGAATTTGTTTTTTATAGTTAAAAAACCATATAGATGATGTTTAATTTGTTTTCTATCCTTTGAGTTTGGTCTAGCAGTTAATATTTTAAGTTCTTTATAAACTTGCATACTATCTGCGTTAATAATTTCTCCATTTATCTTTTTTGCTAGTTTAATTGCAAAACTTGATTTTCCAGATGCGGTAGCTCCTGAAATTAAAATTATTTTGGACTTCTTGTCCATTTTAATCTAACTTAACGCCAATATATCTTTTTTGATTTTGGTTGTTGTAAATTAATATTAAAATATTTTTTTCAGCACTTCTCAATGTGGAATTAACAACAATATTTAAGTCTCCGGGTGTATTTATATTTCTTTTTTGAGCCTCAACAATAATATTGCCTATATTTAAATAATTTACAGGGCTATCATTGTCAATTTTTGATATTACAACTCCAGAAGTTGATTTAGGTAACCCTCTATCTAAAATATCTTTTTCTATGATAGGTCTGACATCAATTTTAAGACCTTCAATTCTTGTTAGTTTTGGTTTTTCTTCCTTTTTTAATTGTGGTTTAAAATCTTCGGATGTTTCTAATCTTCCAAGTGTAATTGTTTTTATTACTTCTCTTTTGTTTCTCCACACCTTAACTTTTACAGTTGTTCCAACTTCTGTTTCAGCAACAATTTTTGGTAACTCATTCATCTCATTAATTTTTCTTCCATTAAACTCTAAAATAATATCTCCAGATTTTATACCACCTTTGTCTGAAGGGCTTCCGTCTGCAACACTTGCAACTAATGCTCCTCTTGCTTTATCTAAGTTTTCTACTTCAGCTATTTCTTTTGTTACAGTTTGTATTCTAACACCAAGCCATCCTCTTTTTGTCTCTCCAAATTTAATTAATTGATTAATTACTTTTTTTGCACTGTTGGAGGGGATTGAAAAACCAATACCTATTGATCCAGATTGACCAAGAATTGCAGTATTAATTCCAATTACGTCCCCATCCATATTAAATAAAGGTCCCCCAGAATTTCCTGAATTAATTGATGCATCCGTTTGAATATAGTCTTCATATCTTGATAAACCTATACTTCGATTTCTTGCTGAAATAATTCCAGAGGTTACAGTGCCTCCTAATCCAAATGGATTGCCGATCGCTATTACCCAATCTCCCACTCTTGCGGTATCAGAGTCGCCAAATTTAACAGGTAAAAAATTATCTTCGGATTTTATTTTCAATACTGCAATGTCCGATAATGGATCAGCTCCAACTATTTCAGCCTCATACTCCTTCTCACCGTTAACAGATACAAAAATATCCTCAGCTCCTTGTATAACATGATTGTTTGTTACAACTGTTCCGTCATTATCAATTATAAAACCTGAGCCTAACGCACTAGTTCTTCTCTGTTGCGGTTCACCAAAATCTTTAAACATATCTTCGAATGGTGATCCTGGTGGAAATTCAAAAGGAAAAGGGTTTGTTCTTGTTGTTATAACTTGAGTAGTAGATATATTTACTACTGAGGGCATTAATTTTTGAGCCAAATCAGCAAAAGATCCTGGGTAGTCTTTAGCTTCTACACTTACAAAAAATAAGAAGATTATTAAATTTATATAAAACTTTTTAAACATTACTTTTTAAATACCAAATAATTACAAATCCAATAATTGCAAAAATTAATCCACCAGTTCTTAACTGAGTATTAGATATTTGATTTAATTTAGATAATATATTCTTCATTTTTGACGGAAATATAACATATAAGACTCCTTCGATAAAAAGAAACAATCCTAAAGCTATAATAAGCTCCCTCATGTTTTTTAATTATTGCTGATTTTGTTTTTGTTTTATATTCCCGAAAAATTTGAAAAATTCACTATCAGGTGAGAGTATTAATGAAGTTTCGCCACCAATTAGAGCTTTTTCATAGGCTTGCATAGCTCTATAAAATGCAAAAAACTCTGGGTCTCTTCCAAAGGCGTCTGCAAAAATTTTATTTCTTTTACCATCACCTTCTCCTTTTAAAATTTGAGAGGATTTTTCTGCGTTTGCTAAAATTACAGTTACTTCTTTATCTGCATTAGCGGTTATCTCAGCAGCCATCTCGGCACCTTTTGCTCTAAATTCTTTTGCTTCTCTTTCTCTTTCTGTTTGCATTCTTTTATAGATTGCGTCACTGTTTGCTTGAGGAAGATCCGCTCTTTTAATTCTAACATCAACAATTTTAATACCAAAATTTTCTGCTTCGTTATTTACACCATCTTGAATTAAGCTCATTTGATTTGTTCTATCTGCTGATAATAATGTTTGTAATCTTTGTGTACCAAGTACACTTCTTATTCTTGAATTTATAATCGTTGACAGTCTAGATCTTGCAACTCTTTCGTTTCCAACAGAAATATAAAATTTTAAAGGGTCTACAATTTGAAATCTGGCAAAAGCATCTACAATTAGTCTTTTTTGATCAGAAGCAATAACTTCTTCTGGTGGTGTGTCTAAATTTAAAATCCTTTTGTCCAAGAAAACCACATTTTGTATAAATGGAATTTTAAAATTAATTCCAGGATTCATTATTATTCTTTTAGGATCACCAAACTGAAGAACTATGGCTTGATTTACTTCTTTAACAATAAATACTGAAAAATAAATTGTTGCCGCTACTAGTATTACCAATGGTATTAAAAATTTTCTCATTAATTAGTTACCTTTTTTTTAAGTTCAGGAAGAGGTAGATATGGAACAACCCCTGATCCAGAATTTTTATCAATTATAATTTTATCAATATCAGCTAAGACTTTTTCCATAGTTTCTAAATACATTCTTTCTTGCGTTACATTTTTTGCATTTTTATATTCATTGTAGATTGCTAAAAATCTACTTGCTTCACCTTCTGCTTTAGCAACTACTTCTTTTTTATAAGCCTCTGCAGCTTGCAAAATAACTGATGCATCACCTCGGGCTCTTGGTATTACATCATTGGCATAAGCTTCTGCTTCATTCTTTGCTCTTTCCATGTCTGCTCTTGCGGCCTGTACATCTCTAAATGCGTCAATTACTTGGTCTGGTGGATCTGCTTTTTGTGTTTGAACTTGTGTTATTTGAATTCCTGAATTATATTCATCTAAAATATTTTGAATAATTTCTTGTGTGTCTATTTCAATTTGAGACCTACCTTCTGTTAAAATAGGTTGAATATTAGATCTCGCTATCACTTCCCTCATTGCTGTCTCTGCTGCTGCTTTTACTGTTCCTTCTGGATCTTGAATTTTAAATAAAAATTTACCAGCGTCTTTAATCACCCAAAACACAGAAAAATCAATGTTAACAATATTTTCATCTCCTGTTAGCATCAAGCTTTCTTCTGGAACATCAGCTACGCTTGAAGATGTAAAGCCAGTATCTCTCTCAGATCTAAATCCAATATCCATTCTGTTAACTTTAGTTACTTTAGGTGTTAATACACTCTCAATTGGTATTGGCAGGTGATAGTTTAATCCGGGTTGAGTTGTTTTTATAAATTTTCCAAATCTTAAAACTACACCTTGTTCATCCGGTAAAACTCTATAAAGACCGCTAAGCGCCCAAAGGATCACGACTAAAATTAGAGCTAAGATTATTGGTTTGCCTCCTGAACTTCCTCCAGGAAAAAATTTGTTAATTTTACTTTGCAAATTTTTAACAATTTCGTCTATATTAGGTGGGGTAGGTCCTCTTCTAAAACCACCATCACCATTTCCACTAGGGGGAGATCCCCATGGACTTTGATTTTTGAAATCATTCATAAGTCATTCTATATAATGTCTTTCTGGACAAAAACAAGGTAATGATACTTTGAAAAATAAATGAAAATAAGGTCTAATTGACACAATGAAAGAAAATTTAGAACAAAAACGCTTTCAAAAAAACCCCATTAAGGGAACAAAGTTCACTATTGCTATTTCAAGTGCAAAAGGAGGTGTTGGAAAATCTACTTTTGCAACTAATTTAGCTATAGCATTAAAAAAAATAGGATGCAAAGTGGGCTTATTGGATGCTGATATATATGGTCCTTCACTACCAAAATTATTTTCAATAGAAGGAAAACCTGAAAGCGACGGACAAAATTTAAAACCAATTTTAAAGTATGACATTCAATGTATGTCAATTGGTTTTCTCACTGACGAACAAACACCTATGATTTGGAGAGGTCCGATGGTCACCTCTGCAATAAAAACTTTTACCCAAAAAGTTGCCTGGAAAGATTTAGATTTTATAATTGTAGACATGCCCCCAGGAACAGGAGATACACAACTAACTTTCTCTCAAGAAATTAATATGGATGGAGTTATAATTATATCTACTCCACAAGAAATTGCTCTTCAAGATGTAAAAAGAGGAATAAGAATGTTTGATAAACTCAAAGTAAATATTATTGGTTTGATTGATAACATGAGTTTTTTTATTGGAGATGATGGAAAGAAATATCCAATATTTGGTCAAGGTGGAGTAAAAAAAACTGCTGAAGAATTTAAAAAGGAATTTTTAGGAGAGATACCAATAAATTCTGAAATTGGAAAGCTTGGTGATATGGGAAAACCAATAGTTGAGAGCAAACCTGATCATGAAATATCTAAAATTTATTTAAGCCTAGCTGAAAAAATTAAATCAATTTATCTTTAAGGTCAAAAGCTTCCATTAATTCGTTCCACTCTCTCTTTGAAAGTCCAGACTCTTCTATATTTATTGTTTGACCTTGAATTAATTTCTTAATTACATCTTTTCCTTTAGACGATATTTCTGTTCCACCCACCCTATAATCCATGAAGGCTTCATATGTAATTGGTACCCATTTTTTTAATGTATCTAACATCGCATCTGCATATGCTCTTATTTCGTATTGAGCATGATGATCTGCTCTAAGTCTTAAAAAGTTCATTAAATTTAATAAATCAGTTTTCCAATACCACTGTGTATATGTATTTAAAGTTAAATTCATTCTAGCTAGCTCTCTAGCTAAGCCTGTACCATTTTCATCAATTATCGACCCATCGTATCTTTCATTCAACATTATCTCATAGTTGTTATAAGTTTGTTCAGCATCACCTTTTAAAAGATCTAAAACTTTTTTAGCCTTTTCTCCCTCAAGAACGTCGCCTCTTCCTTGTCTATTACTTTGAGATTGTGCAGCTAAGTTTTGAGGAGCTGGTAAATAAAATTCTTTATCTAATATCGAATATCTTGCTGAGTATTCATTGACGTTTGCTGTTCTATGTCTAATCCATTGTCTTGCTATAAATATTGGTAATTTAACATGATACTTTATTTCACACATTTCAAATGGAGTGCTGTGCCAATGTCTCATTAAGTACTTTATTAGTCCTGAGTCGGTTGAAACTTTTTTTGTTCCCTTTCCATATGAAACTCTAGCTGCTTGAACAATAGAGGTGTCATCACCCATATAATCAATAACTCTTACAAATCCATGATCTAAAATTGGTATTGCTTCATAGAGGACTTTTTCAAGCTCTGGTACAGTAACACGTTTTGTTTTATTTTCCTGTAATTGTAGCTCTTTTATTTCTTGTGATTGCTCGTTAGTTAATTTCATGAATAAAATATTGAATCTATTAAAATTGGTTTTATATTATTAATGTTGGTTTTCCAACTATGACGATAAACGAATTTCGTAATAACCATTACGGACGTGGGGGCAGTACCCACCACCTCCACCATTTTCAACTTATGGGGGTGAATTAGGATCGACGGGTGTCTAAAAGTTATTCTTTCGTCAGGTATTGTTCCGCCTTAATGGGCTATTTTATAAATGCTAACGAAAGTTATGCACTTGCAGCTTAATTAATTTATTAATTAAGTTACGGGGTTTGGGGCACCTGGCAACAGAACGCCCCTTTTTTTTTTGAATTATATCAAAATTTTATGGTGCGGTCAGAGAGACTCGAACTCTCATGGGCTAGGCCCACACGGCCCTCAACCGTGCCTGTCTACCAATTTCAGCATGACCGCAATTAATGCGTCAGATTAAATGAATGACAATTCTATTTCAAGTTGATAAGTTTTTAATATGCAGATTCCTACTGATATAAAAAAAGCAACTGATCCAATATATAAAAAAATCTCTAGTACAGTCCCTGAAATAGAATGGTTAACTCATGCTCCTTATATTTACAAAATTAACAAACTAAAGAAAGAGAAGAATGCAATTATTCTTGCACATAACTATCAAACTCCAGAAATATATCATGGTATATCTGATTTTTCAGCTGACTCCTTAGCTTTAGCTGTTGAAGCTGCAAAAACAAAAGCAGATATAATAGTTATGTGTGGCGTTCATTTCATGGCTGAAACTGCAAAACTAATGAGTCCTCACAAAAAAGTATTATTACCAGATATGCGGGCAGGATGTTCATTATCTTCATCAATAACAGGTAATGATGTTAGAAATTTAAAAAAACAGTATCCAGGTGTTCCTGTCGTATCGTATGTAAATACTTCAGCTGATGTTAAAGCTGAAACCGATGTCTGTTGTACATCTGCTAATGCAGTCAAAATTGTTAACTCCTTGGGCGTTAACAAGGTTATATTTTTACCTGATGATTACTTAGCTAAATATGTTGCTTCACAGACAGAAGTAGAAATAATTTCTTGGAAAGGAACTTGTGAAGTTCATGAACAGTTCAACGATGAGGAGATTAACGAAATAAGAAAAAATAACCCCGGAATTAAAATTATTGCTCACCCAGAATGTCCACCAGATGTAATTAAAGCAAGTGATTTTACAGGATCAACTAGTGGGATGATTAAATATGTAAAAGATAAACAACCTGAAAAGGTTATGATGGTAACAGAATGTTCTATGAGTGATAATGTTCAAGTAGACAATCCAAATGTTAAATTTATCAGACCATGTAATCTTTGTCCGCATATGAAAAAAATTACACTTCCAAAAATTCTTGATTGTTTAGAGAATGAGACAAATGAAATAATCATGGATAAAATTATAATAGAAAAAGCTAGAAATTCTGTGGAGAGAATGGTCAAAATTGGTCGTTAGATCAATGCTTAAAATAAATCAAAAATATATAAACTCTGTAGTTAAAAAGGCTTTATCGGAAGATTTATATCCAAAAGGAGATTTAACAACGAATCTTTTACTATCTAAAAATAAGGTTATTAAAGCAAAAATTATTTCAAAACAAAATGGAATTATTTCTGGTTTAGATTTTTGTAAAACCGCGTTTAAATTAATTGATAAAGAAGTGATTTTTAATAAAAAAATTAATGACGGTAAAAAAGTAAAAAAAAATAAAGTTATTGCTGAAATAAAAGGAAAAACTAGAAATATTTTAATTGCAGAAAGAACTGCTTTAAATTTTCTTAATCATTCTTCAGGTATTTCAACACTAACAAACAAATTTGTTAAGAAAGTAGGAAAAAAAACTAAAATTTGTTGTACTAGAAAAACAACACCTAATCTTAGATTGCTTGAGAAATATGCCGTCCAAAAAGGAGGTGGTTTTAATCATAGATTTAATTTAAGTGATGAAATATTAATTAAAGAAAACCATATAAATTCAGACAAGAGCCTAAAAAATTTATTAACTAAAGCTATAAAAACAAAAAAAATCATTACAGTAGAAGTAGAGAACATAAACCAACTTAAACAAATTTTAGGATACAAATTTAAAAGAATACTTTTTGATAATATGAGTATAAAACTACTGCGAAAATGTTTAAAACTTTGCAAAAGTAGATATGAAACTGAGTATTCTGGAAATGCAAATTTGAAAAATATAAGTCAAATTTCTCAAACAGGTGTAAATAGAATTTCTGTTGGTTCTATAACACATAGTTCGCAAAGTTTTGACGCTACCCTATTAATTTAGTTATTATTTTATAAGTTCAGCTTGAGCCGCGGCAAGTCTAGCTATAGGTACTCTGTATGGGGAACAGGAAACATAATTAAGACCAATTCTAGAACACAAATATATACTCTTTGGATCTCCACCATGTTCTCCACATATTCCAAGCTTAATATTTTTATTTTGTTTTTTTCCTTTTTGAGATGCAATTTGAATTAGATCACCCACACCATCATCAATAGAAACAAAAGGATCTATATCAAAAATTTTATTTTCAATATAGTCATTTAAAAATTTACCACTATCGTCTCTACTAATGCCAAATGTAGTCTGCGTTAAATCATTAGTCCCAAAACTAAAGAATTCTGCATGTTTGGCAATGTCATTGGCTTTGATAGCCGCCCTTGGTAACTCAATCATTGTACCTACTAAAAAGTTTATTTTTGTTTTATAATTATTTTGAACTTTTCTTGCTGTAGTAATTACTAAATCTTTCATAATTTTAATTTCTGCTTCTGTTGAAACTAAAGGTATCATAATCTCTGGAAATGCAGATTTAATTTTTTTTCTTTTTAGCTCAATTAATGCTTCAAATATTGCTCTACATTGCATTTCATAAATTTCTGGAAAAGAAATTCCAAGCCTGCAACCCCTGTGTCCAAGCATTGGATTTTGTTCATGTAGTTCTGTAATTCTTGCTTCAATTTCATTTTTTGATAATTTTAATGAATTAGCAACATCTTCAATATCTTTTTTACTTTTAGGTAAAAATTCATGCAAAGGTGGATCTAACAATCGTACTGTGACTGGTAGTCCTTGCATAATTTTGAATATTTCGAAAAAATCTCTTTTCTGATGAGGTAACAATTTTTTTAAAGCTATTGCTCTATCTTCTTTCGATTTAGAAAGAATCATTTCTCTTACTGATAAAATTCTTTCCTCATCAAAAAACATATGCTCGGTTCTGCATAATCCAATTCCCTCTGCACCAAAATCTCTTGCAACCTTGCTATCTATTGGTGTCTCAGAATTGCTTCTAACTTTTAACTTTCTAAATGTGTCCGCCCAGCTCATTATTTTTGAAAATTCTCCAGATATTTCTGGTTTTACTGTTTTTACTTCACCCGAAATTATTCTTCCTGTAGACCCATCAATAGTAATTATATCTCCTTCTTTAATAATATTATTTTTTGTTTTAAAAATTTTATTTTCGTAGTCAATCTCAATCTCGCTGGATCCTGATACACATGGTCTACCCATTCCTCTTGCCACAACTGCTGCGTGACTTGTCATTCCACCTCTTGCTGTAAGAATTCCTTTAGCAGCATGCATTCCATGAATATCTTCTGGAGATGTTTCTACTCTAACTAAAATTGTACTTTGCATCATTCCATTTAACCTTTCTGCTTCACTTGAAGTAAAAACAACCTTTCCGCTTGAGGCGCCAGGAGATGCCGGTAAACCTTTAGCAATTACATTTATCTTTTCATTTTCATCTAAAGTTGGATGTAATAATGTATCTAATGAATTTGGGTCTAATCTTAGAACTGCCTCCTTTTTTGAAATCAATTTTTCTTTAACCATATCCACAGCAATCTTAACCGCAGATTTTGCAGTTCTTTTTCCAGATCTTGTTTGTAACATCCATAAAATTTTATTTTCAACGGTAAATTCAACATCTTGCATATCTTTATAATGTTTTTCCAACTTTAATAATATTTGTTTAAGTTTTCTGTAAACTGATGGCATTACTTCTTCCATTGATAATTGATTTTGATCAGAACTTATTCTTGCTTGTTTTGTTATGTGTTGTGGTGTTCTCGTTCCAGCGACAACATCCTCTCCTTGAGCATTAATTAAATACTCCCCATAAATATCTTTTGCACCAGTAGAAGGGTTCCTGGTAAACACTACTCCTGTTGCACAATCATTGCCCATATTTCCAAATACCATTGACTGTACATTTACAGCTGTTCCCCAATCAGAGGGGATTTGATTTAATTTTCTATAAATTTTTGCTCTATTGCTTTCCCAAGACAGGAAAACTGCGCAAATTGCTCCTATAAGTTGATCTTTAACATTTTGTGGAAATTCCTTCTTAGTTTTTTCTTTTACTAATCTTTTGAAATCATTGATTAAATTATTCCAGTCAGCCTCATCTAGATCAGTATCAAGCAAAACACCTTTGGTTAATTTGTAATTTTCAATTAATTCCTCAAATCTATAACCTTCCACTCCTAAAACTACATTTGAATACATTTGAATAAATCTTCTATAGCTATCTTTTGCAAAACGAGGATTTGATGTTTTTTTTGCTAAAGCAAGTACTGTTTCATCGTTGAGCCCTAAATTTAAAATTGTATCCATCATTCCAGGCATAGAAACTCTAGCACCAGACCTGACCGATACTAATAATGGATTGTGCAAATCTCCAAATTTTTTTTTTGTATCTTTCTCAACTAGATAAAGTTGTTTATTTATTTGGTTAATTAATTTTGGATTTAATTTTTTTTTATTTTTATAAAATAAATGACAAACTTCTGTTGATATTGTAAATCCAGGAGGTACAGGCAAACCTAATCTTCCCATTTCGGCAAGGTTTGACCCTTTTCCACCTAGAATATTTTTAGGCTGTTTTAAATTTTTAACATCTTTAGATTTAAAATTAAAAATAAGTTTTTTCATTTAGCCTTCAATTTTTGAAAAATTAAAAAAATTATCAAAGTTTTTACACAACAAATTTAAAAGTTCTAGTCTGTTTTTTTTAATTAACTCATTTTCGTCATTAACTTTTACATTATCAAAAAAACAATTAACGTCCTGCTTGAATTTAAAAAGCTCTTTTAAACATTCCTCAAAATTATCATTTTTACCAAAGTTTACAAAATATTTTTTTGTATCCTGAATTTTTTTATATAGATTTTTTTCAAAGTCATTTTTAAATAAACCTGTATCAACAGAATTAGATAACTCTATTTTATTTTTAATTATTTCATTATTTAAGATATTTGATGAACGTTTATAAATACCGACCACATCTCTTACAATTTCTTTTCCAATATTTCGATATAATACTTCGGCTTTTTTATATCCATTATATAATTCGTCAATATCATTTGATAAAATAGAACTTTCAATTATATCTGATCTAATTCCTTTTTCTTTAGAATAATTTTTTAATCGATCAAGAATAAAATTATTTAATTCTTTAAGAACTTTTGTAATATCAAATTCATAACCTTGTTCCTTATATAGAGTTAAAGAATAATTTATAATGCTTCTTAATTTAATTCGAATTTTATTTTCAACAATTAATCTAACTAAGGCAATTGTATATCTTCTTAGAGCGTAAGGGTCTCTTGATCCAGTTGGAATTAAATCTATTCCAAAAAAACCAACCAACGTATCTAGTTTGTCACTTAAAGACAGGGTAATACTGTAAAGATTTTTTGGAACTTTACTATGGAGGCCACTGGGTAAATAGTGTTCAGAGATTGACTGACAAACTTCTTTTTCAAACCCTTGGGCTTCTGCAAAATGACCACCCATAATACCCTGTAATTCAGGAAATTCTCCAACCAGATCTGATTTAAGATCTACTTTACAAATAGATGCTGCGATTTCAATTTTTTCTTTACTTATCATAAGTTCATCTGAAATTAGGGAACTTAATTTTTTTAATCTCTGAGTTTTATCAAAATATGACCCTAGTCCCTTGAAAAAATTTATTTTTTTTAAATCTGATAGTTGCTTAATTAGATTTTGTGATTTATTTCTATTCCAAAAAAATTCTGCATCACTCAGTCTCGCATCGATTACTCTTTCATTTCCTAATTTTACATACCCTTTTAAATCTTTGGTATCTGAAACTACTAAAAAAAAATTGGTTAGATTCTGTTTTTTATCAAATGTTGGGATATATTTTTGATGATTTTGCATTGTAATAATTAAGATTTCTTTAGGAATATTCAAAAACTTTTTATCAAATTCACATAAAATTATTTTAGGTTTTTCTACAATATTAGTAATTTCATCTAATAGGTTTTCTTTTAAATCAACTAATAGATAATTTGCTTTAGATACTTTGTTTAATTCATTAATAATAAAATTTTTTCTTTTAACTTGATCAAGAATAATTTTTTTTGACTTAAAATATGCCTGATAAGATTTAAAGTTATTGAAATTTTTTGTCTTTTCTTCAAAGTCTTTATCAAGAAATGTATAATTTGATGCTTTTAAATGATGAAAATTGAATTCAATTTTTTTCTCATCAAAAACTGCCAAAATTGATTTAAGCGGTCTACCCCAAAACATTTTATTATTTCCCCATTTCATAGATTTATTCCAATTAATTTTATCTAAAATGTTAGGTAGATTTTCTTTTAATAAATCAACTGTTTTTAATTTTTTTTCAGGTTTTTTGTAAAAATAAAACGTACCTTTTTCAGTAGATTTTGACCTTATTTGTATTTTTTTAATATTATGTGATTTTAAAAAACCTTCTAAAGCTTCTGATTTTGCATCAACTGATGGCCCTCTTATTTCCTCAGATTTTTTTACGACATCTTTGGAAATATTTGAAAAGTTAATTATAATTCTATTAGGTGTGCAAAATGAATTGGTGGAACCTTTAACCTTAATATTATTAACCTCAAAAAAATTATTGAGGTCAAAAAATAATTTTTTAGTTGCATTAGTTTGAAGATTAGGAGGTATTTCCTCACTAAAAAGTTCTAAAAAAAAATCTGACATTTTAAATTTGTGTCTCTATCCAAACTTTGCCAATCATTTTTGTAAGTTCTCTTATTCTCGCTATGTATTCAGCCCTTTGGGCCACACTTATAACCCCTCTCGAATCTAATATATTAAAAACATGGCTAGCTTTTAAACATTGATCGTAAGCAGGTAAAGAAAGTTTTTTTTCTGTTAAAGATTTAGCTTCATCTTCAAGCATATCAAAAATTTTAAGCAAATTATCTGTATTAGCATGCTCAAAGTTATAAGCAGAGAATTCTTTTTCTGACTGATAAAATACGTCTTTATATAGAATACCCTGATCATTCCAATTTAATTCAAATACGTTTTTTTTATTTTGAATAAACATGCAAAGTCTTTCCATTCCATATGTAATCTCAACAGATACTGGATTACATTCAATTCCAGCCATTTGTTGAAAATAAGTAAATTGAGTAATTTCCATTCCATCACACCAAACTTCCCAACCTAATCCTGCAGCACCTAAGGTGGGACTCTCCCAGTCATCCTCTATAAATCTAATATCATGTTCTTCATGTTTAATGCCCAGTGAAGAAAGACTATTAAGAAAAAGTTTTTTAATATTATCTGGAGATGGTTTAATTAAAACTTGAAATTGATAATAGTGTTGTAATCTATTTGGGTTATCTCCATATCTTCCATCTGTTGGTCTTCTTGAAGGTTGGACATATGCGGTACGCCAAGTTTTTGTACCTAGTGATCTTAATGTTGTAGCGGGATGAAAAGTTCCCGCTCCAACTTCTAAGTCATAAGGTTGTAATATAACACAACCTTGTTTACTCCAATATTTTTGTAAATTTAATATTGAGTCTTGAAATGATAAATATTTTTTATTTGATTTTTTTTTTTTAGAAACCATATTTCTGCCAAATACTTCTTTCCTCTAAAATGCTAGCAATTTTTTCTACACTTTCTTCTGAAGATGAAAGTTTTTTAGATATCCAACTTTTTGGTTTTTCAAATCTTTTAATGACAACATCTTTTCCAAATTTTTCTCTAAGAACTTGGCTAATATTTCCTATCTCATCAATAAGTCCAAGTTCTTTTGCTTTCTTTCCTGACCAAAATTCTCCAGAAAATAATTCAATATCTGAGTTTTTATTAAGTTTATTTTTTCTACTTTCCTCTACAACTTTTATAAAATCTTGATGTATTTCCATTTGTATTTTTTTTAACCTTTGAATGTCATCTGGCTTTTCTTCCATGAAAGGGTCTAATGTGCTTTTATTTTTTCCAGCTGTATATACTCTTCTCTCAACTCCAATTTTTTTTATTAAATCCTTAAAGCCAAACGAAGAAAATATTACCCCTATTGAACCAATAATAGAACTTTGATTTGCATAAATTTCATCTCCAGCACAAGCAATTAAGTAACCTCCAGAAGCCGCAACATCCTCAGCAAATACAATAACTTTTTTTTTATTTTCTTTTGCTTGTTCCCTTATAAAATTATAAATAAGATGAGATTGAACAGGAGATCCTCCAGGCGAATTAATAGTTATCGCAACTGCTGGACTTTTTTTGATTGAAAATGCTTTTTTAATAATTTCTTCTTGTCCCGAAAAATCCAATCCTTGACGAAATTTTCCGACATTTCCTATTACTCCACTTAACTTAATATGAGGAATAATTTTTTTTTTTTTGAAAATAGAAAACATATTAATCCATATTAGATTTTATTAATAATATAAAGCTTACTTTTAGTTGAAGAAAATGGTGCGTCAATTGATAAGTGTATTAAATTTGATTATATATTAACTTTATTCTATGGGATCAGTAATTAAATTAAGCAAAAAAATAAATAATTCTTATTTAGAATTAAAAAAATCAGTTGAAGATAAGCTTGTAATGGTTGATGAGAGAATTGAACAAAAGCTACAAAGCAATGTTGATTTAGTAAAAAAAATGTCATCATACCATCTGAACACTGGTGGAAAAAAATTAAGAGCTTTAATTACTTTGGGCTCTTCAAAGTTATGTGGTTATTACAAAGGATCTAGAGATGTTAATTTTGCAGCATGTGTTGAATTAATTCATTCGGCAACTTTAATGCATGATGATGTTATTGATAATGGAGAGATCAGAAGAGGAAAAAAAACTCTTAATAAGATTTGGGGAAATCAATCATCTATCTTGGTTGGGGATTATTTACTAAGTCGCTGTTTTGAAATGATGGTAGAGGATGGCAATTTAGAAATATTAAAACTTCTTTCATCCACTTCTGCCTTAATTTCACAAGGAGAAATTTTACAATTACAGCACAGAGGTAATGTTGATATGCTGGAAGAAACATATTTAAAAATTATTTCAAATAAAACGGCAGCTTTATTTTTAGCTGCAGCTAAAATTGGTCCAATTATAACAGAGAAAGAAAATAAATATAAAGATGCTTTGGAATCTTACGGTAAAAACCTCGGGCTAACATTTCAAATTGCAGATGATACTCTTGACTACAATTCTGATCTCAAAGTTTTTGGAAAAAATATTGGAAATGATTTTTTTGAAGGAAAGGTTACACTTCCAATAATTTTACTTTTTCAAAAAATAAATGATGACGAAAAAAAATTACTTAAAGATTTTTTCATTAAAGATAATAGAGATGAAAATGATTTAAAAATAGTTCTCGAATTAATAAAAAATCACAATGTAATTAATGAATGTTATAAAAAAGCTGAACACTATATTAGCTTAGCATCAAACTCTTTAAATATTTTTAAAAATAGCATTGACAAGGATACATTAAGAAATTTGACTACATTCTCTTTAGAGAGAAATTTTTAAGGATATAAAATTTTTTTTATCCAAGAGCTTGGATTTTTTGTATATTCTAATCTTTGATGAAGTCTCCCTTCTACATCTTTCCAAAACTCTATTTTATTTGGAGCAAGCAAAAATCCTGACCAATGCTTCGGTCTTGGAACATTATTTTCATCTTTAAATTTATTTTTATATTCTTCAATTTTATTTAAAAAAGCATCTCTTGTTTCCATTGGTTTTGATTGATTAGATGACCAAGCTCCTATTCTACTGAGATAAGATCTAGAATTAAAATATTCATCAGCTTCATTATTGGATATTGATGATATGTCTCCAGAAATTCGTACCTGTCTCAACAAAGATTTCCAATGAAAACACATTGATGCTTTTGGTATTTTTTTTAAATCTGTTCCTTTTTTGCTATTTAAATTAGTAAAAAAAACGAAACCTTTTTTATCAAACCCTTTTAATAGAACCATCCTAACATCTGGTTGATTAGATTCGTTTACAGTAGCTAATGCAACTGCATTTGGATCGTTAATTTCATTTTTTTCTGCTTCAGACATCCATTCTTTAAAAACAGTAAATGGATCGTCCTCATTCATGAAACAAACATCCAGGCCTAAATTGTTTTTTTTATTCATAATTTCGACAAATTAAACTATATAACAGATATAATGTCATTTAATACTTTTGGAAAGTTTTTTAGATTCACCACTTGGGGAGAATCTCATGGACCAGCTATAGGGTGTATCATAGATGGTTGTCCACCAAATATACAGATTAAAGCCAATGATATTCAAAAAGAATTAAATAAAAGAAGACCAGGCCAGAGTAAATTTGTTACTCAAAGAAAAGAAAAAGATATGGTTCATATAATGTCTGGTGTATTTGATGGAAAAACAACTGGCACTCCAATATCTTTAATAATTTATAATGAAGACCAGAAATCTAGAGATTATGAAACAATAAAATCTAAATTTAGACCTGGTCATGCTGATTATACTTACTTAATGAAATATGGAATAAGAGACTATAGAGGTGGTGGCAGACAATCTGCAAGAGAAACAGCTGCAAGAGTTGCAGCTGGAGCTGTTGCTAAAAAAGTCTTAGAAAAAAAAATTGGAAAAAAATATAGAGTTGTCGGAGCTGTTACTCAAATAGGAATATTGGGGAGTAATCCAAATAATTGGGATGATAAATTTATTAACAAAAATTCTTTTTTCTGCCCAGATAAGAAAATTTTGAAACTTTGGGAAAAGTATCTTTTAGCGGTAAGAAAATCGGGTTCATCTTGTGGAGCAGTTATTGAATTAAGAGCAAAAGGTATACCTCTAGGATTGGGAGCTCCAATTTATTCAAAATTAGATATGGACATCGCTTCTGCAATGATGAGTATAAATGCTGTAAAGGGTGTTAATATCGGTTCTGGGATGAATTCTGCAAAATCAACAGGTGAGGAGAATTCAGATGAAATCTTTAAAAAAGGCAAACAAACAATTTTCAAAAGTAATAATGCCGGTGGTATTTTAGGTGGTATATCAACTGGTCAAAACATAATTGTTTCGTTCGCAGTAAAACCAACTTCATCTATTCTTAAAGAAAGAAAAACTATTGATAAAAAAGGTAAAAACACCTCTATATCAGTTAAAGGAAGACATGACCCATGTGTTGGTATTAGAGCAGTACCAATTGGAGAGGCGATGATGCACTGTGTATTACTAGACCACTATCTTATGAACAAAGCACAGTGTGGGGATTAATTAGTTTTTTTTAATACTATTTTTGAATTTAAAGTGTCTATAACTTTATTCTCTATGGATAAAGAGTCTAACCCAGCAACTTTGTACATATTTTCTGGTTTATCGTGCTCAATAAATATATCTGGCAAAACCATAGATCTAAATTTAGTTTCTTTATCTAATAAATTTTTTTCATTTAAAAAATGGTTAACGTGAGAACCAAACCCACCTATGGATCCTTCTTCAATTGTGATTATTACATCGTGATTTGTTACGATTTGCCATAATGCATTTTCGTCTAATGGTTTTGCAAATCTTGCATCAAAAACTGTTGGGAAGATTCCTTTTTTTGATAAATTTTTTTCTGCAATCAAACATTCTTGAAGTCTTGCTCCAAAGTTTATAAGAGCAACTTGTTTTCCTTGTTTAATAAATCTTCCTTTTCCAATAATTAATTTTTCATCTTCATTTGGCAATTCTGTACCAACTCCGTTTCCTCTAGGGTATCTAAATGCAGATGGTCTATCATTTATTTGTACTGCGGTATTAATCATTTTAACAAGTTCAGACTCATCGCTAGCTGCCATAACTACAAAGTTTGGTAGTGTTGATAAATATGTTATGTCAAATGAACCGGCATGAGTTGGCCCATCTGCTCCAACAAGACCCGCTCGATCAATTGCGAATCTTACGGGGAGTGACTGTATTGCGATATCATGAACAACCTGATCGTAAGCCCTTTGTAAAAAAGTTGAATAAATCGCAGCAAAAGGTTTGTAGCCTTGTGTAGCCAAACCTCCCGAAAAAGTAACCGCATGTTGTTCTGCAATTCCAACATCATACATTCTCTCTGGAAATTTTTCTGCAAAAAGATCCATTCCTGTACCACTGGGCATTGCAGCTGTCACTCCAATAATTTTACTATCTTTATGAGCATGTTTTATTAAAGTATTAGCAAACACTTTTGTGTAAGATGGTGATGAACTTTTTGTTTTTTCCTGTTTACCAGTTAAAACATTGAATTTTGAAACTCCATGATATTTATCAAATGATTTTTCTGCAAACTCATACCCTTTGCCTTTTTCTGTTTTAATATGAATAAGTATTGGTCCTTCATATTTCATTTTTTTTGCATTATCTAAAACAGAGTTAAGCACGTCAATATCATGACCATCAATAGGTCCTACATAATAAAATCCAAGTGAATTAAATAAAGTACCCCCGGTAACCGCTGATCTAAAGAAATCCTCTGCTTTTGCTGCTTTTTTTAAAAATCTTTTTGAAAACGAAGAAATTATTAATTTAATAGTTTCTCTTAAACTAAAGTATATTTTACCAGATAAAATTTTTGCAAGATAAGTCCTTAGCGCCCCAACAGGTTTGGCTATTGACATATCGTTGTCGTTTAAAATAACAATTAATTTTGTTTTAGATGACCCAGCGTTATTCATTGCCTCATAAGCCATTCCTGCGCTTAGCGCTCCATCACCTATGACAGCAATTACATCTTCAGATTTATTTGAAAGTTTATTTGCAGTTGCAACTCCTAAAGCTGCAGAAATAGATGTTGAGCTGTGAGCCGCGCCAAATGGATCATATTCACTTTCACCTCTTTTAGTAAAACCAGACAGTCCTCCTCCAGTTCTTAAGGTTTCTATTTTATCTTTTCTGCCAGTTAATATTTTATGTGGATATGATTGATGGCCAACATCCCAAATTATTTTATCTCTAGGTGTATCAAATATATAATGAAGGGCCACTGTCAATTCAACAACTCCAAGGCCCGCACCTAAATGTCCACCAGTTTTTGATACAGCCTCTATCATTTTTTCCCTGATTTCCTTTGAAAGTATTTTAAGTTCTGAGTTAGTTAATTTTTTTAAGTCTGATGGAAAACTAATATTATCTAATAATTTGAAATTTGACATTATTTATTTCTTTCCATTATAAAATTAATTGTTTTTCTTAATTCATCAGCTTTATGAGAATATTTTCTCAATCTAATATATATTTTATCCTTAAGTTTATTAGCATATTTAACTGAATTTTCATATCCAAGTAAACTAATTATAGTTGCTTTACCTTTTTTATTATCTTTTTTTGTTTTTTTTCCTACTAATTTTGTATTTCCTTTAAAATCAATTAAATCATCAACAATTTGAAATAATAAACCTATATCTTTACCTAAATTAGAAAAAGAATTTATATTTTTATTATTTTTTTTAATTATTAACGGTGCTACACAACAAAACTCAAACAGTTTTCCCGTTTTTTTTAATTCCATATTTAAAATTTTTTTTAGTGATACTTTCTTTTTTTCATAACTTAAATCTAAATATTGGCCACCCGCTATACCTGTTTGACCAGAGCATCTAGAAAGAAAATTAATTAGCTTTGATTTAGTATTATCGTCAACATTAAATTTTTTATCACTTAATATTTCAAATGCTGTTGTCAACAATGAGTTGCCTGCCAGAATTGCTGTGGACTCTCCAAATTTAATATGTGTAGAAGGTTTGCCTCTTCTTAATTTATCATCATCCATGCAAGGTAAATCGTCATGTATAAGAGAATAGGCGTGAATAGATTCTACAGAAGCTGCTAAGAAAATTAGCTTTTTATTTTGAACTTCAAACATTTTTCCAATATCAAAAATAATTTTAGATCTAATTTTTTTTCCACCTGGAAATAAACCGTATTTCATTGGAGCAATTAACGCTGATGAATTAATATTTGATAAATAAATATTTAGAAAATTATTAACTCTTTTAGATAGTTTTTTTAGTTTTTTTTCCATTGCTTATTATCTGATCAATTTTATCTTTTGTATTTTTTGATATTAATTTTGTTTTTTGCTGAAATTTTTTTTCTATAAAGTTGTTTAATTTAATTAATTCTTGATAATTTTGCACAAAATCCTCTAAACTCTTTTTTTCCAAGTTATCAATTATTTTATTTGCCAAATTTTTTAATTCCTCTAAAGATTTATTTTCAATATCAGCTAGTAAATTTTTTTCATTCATATATTAGTTGGTATTATTATATGAAAAACAATCTTTCAAATATTAAAAAAGCCATAAATTATCTTAATAAGGACAAATGTGTTGGTATACCTACTGAAACTGTTTATGGTTTGGCTGCAAATGCATATTCTTCAGTCGCTACAGCTAAAATATATAAATTAAAGAGGAGACCAAAAAAAAATCCTCTAATAGTTCACTACTATGATCTTAAATTTCTTAAAAATGACTGTGAGCTAAACGATTTATTTTTAAAATTATATAAAAAATATTCTCCTGGTCCTATCTCGTATATTTTAAAACTTAAAAAAGGCAGTTCAATTTCTAAGTTTGTTACAAATAATAAAAATACTTTGGCTGTAAGATTTCCTAGACATCCTATTGCTAGACGATTATTAAAAAATTTAAATTATCCCCTGGCGGCACCTAGTGCAAATATTTCTACTAAAATTAGTCCAGTTTCTCCAGAGGATGTTAAAGATGAGTTTGGAAAAAAATTAAGTCTAATACTAGATGGAGGTCAATCAAAGATAGGGGTTGAATCGACAGTTGTAGAATTAGTAAATAAACCACAAATTTTGAGATTAGGAGGTATATCAAAAAATCACATTAAAAACTTTTTAAATTTAAATCTAATTTACAATAAGAATTCAAAAAAAATTAAATCACCTGGTCAAAGCAAAACCCATTATTCTCCATATATTAAATTAAGATTAAATATAAAAAAATCAGTAAAAAATGAAGCATTTATTTTAATAAAAAAAAGAAAACAAAAAAATAAAGATTTTTTTTATTTAACAAAGAAAAATAATTTAAAAGAAGCTGCTAAAAATTTATATAAAACATTAAGATTAATTAAAAAAAAAAAATATAAAAGTATAGCAATTGAGAGAATTCCAAATGTTGGATTTGGAGAAGTTATAAATGATAGATTAAAAAGGGCATCTTATTTTAAATGAAATATTTAGTTGAAGTAAAAAATTTAAAAAAAAATTATTCTTCGAAGGAAGCTGTAAAAAATATTTCTTTTAACATTGAGGAAAACGAAGTTTTAGGACTGCTGGGACCAAATGGATGTGGTAAAACAACAACAATAGGAATGTTGTTAGGTTTATTAAAACCCTCTGCTGGAGAATTAAAAATAGATAATATGAAATTTGAAAAAAATAGAATAGAGATCTTAAGCAAAATAAATTTTATATCTCCCTATATTGAGTTACCTAAAAAGCTGACAGTAAAACAAAATTTAATTGTCTATGGAAAATTATACAATATTAAAGATCTAAAAAACCGTATTGAATTTTTAACAGAAAAACTTAGGCTTAAAGAGCTTTTAAATAGAATAACTGGTGAACTTTCCTCTGGACAAAAGAATAGAGCGAGTTTAGCAAAGGCTCTTATAAATAAACCAAAGGTTTTATTTCTTGATGAACCTACTGCATCCTTAGATCCAGAAATAGGTGATTTTGTAAGAAGTTTTTTAGAAAATTATAAAAAAGAAAATAAAATATCAATATTGTTGGCTTCTCATAATATGAATGAAGTTAGTAGACTTTGTAAATCAGTCTTGATGATGAAAAATGGTGTTATCATAGATTCAGGAACACCTTCTTCTCTAATTGATAAACATGGGCGTAAAAATTTAGAGGAGGTTTTTCTTAAATTATCTAGAGGTGAAAATGAATTTAATTAGAATTTATGGTCTTTTCTTAAGACATTTTTATTTAATTACTAGATCTTTTCCTAGGATATTAGATTTAATTTATTGGCCTACAATTCAAATAACTTTATGGGGTTTTATATCTAATTTTTTTGCTACATACAGTACATACTATAATAATGCTGTTGGAATAATTTTAACTTGCGCAATACTTTATGACTTTTTATTCAGAACAAGTATTGGATTTAATATGCTTTTCTTAGAAGAAATTTGGAGTAGAAATTTTACAAACTTATTTATTTCACCTATGAGGATAAGTGAAATAATTGTTTCTCTTGTCAGCACTGCATTAATAAGGGCTTTAATTGGTTTGGTTCCTGCGATATTGTTAACTTCACCATTATTTGGAATTTCAATATTAAATTTGGGTTTTAGTTTATTTTTTCTTTTTTTAAGCTTATATATTTTTGGTATTACTTTAGGTATATTGGTTTCTGCCGGACTACTTAGATTTGGTCCATCCTTTGAGAATATTGCTTGGTCGACTATGTTTCTTATCGCTCCTTTTGGCTGTATTTATTATCCTGTTGATATTTTACCTAATTTTTTTCAAAAAATAGCTTTTGCTATGCCTTTGGTTTACATTTTTGAAGAAGCAAGAATGATACTTATAGATCAAACAGTAAATGTAAAAAATATATATAAAGCATTTATTTTAAATTTAGTTTATTTATCAATTGCTATTAGCTTGTTTTATTATTCTTTTAATCAAGCAAGAAAAAAAGGTACATTAATAAATATTGGAGAATAGTGGTGCGCCCGCAAGGAGTCGAACCCTGAACCTCCAGAGCCGAAATCTGGCGCTCTATCCAGTTGAGCTACGAGCGCATTATGTATTAATATTATAAAATATGAAAAATATCATTAATTTAATTGTTGATGAAAACTCGAATAAAAAAAGAATCGACACATTTATATTTGAGAAATGTACAATATTAAGTAGAACTAGAATCAAAAATTTAATTTTAGACAAAAAACTTAAAATTAACGGAAAAATTTCGAATATTCCTTCAAAAAAAATTTCCCCAGGAGATAAAGTTTCTTTAGAAGTTCCGGAGCCAAAAAAAACTTCCTTAAAACCATTTAATTTTAAGCTAGATATCATTTATCAAGATAGTGATTTAATTGTAATTAATAAACCAGCTGGAATTTCTATGCATCCTGGTCCAGGAAATTACGACAATACAGTTGTAAACGCTTTAATGAGTTACGATAAAATCAAATTATCAACTATAGGTGATGAATTAAGGCCAGGAATAATTCATAGAATTGATAAAGATACATCAGGATTGGTTGTTATAGCAAAAAATAATTTCAGCCATGAAAATATTTCGAAACAGTTCAGCGAACATTCAATTAAAAGAGTATATATTGCTTTAGTATGGGGTAAATTAAGACCGCAGTCAGGTATAATTAAAACGCTTATAACTAGAAGCTCTAAAAATAGACAATTAATGGATGTTAGTTTTATAAAAGGTAAAAGTGCAATAACTAATTATAAAACACTTAAAATTTTTAACAGCAAAAATATTCCAACCTTTAGTCTATTAGAATGTAGACTTGAAACAGGAAGAACACATCAAATAAGAGTACACATGAACTACAAAGGTAATCAAATTGTTGGGGACAAAAAGTATAAAAAAAAATACAAAAAATTAAAAAATATTAATGAAGAGTTAAATGAAAAAATTATTAAATTAAGTAGACAATTTTTACATGCAAAAATCCTGGGTTTTAATCATCCAAGATCTGGAAAAAAACTTTTATTTGAATCAAATTTACCAAATGATTTAAAAATGATTATAAATGTGCTTGAAAAATCTGAATAATTAGATGTTGTAAAAATAAAATTGTTTATTAAATAATTATAAAAATAATTATGAGTAATACTAAAACATATAACTTGCCAACCCTTTCAAATGAAGGCGGACTCGGAGCTTATCTGGCTCAAATTAAAAAATTTCCTATGCTTGATGCTGAGGAAGAATATATGTTAGCTAAAAATTGGAAAAATACCGGTAACGTTAAATCTGCTGAAAAGCTCGTTACAAGTCATCTTAGATTAGTTGCTAAAATCGCAATGGGATACAAGGGTTATGGTTTACCATTAAATGAAATGATCTCTGAAGGAAACGTAGGATTAATGCAAGCAGTGAAAAAATTTGAACCAGATAAAGGATTTAGATTGGCAACTTACGCAATGTGGTGGATTAAAGCAGCAATTCAGGAATATATTTTAAGGTCTTGGAGTTTAGTTAAAATTGGTACTACAACAGCTCAGAAAAAATTATTTTTCAATTTAAAAAAAATAAAAAGTCAAATTGCTCCACACACAGAAGGTGATCTTCGAAATGAGGATGTAAAAAATATAGCTGAAAGATTAGATGTTAGTGAAGATGAAGTTGTTTCGATGAATAGAAGGTTGGCAGGCAAGGAGCATTCGCTTAATGCTCCTATTGGTGAAGATGGAGATGAATGGCAAGATTGGGTAATAGATCAAACCATGGATCAAGAACTTAAAATCGCTCAACAAGAGGAAATGGAACAAAGGAAAGATCTTTTGTCAGACTCCATAAAAATTTTGAATGATCGTGAAAAAAAAATTTTATATTCTCGAAGGTTAACTGATAATCCAAGTACTTTGGAAGAATTAAGTAAAAAATTCAAAATAAGCAGAGAAAGAATAAGACAAATTGAAAATAAGGCTTTTGAAAAATTACAAAAACATATGTTAAACTCAGCTAAATCAAAAAATTTATTACCAGCCAATTAAGTATTAAAAGGATCTTCAATTAATATTGTATCTTTTCTCTCTGGACTTGTAGATATCGTCGATACTTTTGCATCAACAAATTTTTCAATAAAATTAATATAGATTTGTGCCTTGATAGGTAATTTAGAAAATTTTTCAATTCCACATGTTGAAGATTTCCAACCTTCAAAGGATTTGTAAATTGGCTTAACTTTAAATTGTTGTTCTGAGGATGCAGGTAAATAGTCTATTTTTTCACCATTTAATTCATAAGCTGTACAAACTTTTATCTCATCAAAATCATCAAGTACATCTAATTTAGTTAAAGCTATTCCATTTATTCCCGAAGTTTTGATAGTTTGTTTTACAAGCACACCATCAAACCAACCGCATCTTCTTTTTCTGCTAGTTACTGTTCCAAATTCTTTGCCTCTTTCACCAAGTTTTTCACCAATTTCATTTTTAAGTTCAGTTGGAAAAGGGCCTTCACCTACTCTTGTTGTGTATGCTTTTGTAATTCCTAAAATATAATTTATTGTATTTATTCCACATCCTGATCCTGTCGCCGCAGATGATGCTACAGTATTAGAAGATGTTACAAATGGATAAGTTCCATGATCCACATCAAGTAAAATTCCTTGAGCACCTTCAAATAAAATTTTTTTATTTAATTTTTTAAATTCTTCTATTTTTTTCCATATAGGTTTGCTGTATTTCAATATTTCTGGAGCTATCTTCAAAAGGTCATCTTTAAGCTTTTGTTTGCTATACTCCTCTTTGCCCATTCCTTTTCTTAAAAAATTATGATGTTCAAGAAGAGTTGTTAGCTTCAATTCTAGATTTTTTTCACATAATAAATCAATTACTCTTATAGATCTTCGTCCAACTTTATCTTCATAAGCTGGTCCAATCCCCCTCCTAGTTGTTCCTATTTTTGCATTTTGAGTATTGTCTTCCCTTAGTGCATCTAGCTCACTATGTATTGGCAAAATCAAAGTTGCGGCTTCTGATAAAAAAAGATTATCCTCATTTATATCAACGCCTTTGTTTTTTATTTCCTCAATTTCCTCAATTAGCGCCCATGGATTAACAACAACACCGTTGCCAATTATTGATATTTTGTTTTTTCTAACAATACCTGAAGGTAATAATCTTAGTTTGTAAGTCTTGCCATCTATAACTAATGTATGTCCAGCATTATGACCACCTTGGAATCTTATAACTACATCGGCTTCACTAGAAAGCCAATCAACTATTTTACCCTTGCCTTCGTCTCCCCATTGCGATCCAACAACTACAACATTTTTCATTTAAATTTATTCTATAATATTAATTGAGTTAAGGTGATTAATCGGTCCATTTCCTTTTCCATATTTAGGTGCATTACTTATGGCTTTGTTTACATATTTAATTGCATTTTCACAAGATTTACTTAATGATTTTCCACATGAATAATTTACGGCAATAGCTGAGGATAATGTGCAGCCTGTACCATGCGTGTGTTTTGATTTAATTTTTTTATTTTTAAAAACAAAAATGTTTTTTTTTTCTAAAAGAACATCGTATATAAAATTTGATTTTAGATGACCACCTTTGATTAAAACATTGTTAGCACCTATTTTTAATAATTTTTTTCCTGCATGAATCATGTCATCTATTGAGTTTATTTTTTGATTAGTCAAAATTTCAGCTTCAGGGATATTGGGTGTAATCAAGCTTACTTTTTTAATCAATTTTTGTTTTAATATTTTTACAGCCTTTTTATTTATTAATCTTTCACCCCCTTTGGCAACCATAACTGGATCTAATATAATTTTTTTAACCTTGATCTTTGATAAAGAATTTAACACTGTAATTATAACTTTTGTGTTACTCAACATGCCAATTTTTATTACATCCGGTCTAATATCTTTAGAAGTAAATTCAATTTGTTTTGAAATTTCAGAGGGAGGAATAGGGAAAATTGATTTCACACCTTTTGTATTTTGTGAAGTCACGGCTGTTATTGCTGTCATAGCATATGAGCCTAGTGATGTTACTGTTTTAATATCAGCCTGTATACCTGCTCCTCCGGAAGAGTCGGAGCCAGCAATTATCAATATTTTAGATTTAATTCTCAATTTAATTTATAGATCGTTTTATAAGATTAATACATTTCTTCATTAATGTTTTATCATTTGTTTCACACATTATTCTTATTTTTGGTTCTGTACCAGATGGTCTAACTAAAATTCTACCTTTATCCTTTAGTATTTGCTTAGCAACTATTATAGAATTTTTACAATTTTTTGAGTTAATTACTGATTTATCTTTAACATTAATATTGACAAGTTTTTGAGGAATTTTTTTAAAGTTGTTAAATAGTTCGCTTGCTTTTTTTCCTTTTCTCATAGAGTAAAGAATCTCTAACGCAACAAGTAAACCATCTCCTGTTGTTGCAAAATTCCCCAGAATTATGTGTCCTGATTGTTCTCCACCTAAATTACATTTATTAATTTTCATAGCTTTTTTTACGTATCTGTCCCCTACATTTGTTCTAATAAATTTAATTTTTTTTTCTTTAAATAGTTTTTCAAGACCAAAATTTGTCATTAATGTACCTACGACCCCTCCCTTTAGCATTTTTTTCTTTTTCCATCTTAAAGCAATCATTGCGATTATTTGGTCTCCATCGATTATTTTTCCTTTTTCATCACAAATTATAATTCTATCTGCGTCCCCATCTAAGGAAATTCCAAGATTAACTTTTTTCCTAATAGAAAAGGATTTGATTTTTTTTGGAAAAGTTGACCCACAATTTAAATTTATGTTTAGACCATTTGGAGTAGTTCCTATATCATAAACTTTGGCGCCCAATGATTTAAATATCTTTGGACCAGACTTATAACCTGCTCCATTAGCGCAATCTATTGCTATTTTAAGACCTTTAAGTGAAAAATTTTTTGGAAAATTACTTTTTAATATATTGATGTAACTTTCATTTGCATTTTCTAATCTTTTTACTCTGCCTAATACACTTGGTGTGGTTAAATGTTTTGAGATTTTTGTATCAATTAATTTTTCTATTTTTTTTTCAATCTTATCTGATAATTTTAATCCATCAGGACCAAAAAGTTTAAGTCCGTTATCATAAAACGGGTTATGTGACGCTGTAATCATAATTCCTAGATTTGCATTCATTTTTTTTGTTAGCATAGCCAATCCGTTTGTTGGTAATGGACCAAGTGTATATACATGCATTCCAGCTGAAGCTAATCCAGATACAAGAGCTGGTTCTAAAGTATAACCTGATAATCTGGTATCTTTTGCAATAATTGCGGTTTGCTTTTTTTTCTTTAAATTTCTAAAATATGTACCTGCGGCGAGACCAAATTTAAAAAACATATCACCATTAATTTTATTTTGGTTAACTGTTCCCCTAATTCCATCTGTACCAAAATATCTTTTTCTCATGTGTTAAATAAAATTTTATTAAATACTTTTATTGATTGTTTAATTTCATTCACATTGTGTACTCTTAAAATTTGAACTCCTTGCAAAAACGCGTGAATGCTAGATGAAGTAGTTCCTCCAATTCTATCTATGCTATCGTTTTTACCCGCTATATCTTTAATAAATTTTTTTTTTGATATTCCTAACATTACTGGAAATCCGAGTGAGTGGAAAATAGAAATTTGATTTAATATAGTAATATTATGTTTCAAATTTTTACCAAAACCAATGCCTGGATCTAAAATTATATTTTTATGATTAATTTTATTTGCCTTTATAAATTCTATTTTCTTTTCAAAAAAATCATATATATCCAAAACAACATTTTTATATTTGGGATTTTTTTGCATTGTTTTTGGTGTTCCTTGCATATGATGCAAAACAAATGGTGTTTTAGATTTCTTTAATACATTTACCATTTCTTTATCATGATTTAATCCTGACACATCATTGAGTAGATTTATTTTAAATGGTATTGCCTTTTTTAAAATAAAACTTTTTCTGGTATCTACAGAAACACAAATTCCCTTTTTTTTTGCATATTTTATTTTTGATCTAATTCTCTTCCATTCAATTTTACTATCAACAGTATCTGAGTTTGGCCGAGTTGACTCACCTCCAATATCAATAATATCAGCACCTTCATTTATAAATTTTTTTATTTGTTTGTTTGCAGCTTTTGATTTTAAGTACTTGCCTCCATCAGAAAAACTATCTGGTGTAGCATTTAGTATGCCCATTAATAAAGGATAGGTTTGAAATATTATTTTTCTTACATTTTTTACTTTAGTAATATTTTTTATATCTTTAGTTACCTTTTTTTTTAATTTTGGAGGAAGTTTTTTAATATCTTTAAGTTTGATTATTTTCTTTTTTTTTCTTGTAATTAATTCTATCGAATCAAATGAAATAAATTTGTTACCATTTAATGGGAGACTGATTTTTTTTTTTACTTTTTCTTTTGAAATTTGACCATAATAAAAATTACACGCTCGTGTGTAATATTTTATCATTAATTAATGAACTATTTTAGGTTTTAATCCAATAGACCCAAGTGCTGAGTCTTTGTTATCATCATCTTTTGCAAGATCTTGTTTACTCTCAGGATACTTATTTTTATTAATTATGTCCTCTATTTCTTCACCAGTTAAAGTTTCATACGTTAGCAATGCCTTAGCTATTTTATGCAAATCTTCAATTTTATCAGTTAGTATTTTTTTTGCATGATTATAACCTTCATCCACTAATTTTCTTATTTCCTTATCAATTTTTTGTGCCACAGCTTCTGAAACACTTTGTGTTTGAGTTACAGACCTGCCTAAAAATACTTCTTCTTGATTTTCTCCGTATTCAACTGGCCCCATTTCTTCGCTCATTCCATACTTTGTAACCATTGCCCTAGCTAGTTGTGTAGCTTGATTTATATCTGAACCATTTCCACCGCCTGCTCCTGTTGTTATATTATCTTTACCAAAAATCAGCTCTTCAGCAACTCTGCCTCCAAAACAAACTGCCAATCTTGCTTTAAGATATTTTATTGAGTATCCATGTTTATCTCTCTCTGGTAAATTCATAACCATACCAAGGGCTCTTCCTCTAGGTATAATGGTAGCTTTATGAATTGGGTCATAATGAGGTAGCATATTAAAAGAAACTAATGCATGCCCTCCCTCATGATATGCTGTAAGCTTTTTTTCATCCTCGGTCATCACCATTGATCTTCTTTCAGCACCCATCATTACTTTATCTTTAGCATCTTCGAATTCTTGATAAGTAACTATTCTCTTATTTTTTCTTGCAGCCAATAAAGCGGCTTCATTTACTAGGTTCGCTAAATCTGCTCCAGAAAAACCTGGAGTACCTCTTGCTACCGTTCTCAAATTTACGTCTGGTGACATATTAATTTTTTTTGCATGAACTTTTAAAATTTTTTCTCTACCAATTATATCAGGATTTGAAACAACCACTTGTCTATCAAATCTTCCAGGTCTCAGTAAGGCAGGATCAAGTACGTCAGGTCTGTTGGTTGCTGCAATAATAATTACACCTTCATTGGTATCAAACCCATCCATTTCTACTAAAAGCTGGTTAAGAGTTTGTTCTCTTTCGTCGTTTCCTCCACCAAGACCAGCGCCTCTACTTCTTCCTACAGCATCGATTTCATCTATAAAAATAATACATGGTGAATGTTTCTTTCCTTGTTCAAACATATCTCTTACTCTAGAAGCTCCTACTCCAACAAACATTTCAACAAAATCAGATCCTGATATTGTAAAAAATGGAACTCCAGCCTCTCCTGCAATTGCTCTTGCTAGTAATGTTTTACCAGTTCCCGGGGGACCAACTAATAAACATCCTCTTGGAATTTTTCCACCAAGCCTACTGAATTTTCTTGGATCTTTTAAAAATTCAACAACTTCCTCTACTTCTTCTTTAGCTTCCTCTACTCCAGCCACATCTTTAAAAGTAACTTTGCCTTTAAGCTCATTCATCAACTTTGCTTTAGATCTTCCAAAACCCATTGCTCCACCTTTTCCTCCTTGCATTTGTCTCATAAAGAAAATCCAAACGGCTATAAGTAGAAGCATCGGAAACCACGACAGAAGTACACCTAAAAGTGACGGCATTTTTTCTTCTTTTGGCGAAGCTGAAATACTTACACCTTTGTCAGATAATTTTTCTATTAAATTAGGATCATTTGGAACATATGTGGTAAACTTTTGTCCATTAGAAAATACACCATTAACATTATTTCCTTGAATCTCAACTTGAACTACTCTTCCGTTTTCTACTTCCGATAAAAATTCAGAGAATATTATTTTATCATTTTGTTTAAAAGAGCCTTGTGGGTTTTTAAACATATTATACAGTCCTACAGTAAGTAAGACTATAATCGCCCACATCGCTAAATTTTTTAAGTTCATATTTAAATATATATAACCTAATTAAGAATTATTATAAAATAAACAAGTGTCAAATTGTGGCAAATTTAACGTTTTTTGGTTTTTTCTTTAATAACGACCACAGAATTATGTATTTTTTCAATAATTGTGCCACCTAATGTCGCTTTAAAATGATCTTTGTTTGCAAATTCATTTATAAGATTCATAATTTTTTTTCCTCGCGGAGGATAATTTCTTTGACTTATGTTTTTTAATAATTTTGATAGAGATCTAAAAACTATCTCATCTGAAAGTGAAAAAAAATTTGAGTTAATTAAATATTTATTTTTACTATAAATAACGTTTTCAGTAATATTTTTATCAACTATATGGTTTATTGCTTTGTTGGTTGATGAGAGATTTTTTAAAGTCAGTTGTAATTTTTTAAAATCTAAACCTTGATCTTTTAAACTATATATTAATTTTCTTATTTTGACTCTCTGAAACTTTTCCATATCATTAGATGGATCTTCCAGATAAAAATTGAATACTTTTTTTGAAACATAAATTAATTTTTCTTTATTTAAACTTAATAAAGGTCTAATTAATTTTAGTGTTTTTCCTTTTATAATAAATTTTTTTTCATTTTCAAAAAAAGATGAAAGACCTTCTGTTCCAGAGCCTCTAAGCAATCTACTAAAAAAAGTCTCATATAAGTCATCTTGATGATGTGCGGTAATAATATTTTTAATATTGGATTTAATACACTTATTAAATATAAGTTCATATCGCTTTTGTCTTGCTAAACTTTGTATATTTGAGACAGGTTTTTTACCTACCCACTTTAAAATCTTTAAATGAATGTTTTGAAAATTTAAATGTTTTTTTACTAATTGAGCCTCTTTATAAGATTCTTCTCGCAAACCATGATCTACTAAATAAAAAAAAAGTTTAATATTTTTGTCATTTTTATATTTAAAACATGACAACAGAAAGCATAATGCCATACTATCAGGGCCACCAGAAATAGATATGGCAATTTTGTTAGAATAATTTAAATTTTTGAAATTCTTTTCAAATATTCTATAAATTTCTAAAATCTTTTTATCTTTAAGAATTTTTTTAAAATTTAAATTTTTAGATTTTATCCTTTTTACACTCAAACTTTTTTTCTTCATATTTTGCTTTTTGAAGAATAGATTGGGTTGCTTCAGGATACTCTTTTTCTAAACTCGTTATCATCATGCAGCCTTGTTCTTTTTCTCCAATTTGTACCAATGATACACCTAATTTTAATAAATTATCAGGTGCTTTTTCACTTTTTGGATATTTCTGATAACCTTCTAAATAAGCAGATGCTGCATCTACATATAATTGTCTAATTCTGAAAGTTTCTGCAAACCAATATTGTGCATTTCCTGCAAGTTCATGATTTGGATTAGTTTGTACAAACTCTTTTAAAGCTCTTTCTGCAGTATTGTAATCGCCAACTTTTAAAAAGCTTGTGGCAAATTCATATTGTTTTTCTGGAGAAGCTTCAGGCAACAACTTTTCAACACTCTCTACGTTTTCTAAAATTACTGTTGATGTAGAGTCTATTGACTGAGTTTGTTGAGTTGTAGCAGATGTAGTCATATCCTTATATGAAATGCTACCTAAATCTTGTGGCTCTGAAGAGCCTGGTAATATTTTATCTTGCTCTGAAATATTTTCTGTTAAGTTTTCTGCACCTTTGCTTACAACATTACCCACAGTTTTTTCAACTTGTTCAAAACGAAGTTGATTATCTGACTGTAGTTTTGTTAATCTATTAGAAAGTTTATCAAGTTTAAAATTAATTTCCTCGAATTTGTTCGTTAAATCTCGAAATTGATTTTCAATTTCAGAAAGTTTTAATAAATGTCTAGTTAACGCTTCCTCAGAATTATTTCCTGTTAAAGTCTCTGAATTATCATCGGTGTTTTTCTTCTCAAATGAATCAGAATAAACAGCTCTTTCTAAAGTTTTTATATCTTGTTTTAAAGCTTCTAAGACTTGCAACACATTTTCATTATCAGCATTAACAACATTATAGTTTAAGCTTGAAAATAAAATAACAATAAATATTTTATAAATATATTTTTTATACATCCTATTTATTAGTTTTTAGATACAATGATGGCAAAAAAAAGACCCATCACTCTAAATTGAAGTAATGGGTCTTAATAAATTTATAATTTTAATTAGTTTGCCTTAACAGTAACTGATCTTCTATTTTTTGACCAAGCTAATGGGTTAGATCCAGAATCTACTGGTCTTTCTTTTCCATAACTTATTACAGAAATTCTATTTTCTGAAATTCCATATGTCATTAAATAATCTTTGGCAGCATTAGCTCTTCTTTCACCTAATGCTAAGTTATATTCTCTAGTTCCTCTTTCGTCAGCATGTCCTTCTAGCACTACATTGATATCAGAATTTTTTCTTAGCCAAGCTGCTTGCTTTCTTAATGTATCTCTTGAAGCAGTAGTTAAAACTGACTCGTTGGTTGCAAAGAACACTCTATCAGGTACTCCATCAGCTAAATATTCTACTGTGTCTGTTCCTGTGTAAACATCGCCTTGAATTTGTGAATCAATTTTTGCTGCTTTTTGTGCACAAGCAGAAAGCAATAATGCAAAAACTGAAGCTAAAATTAATTTGTAAGTTGACTTATTAAATATCATACTGCTCCTTAAATTCTTTTATATACCTATTAGTTTCACAACTAATTAAATCTTTCAAGATAAGAAATCAACCGAAAATATTAGAAAATTTTACTATATATATGCTAATTACTCAGCAATGAGGACCAAGATGGGTCTGAAGCGTCAGTTTCAGTTATAACCTGTCTCTCATTATAGCCGGTTAGATCAATTGACCATAACTTTGCTGAAAAACCTTCTCCGTCACTATTTGATTTTGTCTCTCTATAAAAAATCAGAACCCTTCCATTAGGCGACCATGATGGTGCTTCCTGATAATAATTTTCAGTAAGTAATCTTTCACCAGTTCCATCTGTTCTCATAACTCCAATATAAAATTTACCTTTATGAAGTTTAGTAAACGCTATTAGATCGCCACGAGGAGACCATACTGGAGTTCCATATAAACCATTTCCAAATGAAATTCTTTTTACTTTCGAGCCATCACTTTTCATAACATAGATTTGTTGGTAACCACTTCTGTCAGAATTAAAAGTTATAAATTTTCCATTTGGAGAATAAGAAGGGGAAGTGTCAATTGATGGATGATTTGTTATTCTTTCAACAATTCTGTTTTCTAAATTCATTGTATAAATATCTGAATTTCCGTCCTTTGCAAAACTCATAATAATTTTTTTACCATCAGGTGAAAATCTTGGAGCAAATGTCATCCCAGGAAAGTCTCCCACTACCTCTTGTATTCCAGTTTCAATATCAAGTAGATAAACTCTGGGTAAATTTTTAAAATAAGATAAATAAGTAACCATCTGGTTAGTGGGATTGAATCTAGGCGTTAATACTAATTCATTTCCTAAAGTTAGATATTTAGTGTTAAATCCATCTTGATCCATTATTGCTAATTTCTTTACTCTTTTTGTCTTAGGTCCTTCTTCAGAAACATAAATAATTCTTGTATCAAAGTATCCTTTTTCACCAGTCAATCTTTCATAAATTTTATCTGAAATTATATGTCCTATTCTCCTCCAATTATTAGGAACAGTCGTAAAAGCCAAAGCTAAAATTTCTTTAGCAGCCAAAACATCCCACAATCTAAATTCGACTCTAACTTTTTCATCTTGAAATTCTACCTTACCAGTAATTAATGCTTGAGATTTAATTAATGACCAGTCTTCAAATCTTGGCTTTAAATGCGCTACATCTGGTTTTTGTAAAAATGCTTTTTTTTCTAAAGGATTAAATAATCCGGTAGTTCTTAAATTGTTTTCTATAATTAAAGATATTTCTTCACCAATTTTGTCGATCTTGACTTCTTTTTTAAAAGCTTCAGTAGTTTCTTTATCAGAATAAAGTGAGGATACAGCTATTGGTAAAGGATTTAAATTTCCTCTTGTAATATCAACTTCAATTAATGCATAAAGATTTGAATGAAATATAATTCCAATGATTATTAATGTTATGAATTTAAATTTTTTCACTATCCCTCAAGCATTTCTCTAGCATCAAAGTTTAATTGTAAATCTTTCCACTTTTCATAACCAGTTGTTGGGACTCTTAGTGGTTGGCAAAGTTGTATGGCTCTTAAAGCGCTCTCAGCTAATACTTTGTAAAATCCCTGCCCTGGTTTGTTCATTCTAGCATGATCTAATATTTCAGATTTAATCACAGATCCATCCGGTTTAAGTTTCAATTTTATTCTCACTAATAAATTTTCATTGTAAGGTAAACCTAAAGGAATACTCCAGCAACCAAAAATTTGAGCTTTTAGGGCATCTTCCTCATTTAATGTCAAGCCCGATAGTTTCATTGTTTCGTCTTTAGACTGAGTTATTTCATCATTTTTTACATTAGTTTCAGCGAAGTTTTCTTTTGATTTATCTATAAGGGCAGCAATATTATTTGGGTCAAATAACTCCTTTTTTTCAAATTCTGATACTTGTTTTGCTTTATTATCATCTATTTTGGGATTTTGCTTTTCTTTCTCTATTTTTTTTACTTTCTCGATTTCTTGATCAGGTAATGGAATAGTATCAGGTTTTTCTTTTTTAACTTTTTTAGGTGGAGCCTGTTCTGAAACTAGTTTTTCTTTTTCTTTTTTTACTTTTTCAATAATTTTTTCTGCTTTTGGTGCAAAAGGAATATTAGTTTGATCTGTTATTTGAATTAATTCTACAGAAACTAATGGAGGAATATCTATTGGTTTTTTGGCTATAAAAGGGAAACTCAAAATTGCAACAAAAATTACTGAAATATGAAATAAAAACGATAAAATTAAGTTTTGTGGCATTTTTCTATCTGTCTTTGTATGGTTCAGATATCAGCGCAACTTTGGTAAATCCAGATCCAGACAACATGCCCATTATCTCAAGCACTCTTCCATAGTTTATAGCTTTATCTCCCCTGACATAAATCCTAGTATCAGTTCTATTTTTAGAAACAGCTAGAATTTTTGCAGTCAAACTATCAATCTCTACTTTAGCCTCTTGAATAAATATTTCTCCTTTTGAATTAATTGTCAATGTTAATGGTTCTTGTTCTTCAGGTAATGAGTCGGCTGAAGTTTCTGGAAGGTCTACTTGGACTCCAACTGTTAAAAGTGGAGCAGTAACCATGAATATAATTAATAAGACTAACATTACATCTACAAATGGAGTAACATTGATCTCACTCATAGGTTCTCTAGATGATCGACCAAGTTTAAATGCCATATTAAATTATTGCCAAAAATCTTTTTGAGAAGTCTTCTAATTTATTGGAATATTTTCGTGCGTCACTATTAAATTTGTTGTAAGCGACTACAGCAGGAATTGCTGCAAGCAAACCTAAAGCGGTTGCGAAAAGTGCTTCCGCAATACCCGGCGCAACAATTGCTAAACTTGTGTTTCTTGAAATTGCTATTGATTGAAATGAATTCATTATACCCCAAACCGTCCCAAATAATCCAATAAAAGGAGCGGTTGCACCTACAGTAGCCAAGAAAGTGAAATTTTTTTCAATAACAGACATTTGTTTCTCTATATTTGTGGCCATGATATTTGTTAATCTTTCACTAAGATTTGATTTAGATCTAGATTTTAAAACAGTTTGCATAGAGTCTTTAAAAACCATTGCCATAGGATCATCCATTTCAGAAGGTAAGTTATTATAAAATGTTTCTGCAGATTTAGATCTCCAAAATTTCTCTTCAAATTCTAAAGTGGATTGATTTATTTTTTTAAACATTCTAAATTTTTCAAATATTATCGCCCAAGAATAAATAGATGCCGCTATCAACATTAAAATTACTAATTTTACAATTATATCTGCTCTAATAAATAGATTAAGGATTGAGAAATCTGCGCTTGAGGTTAATCCAACAGCTTGTGTTGCTATATCTGCTTCCATTGAACTCTTCTCACACTAAAATGTGTCATGAATATGACTCTATGATGTACGATTTTATTCGCTTTTATAAGTGTTATAATAATAACTTGCTATTAATATAGCATCGGCCTTGTTAGAGTCTTTTTTTCTTTTTAATTTCTCTGAAACTTTTGGGAATATCTCAATTGCTCTCGATCGGCTTGCATCTTTAGAAGTTTTAATTAAATTAAAGTATTTTTTCCATTTTGTTGGTCTTACGAAATGTATGGGTAGTTGCATTCCAGAACAAATGCCTTTAATGACACCAAAAGATTGTCCAAAATTGAACATACTAGTCACACCTTGACCAGGCATAGCGGTAACATGTTCTACGACAACACATGCTTCTTCCTTATTAATTTGAGATAAACGTGATTTTATTTCGTTAAATAATTGATTTCCATTAACTTGCTTTTTATTCTTTTTTCCATCAGCCATTGAGGGCATTTCAATTACATCAATAATTTTCCCATCCTGCAAGAAACAAATACCTCCTGATATTCCTGGATCTATTCCTATTATAAACATTCAATCAATAAATTTAACGTTACTATAGACACTCTGAACATCATCATCTTCTTCTATGCTCTCTAAAAAATTTATTATGTTCTCTTTATCATTTTTATTTATATCTATATAAATTAATGGAATCCATTCAATAGATGTTGAAATAAAAGAATCTATATCATTCTCTAATATTTTTTTTACTTTATAAATATTTTCTTTTTCACAGTGAATTTCATGAAATTCTCCATCATAAGATATACAATCTTCAGCTTCAGCATTTATTGATAGGTTGAGAATTTTATCTTCAGATATTTTATTATAATCTATTTTAATAACTCCTGTTTGTTTAAAATTGTGGGATGAAGATCCTTGTGTTCCAAAACTTCCTCCGTTTTTCTGAAATAATGTTCTGATAGACGAAGCTGTTCTATTTTTATTATCCGTCAATGTATCAACAATCACTGCAATATTTTTTGGTCCAAAACCTTCATATCTTATATTTTCAAAATTTGATTGATCTCCAATTTCCGACTTATCTATTGCTCTATCAATATTATCATTTGGCATATTGGCTGCTCTAGCAGATTGAATAGCGGCTCTAAGTCTTGGGTTCATTTCAGGATTTTTGTCACCAAGTTTTGCTGCTACGGTGATCTCTCTAGAAATTTTTGAAAATATCTTAGATCTAATCTTGTCAGCTCTTCCTTTTTTATGTTTTATACCTGCCCAATGAGAATGACCTGCCATAATTTTATTTTGTATTATTTAATACACCTCCCATAATAAAACTTTTAATATTTTTGGCAAAACCAGTCTCTTCATATATCTCAACTATTACTCCAGAAATAGATGCCTCTCCCTTTGAGGGGAAATGTTTAATCGAGTCCTCTTTGAGAAATCTATTAATAGAATTATTTTTATCCATTCCTATTACTGAGTCATAATCACCACACATTCCTGCGTCTGTTATATAACCAGTTCCACCTTTTAATATTCTTGCATCATTAGTTGGAACATGTGTGTGCGTTCCTACTACTAATGAAGCTTTGCCATCTAAAAAATGTCCAACCGCCATTTTTTCACTAGTTATTTCTCCATGAATATCAACTACTAAACAATCATAATTTTTTTTTAGTTTGTTATTTTCTAAAAAACTTTTTAAAGCTGTAAATAAGTCGTCACATTTTTTCATAAACACATTTCCCATTAAATTTAATACTCCTACTTTGAGACCTTTTCTCGAGTTAGAAATTACAAAACCTTTTCCAGGTAGACTATTATCCATATTTAATGGTCTTAAAAGTTTAGGATTCTTTGTTATAAAGTTATATGTTTCTTTTTGATCCCATATATGATTACCACTCGTTATAACATCAACTCCACAAGATAAAAATTCTTCAAGAATGTTTTGTGTTATACCCACACCTTCGTCAGCAGCATTCTCACCATTAACAATTGTAAAATCAATGTTTTCTTGTTTTATTATTTTTTGTAAATTTTTTTTTATCGCATTGCACCCTGTCTGCCCAACTACATCGCCTAAAAATAATATTCTCATTTTAAATCTTTTTTTCAGTAATTATTCTATCAAGTTTTTTATCAAATTTATTAACTGGAAGTTTTTTAATTTTCTGAAATGAAAAGGCAAGTCCAATTTTAATTATTTTTTTTTTCTTTGAATTTTTTTCAAAATATCTATCATAAAAGCCGCCACCATAACCAAGCCTATTGCAATTTTTATCATATCCTACTAATGGCACAAAAATTATATCAGGTACAATTTTATTTAAAGAATCAAAAGGTTCTAGAATTCCTAGTCTGTTAATTTTTAAAGGATTTTGAGAATTATATTTATGAAAGTTCATTTGAAAATTATTTTTAATTACTGGAAGACAAATTGTATAATTTTTACTTTCTAAAAATTTTAAAAGATTTAAACAGTTATATTCATAATTAATAGGCATATATCCTCCAATTATTTTGGTTTTCTTATATTTTTTTTTGATTATTTCGTAAATTTGAAAAATATTTTTTTCACTTATATCAAAATATTTTTTTTTTCGTTTATCGATTAATTTTTTTCTTAAAATTTTTTTCAAAAAATATTCTTATTATTAATTATGAAATATTATTTTTACTCATAAACTCTTCTATTTGGTTTGAGGCATCGTCTATAATTTTTTCATAACCATTATTTAAATTTTCCAATTCATTTTTAAAATTTTCTTGTTCCTTTTGTAAATTGTTTATTTCTTTATCTTTGTTTTCTTTATAACTATACACAAGTGACTTTAATTCTCTAAATTTTGATTTTAAATTTTCAATTTCAATCTTTTTCTCTTCAATTTTTTTTTTTGTCTCAAAGTATTCATCCATTAAAGTTATAGAAGTAATTAATAAAAGTTTGCTTTCACCTAAATTACCAAGTTTTGATTTAAGACCTTCAAATTTTTGCGTTAAGTTTTGTGATAACTCTTCTAAATGCTCCTCTTGTCCATCTTCACAGGACAAAAGAAACTCCTTACCATTAAATTTTATATTTACATTTGCCATTTGTCTATTTCTTCAATTAAATACTCTGTCTCTTGATTTAATTCATCAATTTTTTGGTTAAATTCAACTTGTTTTTTTTGGTCCTTTTTTTTACTATTTTCAAGGTCCTGAATTTTATTTTGTGCATTTTGCAACTCTTGGGCCAAAGATTGGTATTTTTCCTCTAATTTATTTTTTTCAATTTCTAATTGATTTTTATGATCTTTTAATTTCTCTATTTCTAGTTGCTCTTTATTTTGAGTTTGAGAAACATCAAAGTTATTCAGTTTATTTAACAGTTCGTAAAATTTTTTTTCTTTTTCCTGAAAAGATTTCATATATATAACTATATTATTAAATTGTACTATCAGAGTCTACATAGGTCTAAACTTGAATAAAATTAACAAAGAATTAGCTAATGCAATTAGATTTTTATCTATTGATGCGGTTCAAAAAGCAAATTCTGGCCATCCTGGCATGCCTATGGGCATGGCCGATGTATGCACAACACTATTTAAATATTTTTTAAAATTTGATCCAAACAACCCTAGCTGGATTAATAGAGATAGATTTGTTTTATCGGCAGGTCATGGATCAATGTTGTTATACTCAATTTTATATTTAACAGGTTACAAAAGTATAAGCTTAAATGACATTAAAAACTTTAGACAATTAAATTCAATATGTGCTGGACATCCTGAGTATCATCCAAATTCAGGAATAGAGACTACAACTGGTCCTCTAGGACAAGGCATATCAAATGCAGTGGGTTTTGCTATTGCTGAAGAAATTTTGAAAAAGAAAGCTGGAAAAAATATAATAAATCATAAGACATATGTTATAGCTGGAGATGGATGTTTAATGGAAGGCATAAGTCATGAAGCTTTAAGTTTAGCAGGTCATTTAAAATTAAAAAACCTCATTCTGTTGTTTGATAATAATTCAATTTCAATTGATGGACCAACTAAATTAGCTGTTTCTGATGACCACCGAAAAAGATTTAACAGTTATGGTTGGGATTTTTTAGAAATAAACGGACATAAAGATAAAGAAATATTTAAAGCATTGAAAAAAGCACAAAATTCAAAAAAACCAATTGCTATTTCATGCAAAACAACAATCGGATATGGCTCTCCAAACAAAGGTGGAAAAGAAACCTCTCATGGAAGTCCATTGGGTGAAGATGAAATAAAATTAGTTAGAAAAAAATTAAAATGGAAAAATGACCCTTTTATTATTCCAGACTATTTAATGAGTGAATGGAGAAAAATAGGAGATAAAGCTTCTAAAAATGCAAAACTAAATCAAAAAAAATATCAAAAAGAATTATCTAAAATGGGGTGGCTAGGATGGTCTTTATCAAACAAATTTAATAAAAATATTCCACATAATAATAATCTAGTAAAAAATAAAATTTATGCAGCAATAGAAAATGCTCAATTAGAATATCTAAAATCCTTGGAGCCTATTGCAACTAGAAAATGTTCCGAAAAATTTTTAGAAATTATTTCTAAAATACCAAATGTAATTGGTGGTTCAGCAGACCTAGCTGGATCAAATAATACAAAAACCAAAAACCATAAAATAATAAAACCTGGAAACTTTGATGGAAACTATATTCATTATGGTGTAAGAGAACATGCAATGTGTGGTGTAATGAATGGTATATCACTGCATAGTGGTTTAATTCCTTATGGTGGAACTTTTTTAATTTTTAGTGATTATTGTAAACCATCTATAAGACTAGCAGCCATGATGAAACAAAGAGTAATTTATGTTTTTACTCATGACTCTATTGGACTTGGAGAAGATGGACCAACTCATCAACCTATTGAACAATTAACTAGTTTAAGGTCAATACCAAATTTAAATGTATTTAGACCATCAGATTTAATTGAAACTTTTGAATGTTGGCAGATTGCTCTTGAAAATAAAAATACACCAAGCGTAATTGCGCTAACAAGACAAAAAATAAATCCAGTTCGAAAAAAAATTAGTAACAAAAATCTATCCATAAGTGGTGCTTATGAAATTTTAAGAACTAATGATAAAATAAAATTAACAATATTATCTTCTGGCTCCGAAACAAGTATGGCATGCGATATTAGTCATAAATTAGCCACACAAAGTATTTATTCAAAAGTTATTTCAATGCCTTGCCAAGAATTATTTGATAAGCAAAAAGAAGATTATAAAAGAAAAATCTTGAACGAAACTGATCTGGTTATATCAATTGAAGCTTCTGAAACAGATTTTTGGAAAAAATATACAGGTAAAGATGGATTAAATTTTGGAATAAAAAGTTTTGGAAAAAGTGCGCCGTATAAAGAAATATACGATGATTTTGATTTAAGTGTTGAAAGCATAACAAATAAAATTAAAGAAAAATTATGAAAATAAAAATTGGTATTAATGGAATGGGTAGAATAGGACGAATGATCGTTAGATCTATAGTTGAAAATAATTACTCAAACATTGAAATTAAGCATATAAATAATAGGACAAATTCAGAAATTTGTTCAAATCTATTAAAATATGATTCCATTCATGGAAAATTTAATGCTGATGTAAAATTTGATAAAAATAATTTGATAATTAATAATAATAAAATTTCTTTTGGCCAGGAAACAGAGCTTGAAAATATAAACTGGAAAAAATTTGATGTTGATCTTGTTTTAGAGTGTACAGGTAAATTTAATTCAAAAGAAAAATTATTGGCACATTTAAAAAATGGTGCAAAAAAAGTAATAGTGTCTGCCCCATGTAAAGATGCTGATAAAACAATAGTATTTGGAGTAAACGAAAAAAAAATAAATAAAGCAGACAACATAATCTCTGCGGCATCATGTACTACAAACTGTCTTGCGCCTGTAGCTTATGTGCTGAATGAAAATTTTGAAATTGAAAAAGGATTTATGACAACTATTCATTCTTTTACAAGTGATCAAAGGATTTTGGACAATTCCCACAAAGATCCGAGAAGAGCAAGATCTGCAAGTCAATCAATTGTTCCTACTTCTACCGGGGCTTCAAAAGCTATTTGGGAAATTATTCCCTCTCTTAAGGGTAAGCTAGAAGGTGTTGCACTTAGAGTTCCAACACCAAATGTATCATTAATTGAACTAGTTTTTTGTACAAATAAAGAAGTGAGTATAGAAAAAATTAATTCAGCGTTTAGAAAATTCATTAAAAGCCAAAGTAAAAAAATTATTGAAATAAGTGATGAAAAACTTGTGTCTATAGATTTCAATCATAACTCAGCATCATCAATTATAGATAGCTCACTAACAAATATTGTTGGAAAAAAAATGGGTAAAATTTCCGCCTGGTATGACAATGAGTGGGGTTTTTCCAACAGAATGTGTGATATTGCAGAATATATTCACAAAAATTCTTAATGAATTATATCAAAGATAATAAGGATCTTAATGGCAAAATAGTTTTGTTAAGACTCGACTTAAACGTTCCTATTAATAATGGAAAAATAACTGATGAAACTAGAATAAAAAAAATTTTACCAATATTTAAATATTTAATAGAAAAAAAATCAAAAATAATTGTAATTTCTCACATAGGAAGACCAAAAGGAGAAATAAATAAGGATTTGTCTTTAAAAAAAATTTGTGAAAATTTGGAGAAAAAACTTTCAAAAAAAATTAAGCTTGTAAAAGAGAATATTTACGAACTTAAAAAATCAAACCTATTCATAAAGTCTGAGGACCAAATAATATTTCTTGAAAATATAAGATTTTATAAAGAAGAGGAGGATAATGACAATAATTTTTCAAAACAACTTGCTAGTCTTGGAGATATATTTGTTAATGATGCATTCTCCTGTTCACACAGAGCACATGCATCAGTATGTAAAATAACTAAATTTATACCTTCATATGCTGGTTTGCAATTGGAAACAGAGATAAATGCATTAAAAAAAGTTACTACAGAAATTAAAAAACCAATAAGTTGTATTGTTGGTGGATCAAAAATATCAACTAAAATTTCAGTTATTAGAAATTTAATTCCTAAATTTGACAATATTATAATTGTTGGTGGGATGGCTAATAATATTCTTAAATATAAGGGTCATGTAATTGGAAAATCTATACAGGAAGAAAATTGTGAAGAAATTATAAACGATATTTTTAAATTGTCTAAAAATCACTCATGTTCTATCATTATTCCACAGGACGTTGTTGTTGGAAAAACAACTAAAGATGATGCAAAAATAAAAGAACTTCACCAAGTTAGTGATGATGATTTAATTTTAGATATTGGTCCTAAAACAATAAAGAACATTAGTAATATAATCGAGGTTAGTAAAACTATTTTATGGAATGGACCAGCTGGCTATTTCGAAAATTCTAATTTTGCAAAAGGAAGTTTTGAAATCGGAAAAAAAATTGCTGAAAGAAATAGACTAGATGAAATCTTTTCAGTAGTAGGAGGTGGAGATACTGTTGCTCTAATAAATAATATTGGGATTTTCAATTCTTTTAATTTTGTTTCAACTGCTGGTGGAGCATTTTTAGAATATCTTGAAGGTAAACAATTGCCTGGTATAAAGGCACTTAACTAATGTCTGAACTTAATAAAATTGCCTTAAAAATTATATCAGAGGGAAAAGGTATTCTTGCTGCAGATGAAAGTACCGGTACAATGACTAAAAGGCTTGAGGCCGTAAACGTCAAATCGAATGAAGAAAATAGGCTTAACTTTAGAAAGACACTTTTTACATCTGAAAGTATGAAAAAATGTATTGGTGGAGTAATACTATATGATGAAACAATTAGACAATCTGCTGGCTCTATAACTATTCCAGAATTGATTAGTCAGAGTGGCACTGTTGTAGGTATAAAAGTTGACACGGGAGCGAAGCCCTTGGCTGGTTCACCTAATGAAAAAATTACTGAGGGTCTTGATGGTTTAAGAGAAAGATTAAAAGAATATTATAAGTTAGGAGCAAGATTTACTAAGTGGAGAGGTGTTTATTCTATTTCAGATAAATTTCCAAGCAAGTTATCAATTCACTCCAATGCTCACGCTTTAGCAAGATATGCTGCTTTAGTTCAAGAATGTGGCATGGTTCCTATCATTGAACCTGAGGTACTAATGGAGGGAAACCATTCGGCTCAAGTATGTTATGAAAAAACCTGCGATGTCATAAAAAAATGTTTTGAAGAGTTGATCCTTAATAAAATTGATTTAACCGGAGTTATATTAAAACCAAATATGGTTTTGGATGGAGCCAAAAATATTAAAAAAATTAAAAGCGAACAAGTTGCACAACTTACTTTAAAATGCCTTGAAGAATCGGTTCCTAGAGAAGTTCCTGGAGTTGCCTTTTTATCTGGTGGACAAAGTGAAATAGAAGCTACAGAAAACTTAAATGTGATAAATAAAGCTAATAATACAAAATTTATTATGACTTATTCATATGGAAGAGCTTTACAACAAAGTGCTCTAAAACATTGGTCATTAAATATTAAAGATACCTCTGGCACTCAAAAAGTTTTTAATCATCGAGCAAATTTGTGTTCACTTGCTGCTCAAGGAAAATGGTCTAGAAATCTTGAAATTCAGAGCTAAATTTATTTATTTAATATCTCCTAACAAAATTTACACTAATTTTTTTTGTGATTTAAAAAAAGTTTTAGACACAAATAAAGTTGAATTTTTTCAACTTAGGCTAAAAAAGATTCCTAGACCTAAAATTATTAATATTTCAAAAAAGATTAAAAAAATATGTAAAAATTTAAATGTAAAATTTATTATAAATGACGATCCAATGCTTGCTAAAATTGTTAAAGCTGATGGGTGTCACCTAGGTCAAAATGATATGCATATTAAAGATGCAAGAAAAATAATTAGAAACAAAATCATTGGTATAACCTGTAACAATTCAATTAAAAAAGTTAAAGACGCATTAAAAAATAAGGCAGATTATATTGCTATAGGAGCTTTTAATTTAAGTAAAACCAAAAAAGTAAAATTTAAAGCAACAATTTCAGATTTAAAAAAAATCAGAAAGCTCTCAAAAATACCAATAATTGCTATAGGAGGAATCAATCAAAACAATTATAAAAAACTTTTGTTGAATAAGGCTGACTTTTTAGCTATCTCAAGCTTCATTTGGAGAAATAAAAAATTAAAACCTGTAGAGGCAATAAAAAAACTAAAATGAAAATATCAGGCAACGAAATTAAAAATGGAATGATAATTGAACACAATAATGATTTGTGGGAAGTATTAAAAACTCAACATGTCAAACCTGGAAAAGGTGGTGCTTTTAATCAAGTTGAAATGAAAAGTATTAATAAAGAAACAAAATTAAATGAAAGATTCAGATCAAGTGATAGTGTTGAAAGAGCAATCGTGGAAGAGAAAAACTATAATTTTTTATATGAAGATAAGGGAGAATTTTACTTTATAGACAATAAAACCTTTGAGCAAATAGTTATAAAAAAAGAGTTGCTTGGAGAAAAATCTAAATTTCTTATTGAAAGCTTAGAAGTTAAAATAGGTATTTATAACGATCAGCCAATTAAAATAGATCTACCAAAACAAATAGAATGTAAAATAGATAGCACAGATGCATCAATTAAAGGACAAACTGCAGCATCTTCTTATAAACCTGCTCTACTTGAAAATGGAGTTAGTGTACAAGTGCCTCCATTTATAGAAAGTGGTGATAGCATTTTAGTTGATACAAGAACCATTGAATATATTAAAAAAGTTTAAATCATGAAATCTATTTCGCCAATTTTAAATATTATGATCAAAGCCTGCGAAAAAGCATCTAAAATATTAATACGTGATTTTGGTGAAGTTGAGAATCTTCAAGTATCTACAAAAGGGCCAAAGGATTTCGTAACAAATGCTGATAAAAAAGTTGAAGAAATACTAATTAAAGAATTATCCAAAAAAAAATTCTCAGTTATAAGTGAAGAGACTGGAAAAATACTTAAAGGGGACACAAATAATTTTTGGATTATTGACCCAATAGATGGTACAACTAATTTCTTACATGGTATTCCACATTTTTGTATATCTTTAGCATATATAAGTGGTCATGAAATCTTGTCAGGTGTTATTTTTGATCCTATTAAAAATGAAATTTTTTTTGCTGAAAAAGATTCAGGTGCTTTTTTTAATAGTCAAAGAATCAGAGTTTCCAAAAAGAAAAATTTAGATGAGTGTTTGTTTGCATCAAATTTATCTGGAGTAAAAAATATCGACTTAAATTTAAGAGTTAGCGGAAGTGCCGCGCTAGATCTTGCGTATGTAGCAAGTGGAAGGCTAGATGGGTTTTATCAAAAAAATCTAAATATTTGGGACATTGCGGCTGGTGCACTAATCTTAAAAGAGGCTGGTGGCATAATTAGCCCTTTTGATGTTACAAAAATTAAAAATCATTCAATTACTGCCTCCTCAGAAATTATATCTAAAGATTTAACCAAATTGCTTAAAAACTTTTAATTGTTTTATAGAAATCATTTGCTATAAAACCGCTATGAAAAAAAAAATTCACCCTAAGTATCATAATATAAAAGTTCAAATGACTGATGGGACTCAGTTTGAAACTAGATCTACATGGGGAAATGAAGGTGATACACTTAAACTAGAAATTGATCCAAAATCTCACTCTGCTTGGACGGGTGGAAAACAAAAAATTCTTGATAAAGGAAGAGTAAGTAAATTTAATAAAAAGTTTCAAAACTTCAGGTCTTCAAAATAATTTAAAATGTCAAATGCACCATTAATGCCAGTTGCTACAGCTGTATGGTTGGTTGAAAATACCTCATTAACTTTCAAACAAATAGCAGATTTTTGCAAAATGCATGAAGTAGAAATTAAAAGTATTGCTGACGGAGAGGTTGGCAAAGGTATTGTTGGGTATAATCCAGTTATATCAGGTCAATTAACTAAAGAAGAAATAGATCTTTCTAGTAAAGATGAAAATAGACCGTTAAAGCTTTCGGAGAATGAAATAAAAATAAGTGTTGAAAATAAAAAAGATAAAAAATATGTACCGTTATCTAAAAGACAAGACAAACCTGACTCAGCATTATGGTTATTAAAAAATCATTCAAAATTAAAAGACTCACAAATTGCAAAATTAGTAGGAATTACTAGTGCCTCTGTAAAAGCAATTAGAAATAAAAGTTATTGGAATTTTAATAACTTGAATCCTAAGGATCCTGTTGCTATGGGATTATTTTCACAAAAGGATCTATTGGAGTCAATAGAAAAAGCTGAAAGACGGATTAAAAGAGAAGAAAAGTCAAAAAAAAATAATCAAAAAACTTAAAGAAAAAAATAGACAAAATATTAATATGATGTTAGTTAATCGTTTTTTTGGAGGTTGTTATTAAAATAGAGGTAAAAGATAATAATGTTGAACAAGCACTGAGAGTTTTAAAAAGAAAACTCCAAAAAGATGGTTTCTATAAAATAATTAAATTAAAAAATACTTACGAAAAACCTTCAGAAAAGAAAAAAAGAATTTTACAAGAAAATATAAAACGAGTTAAAAAGCTTAACAAACTAAGAAATAGAATTTAATTACCGCGGGGTGGAGCAGCCTGGTAGCTCGCAAGGCTCATAACCTTGAGGTCGGCGGTTCAAATCCGTCCCCCGCAACCAATTTTATAGCCTAAATTTTGATTTTTTTGTGTCTATCAAGAAACCTTTTACAGTATCGGTTGTAAGTTTATTGAAATTTTTTCCAAACTTTTCAATTTTTTCAATTATATTTGGTGGCACAGTAATTATTTGACAACCAAGTTGTTTTGCCTGAATATAATTGTAAGGCTCTCTAGTACTTGCCCATAGTATCTCAACATTTTTATAATTTTTTGAAATTTTTATACTTTCTTTAAATTGAGGAATCGGATCTTTTCCGACATCAGACATTCTGCCAGCAAAAATTGAAATTATTACTTTTGTTTTTTTATTTATATTTTTCAAAATTTTTTTTGTTTGCTTTGAAGTATAAACTGCTGTTATATTTAATTTAATTTTATTTTTATTGAGATTTTTTATTACTTTTCCAGTAAACTTTCCCTGAGAATTCGTTACTGGAACTTTAACAAAAACGTTTTTACCCCACTTACTTATTTTTTTTCCTTGCAAAATCATATTTTTATTATCATCAGCAAAAACCTCGCATGATACTGGTTTTGTGGTAATTTTTAAAATTTGTTGAGAATATTTTGAATAATTTTTGGCACCAGCTTTTCTCATTAAACTTGGATTTGTTGTAAATCCTTTAACAATCTTTTTTTTATTGAATTTTCTAATTAAATTAATGTCAGCTATATCGCAAAAGATTTTGGTCAATTTATAAACTCTTTACAATTTCCTCTGTCATTTTTTTGGCATCTGCAAATAACATTAATGTATTATCTCTATAAAATAAATCATTATCAATTCCCGCATAACCTGGTGATAAACTTCGTTTTACAAATAATACTGATTTACTTTTCTCTACATCTAGCACTGGCATTCCATATATTGGACTTTGTGGATCTGATTTTGCGACAGGATTTGTCACATCATTTGCTCCAATTACGTATGCTACATCGCAATTTGCAAAATCATTATTAATTTCCTCTAACTCAAAAACTTCATCGTAAGGAACATTTGCCTCAGCTAATAATACGTTCATATGTCCAGGCATTCTTCCTGCAACTGGATGTATTGCATAAGATACCTTTACCCCATTTTTTTTTAAGGCATCTACCATTTCTCTTAATGCATGTTGTGCTTGAGCAACAGCCATACCATAACCCGGAACAATAATTACTGAAGATGCATTTTTCATAAGAAATGCTGCGTCATCAGCATTCCCATTTTTAACTGGTTTCTGTTCTTTATTTTGTGAAGTTGAAGTTTGATCAGTTGCACCCCAACCACCTAGAATTACGTTAAAGAACGATCTATTCATTCCTTTACACATTATATAAGAAAGTATTGCTCCTGATGATCCGACTAAAGCACCTGTAATAATTAAAGCTGTGTTTTCCAAAGTAAATCCAATTCCAGCGGCTGCCCAACCTGAATATGAATTTAACATTGATATAACAACTGGCATATCTGCGCCTCCAATTGGAATTATTAACAAAACCCCTACTAGAAAAGATATTATTAATAATGTCCAAAATATATTTGCTGATTGACTTACACACAAATAATAAGTCAAAGATATAATTGTTAATCCTAAAATTAAATTTATGATATGCTGTCCTCTAAAAGTAATTGGCGATCCAGACATTATTCCTCTTAATTTTAAAAATGCGATTATTGAGCCTGAAAAAGTAATTGCTCCAATAGATGCACCGAGAGACATTTCTATTAAACTTGCAAGCTTTATGTTTCCTACTATTCCTAAATTAAATGCTTCTGGTTTTAAAAATGCAGATATCGCTACAAAAACTGCGGCAAGACCAACAAGACTATGAAAACCCGCAACAAGTTCTGGCATTGCTGTCATTGGGATTCTAAATGCTATAAATGCACCAATTGACCCACCAATAAGTAAGAAAATTAAAACATAGACAAATCCTGGCCCAAAATTTCCTACAGATAAAAAAGTTACTATAATAGAAATTGCCATACCAGCAATTCCAAAAAAATTTCCTTGTCGAGAAGTTTCTGGTGAGGATAGTCCTCTTAAAGCTAAAATAAATAAAATTCCTGAAATTAGATAAAATAGTGCTGATAAATTAGCTGACATGTTTATTTCTTCTTTTTCTTATACATTTGCAACATCCGTTGCGTAACAAGGAAGCCACCAAAAATATTTACTGCTGCTAAAATTATTGCAAGAAAACCAAATATATTCGAAGTTTCAAAAATATCTTCTGATACGCCAGCCAAAGCTGCTATAATTGCCCCAACAATTATTACTGATGAAATTGCATTTGTTACTGACATCAGTGGCGTATGTAATGAAGGTGTAACGCTCCATACAACATAATAACCAATAAAAATTGATAAAATAAATATACTTAATCTGAATATAAAAGGATCTATTTCCATTATTTTAACTTCGTTTTTTCAATTATTTCGTCATCTAAATTTATTTCAAAGGTTTTTTTTTCTTTATCAAATAAATTGTTTATGAAATTAAACATATTTTTTGAATAAAGATTTGAAGCAGAGACTGGTAATTTGTTTAATATATTTTTTTCACCCATAATTTTTATACCTTTGTTATCTATAATCTGGTCAACTTTTGTCAATTCTGAATTTCCACCTTGTGATGCGGCTAAATCATATATGACAGATCCATTTTGCATAACATCAATCATATCTTTTTTTATTATTATCGGAGCCTTTTTGCCTGGAATTAATGCAGTACATATTACAATGTCAATTTTTTTTAAAGTTTCTTTTAATAACTCTTCTTGCTTTAATTTAAAACTTTCAGATGCCTCTTTTGCGTATCCTCCTTCTGTCTCTAAATTCTCTGAACCTTCAACAATTAAAAATTTTCCTCCTAAACTCTCAACTTGTTCTTTTGAAGCCAGTCTTACATCTGTGGCGTAAACTATTGCCCCCATTCTTTTTGCGGTTGCAATCGCTTGTAAACCAGCAACTCCAGCTCCAACAATTAAAACTTTAGCTGCTGAAATAGTTCCAGCCGCAGTCATCATCATAGGTATAGCTTTTTGGAAATAAGCGAAAGAGTCTATTACCGCTTTATAGCCAGCTAAATTAGCTTGGGAAGATAAAATATCCATAGATTGAGCTCTTGTAATTCTTGGTAAAAGCTCTAATGAAAAACAATTAACTTTTTTTTCAATTATTTTTTTCAATCTTTCATCGTTTCTATAAGGATCTAAAACACCTATTAATATTTGATCCTTCTTAAGTTTTTTTAAATTTTCATCATTAGGAATATTCATTTGCAAAATTACATCTGAGCTCTGTATTACCTCTTCATCAGTTTTTAAAATTTTTACTCCTTCTGCCTCATATACTTTATCTAAAATTCCTAAATGAGATCCGTAATCTTTTGTTAAATATACATCTAAACCCAAAGATTTATATTTTTTTACAATTTCAGGTGTCACTGAAATTCTTTGTTCTGATTTTCTGTTTTCTAAAGTTGAGCCAACAATCATTATATTAAATTATAAAAGAAAAAGAGCAAGCAAAGCCAAAATAAAGACAATTGCAACACTTCCCCAAAGTACAAACTTTGTAAAACCTTCCCAGGTTTTTTTATGATTTTCACTATTCATCTTATTTTTGTCTAGCTTTAAATTTGGGATTTTTTTTATTGATTATATATACTCTTCCTCTTCTTCTTACCATTTTTGAATTAAGGTCTCTTTTTTTTAAAGATTTCAATGAACTAGCTATTTTCATAAATTTATTTTTTTTGAGATTTAATAAACGAATTTATATAATCTTTCAAATGTATTTTTCCAAATTTTTTGTATACTTTATTTGAAAAAGAAATATTCGTTAGCGCAGAGGCGTATCTTTCTCCTTGTCGTTTAGGTAAATAAGATATTTTACACTTAAACATTCGAGCAACATCCAATATTGAGTAAATTTTTTTATTTGAAATTGAATAATGCCTTGATTTATTTTTTTTCCAAGCCTCAAAACATATGTTGATTGTGTCAGATATATGTGTGAATCTCCTTGTTTGATTTCCAGGTTTTACAACCGTTAAAGGGACTTTTTTTCTATATTGATTTTCAAAAATTCCAATTACAGTTGCCATATCGCCTGAGCAGATCTGTCTTGGCCCATAAACATTATAAAAATATATGACATCATATTTGAAACCGAACCAAGTCTTAAAATTTTCTAAAAGTTCTAAATTTTTTGACTTTGTAAACGCGTAAGGTGAAAGATTTTTATCTGCACCTTCATTTCCGAGACTTGCTGAAGTTGCAGAATAAATTAATTTAATATTATTATCTAGACAAAACTTAAAAACTTCTTTGGTACCTATAGTATTAGATTCATAGCATTGATTAAATTTTTCAAAACTTTGATATATTCTTGCAAATTCGCCGAAGTGAAATATCGAATTTATATTGTTTGTGTAATTTTTTAATATTTTTTTAATATTTTTTGTGTCGTTATTTAAATACTTAACTCTAGAACTTCTAATATGATTTTTTTTTGTTCCACTTGAATAATTATCCAAGCTTATTAATTTAAATTTAGTTTTTTTTATAAAATGCTCAATTAAATTGGAACCTACAAACCCGGCCCCTCCTGTTACTACAATTATTTTTTTCATTGGGATATTTTAGCCTGGCAATGTCCTACTCTTCCATGTCTTAAGACAAAGTACCATCGGCGCAGAAAGGCTTGACTTCCGAGTTCGGAATGGGATCGGGTATTACACTTTCGCAATAATTACCAGGCAATGGTTTTATACATTAATTGAAAAAATTGTAAACTTTAATTTTTAAAGTTTTTAAAGATAATAGATTAATAAATCATTAGTTTTTGTGTTTAATTAATATTGGAAATTTTATTATCAAGAATTCGTTGGTTAGTTTATTTTATAAAGTTCAAAAATAGAAATCCAACATAAAATAAATTTAATATAAATATATTTTTAAATGAAAAATAATTTTTTTTAAAATCTAAATCGAAAATAGTTAGAAATAAAAAAATTAAAAGTGGGTCATAATATTTATGGTAAATTGATAATTGTGGATTTGCCAGGATTAAAATTAAAATTAAAATTATATTATCAATTTTTCTTTTTTTTACTAAAGTTAAATAAACGACTGGCATTGCATAAAAACAAATTAAATAAAACAATATATTGTTTTGAAAAAGGAAATTTGAAGCCTTAAAAAAAATACCACCACCTGTAAATAATAATTCATAATTAAAAAATATTATATTTAAAAATACAAAAGAAATTATAAATATTAATTCTTTTATATTTATATTTTTTAAATAAAATTTATCGCTGAAATTTTTAATAAAGGGCAACAAATAAAAAAATATTAATGAACCGATTATTAAAATTTTATTTGAATAATTTAAGTTATTTTTTACTCCAAATGAATTTAGCTCATTGCCCGGAGTTAAGCCAGGATTAATAAAAAAAACTTCTAGAATAAACAAATAATAAAAGGCAGGAAAAGCTAAAATAAAGTTTATGATTAAGTAATTTAATATTTTTTTATTTTTTACAAGATCATTATAAAATTTAAATAAAAAGAAAATTCCAAATAAACAAAAATTAATACTAAAGTATGATGATATTGCTAAGAAAAATACATTTAAATAACAAAAAATAACTTTTTTATTCTCACTAAAATATTTTAAATAAAAATAAACACAAATTACAAAAAAGTGAAATCCTATTATTCTACTATCTGGCCAAACACTTAACGATCTATAGACTGGTGATAAGAAAAAAATAAGAGAAATAGCAAACAAATAATTTGAAGAAATATTTTTAAATTTTATTCTTAAACATTTATAAAAAAACAATATTGAAATAATTGAAAAATTAAAAAAAATAAATCTAATTATCCAATCACTTAATTCAATTTTATAAAGTAAAGACAATAAGATTATAATTAACGGGGAATGTCTCTCTCCATATTTATCAAAATTTAAAAATGTTTGGTTAAAATCATTTAAAAAAAGCTCAATTAAATTCTTATAGCCTAAAAAATCCTGATAAGCCCCACCAGTAGAGTTTTCATTTATATAAAAAGCAGATAAAAATATTAAATAATAAGAGCTGAATAAAATGATTTTTGTTTTATTATTTTGTTTATTTAAAAAAGAAATTGTCATAATAACTTTTTATTTTATAGTACAAATTATATACATACTTATAAGTTTTACATAAATCAAATGATCGAAAAAAATAATATTGAAATTTTAATACCAACTCTTAATGAAGAAGGTAATATTGAAGAAACAATAAGCAATCTCAAAGAAAGAGGATATAACAACATAACTATTATTGATGACAATTCATCAGACAATACCGTAAAAATCTCTAGAGAAATGGGATGCAAGGTAATTGAAAACTTAACTCGAGTGAGATTAGGTTTTGGAAAATCTCTTATAAAAGCATTCGAATTATCATCATCGGATTATTGCTGTATTTTTGACGGTGATAATTCTTTCGATCCAGACTCTTTAAATATAATGAAAAATAAAATTAATGAAAATTTTGATTTCGTATTTTGTTCAAGATATAAAGATAATAATACAAGTGAAGATGATACAGTTGTAAGAAAACTAGGAAACTATTTTTTTACAAATTTTGTTAATATACTTTTTAAAATAAATACTACTGATGTCTTGTTTCTTTATGTAATCAGTAAAAGAGAAAATTTTCTTACTTTAAAACTAAACTCTCATGATTTCGGGATTTGTACGGAAATTCTTCTTAAATCATATCTTAATTTCAATTGTGCAGAAGTTTTATCTCTTGAAAGAAAAAGAAAATTTGGAAAAAGCAAGGTAAATGCAGTCTATGACGGATTTAAAATATTGATGAACATTCTCCATTATTATATTAAAAGTTTTTCAAATAAAAAATTGATTTAAAAATGAAAAAAATTGCTTTTATAACAGGTGTTACTGGTCAAGATGGTTCATATCTCGCGGAACTTTTGCTAAGCAAAAAATATATTGTACATGGTTTGTTAAGGAGAACAAGTTTTTTAAATTTAGATAGAATTCAAGAGATTATCGATAGGTATGAATCAAAAGGTTTATTAAAACTTCACTATATAGATCTTACTGATACATCCAGCATAACAAATTTAATAATAAAATATAAACCACATGAGTTTTATAATTTAGCATCGATGAGTCATGTAGGAATTAGTTATTTTACAGGAGAGGCCACTCTAAACATAAATGCAATAGCAACTTATAGAATTTTAGAGTCTATACTTAAAAATCATAAAAAATGTAAATTTTATCAGGCATCATCAAGTGAAATGTTTGGTTCAACTCCACCACCACAAAATGAAAAAAGCCCCTTTAATCCACAAAGTCCATATGGAATATCAAAAGTAGCAGCATACTATACAACTAGATATTTTAGACAAGCCCATGGATTATTTGCATCGAATGGAATTTTATTCAATCATGAATCACCAAGAAGAGGATTAAATTTTGTTACTAGAAAAATAACACATTCACTTGCTAGGATATTATCTGGTTATGAAAAAAAAATTTATCTTGGAGATATATCTACTAGAAGAGATTGGGGTCATTCTAAAGATTACGTGAGAGGAATATGGATGATTTTACAACATAAAAGACCAGAAGATTTTGTATTATCAACAGGGAAGAATTATTCAATTGAAGACTTTGTAAAAAAAACTTTTAAAATACTTGGTTTAAATTGGAAAAAATTTGTATCAACAAATAATAAAAACTTCTTAAGACCATCTGAAGTTAGAAACCTTCAAGGTAATAGCAATAAAGCAAGAAAATTATTAAAATGGAAACCTATTTATAATTTAGATACTCTTTGTTTAGATATGCTTAAAAGTGATTTAAAACTTTATGGCATGACTTTAGAACAGGCTAAGGAAAAAGCAAAAAAAATATCAAAATAAATTAAGTGATATACCAAATTAAACCAGTTATTGGAAAATTAGCAAAAAAAAATATCATTAAATACATAAAGAATGATAATTGGATTACAGAGTTTAAACATACTTCTATTTTTGAAAAAAAGTTTTCAAAATTTACAAATTCAAAACATTGTATAGCTTTTCCCAATGGAACATTGACAATGTATGCTATTTTGAAATGTTTAAATTTAAGAAAAAATTCTGAAGTGTTAGTTTCTAATTATACAATGGTTGCAACTGCAAATGTTGTTAAAATGGCTGGTTTAAAGTTAAGATTGGTTGATATATCAGAATACGATTTATGTATGTCTCCAAAAGATTTATTAAAAAAAATATCAAAAAATACAAAAGTTGTAATTTATACTCAGATGAATGGAAGGGTTGGTCAAATTAATGAAATTTCTAAGATATGCAAAAAAAGAAAAATCCATTTAATAGAGGATTCTGCCCATGCCATTGGTAGCTTTTACAAAAGAAAACATATTGGAAACTCTGGGATAGCAAGTTCCTTTTCATTTAGTATGCCAAAATTGATTACCATGGGACAAGGTGGTGCAATAATTACAAATAATAAACTATTTGCTAAAAAATTAAGATTATTTAAAAATTTTGGAAGAAAGACAGATGGAATAGATGTGCATAATTATTTGGGATATAATTTTAAAATTACTGACTTGCAGTCAATATTGGCAACTTCGCAATTAAAAAATATTAAAGAGAGAATAAAATTGAAAAAAGAAATTTTTCAAAGATATTTGAATAACCTGAAAGGAAATAAAAAAATAAAAATGATTCCAATGAAATCTTATGAAACACCTTGGTCTGTTGATATATATTTTAAAGGTACAAAAAAAGTCAAAAAAATTTTGAAAAAGAATAATGTTTTAACAAGATACGTTTATCCACCATTAAACAGTCAAAAAATATATAAAAATTTTAAAGGTCTTCCTGTATCAAATGAATATTGTAAAAATGGATTATGGCTTCCTTCAAGTCTTGATATTAAAGCTAAAGATATAGACAGAATTTGCTCAATATTAAATAAATACATCTAGAAAATAAAAAAAATGAAAATACGTAAAAAATGTTTATCTTGTAAGAATTTAAACTTAAAAGAAATTATAAATTTAGGCTCACATTCATTTGCAGATAGGTTTATTGAAAAAAAAAATTTCCATAAAAAAGATCCAACTTATCCATTAATAATAGATTTTTGTATTAAATGTAATTTTATACAATCTAGAGTTATAACAAATCCTAAAGATAGATATTCAAATATTGATTATTCTTATACTGCATCAAATTCAAAATATTCTAAAAATCACTGGAGGGATTATGCAAATACTTTGGATAAGAAATTCAATTTAAAAAATAAAAAAATTTTAGAAATTGGTTCTAATGATGGTTATTTATGCAAATTATTTAAAAAAAAAGGTGCAATAGCAATTGGTGTTGATGCATCAAAAGTTATGACCAAACTTTCCAGAAAAAATAATATTAAATCTATAAATTCAATATTTAATAATAAAGAAAGTAAAAAAATTAAAAAAAAACTTGGATTATTTGATTTTGTTATCGCGAATAATGTTTTTAATCATGCGGATGATCCATCAAATTTTTTAAAAGGAGTATTTAATATACTAAAAAAAAATGGCTTATATATATTTGAGCAGCCAGATTTTGCCATAGGTGCTGTATCTTTAAAATTTGATCAAATCTATCATGAACATGTATCCTATTTTACATCTAAGAATATTAAATCAATTCTAAATCATAATAATTTTACTTTAATTGAGATGAGCAGAAATAAATATCATGGTGGTAGCTTAAGATCAGTTGCATCAAAAAGTAATTCTAGTATATGGAAAACTAATTTCAATTTAAATAAATTTAAAAATTATAATAAAATTTATAAGGTAAAATTTTATTTAAGTATGATGCGAAAAATAAATAATAAAAAATTTTTATTTTTAAAAAAATTAAATAATCTTATTCTCAAAGGTTACACAATATGCGGTATAGGGGCCGCTGCTAAATCTAACACTTTTTTAACATTTTATGGTCTTAATAATAAAATTCTTCAATTTATCACAGATGCATCAAAATATAAAAAAAATAAATTTACGCCATATACCAGGATCCCTATTAAAGACGATTTAGAAATTAAAAAATATAAAAAAATTGCTTGTATAATTTTATCTTGGAATATAAGTAATTTAGTAATTAACAAGATCAAAAAAATGAATAAAAAAATTAAAATTTTATACACCTAAAATTATGAAATATAGAAAATTAAAAATTAGCTTTCAGGATAAGCGTGGGACAATTAAAGATATTTTTTATAAAAATAATATACAACATGTGGCTATAATTAAGTCAAAGCCTAATACAAGAAGAGGAGATCATTATCATAAAAAGACTACACAGTGGATGTATATTACTAAAGGATCTTTAGAATACTGGTATAAACCATTAAAATCAAAAAAAAGACCAAAAATGAAATTACTAAAAATTGGAGATTTAGTTGAAACACCTCCCAATGAAATGCATGCTCTTAAAATTGGTAAAGATGGAAATGAATTTATTGTATTTACAATTGGCAAAAGAGGAGGGAAAGATTATGAGGGAGATACTTACCGATTTAAACCTACACTAATTAAGTAATTAATGCATAAAATATTTTCAAAAATTAAAAAAAAAAAATTAATTCATGTGTTTTATAAATCAAAGACAAATTTAGACAGAATTAATTTATCACCTAATAATGAGTTTTTGCAAGCATCTATAATAAAATTTAAAGATAAAAAAATAATTAAATCTCATCATCATTTAAAGCATAGTATAATTAAATCAAAAAGACCTATTCAAGAGTCATGGATTTTGTTAAGAGGAGCAGCTAAGTTAACATATTTTGATATCAATAATACAAAACTTAAAACATTTTTAATGAAATCGGGTGATATATCAATAACATTCCAGGGAGGTCACGAGTTACAAATTTTAAAAAAAAATAGTATATTATGTGAGTACAAAACTGGACCTTACAATGGTACTTCAAAAGATTTAAAGTATTTTAAAAAATAAATAATGATACTGCCCTTAGAAACCTTTAGAGGAATTTTTGCTCTAATAATTGTCTTACATCATTTAAAAATTGATACGTTTGTTCAAAAATCGAATTTAATTATAAATGGTGGCTTAGTTGTTGATTTTTTTTTTGTTCTAAGTGGGTTTGTAATAAGTTTAAACTATATTGAAAAAATTAATTCAAAAATAGATCTAATTAATTTTCAAAAGAAAAGATTTTTAAGGCTTTATCCCCTACATCTATTAACACTACTAGTTTTTATACTCATTGAAATAATAAAAATAATAGTCGAAAATTATACAAATTTACAAACAACATATGCGCCATTTACAGGTTTTAATAATTTTTATTCTTTGATTGCTAATATTTTTCTTTTACATGGATGGTACGGGTGGTCTTTTAATTTACCAAGTTGGTCAATATCAACAGAGTTTTATACATATTTTATTTTTGCTTTAGTGGTATTAAATACAAGATATAAACTTTCTATATTCATTTTATTAATTTTATTATCTTTATTGTTATTTTATCTAAACAATATTGGTTTTGCAAATCTTGATAACTTTATTTATCCAACCAGATGTATATATAGTTTTTTTCTTGGCTCATTAGTTTATTTAATTTATGAAAAATTTAAAAAAAATATCTCTCAATTTTATTCATTGATAATGATAATCCTATGTATTTTATTAATATATTTTAGTGATTATTTAATTTTAAATAATAAATATATTTTTGCTCCGCTATTATTTGGTTTAACAATTTTGTTCATTTCTTGCCTAAAAAATAATTCAATTTTATATAGAATATTATCTAATAGATATACAGTATACCTTGGTACAATAAGTTATGGCGTATATATGATACATTTTGGATTAGTATGGTTTTTCAGACAGTTTTGCAGATTTGTTCTAAATATTCCAGAAAATGATAATTATTTAGTATTTAATAGTTATATTGGTGAAATTTTTACTATTATTTTTGTATTATTAGTAATCTATTTATCTCACTTATCATTTAAATATTTTGAAAATAAATTTAAATAATTATTTTTTACTTTTTAAAAAGTTATTATAAGTATTCTCAAATGCATCGTCAAAATCATATTTTGGCTTCCAGCCATATTTTTTTGCTAAACTTATATCTAAAAGTTTTTTTGGCATACCGTCTGGTTTTGATTTATCATATTTAATTTTTAAATTTACATTCATTTTTCTCATTAAAAATTTTGCATACCAAATAATTGGATAATCTTTGCCGATACCAATATTAATAAATGGCTCTTTTATCCTTTTATTCATAAAAAAAATTAAAGCATCTGCAAAATCATCCACGTACATAAGCTCTCTTCTCGCTTTTCCTGATCCCCATACTTCAAAATATTTTTTATTACGGACTTTGGCATTATAAATTTTTTTTAGAAGAGCAGGATAAAAATGAGAACTTTTCAAATTATAATTATCATTTGGTCCATACAAATTAGGGGGCATTAAACCTTTGTAGCTAATTTTGTGAATTTTACTGTAATACTCACACATTTTTAAACCAGCGATTTTAGCAATAGCATATGCATCATTTGTTTCTTCAAGTAATCCTGTGAGTAATTGATTTTCTTTCATTGGTTGTTTGCTAAGTCTAGGATAAATGCAGCTTGAACCTAAAAGAAATAAATTTTTTACTCCTGCCTTAAAGGATCCATGAATTAAATTGTTTTGGATTTGTAAATTTTCATAAATAAATCTATCCTTATATTTCTGATTTGCATAAATACCACCTACTCTAGCAGCTGCTATAATTACTAAATCAGGTTTTATTTTTTTTAGAAAATTAAAAGTTTCTCTTTGTTTAATAAGGTCTAATTTTTTTTTTTTTGTTACAATGATATTTGTATAATTATTTTGTAGTAGTTTTTTATAGATTGCTGAGCCGACCATACCTCTATGACCTGCTAAATAAATCTTGCTTCCCTTAGATAATTTCATTTGAGATAATCTAGCTCTTTTTCTATCATCTCATCAACTAATTGATTAAGATTAGTCTTAGGGTTCCACTTTAGTTTTGACCTTGCTTTTTTTGATTCTCCAAGAAGTGTGTTTACTTCTAATGGCCTATAATATGCCTTATCACATGCTATTATAACATTTTGGTTAATATCTTTTGCCACTTCTTTAATTCCTTTTCCATGCCAAGAAAGTTTAATTTTTAATTTTTTTGCTACCATATTAATAAAGTTTTTTACACTAGTCTGTTTTCCGGTAGCTATAACATAATCATCAGGTTTTTTTTGTTGCATCATTAGCCACATAGCTTCTACATAATCTCTAGCATGACCCCAGTCTCTTCTTGAATATAAATTTCCTAAATATAATTTTTTTTGTTTTTTTAATTTTATTTTGCACATTGCTTGAACTATTTTTTGGGTAACAAATGTTTCTCCTCTTCTTGGGCTTTCATGATTAAACAAAATACCATTGCAAGCAAAAATATCATACGCTTCTCTATAATTAATTGTTATCCAGTGCGCATATAGTTTTGCTACACCATATGGACTCGCTGGATGAAATGGTGTCATTTCATTTTGAGGAATTTTTTCATTCTTTCCATAAAGTTCAGAAGTGCCTGCTTGGTAAAATTTAGTTTTTTTTTCTAATTTATTAAACCTTATTGCTTCAAGAATTCTTAAAGATCCCAGGCCATCAGCATTAGCTGTATACTCTGGCGAGTCAAAGGAAACTTGTACATGAGATTGAGCTGCTAGATTATAAACTTCATCAGGTTTGATTTGATTAATCAGTCTGGTCACTGACAAAGAATCAGTTATGTCCCCATAATGCAAAATAAAACTTCTTTTTTTAATATGGGGATCTTGATAAATATGATCAATTCTATAAGTATTTCTTGAAGAGGATCTTCTTTTAACCCCGTGTACAATATATTTTTTTTTTAATAAAAATTCAGATAAGTAAGATCCATCTTGTCCTGTTATTCCAAAAATTAATGCTACTTTTTTTTTCATGTTTATACTTTAAATAAACTATTTATTTGTATTCGTAAAGAAATACAGTTGACTTAATGTTGCCATATTAAATATTCAAATTTTTACAAAAATTTTTTAGTTGATTTTTTGATATATTTATATCAATTCGATTTACAAGTTTTTTGTTTGATAATGTAAATGAATCTTCACTTGATTTGATAAATGTAATTTTTCTATAGAAAGTCTTAGAAAGCCATTCTGTAATTTCTGATACATAGATTTTTTTTGACAT